>JAGCTE010000028.1 GCA_017963805.1 bacterium | reverse complement strand
TTAATTTGTTAAGGTTTAGAACAGATAAATAGGATGCGAATCGGGATTCTTGCCGAAGAGCGTGACGTCGTCGATCTTTTTGATGACCGGCCCCTTGAGGAGCGCGTAGAGCAGACGCTCGACGCCCACGCCGCCGCCGAAGGTCGAAGGGAAGAGGTCTGATCCGTCTTCGCCCTTCATAGCCGCCGCCGCCAAAAAAGGAGCGTAGCCGCTCAGTTCCTCGACGTTGGTAATTTCGCCGTTGCGGTCGAAAGCAGGACGCGTCATGATGATCTTGTTGTCCACGAGGCGCTCAATTATCGGCTCATAGAGCCATTCCCTGATGGCGCCGGACAAAACTTCCAGGGCTCCGCCCATGCCGCCTTCGGCAAGCCGGCTCTGCGCGCAGAGGTCGTAGTTGTAGATGTCCCTGGAAGGCACGTCCTCCAGCGGCCTTTTCGTACCGTCCTTTCTGAGGTAGGGGTAGACCAGGTCGTAGTTTTCGCGCATGATGCCCTTGATCCAGAAGAACTGGCTTTTCGCGGAGTCTCCCAATTCCTTTTCCGAAGCGTCCCCCACTTCGTCCCTGAAGAAGGCCGGGAACGGTTTTTCAGGCACCGTAAGCGTTGCGCCCAATGCCTTGAGATCATCCGCGTTCTTTTCGATGAGGGCTTTCACGGTGAAGATGATCATGTCCTCGAAGAAAGCGAGCGCCTTCTGATAATCCTTGGCCAGGATGGCTTTGACTTTCTCCTCTTCGTCGAAGTATTCCTCGAGCGTCACGAATTTTTCCCGCCTGAGCTCAACGTCCATCTGGGAAAAGTCGATGAGATAGCGGCCGCGCTGCTCGCCGGTCGGGCTCTCGAGCTCAAGCCTTATGTTCGGGGAGTCTATGTAGACGCCCTTCAGAAGGGGGTTGGTGCAGGCCAAAAACTTCGAGTAGATCATAGAGTGCGTGGTCTTGTAAGGCTGGCCTTTGTAGCGGATGGTGGGAGAATACTCGATGTCGTGGGCCAGAGGGTCCGTCACCGGCGAAAGGGAGACGCGCTCCAGGTTCAGAAGGCCGTTTCCGCTCAAGAAATTCTGCATAGCCTGGACCATGGTCGTCCTGATCCTCAAAACATGGAAGATCCTTTCGCTTCTCCATTTTTCCATGTACTGCTTTCTGGTGAAAGCCTTGAGTCCGCTGCCCGATTGCTTCAGCGCGGCGTGAAAGCGCGCAAGGCTGGCGCCTATCTCATCTCGTTCCTGCATTTATATCCCTTAGTTTTATTTTCCGTTCATTTTGTCGTTAAGTTTGGAAATGGCCTGGTTCCTGGAGATCAGATTGTCCTCCATTCTGAAACCGCCGCCGCCGGGTCCGCCGCGCCTGCCGCCTCTGCCGCCTCTGCCGCCGCGGCCTCCGCCGAAGCCCTCGAAAGCCATGACGAGGTCGTCGCCGCTGCTTTCAAGATCTTTCATGATGCTCCTGGCCGTGGCATAGTCGCCTTCCTCGATGGCCTTGTTGGCAAGAGAGTACTGAAGGCCCGTGACGTTGCGCACGCCCCACTCGTTGACCGCCTCGGTCCCCTTGCTGGACGCCATCAAGTCTTTGTAAGTGCTAAGCGCGTCCTGGTAATTGTTCTGCATGAGGTTCCAGGCCGCCGTCTCGGCCCTGAGCTGCGCAGCGGCGTACGAGTCGGGATACTGCCTGATAAGGTCTTCCCTCGCCTGAACCATTTCCTGCATGCGCTTTTCCCTGTCTTCCTGGCTCTCGTTGCGGTTGCCGCCCCAGCGGAACCTGGTCTTCTCCTGAAGCTCCGTGAAGGCCGCGCCGTAGTTGTCGCTGTCGCTCTTGCGCTGGGTGTCCCTGAGTTCGCGCATGGTGGCCTGGTATTTCTCGCGGCGTTTCTCCATCGTCTTTTCTTCGACGAGTTCCGCCATGGCGGAAACTTCGATGTCCTCGTTGGTGGACAGAACGTCGAAGCCGGCCGCCACCATCATCTGTTCCAGGTTGTAGAGTTTCTCGTTGAAAGAAGCCAGAATGTCGTCGACATCGTCATTGCTTGAAACGGTGCGGATCTCCGTTTTGGCGCTCGGCGCTTTTTCAAGGCTGCCGAGGCGTTTCTCGATCTTCTCGAGCCTGTTCTCCAGGCTTCTCAAAGAAAGAGCGACGCTCTTCATTTCATCGTCGTTGGTTTTCTTTTCGCAGCCAACAAGGGAAACGAGGGCGGCGATAAGACCTATGGCTAGGATATGTTTGTTCATATGTCCTCCCTTATTTTAGGGTTTAATTCATTTTAACATTTATTAGGGTCTCAAAGGCTTTTGAGGTAGCGCCGGAGGGCCTCCCGCCATTCGGGCGGCGTCTTTCCAGTAGCCTTGGTATATTTTTCCAAACAAAGCACGGAATACGCCGGACGCGGGGCCGGGCGCGGGAATTCCTTGGTCGAAACGGGCTTTACGTCAACTTTGTGCGCGTTGTCTATCATGCCGAGCGCGTAAGCTTCCTCGATCGCGCCGCAGGCGAAGTCGTACCAGCTGATCCCGCCCTGGTTGGTGAAGTGGTAGTAGCCCCTGGCCCCGACGGAAATAAGGTTAAGCAGCGCTTCCGCCAGGTCCTGCGTGAACGTCGGGGAGCCCACCTGGTCGTTGACGACCGTCAGAAGTTCCCTTTCCTTGGCGAGCTTGATCATCGTGTCGGGGAAATTCTTTCCGCCCTTGCCGTAGAGCCAGGCCGTCCTGACGATCAAGAATTCGCAGCCGCTCTTTTCTATTTCCAGCTCGCCTTCCCTTTTCGTCACGGCGTAAACGCCCTTGGGCGCCGTTGGGTCGTCCTCTTTCATAGGATGGCTGCCGTCGCCGAAGAAAACGAAGTCGGTGCTTATCGAAACAAGCGGGATGCCTCTCTCTTTGCACTC
>JAGCTE010000027.1 GCA_017963805.1 bacterium | reverse complement strand
TTTCGAGTATTCCGGCGCCTGCGCCGGCTGCGGCGAGACTCCGTATGTGAAGCTTCTCAGTCAGCTCTTCGGCGACAGAGCCATGATCGCCAACGCGACGGGCTGCTCCTCCATTTACGGCGGCAACCTGCCGACCACGCCGTACTGCAAACGCGCTGACGGCCGCGGCCCGGCCTGGTCCAACTCCCTCTTTGAGGACAACGCGGAATTCGGTCTCGGCATGCGCCTGGGCGTCGACAAGTTCAAAGGCTTCGCCCTTGAGCTGATCGACAAACTCTTGGCCTGCGAATGCTCCGCCGAGTGCAAGCCGCTCCTTGAAGCCATCAAGAACGCTCCCCAGACCAACCAGACCGAGATCGAAGAGCAGCGCGCCAGAGTCGCCGAATTGAAAGAGCGCCTTGCTAAATGCGACAAGCAGGAAGCCAAGCAGCTCTACTCCCTCGCCGACTACCTCGTCAAGAAATCCGTCTGGATCCTTGGCGGCGACGGCTGGGCTTACGACATCGGCTACGGCGGACTCGACCACGTCATCGCCTCCGGCAAGAACGTCAACATCCTGGTCCTCGACACGGAAGTCTACTCTAACACCGGCGGCCAGATGTCCAAGGCTACTCCTTTGGGCGCCAAGGCCCTCTTCGCGGCCGGCGGCAAGAGAATGCCGAAAAAGGACCTCGGCATGATCGCCATGACCTACGGCAACGTCTACGTCGCTTCCGTCTCCTTGGGCGCCAACCCCGCCCAGGCTGTCAAAGCCTTCAACGAGGCTGAAGCCTACGACGGTCCGTCTTTGATCATCTGCTACGCTCACTGCATCGCCCACGGCATCAACATGACTACGGGCTTGCGCGAGCAGCAGAAGGCCGTCAACAGCGGCGCCTGGCTCCTCTACAGGTACAACCCGACGCTGGAGCAGCCGCTGCAGCTCGATAGTAAGGCGCCCACGCTGCCTTACGCCGAGTACGCCTTCGGTGAAAACCGCTTCCGTCAGCTGAAAGCCCAGGATCCCGCCACCGCGGAAGCCCTGGTCGAAAAAGGCGCGAAACTGATGGAACGCCGCTTCAAGCTCTATCAGAAACTTTCTGAAATAAAGCTTGACTAAAAAAGAGAAAGCGGAGCGGCGCACGCCGCTCCGCTTTTTAAAACCGAACCGACACGCCTTTTGAAAATTAGGAAAATCTTTCTTAGCGTCCTCGCCGTAGCTGCGCTTCTTGTCCTTCCCGCCTGCGACAACGCCGGCGGCGTTCCGGACAAACTGGAAGCGCAAAACAGTTTCCGCTGCCTCGCCAACTCAAGCGAACCCGAGGAGCTGGAAGCAAAAGTCCTCAATCCCGCCGGCAAGCCTGTGGCGGGGACAAAAGTCACCTTCGAATCCGAGGACGGCGCCCTTTCTTTTCCCGGCGGATCAGTCTCCGTTTCCGACGAGGCCGGCTGCGCCAGAACGACAGTCAAAGTCGCGCCCGTTCCCGGGACGCACAGGATAAGATCGCACTTCCGTCTTCCCGACGGCACCGTTAAGGAAACCTTTTTCGCGCTCAACTGGGGCGTTTCGGCCGCGGGCGACGGCCAGCAGGCCGTGAACGGCCTTTCAATAAAAGAGCCCGTGATCTTGACGTTCTACAACGAGGACGGCTCACCCAAGAGCGGCGTCCCCGTTCATTTCTTCTGCGAAGGCGCCTCTCCCAAAGTTGAATTCAGTTCGGAAAACATTGTCAGCGATTCTTCCGGGCAGGCCAAAGTTTACGTTAAAGGCGCGCCCGTTTCCGGCAAGAGCGTGATCCACGCGGAAGTCCAGGGCTACGACAGCTTCCGCTTTTCAGTCCAGACCATCGACAAGGGCGCCCTGCTTCTCAAACTCCTCGGCTTCTTCTCGCTCTTCTTCCTCGGCTTGGTCTTCATGTCCTTCGGCTTGAGGACGGCCGTCAGCGAGAAACTGAAAGCCCTCTTCAACTCCAAGGAGCGCCGCCCAATCTCCGACCTTTTCAAGGCCGCTTTCGTAACCGCCATTCTGCAGTCCTCCGGCGCCGCCAGCGACATGGTCGTAGGCTTCGTGAACGCGGGACTGCTCTCCCTTTCCGTTTCCGTTCCGCTGATCCTTGGCTGCAACATAGGCTCCACAGTCGCGCCCCAAATCATGGCCTGCCGGCTTTACGGCCTTATCATGCCGGCTTTGATCCTCGGCGCCGTCTTCAGGCTCATTCCCGGCCGCCGCGGCGACTTCTGGCACGCGCTCAGCAGGATCTTCTTCGGGTTCGGCACGGTCTTCCTTGCCCTTTACCTTTTGGAAGAGACTCTAACTCCCCTATCAGGCAGCGAATGCTTCAGAGAGATCGGCCAAGTCTTCGACTGCTCTACCGGAAACGTCCTCCCCTTCCTTTACTGTTTCTTCGCCGCTTTCTTTGTCAGCGCTCTGCTAAGAAGCAGCGCGGCGACCGTCGGCGCCGTCATCATCCTTGCCTGCTCCGGCATGATGAACTTGGCTACCATCTGCCCCCTTATCCTCGGCTGCAACCTCGGCAAATCAATTGCGGTCCATCTTTCCGCCAAGGGAACGTCGAGGGCCGCGCACCGCGTCGCCGTCATCCACACGATCATTAACCTCTTCACCGTCGCCCTCGGCACGGCCTGCTTCTTCATCAAAATAGGCGACAGGTCGCTGGCTTTGCTTTTCTTCGACGCCTTCATCCCGGGTGACGCTTTCCGAGGAGACCTTTTGGCCCACCACGCCGCCATGGCGCACACCATGGTGAACCTTCTGACGGCGCTTCTGCTTCTCCCCTTCTCTTCCCTACTCGTCAAGCTGAGCGAAAAGATCATTCCCGTCAAGGCGATGGAAAACGAACGCACCTACGTTCTCGACACGCGCCTTCTCATGACTCCCAACCTCGCCTTCTCCCAGCTTAGGAGGATCACCATCGAGGCTCTCGAGAAAGGCAAAAACATGATGCGCTCCTCTTACCACGCCTTCATGGACAACGATTTCAGCAAAGAAACGGAGATCATAAACTACGAGAACGACCTGGACGACTTCCAGCGCGACGTCAGCTCCTTCCTTACCTGGCTCTCCGAATTCAACGCTGACAAGGCGAACGCCGAGCGCGTTCCGGCCTACATCCACGTCGCGCACGACATCGAGCGTATCGGCGACATCGCCGTCAACTTCCTGCACATGGCGAAGAACTGCGCGGAAAGGGACCTCCTCTCCAACAGGGAAGCCGTCAAGCCCATC
>JAGCTE010000026.1 GCA_017963805.1 bacterium | reverse complement strand
GGGTGTCGAGTTCCGGCTCGGAAGAAGGCTCCTCTTTGGGAGCAGGAGGCGGCTCCGGAGCGGGAGCGGATTTCGGCTCCGCTTTGGGAGTCAGGGTGTTGGGCTTTACGTAAATCTCTTTTTCGTCCTTGGCAATTGGCGCGGGCTCCTCGACTTTTTTCGGCTCCTCGCTTGAGAACATGGAGAAGAAGTCCGTCTGGCTGCTTTCCGGCATGTCGCCCAGAAGCCCGTCTTTCTGCATGGCCGAAAGAAGCGTGGAATTGCAGCCCACCAAGCGCTGGAATTCCTCCTGGTTGGAGAAGGTGCCGACTTCCTCCCTGGCCTTTGCGATACTGGCGGCCACGGCCTCGCTCAGCCCCGGGATGGAGTTAAGAGGCGGCAGGATCTTGCCGTCTTTTATAAGACACTTGGTGGGATGGGACTTGTAGATGTCAAGGGGCAGCATCTCGAAGCCTCTGGCCCACATTTCCTGGGCCAGTTCGAGAATTTCTATGGAGACCTGGTCGTTGGCGGTCGCGTCCTTGCCTTTGTTTCTGAGAGAGTAGAGCTCCTGGCGGACGGCCTTCAGGCCTTTGGAGACCAGGGTGGAGTTCAAATGGTCGCGCTTGATGGAGAAATACGTCGCGTAGAAGGCAAGTGGGTAGTGCACCTTGCAGTATGCGATCCTGGCGGCGTTCAAAACGTAAGCCACGGCGTGGGCCTTCGGGAACATGTATTTGATCTTCTTGCAGGAATCGACGTACCAGTCAGGCACCTTCACCTTGCCCATGGCCTCTTCGTCCTCGGGCTTCAGTCCCCTGCCCTTCCTGACGCTCTCCATGATCTTGAAGGCGTGGAAGGGCTCCATGCCCCTGCCCTTCAGATAGAGCATTATGTCGTCTCTGGTGCAAATGACGTCGCTGAGCGTCAGCTTCAGGTTGGTGATGAGGGACTGGGCGTTGTCGAGCCAGACGTTGGTGCCATGGGAAAGACCGGATATCCTAATGAGATCCTCGATGTTTTTCGGCTTGGCGTCCATGAGCATGCCGCGCACGAAATTCGTTCCGAATTCCGGAATGCCAAGCGTTCCCGTCTGGCTGTCGATGTCCTCGGGCTTCACTTTCAAAGCCTCGACGCTGGTGAAGAGGCTCAGCATGGCGGGATCGTTCAGCTCCAGCTTCGTCACGTCGGAGCCGAGGTAGTCGCTAAGGAGCTTGATCTGCGTCGGAACATCATGTCCCAGAATATCCAGCTTCAGAAGCTGCGATTCCATCTTGTGGTAATCGAAGTGCGTGATCTTGTTCTGGGCGTCCTTTCTGTCCGCGGGATACTGCACGGGGCAGAAGTCCGTGATCAGTTCGCCCTTCGGAAGGATGATCATGCCGCCCGGGTGCTGGCCGGTGGTCCTTTTTACGCCCACCAGCTGGAAGATGACGTACTCCTTCATGGCGGCGGGCATTTTCAGCCCGGTCTCGTCCAGGTATTTCATGACGAAGCCGTAGGCCGTCTTGCTCTGCAGTGTCGCGATGGTGCCCGCGCGGTAGACGTTCTCGATGCCGAAGAGCTTTTCCGTGTAGCGGTGGGCCTGGCTCTGGTATTCGCCCGCGAAGTTAAGGTCGATATCCGGCGTCTTGTCGCCCTTGTAGCCCACGAAGGTCTCGAAAGGAATGTCGAAGCCGAAGCGGCCCATATTTTCTCCGCAGACCGGGCACTTCCTCATCGGCAGGTCGATGCCGATCTTTTGGGTGATGCCGTCCAGGGGCTTTTCCCTCTGCTCTCCCTCGTCGTCGTAGCCGACGAATTCCGTCTTGTGGCATTTCGGGCAAACGTAATGGGCGGGCAGGCTGTTCACTTCCGTGATGCCGCTCAAAAAGGCCACGAAGCTAGAACCCACGCTGCCTCTGGACCCCACGATATAACCGTCGGACAAAGATTTCTGCACCAGCATCTGGGCCAGCATGTAAAGGTCGGCGTAATGGTTCTCTATTATGGAGCCGATCTCGCGCTCAAGGCGCATCAAAGGGATCTTGTGGGGCGTTTCGCCGTAGACCGCGTGCAGCTTCCCGTAGCAGAGGTCGCGCAGCCTCTGCTCCGCGTTCTCCACTTTCGGCGGATGGAAGCCGTCGGGAATAGGCTGGAGATCCTCCAATGATTCCGCGATCTTATTCGTGTTCGTAATGACGATCTCGCGGGCCTTCTCTTCGCCGAGATAACTGAATTCCTCCAGCATCTTGTCGGTGGAGCGGAAATAGAGGGGCGCTTCCGTTTCGTCGTCGTAGCCCTGGCCCACCTGCAATATCTTCCTTGCCAGGGCGTCCTTTTCCTCGAGGATATGCACGTCGCAGGTGGCGCAGACCGGTTTAGCGTACTTCTCGCCCAACTCGACGATTTTTTTGTTCAGCCTGACAAGGTCGTCGTTGCTCTTTATTTTCGGATACTCGACCTTGCTTTTCAAAAAGACGTTGTTGCCCAGCGGCTGGATCTCGAAATAATCGTAAAGCTTCTGCGCCTCGGAAAAACGCTCCTCAAAAGTATGCTCGTCTATTATCCCGGCGTCGCCCTTCAATACGAGGTCGAAAAGCTCGCCCGCCACGCAGGCGCCGCCTATGACCAAGCCTTCCCTGTACTGCTCGAGGATATCCCTGGGGATAAGCGGATGGGAGTAGAAATATTCCGTATGGGAAACCGACACGAGGTCGTAAATGTTGTGCAGCCCAAGGCGGTTTTTCGCGTAGAGGATGATGTGGAAGGTATTGGCCTTGATGTCGCCGGCTTCCTGCTTGCTCATGCCGCCGGAGTTTTTGCTCTCCAAACGTTTCTTCAGCTCGGCGGAGGGAATGTTGCAAAGATATCCCTCCACGCCGAAAAGCAGCCGGATGCCCAGTTTCTTGGCCTGCTTGTAGGCGTCCGGGTAGATGTGCACGTTGCCGTGGTCGGTGACGCCCACGGCCGGGTGCCCCCAGAACTTCGCCCGGGCGATAAGGTCGTTCACTTCCGTCAGCGCGTCCATGGAGCTCATCTTCGTGTGCGCGTGCAGCTCCACTCTGTGCTCGGCGCTTGTTTCAGGAGGCGTCGGGTCGTCCGACCTCAGGATGGTCTCGGCCCGCAGGAAAAGTTCGCCGCTTCTCTGGTCGAGATCCAGCGTTCCCAAAACCTTCAGCCACTCCCCTTCCTTTATGTCGCCCACAGGGATCTTCTCCTGGCTTCCCCACTTGGGCATCTTGAAGATCTTGACGTTGACGGCGCTGTCGCCGTCTGTCAGCAGCGCGGTGTTGGGCCGGCGCTCGCTCTCCTCGTTGGCGTAGGAGAATACTTTCCCCTCAACGAGGACCTTCTGGCGCCCACCTTCCCTTTCGTAGAGGCTCCTGATGGGCACAGGCGCGAATTTGGACGGGATGGCGCCGTCGCCGTAAACAATTTTTTCCTGCTCCTCTTTCTGCTTGGCAATTTTCGCGGCCCTTTCCGCCTCCTCTTTCTCTTTTTCCAGATCGTGCTCGCTGCTGAAGTCCCCCGGCACGATCTTGACTTTGCCCGCGAAACCCAGGCAGACGCCCAGCAGTTCCGTAAGCTTCGCGTCCACAAGAGCGCCCTCGGCTTCCTTGGCCGTCAGCTCCCCGTCCACTTCCAGAAGAACGTCGCCGCCGTCTTCCAAGACGTGGTGCTGCTCTATCAGCGCCGCCTTGTGCCCGCACATGGCGAAGGCATAATTCATGATCTCCTTGAAGTGCACCCGGAAGAACTCCAGGGGCGAGGGCGCGCTCCCCTTCTCGTAAAGGGGAATTAGCAATATCCTTGGCCTTCCCTCCTGCGGAAGAGCGGAGAGCATCTTGCCAAGGCTCTGCTCCAGGGCCAGGACCAGTTCCGCCCAGCTCTTGTCCTCGGGCAAAGCGGTCAAAGGCAGTTCCAGCTCCCAAATATGCGTGTCGTCGTCGATGCCCAGCCTAAGATCGCCGGGCTTAAGGAAAGAAGTGGCGGAGCCTTTCAAGGGCAGGCTTCCGAAAAGGTCCGAGGGATTAACAAACAAGTATGATTTCATACAAGTATTATATCAAATCGCAAAAAGCCCGGAGCGTAAGCTCCGGGCTCTCATCCGGCGGAATTTTACTTCATTCCGTGCAGCCAAGTTTCACGAACTCAAGAAATATGTAATTCTAATCATTTATGCATGCTTTTTATTCAATTAGAATTATAACTTTTATCAATGGCCTCGTAATAATCTCCCCAATCTTCTATGTTATCATCGCCTATTCTGTAGTACCAATAATCTTTGTCTCGAAGCGTGACTGGTTTTTTATAATAATCGGCAATTTCTCGAGCCCAAACAGTCAGCAATTCAAGTTCACGAGGACTAGTGCCAAAAAAGCAGATAGATTTCTTTGCGTTATTAAGCGCCTGTTTAAGGCCCTCTTCGGCAGACAATTCCCTTTTATAAGCTTCCTTATTTGCGTCCCACCACAAGAAAAAATCATCTTTAGTCTCGATAAAGTTAAAGTCGTTATTATTTGGATCAGGATGAATGCTTTCATACTTAATTATGCACATCAGCGTTTCATCACCGTCTTTCAACGCTTCATACAAATATGGCAGAAGGAAAATTTCCAAAGAGCCAAAATCAGATATTAGTTTTCTGAGAACAAAATATCTCTTCTTTTCTTTTTGGCTTTCATTTTTCCAACATGCATACCAATCTTCCCAAATATCCTTAGCGTAAGCCTGTCCTATGAACCAGAAAAAGCGTTGCACTACACTGTTGCTGTCAACTCCGACATCCAGAGCTCCAGATGTGAAATCTGTCTTTCGCCACGCGCTGGCAAAATCATGCTTATAAAGGTGAATACTGGGACGGCAATAGCATCCTAGGCTCAGAAGATTCCAACACCAACTTAACGTATTGGTGCCGGCATTGGCTAATTTTACCGCATCTACATCTTCTGCGGTGACCGTATCCAGGACTGAATAATACATATTCAACCGGTAAATAGGACGCATAAAACTCATTTCCAATTGTTTGGAGCCGGTCTTGCTCATGTCTTTCGACAAATCCATAAGAGTATCGTGCCAATCTTTTAGATCTGGTTTTTCAGCTTCTAATCTCATCTCAAGCTTCATCCTAAGCGCTTCTTCCTGAGCAGGTTTAGAAAACCCATCCTCATCAGCAATAGTAAAGCCGGAGAATATTATAGCGAGAAACAATGCATAAAAATAGCGGGATTTCATATTTATCTCCTTGTAAGTTATAAAGGTTGAGGGGGAGGGTTATATCCGAACGCCATGTATACGTCATAAATATTTTCTACCACAAAGGCAATCAAGACTCCATTGATTTTTGCCTTAAAAAGCCTCCATCCGTTGTACAAGACATCATTTCCGGTCGCTTCACAACAATGAGCGGCGAAAAAATTGCTGAAATAAACCACTTTACAGTCTATCGAATTTACCGGTGGCATATTACCCCATAAACTACTGTTGAAAAAAGCGTAGACATCCATCACGCTAAAAGATCCATTTCTGTCCCCAAATGTATCCATACTTGTTGCCCAAACTCCGTTATAGTTTGTTAAAACATTAACATTAGGACATAAAGGGGTTGTTTTATAAACGCAAAAGTATTTATTGTTATATATATTAGGCTTTGGCGGATCTGGCTCAACAGCATAAGCAATGTTGTTATGTGACGAGACAGCATTGCCTATTATCCTCCATTGGCAGTCAGCAACATGTGGCAATTTGGATGCAACTGCTGTTTTTATTGATTCATAATTGCTTGGCTTATTATTCCCATTCGTAAGTCCATATGATTTGTATGGTAAAATTGTCTCGTCATAATCAAAGGAAAATGTGAAACTCTTATTTAAATCAATATTTTGAGCTTCTACCCAACCAACCATGTAATATAATGCGTCAAGTATTTCAACGTCGTTGCTTAAATTTATCTCTATATTATTGCCTCCGTTGCCGAGCAATGTTTGTCTATAAAGAGTATCCCAAAGTCTAAATCCATTTGGTACAGACAATTTAACTTTTCCCCTGTTTATCCTAAGTGTAGAATCTGAAGTGTCAATATCAAAGTATAATAATTCGTCATCATAAAAAGCTACGCTACAACTTCCGTCTTTAACTAATTGATTACCGTCAAAATCAACATTCCCATATATCGGAACAACCGAAGTGTTTGAGACATAAGCTGCAAAAAGATCTTCTCTGCTAAAATTAAATGAAGGAACAGCTGCAGTGATAGAAATACTCGCATGCAAAGTTTCTGACGAATAAGGATTGGATGGCGAGCCAATACAAACATCACATTCTAAAACAAAACTTGTTGGTTCACTCGGAGCGGTAACTAGTGCGAACTGTCCATTAGGCGTATAACTAACATCGAAGCACGGATACCACAGTACAGAGAAAATATATGTTTCCGACAATCCCTCTAGAGTAGCCTTATATTGAAAAACCGAATTACAGCCTATGTTTTGCGGGCCGTTGATTACCGCCCTATATGGCACGTTGGCCAATGCGAGATCACAAATTGCTGTGAAGAATACAAAAAAACATAAATATGCTTTCTTCATTTTTTTACATCTCCTTCTTTCTTTAGGAAACGTTTGTCGTAAATATTTGTAAACACATTATTGTTTAGCATCCTGTTGGTGGCAATGTTTTCAGGCACTTCTTCTCTTTTCAGCCAGCTGTGAGCCATCGCCGTTACATATTCAGATTCAAACGGGCAACTGTTGGTATCCTGAAGTGTTGTAGAAAAGATTTCATACTTGTGAAAATCATTGAAAGGATTGCTCATACAGTATGACCAAAGATTGCTTCCGGATTTCCTCAGTATGACCCTCACATAGTAGTTCATATAATCGGGAATCCCATTGTAACTGTTCTTTTCAAACTGCTGCAAATGTCTTATGCAATTGGTGTAATCTTTTAGCGCGAATGCCAAATCCGCCCCTACCCTATGTCTCGCGCATTCAGCAGGCTTTTTATCCATAGTGGGAACTTCAACCATTGTAAGAGCATGCGCTTGTTTTAAAAATCCTTCCGTCTGATATAATTTTGCAGCGTCAGCATAAGCAAAAGAAATATAAGTCAAACAAGTTCTGTACTTGTGAACCTGCAATAACTTCCAGAGTGCGTTTAACCTTATGTCTCGCTCGTTCCCAGACCACAAACGGTATAGCCCGCTTTCGGCTATCATTCTACCCAAATAAAAATAAGACGCTCCTTTTGAGAAACTGTCATTATTCTCAGGGAGAATTAAAAATTCAAAAACCTCTTTCGATCTGGCATAATCTCCTTTGAAGAAAATGCGCTCTGCTTTCCAATATATCTTATTCGCCAATTCAGCATGTTTTAAAACATTTTTAAGTCTCGGAAGATCGGCAAGAGCATCTGAACCATCATCTAGCCTTTTCATTATAAACTGAAAATCATTGAAATCTTTCAGATCTCCTTTAATATCAGCAATTTCTTTGTTTACTTCATTTGTGGTGTTTGCCTTTAATTGCGACAACCTATTTTTCAGTATATCATCCGCTTTACTTAAATATATCCTTTCAAAATAACTCCTGAAAAGTTCTTCATCCTCGCAAGATAAGACATTTTTCAATTCAGTAATTTCAGCAGCTTGGAACTCATTACTTAGACTGCACAGAAAAGACTTCAATTGGGAAATCGGAAGCTGAGCCGAAACCATTCCGCTTAACAGCAGTATTAATGTCAATAATCGCCTTTTCATTTTCTGCCCTCATTAGCCCAAATGTCTTCCATTACATTTTTGATTTTATCCCGTTCTCCCAATATCAAAACCAATCCAAGCGCGTGCTCGCCTTCTATCTTTTGTCCCAAGGCCATATTGGTCAAAGTGTAGTAATAATCCTTAACCATTGCATGATCTTTGGCATCCAATATCTGATCGATCAAGGAAAAAGCGAATTTCAAATTATCCGGATCTATCATCCTATTGTTGTCAAGCCAAATAAAAATGTCTCCGAAAACATTTTTATCACCTTTTTTAAACCGACTATAAAGTAGTGATAATTCCATGGGAGGCGTAGTGATTATGCCCTTGCCTTTTAATTCATTTATGAATGTCTCAGTATCTTCATTAAGTCCGGGATATGTCCTACAATATTCAAAATAACTATCCCATTGTTCAGGATCCTTGGGATCATAATTTATCATCCTTTTTTGCACCGCCATTTTGCCAGCATAATCCCCTGTACAATGATAAAAATCTCTTATTCTGTGAAAGAGGAATTTATAACTCTGAAAGGCTTTGTTTTCAGCAACTTTGGAATATTTGTTAATCAGGATCTCGGCTTTGGAAACGTTTCTTTTATCTTTTTTTCCTTTAGAAAGGCATTTGTACCAAAGTTCAGCAGAATCAAGCACCAACATGCCCGGCTCGTCGGCTATCGTTTCATGAGTATTTAAGCTTTTTTTAGCTTCATCCATCATTTGCGCGGCGGCTTCATATTTGTCGTTTTCGGCATAGGCCTCAGCCTTTTTAAGAACTTGACAAAGGGACTCGTTCGTGATAATGTCTTCAGAATTAGAAAGCATCCAAATTTTCCAATCTTTTATAGGAAAACTAGCGTATAAGGAGGATGCCGCGCTCATGAGCGCGACGAAACAACATAGAGAAACTCTTACAGAAAAGTTCATAGCAGAGCCAAATTTTTTCTTAATTATATAAAACTATTTTGATTATTACAAGTAGTCATTTTGACATGGTATTATTGTTCAATACAACATGTTTATATATCGTAAGATATAACAAAAGCCCGGAGTGCAAGCTCCGGGCTTTCATTTTGCGATATTTAGCGATTTTTCTTAGCTTAGCGAACGTCTTCTATAAAGAATTTGGGGAAAACGTATTTTCCGCTAAACTTGAGAGTCGCCGAGGCCTTGCCTTTCGCGTTGACGGTGATCTTTATGGCGGCGTCCGCGTCCTTCTGCGCATAGGCGAAGTTCTTGCCTTTCTGCTCAAGGGGGTAGACCAGTCCGCAAAGGTCTTCACTGTCAACGATCCCGTCGGAAAGCGCGATTGGATAATCGTAGAAAGCCAGTGTATCAAGGTCCTCTATGGTGCCGGAGCACTTTTTGCCGCCTTTTTCCGGGACCGCGACCTCAAGGTCGCCTCCCTCGTAGCTGCCAATGGCGAAGACCGTATCGAAAGGAGACTTGTCGGAATAGGAATACTTGCCGGTCTTCGGCTTGAAAGAAGCCTTGAACATCGGGTCTTTCATGGCAAAACTGCCGTTCTTCTGCTCGTCGAGGAAGAGGGAGACGGTGAAGAAGCCCGGGCCGTACAATTCTTTGTAAATGTGCAAAGGTTCTCCCTCGGCGATTCTAGCAACCATGTCCTCCGTCAGCATCCCGCTGATCTTGATGGTGGTGAAGCCCTTGAAGGTTCCACTTGAAATGTCGGCGGAGGCGGCGATCGCGAGGCAGGAAACAAAAGCCGCCGCTAAAATAAGTTTTTTCACGGTATTATCCTGTGGTTGTTGATGACTTGTTCCTTTTATTACGGTTCGACGAATTCCGGCCTGACGTATCTTTCGTCGCAGCTGAAGGAGAAAGTGGCCTTACCCTTGGAAGTGACCTTGACGGTGAACTTTATGCCGTTATTGGCGCCCTTCAAGGCCAGGTTTTTGCCTACCTTTTCCAGCCCGAACTTCCTGTAGAGGAAATCCTCCTTGCTGGAGAATTCCGTGATCTGAAGCAGGTAAGCGTTCAGAAGCGGAGGATCCACGTTGGTGAAGCTGCCGGAACATTTGATGCTCGTCTTGGAGGGAGCCTCCTGTTCCAGGGTGTCTTCGCCGTTCATCACCCCGAGCCAAAGCAAGTCCATGTAGTTGGTCTTGTACTGGAACTTCTTGTTCTTCAGGGTGTACTTGATGTTTTCCCCCATGCTTTCGGAGGTGTAGACTCCGAGCTTGGTCTCAGAGACGGGCAGCGCCGAGGAGATACCGCCATGACGCTTCAATACGACGAAATTGTAGTTCGCCGGATCGTCCAGCATATGCTGGAGCTCGTCCGTTATGGTGCCGCTGAGCTTGATGGTCGTCTTGCCTTTGAAGAGGCTGTCGAAAGTGTCGGCGGAGCATTCAAGGGTAAAAAGCGCCACGAAAGCTAATAAGAAAAGCGTTTTTTTCATTCTTCGTCATCATCTCCCGGGTCAGGGGGAGCAGGTTCGTATTCGTAGTCTATTCTCGGCTCAACGTATTCTCCTCCGAGTTTCAAAGAGGCTGAGATAATGCTTTTCGCGTTGACCGTGATCTTTACGGAGGCGCCCTTCTCTTTCTTTGAGAAAACTAAATTTTTGCCTTTCGCTTTCATGACATATGTCCAGCCGCAAAGATCATCGGACTCTGGAAGACCGTCGTGGAGGCCTATGGGGTACTCGTAGAGATCTAAATCGTGTAAGTTTTGGAGCTTACCCGAACACTTTATGCTGGCTTTATCCGGTTCGCATTCCTCGTAGTCTTCATCGTCTTCCAGACTGCCCATTGTGAAAAACAAGTTGCCGAGAGCCTTGTCAGAATAGGAATACTTTTGGCTTTTCGGATTGAAGGAAACACTAAGTTCCTTATCCTTCAAGCCATAACTACCGTTATACCAAGGATCGACAAAAATTAGCCGGGAGAGAAATCCGTGAGGGTTGTCCTTGGTGATGCGCAGAGGCTCGCCTGAGGAGAGCTTCTCCATCATACTATCGCCGAGATATCCTTTGAGCTTTATGGTCGTGGACCCGGTGAAGTTATTGAGCCCGGCGGAGCAGACCCCCGCCAGAAGAAGGGAAAACAAAGTGAGAACAAGCAATTTTTTCATTTTTGACCTTTATTCGCTTTCGCGATTGACCTGGGGCCAAGCGTATCCTTCGCTGAGTTTCAAAGACGCGGTGATCTTGCCCTTGGAGTTCAGCGTGATCTTCACGGAAGCGCCGTCCTCTTTCTTCGAGTAAACGAAATTCTTGCCTTTCGCTTCCATGGGATATGTCCAGCCGCAGAGGTCTTCCCCGCTTTGCCCGTCGTTCAGAGCGATATAGTAATGGTTTTCAAGATCATCCTCGCTTATGTCGTAGAGAGTGCCCGAGCATTTGAAGCCTCCTTTCATCGGGACGGCAATTTCCACGTCCTCCGAATCAGGTATTATAACGGCGAAGACAACAAAAAAAGGCAGCTTGTCGGAATAGGTGTATTTCTGATTTTTCGGCTTGAAAGAAGCCTTTATATCCGGATTTTTCGTACCCCAGCTGCCATTTTTCTGCTGTTCCAAGAAAATCGGGCAGGTAAAGTAGCCGTTTTCGCCGTCTTTAAAAAGGTGAAGCGGTTCTCCGTCGGCGATGAGTTGCACCATACCTTCTTCCAGCTGTCCGCTGAGCTTTATGGTCGTGGAGCCTTCGAAGATAAGCAGTTTGGCGGAGCAGACGCCCGCCAAAAGAATCGTAAACAGAGCGAGAGCGAATGATTTTTTCATAGTAATTTCCCTTATGATCTTAGTGCTTTGGCATAAAAGTCATGGGCATCATCCAATGGCCGCTGACTTTCACGGAGAATTTGGCTTTCCTTGTCTTCTTGTTGATCTTGCCGGTAAGTTTGCGTTCCGTCGAATTGCCGTTCAGTATAAGGTTGGCGCCCTTGGCGTTCATTTTCCAGGACTCGCCGAAAAGCGTGTAGTCTCCGCCAACGTCAGTCACGCCGACCGAGGCTCCCTCTTCCAGCTCGGACTCGATGTCGTAGGGCAGCGTGCCACTCATGCTGAAGGAATACTGACTGGGTTCCATGGAGATCGATTCTTCCTCGTTGCCGGTCTCAGGCCACAGCGTGGGCATGTTCTTGATCTTCAGGGAGAATTTTTTGTTCTTGGGAGTGTAGCTGGCCTTGGTCGCGGAATCCTTGTATTCCCAGGTCTTTTTTGACTTTGTGAACTTCATGGGAGGAACAACGTACCCCGGTCCATCCTTGAGGAAGCAGAGTTCACTGCCATCTTCAAGCATGCTGACCATGCTTTCCGGGCATTCGCCGCCTATAGTGATGCTGGTGTTGCCTTTGAATTCGCCGGCGAAAAGCGAGGAGGCGAAAAGAAGCAGAATGAGGATAGAAAGATTTTTCATGATTTTACCCTTGGTTGTTTTTTTTGAACGTAAATTTTGACGGCCGAGAACGCGATCCCCAACCGTTGTGAACACACTATAATCTAACTTTTATATTTTATAAAATTTGAATGAAAATTGTAAGGCGCAAAAAAAGGCCGCGCAAACGCGCGGCGAAAAGAAGTTTTTTCATATTTGTTTATTCCTTTCTGTTGCTTAATTCTCGTTGGGACGGAAGAACCTAGGATACAGCCAGTGGCTGCTGCACTTTATGACGCATTTGGCGGACCTTTTCTTCGGCGTTATCTTAACGCTCACAGAGAGCTCCGTGCTCTTATCGTCAAGGACCAGGTTTTTGCCCTTCTTGGTCATCTTCCAGGTAGCGCTGAAAAGGCCGTAGCCCTCCGTATAGTCGGAAAGAGCTATCTCATCTCCGGAGTCAAGAGCGCTGGAGATATCTTCCAAAAAGGTTCCGCTGCAGCTGATGGTCCCCTTTGTCAGAGGGGCTGATCCGCAATAGTCCTCGCTCTCGGTGTACAGCGCCAGACTGGGATATTTCACCTTGATGGTTAATTTCTTGGTTTTCGGCTTGTAGGTGATCTTCATGCCGGAATCTTCGTAAGTATAGGCGTTTTTACCTTTCTTCAGAGTCACGGGGAACGTGACGTAGTTGAAGGTATCTTTATGGATCTCGAGGATGTGGCCTTCTTCAAGCACGCTGATCATCTGTTCCGGGACATCGTCGCCGCTTATGTTGATGCTGACGTTGCCCTTGAACATTTGGCTGCCGTAAAGGGGGGCGGTAACAAAAAGCGCCATTAGAAGCAGGGTAAGTTTTTTCATGGTTTTATCCTGTGGTTGTTGGTTGCAAAATTATTCTTCGGAAATAGGCTGCGTGAATTTCGGGATGACGCACTCTTGGTTCAAAGTCCAGGTCAGGGTGTACTCCTTGGTCTTGCCTGTGAATTTTTCATGGTCAATCAGCTTTTCCCCGGCAAAAACGGTCCCGGCGGCCAAAAGCAGCAAAATTGCACTTGCCAAAAGTTTTTTGAACATATTAATCCCCTTGGCGGTTATTATAATACCGCTTCTTATTTTATAAAAAAACGCGGAAAAAAGTAAGGCTCACAGCGCCAAAAGAAATAAGGCCGCGGGTGACCGCGGCCTTTAGGCTTTATCTGACCTTAGCGATCATTCGCCGAAATAACCGGGGAAAGTTTTGGAAGCCTCGTATTCGGCGCTGCTCGAGCCGCATTTGACGGTGTAAGTCGTGCCGGAGACCAAATCAGGCGTGCTGATGAGAACGTTGGCGGCGTTGCCTTCGCTCTGGCCGCGTTTTCCGTTGCCCGGAGCATAGGTGCCAGGAACCGTGAAGGTGGCCACAGTCTCCTCGCCCAGCTTGACAGTGATCTCGGCGTCAGCGGACACGTTGAGGTTCGCGTCTACGAGGCTCTGGGAACCGGCCATCTCCGTCACGGGGCAGTTGCAGCCGCCGAGGGATATGACGGTGCCGCCCGTGAAGCAGAGGTCGTAGCCCTCAGGCACGTCCAGACCCTTTTCCGGAGGATTGGCGCCGCAGGCAATGACCGTTCCGCCGGAGATGATCATTTTGCCGTTGGCGTCGATGCCGTCGTTCATCTTGGAAGTGCCGACAAACGTTCCGCCGTTGATGAAGAGGTTGCTCTTGGCGTTGACGCAGTCGTCGTAGGCGTTGATGGTGAAGCTGCCGTCGTTGATGGTAAGCTGCTTCTTGGCTTCCATGCCTTCGTTGCTCTCGCCGGTGGCGGTGATCTTAAATTCGCCGCCGTCTATCACGATGTCGCCGTCAGCGCTTATGCCCTTGCTGTCGGAGCCGGTGGACTTAAGCTTGAAGGTGCCGCCCTTAATGTTAATGTTCCCTTCGCTCTTTATTGCCACGCAGTACGTCATGTTACTTTTCGCCGTGTCATACAATCCGGGGCATTCCGTGGTGACGTTGATCTCGCCCAGAAGGACCGCCAGGTCGCCGTCGGCCTTGATGGCTTTGGAGCCTGAGGCGGAGGCAGCGCAGTCGATGTTTATGACCGCGTTGCTTATGAGCATCCCGGCGTCGCAGCGAAGGGCTTTCACGTCCGCGGACGTGACGGAAATGTCCAGCGTTCCGCCCATCAGGAAGCATTGTCCGTCAAATTCCTCGCCTTCCAAATTGGCTTCCACCTGGACGCCGTCGTCCTCGACGTTCTCGACCTTGATCGTACCGTTGTTCATTTCGAGATACTGCCCGATGTGCAGCCCGTCGCCGGCCGCGGAATCGACGAAGATGCCGCCTTTGAACTTCTTCTTCAGCTGAAGGTATTCGCCAGATTTGAAGGCGTGTTTCTTCTTGCCGGTCAATCGGAGGATGCCGGAGCCGCCCATTTCGGGATGTCCCTTGACGATGAAGCAGGCTTTCTGTTTGCCCTTCTTGGCGTCGACGAAAACGTTCGTGCCTTCTATGTTGAGGCTTATCCTTTTGCTGTTGTCGATCTCGAAAGGCGAGCCGGTCGAGCTTGTGAGGCAAAGGTCGGTAATGTTGACCGTAGCCTTGTATTCGCCGGAAAGATAGAAGGATCCGTCCTCGGAGGAGCCGGTGACGTTGTAGATAATTTCGCCCGGCACCTTGGCGGTCACGTTGGTGCTCTGGTTGACCACCAGATCGGCCCCGGCGGCGGAGTAGGTCACGTAATCCGTAATGTTGTCCGCCACCGAAACTGAGACCGTGTCGTTGGAGAAAACGATGTCCACCGTATTGTCTTTCTGGGCCGTGGACTCCGCGAAAACTTTGATCTTCAATTTCTTGTAGTTGGCTTCGGGCGCGTCCGCATAGGCGTCCCAGGTCACACGGTACTGTCCGGCCCCGGGGACCGTTCCTTCCGCTCCGTCTCCGCTAAGCGTCGTCAGTGCGAATTCTTCCTCCTTGCCGTCTTTGCCGTAGAAAGCCACGTTGCAGGGAACGTTCGTCTTGCCGCCTATAACGTAGTCGATATCCACCTTGCCTTCCCAGGGCCAGCGGGGCGAGGCGGCGACGTCGCTTACGATGCTGTCAGCCGCCAGAAGGCCGCCGGCCAAGGCGAAAGTTAGAACGAAGCAAACAGCCGCTTTTCTTCTGCCGAAAAGCAGGCCCAAAAGCAGCAATCCAAAGAAAGCGAACATAGGCTCAGGCAAGATCTCCACCATGGCGGTCTTGGTGTCAAGAACGCCTGAGTTGTCGGAGATTGTGTGGGTTAAAAGATAAGTCTCTTCCGAGGAAAGCCCGTCGAAGATTCCGTTTTGGTAATCCCAGGTAAACGTTCCCTCGTCGCCGTCGATGTCGGTCGCGAAGATCTGTATCGGATCCTCCTCTCCAGCCGTGGCTGTGACTTCCGCGCTGCGCCCTTCCCCGGGGACCCATTTGGTGGAATAAGCCATCTCGTCGGTGGGAAGCAGCTGGATGACCGTGCCGATGGTATCGTTGTCCAAAGTAATGATGTTGGACCAGGCCTCGTCCGCCAGAAGGCAGCCCGCGCCCAGCGCGAGCGCCGCCAAAACAAAAAGCATTTTTTTCATAACGTCCACTGTGTTTGATTATAATTCCTATTCTCTATTTTACCAAAAACAGGCTTCTGCAAAACAGCGGGCGTTTTAGAACCAAAGTCATAAATAGTAGCCTACCGGCATCTTGGTGTCACTAGCCAGCTGCAAAGCTTCTATTATTCTGTTAAGAATTTTTCTTTTGGAATGTTCTTTGGCTTCTTCAAGGTGTTTTTTTGCAATGAACAAAGCCTCTGGTACTTTGTCCGCAGCCAACACATCCTCCTCATAATTATCGATCAGCATGCCAAATGTCTGATTGAATTCATCAATCAAATCATAGATTTTATCTATTTCCTCCAGCGAAAATTGAAACCATCTAAGATTGTCATCCAAGTCGGGTGTATACAAGTCGTAGGTCATTTCTACCAACTGCACTCCCTTTTCATTTATTGGCACACCTAAAACGCAATCATGTTCACACATTTTCCCAAAAATCTTTTTTTAGATTATAAATTATTCAAGCAACAATTTTTCGTACACGTTTTTATCCCAGTCCGAGAAGCAGCAGAAGATGACTTCCAGGCCGCTGTGAGATTCCAGAAAAGCCTTGACTTCCCTCACCGCGATCTCCGCTGCTTCTTCTATAAGGTAGCCATAAACAACCGTGAAAATCCAGGAAAAAGCAAGCGCAAAGAATGCCTGGAGCGGCTAATGGCAGCGGCCGTTCTTGCGTCGCGGGCAATCGCTTTTTTTCGCTCCTCCGGTCTTCAGGCAGCGATAGCAGATCTCGTTTTCAAGCGGTTTCCCGGCAAAATACGCGTCCAGGTTATTGAGCGTTGTCTCAGCGATATTGGCCAGCGCCTCGCGGGTCAGGAAAGCCTGATGGGACGTAACGATAACGTTAGGCATGGAAATAAGCAGCGAAAGCGTTTTGTTCTGCCTGGTAACTTCCGAACGATCCTCGTAGAACCAGTCGCTTTCCTCCTCATAGACGTCCAGGCCGGCCCCTCCGACCTTTCCGTCCCTGAGCGCCGCGAGCAGCGCTTCGCTATCCACCAGTCCCCCGCGGGAAGTATTGATAAGCGTAAAGCCTGGCTTGGCCTTGGCTATCGATTCCGCGTTGATGATATGCTTGGTCTCAGGCAAAAGCGGACAGTGCAGGCTCACCACGTCCGACTCCGCCATCAGTTTTTCCAAAGAGACGTATTCCAATCCCAGCGCGGGATTAGGGAAGGCGTCGTATGCCAGGACCTTCATGCCAAAACCCTTGCAGATGTTCGCGAAAACGCTGCCAATTTTCCCGGTGCCGATTATGCCAGCGGTTTTCCCATGAAGGTCGAAGCCCGTCAGGCCGACCAGAGAGAAATTGAAATCTCTAGTTCTGGACGCCGCTTTGTGTATGTGTCTGTTAAGTGTCAGAAGCAGCGCCGCGGCATGCTCCGCCACCGCGTAAGGAGAATAGGCCGGGACACGCACGACCGTGAGCCCCTTCTCAAAAGCCGCCTCGAAATCGACGTTGTTATAGCCGGCGCAGCGCAGAGCCAGGATCCTTATTCCCCGCTCCACAAGACCTTCAACCACAGTCCGGTCGATCTCGGCGTTAACGAAAGCGCAAACGCCATCGCACCCTTCGACCAGGGGAAGCGCCTTGGCCGTGAGCCTCGTTTCAAAGTAACAGAGCTCATACCGTCCGTTGTTCAGCCTGTCGAACGATTCCTTGTCGTATTGTTTAGTGTCGAAAAACGCAATTCTTTTCATTTTGTTCTCCTACTCTTTGCCGTTTAGTATTTTTTCATAGACTGCCTTGTCCTTTTCCGAGAAGCAGCAGAAGATGACTTCCATTTCCGGGTGAGCGTCGAGAAAGGCTTTCGTTTCCTTTACCGCTATTTCAGACGCCTCCTCGATCGGATAGCCGTAAACGCCTGTGGAAATGCAGGGAAAAGCCACCGTGTGGCAGCCGTTCTCGCAAGCCAATGCAAGGGAATTCCTGTAACAGTTCGCCAGTTTTTCCGCCTCGCCCTTCGTTCCGTCGCGGTAAACGGGCCCCACCGTGTGGATGACGTATTTAGCCGGCAGCTTGAAGCCCGGCGTAATGCGCGCTTCGCCGGTAGGGCATCTGACACCCGGACGAACTTCCGGAACTTTCAGGCAGGCCTCAAATAGTTCTCTGCCGGCAGCCCGATGAATGGCGCCGTCCACGCCTCCCCCGCCCAGCATTACCTGATTGGCGGCGTTAACGATGGCGTCGACCTTCAAAGTCGTAATGTCGCCTTTAATTACCTGCGTCATCTTTTTCCTCCAGCAGTTCGAAACGCTTGATCGTTTTACCGTCCCGCTCTATTGTTTCAAAGAACATCTTGGCGGGCCGCACCCAAAGCGAGCCTTCGCCGTAAAGCTGACGGTATATGACCATTTCTTCCGTAGTCTCGGAATCCTTGGCGAAGCCCTCAAGGCGGTAGCAGTTCCCCTTGAAGTGCCTGAACTTTCTGCCAACAAGTTTTTTCTCTTCCTCAGTCATGTCTTTTTTCCTCAGCTCTTTTAATATCCCGTTCTATCCAGGCCATAATGAAGTCCACTATACCCTTCTGCCTTTCAGGAGGGATCGCCGTGTGCTTTTTTATTTTCCACCATTTTTCCAGGCAGCTTCGGCAGCAGGTCGCCGTCGCGTGCTGGGCGACGAAGACCGGGTGTCCCTTCATGGGCGTCTGCTTCCCGTCGTTTATTGGCTCCGCCACAGCCAGTCTCTCGCGAATGAAATCCTCGGCGTGCCGCCGGATCGTTCCGGCGCCCTTCTCGGCGAAATACCTTCGCTCCGCGGCCGAAAGATGGAACCTCGCCCGAAACTTCGACCTCGCCAACTTCTCGAACGCCTCTTCCCTGGTCACATAAGTAGAAAACAATTTACTTTTTACGCGGCAGCAATTCCGGAGCAGCAGTAATAAGTTTTTGCCTTTCGTTAATAGCCATGGCAAAAACAGTCAAGCGATCCTCAGAAGTTGGCTGATGCAAAGCCAGATCAGTGAGAGCATAATAATAATCGATCAACGTCTGAGGCTCTTTGGCGCTGGCTATTTTTGTGATCAGAGGCAATGCCTTAGCTAACATCTTTTCGGAAGCCAGCGAATGTTCATCTAACCAGTCGCACGCCCTGTTCATTTTTTCAACAGCGCTTTCATTGGAAGTTATAATGGCGGCCAATTGCAATTCCTCATATATTATACCGCCAGCATCTTCATACCTTTTAATAAAAGTATCCAATTCTCCGCATTCTCTTGTGTTTTCCCTTGCAAAATTTACAAGCGGCAGAATACAAACATAATCTTTCGGATCATATATGGCACATTCTTTTTGGATCTCAATGGCTTCTTTAATTCTTTTTTTGCTAACCAAATGCAATCTTACCATTTGATAGATCTGCTTGTAAGCTGAATATCCTTTGCCTTTAGCCTTATCCGCATACTTATCAAGCAAAGCCCTAGTCATGCCTAAAACATTGTCGTCATTAGGTCGAGCTTTGATTAAGTAGTACAACTCCATCGCGTCCAGCACAAGAGGGAGATACTCTTTGTCGCTTAATCTTACATCTGATAGATTTTTGTTTTCTCGCAATGCTTTGATCGCGTCTACCGCCATGTTCAGTTCATGCGCCCTAGCCGTTGATTCAATATCCTGCAATTTCATCCTGACAGTGTCGTTGCTTAGAACTGTTTCGGAAACAAGCCAAACGCCGCCGGAAATGTTTAATGCTTTAACATCCGATATATAAATGTAAACAAAAGTGATCAAAAAAACTATATATTTTCCAGTCATGGATCTCTCCTTTTTCTTTTATTCTCGTTAGAATTAACGCTTAGTCTATATTTGCTATATTCCAAGTTGGTTTTAGGTTTGAAGATATTATTGTTTAAAATTCTATTAGTCATTATATTTTCAGGCAACTGTTCAACTGTCGGCCAACTTATAGTCAAAGCGGTGTAAAGGTCATCAAAATCAACAATGATCGTTTCGTTGGTCAACGCTTCAACTATTGTGTTATGAATGTCATATTGGCTGAATCTATTAGTGGCGCACCAATTCCAAAGTTGTTGGATATCATAAAGTCCGTATTGAATAAGCCCTAATTCAAATTCAACGTCAAGTTTAGGATTCCTTGAATAAGCCTCCTGTATGTGTCGAACCGCGTTGGTAGGATCCCATATCTCACGGCAAACTTTAGCGGCAGTCAAATGTCTGTATGACCAAACGTGGTCATGATCGATACTTGGCACGTCAACAGCCGCCAACGCCAATGCTAGTTTTGGATCGTCAAGATTTGAGGCAACGTTGGCCGCGTGGATATAAGAATAAGATATATAAGTCAAACATGTAGGATAAGCCGGCACTTTAATAAAATGGTTCAACGCCTCCAAACATCTTTTTGAAAAAGTATCCTTGTTTTCCGGCGAAGAACTATGATAGATAGTTCTTCCTAAGTAAAAATGACTAGCCCCTCTAACAAACCCATCTATATTTTCGGGCAAAAGGAAAAATTCAAAAACTCTTTCAGCTTTATCATACAAACCGTAAAAATATAGGTCTTCCGCAAGCCAGTACATTTTACCGGCAAACCCGGACAGTTTCAACAAATTTCTGTATTTTCTTATATCATACATCCAATCGGTATCGTCTTTAAGTCTCCGCTCAAACTCTTCCACCAGGTTCAATGATCTTATTGTCTCCTGCGCGTTAAACCCATATTGTTCTCTCTGACGATACGCGGAACTCCAGACATAACTTATGGAATCCAAAACAGGCTTGTAGCTAATTTTCGGAGGAGCCTTCCAAAAATAAACGTTTGTACATTTTGCTATATCCTGAAGCCTTTTTTCTATTTTATCTTCCGCCGAAGAAAGCCATTCCAACCTTGCGGCATAAAAACGATTGCTTGTTTCGCTAGGAATTAAATCGTTGGCCGTACTTTCAGTATCGGCTGATTCAAGTAAAAAAACACGCATATGCTTCTCTGAAAAGCATAATCCAAAACTAGCATACATAAAAAGCAAAAACAAACTAAAAGATGCTAGTCTTCCCATTTTATTCTGTCGCCGGAGGCAAGAATCTCGGATTATAGTTAGTGCTGCAACGGTCTAACCAATATGCGTACTGCTTGTCAACCTCAAGAACGTCATCCGGCAGTTTGTAATACCAGTGTTTGGGAACAGGTGGTCTGTTGGTAAAATAAGCCAGCATCTGATCCAGATATATTTGCATAAATGCCGGCTTGGCGTCATCCAATCTCACGGTTTCATGTCCGGGAGACCCGAGCGTAATGATCCCGTTCAATTCGTTCACGTAATTCGTATCGGAAATCCTCGCCTTGGCCGCTTCCAGACCTTCGCAGGGAGGCAAAATATATTTGCTTCCTTCCGTGTAGTACCAAGTTATGAAATCGGAATTGGTGATGCCTCCATCTTCCAATTTCTCCGCCAAGGCTTTCAAAACCGGCCCCATCGTTGTGTCGCCGTGCTCTATTCTGTCTTTCACTATCGGCAACGCGCTGATCCCAAGTTCGGATATTTCCCTCGCCAAAAGCCTGAGCACGGAAGGGCGAGGATTAGTCCTGGCTTGTTCGTATTGCCAACAGCATTCAAAATCCTCCCAGATGTTAGTCGCATATTTCCGTCCTTCATACCACCAGAAATACGGGAAGCTGCCAGTTGATGGATGATATTTTTTTGCCCACAATTCGGTCAGATACCAATCTTCAGATTTAGTAAGGACTTTTTGAGACTTGTTAATATATCCGCAAGCTAATCCATAGATATCATTTTTTCCTTTTCTTATTTTAATGCCATGATAAGTGCCCAGGCACGGTGTCTCGCTATCTTCGTACCAATTGCAATAAAAATCGGCATATTCATTTGTCCCTAATGCGCCTTCCTCTAATATCTCAAAAAGCAAAGGAATAAGATTGTTGGGAGGAATAGACTTGATATTTTGATCGGCAATTGTTCCTTCATTAATTTTGGTCTCAATTTCATTATACATATTAGTGGAAATATTATCGGGAAACAGAGACATAAAAATTGCATCAAGTCCGTTGGTACCATCCATTTCCATCAATTCTGGCGTTAGTTCTATATATTTTTTTTCACCGTGAATGGAAGGTTTGGAAACTCTTTGCCTTAGCCATCCGATAACATTTTCTTTTTGGTCAGCAACGGAAAAACTTGCAATGATCAAAATCAACGATAAAAGATAGAGTTTTGCTTTCATTAATTTCTCCTTTATTTATACGCTTTAATTATGTTTCCAAATTCTTCTTTTTCAAAACCCGCCAATTGATCTTCCAAGTGAAGAAGGACTTCGCAATTGCCAGTCTTGCTAGCAAAAACAATCCAATCCAAAGGAATATTCTTAGGTTCTTTATATTCATCTTTGTCTAAAGTTGATGCCCTCCTAGCAGAGTGACATTTACTATAATAAATTACTTTTCTAGCAGGATCTGATTTTCCACAAGGGGCTAAATTCAAATTGTTATTGTTTTCTTTCCAGAGATCTGATCCAAAAAAAGCGTCAATGTTTTCTACTTTAAGTTCTCCTTCAACAAAGACACTACCAAAATCGCTCATATAAATTAAATATATCAATTTGCATGGGACATAATAGTTACAAGACATATAATTTATAACTTCATTAATTCTTTTCTTGAATCCTTCACTATTTGAAGTTAAGACAATGTCGTAATAATCAGCAGGATATTTTCTATAAGTAAAGTTATATTGATTTGTAAACAATGTCGGATTAACATTAATCATATAAGTGTGTCTAAAAAATCAAATATATTTCTTCTTACGCCAATCGATAATTCTATATAAAAATTATCTTCGCTTAAAGTAGGAAGAGATTCTTTTACTTTTGAACATTTATAAACATAAAAAGGATATCCATTTTCTATCCCGTGGTTTAATGTAGACATATAATTTCTCAAGGAATCATTATCATAGTCAACACCTCTAAATGTTTTAAGGTAAGGGTCAACCGAAAAAGCTAAACAATTATAAAAAAAATTTACACCTTTTCTTAAAACACCCCATTCGCAATCAATTAGATTAGGGAAACGTGTTTTAATATCTTCTTTTTCTTGAATTGTTGGTTGAACTCCTTTATCACCAGCGGAACAGGTTTTATATAATAATTTTCTGACTTTATCACCAATTTGTATCACAAGTGTTCCTTCCGAATCATATGCCATTCCCTCAACATATAGTATATTTCCTAAAATTTCATTCGAATTATTCCAAGTAATGGTTTCTCCTGCAGGTACCAATATCTCTCCGTTTTTCCTTTCTTGCGTTTTCCATAATCTCAAACTATCAGGTGCCGTTATTGAAATAGGATTATTTGCTGTATCAATCTGAATGCCATCTTTTGTAATAATGTTGATTTCTATTTCACAAAGATCATCATCTAAATAAGTCCTATTATTTTTGTGTTTAAATTCATCTTGATCACAATCAAATCCATATTTGTCTTCTTTGTCTTTGGAAGCCGAAAAATCATCATCATCTACATTAAAATGAACATAAACTGCTTCATCGCCTGTATAGGTTCTGTAATGAGTAAATGTTTTGTTTATTTTTTTGACTTTATAATCTTTTCTTGATACGGTCAATATATAATTGTCATCACTAATGTTTATATTAAACGGAGAAGCATCTTTCGGAGTGTTTCCTACACTAATTCCACAATTCAGAGTAATTATATTGTTTATGAGATTTTGAAAATTAATAGTTATACTTTCAGATTGGCTGGTCTTTTTTATTCCATCTTCATACCAAGTCCATGAATAAGTTATTGTTCCAGGCAGATCGGTATCAACCATCGCTTTATAAGAATGCTCCGATTCTCTTAAAACAAAAGACTCGCCTTCTATTCTGGCAGACAAATGACCTGTTTTCCACTTAACAATAATTATATTTGATTCTTTGCTTTTCGGATTATTATTAGCATCTTTATACTTTGCCTTACATTTTATTTTAGCACTTGGTAAATCGCCATCATTTGGAGCGCCACTAGTAAAAGTTATTGTTGCAGTGTTTCCATTAGGCTGGCTATCAACATCACCACTAATTGTCCATTCGTACGAATCGGCAATAGCACCTTCCAGCGTTGCCGTATATTGAAATGATGGAGGAGTTAACGACGGGATTGTTCCGCTTTCCCCTGAAACTCTAAGAGAAACAGGCGTGTTAGCCTTACAGTTTAAAGCTATTGATACTAATAGTAGCAAGTTATATACATATCTCATAACAATCCACAATTTCTTATAGTTTATATTAAAATTAATCATATTTATTTTCTAGCAGGATCTGATATATCACAATCCGTTAAATTAATTCCTTAGATTCAGTGTCCAATCTTTCTCGAATCCATTTAAGTAATTCTTCGTACTTCATGGCTCCACTAGCCAACGCGAACCCGGCTTCTACGATCTCGGCGTCTGTGCATTCGACTCTTAATCCGTTGAATTCAAGAAAGGCCAGCATAACATACATACCGATACGTTTGTTGCCATCTAAAAAAGCGTGATTTGAAATTAGGGATGTCCCAATACGTGCTGCTTTTTCTTCTTTGGAAGGATATAACTCTTTTCCATCAAAAGTCGCAAAGGCTGACTTTAAAGCCGAATCAAGAAGCGCCTCATCTCTAAGGCCAATGCTACCTCCTGTTTCCTCTGCGATGTACTGATGCAAAAGAAGCACTTTCTCTTTAGAAAACTCCATCATTTAGCAAGCTCCAAAAAGGCCGCTTTATGACGACGCATAATGCGTTTTGCCACAATCTCAAAACGTTCATCATCTGTAAGGTCGATGTAGTTCCCTTCTGTCAGGGAAATAACGATGTACTTGGGCTTGTTATTTTTGAAGATAACAGTCTTGCCGTCACGGTCGGTGCGGCGCGCTACTTCGGAAAAATTCTTGTTAGCTTCGGTCATGGTAACTATGTCTTTGGTGTCTACAAGCATACTTCCTCATATTTTCTTAGTATATATTATAGGATAAATTTATCCTATTTTCAAGAGGCGATAACGTAATGCCTATTGAGATTAACCGCTATACTGCAAACTTGCCACGGGAAAACGGGAAGTTTGCACTAAGTAAAGGCCAACCACTTGCAGAGCCTCAGCTGGTCATTTAATTCTTTCTCAAATCGGGAGATACGTCGTAGCCGGCCAGGGCCGCGAGGTGACGGTCGTCGTCATAGTCCCCGCCCGGAGTGGTTAGGAGCGGCCCGACGATGCCCGCCGACATCCCGACGTAAATGCACCGTTTGGCCGTCTCGTCGCTCATGTCCCGACGGCCGCCGGCGAATCTTAAAGGCGTTCTGGGATTGACAAGGCGCAATATGGAGACGGAATCCACAACACGGTCAGGAGGGAGTATACCCTTTTCAAAAAGCGGCGTGCCCGGGATGGGATGGAGAACGTTGACGGGAATGGAATCGGGCTCGATCTCTTTTAAGGCAAAGGCGAACTCAACAAGCTGCTCATCGGTCTCACCCATGCCGATTATGCCGCCGCAGCACAATTTCAGGCCGAGCTTTCGGGCGTGTTTCAAAGTGGCGACCTTCTCTTCCACGGTGTGCGTCGTGCAAAGATCAGGGAAATACGAGGGCGCCGTTTCGATATTGCAGTGAAGCCACTCTAGTCCTGCTTCCTTCAACCGCTCGATATGCTCCTTTGAAAGGATGCCCAGAGAAGCGCAAAGATGCAGGTGTGTTTTTTGCCTTAGCAATTGCAGCGCTTCGCAAACTTCAGTTACGCCCTGCTCGTCCAGGGCGCGGCCGCTGGTGACGAGCCCGAAGCGCGTGGCGCCCTTCTCTTCCGCTTCAAGAGCGGCCTTAAGGCAGGCTTTAGCGCCTATCCAGGGGAAAGTCTCGCAGCCGGTCTTCCAGCGCGCGGACTGGGCGCACCATTTGCAATTCTCCGAGCAGAGTCCGCACTTGGCGTTTATTATCCCGCAGAAATCAAAACGCTTGGGAGTAAGCGCCTCGGTGACCCTGTGCGCCGCCTCGTACAATTCCCCGCGGAATGATCCGCGGGACAAAAGAAAGAGAGCCTCGTCATATGTGATCTCCCCTCCCTTTAAGATGCGCTCCGTTATTTCCTGAAAAATATTCATCTCTTTCAACGCAAATGGCAGATTTGCGCTTAAATTGCCATTAGCGTTGGCAAATTTGCACACTTATCATTTGTAATTTCTTATTCTTACGTCTATCTTGGTGTCTTTTAAAAGTTCCGCGACCTTTTTCACGGGAGTGTCGGAAAAGTGGTACGGGAAAAGCACCTTTGGGGTGATGGTCTTCGCGGCTTTGGCGGCCTGCTCCGGCGTCATGGTGTAGGGCTGGTTGCAGGGCAGGAAGGCCACGTCGATGTCCTTGATATCCTTCATCTCGGGGATGTCTTCGGTGTCGCCGGCGATGTAGATCCTAAGACCGTCGATGGTGAGGACGTAGCCGTTGTCGCGGCCCTTGGGGTGGAACTTCTCCCTGCCCTTGGTCGTGTTGTAGGCGGGAACAGCCTCGACTTTGATCTCTTTGCTAATTGCCTTAGTTTCGCCGTTGGTAAGAGCCGTGCCGGAGCCGTAGAGCTTCTTGACCGCGGGGTTCAGGTAGATCTCTGTCCCCTCTTTCTTGAGGGCGTCTATGGCGTCCTTGTCATAGTGGTCGAAATGCTCGTGGGTGACGAAGATCAAGTCCGCCTTGGGGAATTTCGCGTAGTCGGTCGCCGGATCCATTTTCTTGCCTACCGGGTCGACATGGATCTCTTTTCCGTCGTACTGAATGCGCATGGTGGCGTGCTTGATGGCGGTGATGGTGACGTCTTTGCCACCCTTGGTCTTGAAGACGTCGGTCTGCGGCTCAGCCGCGCAGCCAATAAGAGTTCCCAGCATAACAATGCCTCCTATTATCAGGTTTTTCATTTTTCCTCCTTGTTTCTGTTACTATTATAGCGAATCGACGAACAACGGTAAATGCGTCACAACCATGCCATTCTCCTCGCTGCCTTCGTAGCAGGTTACAATTTTCGCAAAAACGCGAAAAGGAATAATGATAAAATATTACTGTGAAATCTTTTGAAAAGTAGTCAGTTCCCCTGTCACAGAGTAAAAAGAGCGGATTCTCCATTTTAAAAATCTGCATTATACGAACCATATAATTTTATGACGTTACAGCAATTAAAATATGCCGTTCAAGTTGCAGCCTGCGGAAGCATCAGCGAAGCAGCCAGAAAGCTCTTGATAGCGCAACCAACTTTGACAGAATCTGTACTTGCCTTGGAAAAAGAATTGAAGCTTAAAATTTTTTCCCGTACTAAAAAGGGCGTAACGATAACGAGAGAAGGGGAAGAATTTTTAGCCTCCGCCCGCCAGATTCTGGATGAAGCGGCCGCGATAACCGAGAAATATACTGGAGAAGTTTCGCGCTGCCCGCAGTTTTCTGTTTCGTGTCAGCACTATGCTTTTGCCGTGGAGGCTTTCATGCGAGTCGTAGCTTCAAGCGCGTCGTCGGCGTATGATCTTACTATCCGAGAAACGGTGACAAGCGAAATAATTGACGATGTAGCGCGAGGCCGAAGTGAGATCGGAATGCTCTATCTTTCCAAACGCAACGAAAAAACGTTACGAAAAATTTTTCGCAGGGAAGAGCTTGTTTTTACGGAACTTTATTTTGCGAAACCGCATGTCTTCCTCTCCAAAAAGCATCCGCTAGCCAAAAAAAAGCTCATCATGCCCACGGAGCTTGATCTTTATCCGTATGTCACCTACGAGCAAGGGCTCGAAAATGCGCTTTATTTTTCCGAGGAAGTTATGGACGCCATAGATCGTAAGAAAAATATTCGAGTCAGAGATCGCGCTACTATGACCAAACTCATACTCGGCCTGCAGGGATATACTGTCTCGTCCGGGGCCAATGCCAAAACATACGCTCCCGAAATGATCGCGGTCCCTCTGAACCTTGAAGAGAAGATTTGTGTCGGTTTCATCAAACGCAATAAGGTTGAATTGTCATCCGCCGGCCAGATTTTTTTGGATGAGGTGAAGAAACTCATTTCCGCCAATAAAAATTCAAATTAAATTTCTTTTCTATAACCGCCGCATTGTCAATCGGTTATTATTTTACTTATATAGGAATTTCCTATAGTTAAACAATATATTTATCTATTACCCGATTTCAAATGTGATTTGCTATACTTGTTCCGAAAGCATCGAAAAGCTGTTTCTGGAATCAATATAAGACCGCTGAATCAATAACGCAATCAAGCTTAAATATTGATGCCCAGGACACGAGCGCTTGCTAAGAAAAATTATTTAAATAAAATTCCAAACAAGGAGGGAATCATGAACGACAAGAAAGAAAATGCCAAACAATATCATCTGGAAACTCTTGCTATCCATGCCGGGCAGGACGCTTACGGCGATCCGGCTACACACGCTAGAGCGGTTCCAATCTACCGCACGACCGCTTATAATTTCCGTAATTCTAAACATGGAGCCGATCTTTTCGCGCTCAGAGAACTTGGAAATATTTACGCCAGACTGATGAATCCAACGAACGACGTCCTGGCGAGGAGGTTGGCTGTTTTAGAAGGCGGTGCTGCCGCGCAGACCCTTGCCAGCGGAACGGCAGCAATCTATTTCACTATAACAAATATCGCAAAAGCGGGTGACGAGATCATCGCGCCAAATAATCTCTACGGCGGAACTTTCGCACAGTTTGACGCGATATTGCCAAATGTAGGCATCAAAGTGAATTTTACGCCTGTAAATGATTTTGCGGCCGTCGAGGCGGCAATCAACGAAAAGACAAGGCTGATCTTCATCGAAACGGTCGGCAATCCGGCTCTCGATATCGCGGATATCGAGGGCTACGCGAACATAGCCAAAAAGCATCACCTGCCTCTGGTGGTCGATTCAACTTTTACGCCGCCTACTTTGTTGCGGCCTATCGAGTTCGGCGCCGATTTTGTTATCCACTCCCTCTCCAAATGGATAGGCGGACATGGCGCAGGCATTGGCGGAGCGGTTATCGAAGCTGGAAATTTTGACTGGACAGACCCAAAATTCGCGCTCTATAACGAGCCGGACAAAGGTTATCACGGCCTCAGATTCGCTCACGATCTGCCAGAAGCGTTAAAGAGCGTCGCCTTCTCAATCCGTCTGCTTACAGTAGGGATACGCAACCAGGGGCCGACTCTCGCTCCGGATGCCGCATGGATCTTCTTGCAAGGCGTGGAGTCTCTGCCGCTACGTATCGCCAAGCATAGTGAAAACGCGCTAATCGTAGCCAAGTGGCTTTCCAAACATCCGAAGGTCGCCTGGGTCAAATATCCCTCGCTTACACAACCTGAATTGGCTAAAAAATATCTTCCCAACGGTGCCGGCGGCGTGGTCGTTTTCGGAGTCAAGGGAGGAGCGGAAGAAGCCCGCAAAGTAACGGACGCCGCCAACGGCGATATCTTTACGATTTTGGCGAACGTCGGTGACTCCAAGAGCCTTATCATCCACCCTGCTTCGACAACACATTCGCAACTTTCCGATGAAGATCTGCGCAAAGGCGGGACCTTGCCGGAATTGATCAGGCTTTCCATCGGATTGGAACACCCCGATGATATTATCGGGGCTCTTGACGATGCTCTCTCGGTTATTTAAGCGTGGCGCTAGCAATCAAAAGGAGCGGGAAACAGAAGGATCCCGCTCCGCTAAAGAGAAAGTGAAGGAAACAATGAAAGACGAAACTCTGGTTATCCACGGCGGTATAGACGGCGACAAAACCACCGGCGCCGTCAACGTCCCAATCTACCAAACTTCCACTTACAAACAAAAAGAATTGGGGAAATCTACCGGTTGGGAATATTCCAGGACCGGCAATCCGACACGCGCGGCGTTGGAGGCATTGATAGCCGATCTGGAAGGCGGAAGCGCAGGCTTCGCCTTTGCCTCCGGCATGGCGGCCATAACGGCGGTCTTGTCGCTCTTCAAACCGGGCGATCGCGTCATGCTTTCCGAAAATGTTTACGGCGGAACTTTCCGCGTTTTGGACAAGGTTTTTTCCCGCTTCGGTCTGAAATACTCTTTTTTTAAAGGCACGACAGGAGAAGAGTTCGAAAAAGACCTTGCTCCGGACGCCAAGGGAGTCCTAATAGAAACGCCTGCCAATCCTCTTCTTTCAGTCACGGACATCGCATCTGTTTCCGCTGCGGCGAAAAGTAAGGGGCTTTTGGTAATCGCGGACAACACTTTCATGACTCCGTATTTTCAAAAACCGCTTTCGCTTGGCGCCGACATCGTCCTGCATTCCGCTACAAAATATCTCGGCGGCCACAGCGATCTAGTAGCCGGTCTGGTTGTAACAAAGAGAACTGATCTGGCGGAGCGCCTGGCGTTTGTTCAGAACGCGACAGGCGGCGTGCTTGGCCCTTTTGATTCTTTCCTTCTTATCCGCGGAATAAAAACGCTAGCGGTTCGAATGGAAAGGCACGTGAAAAACGCCGAGATAATAGCTGAAAAACTAGCGGAAAACAAACTGGTCTCAAAAGTATTGTATCCGCTGCTTAGCGACGCGCAAAGTCGTAAGATCCAGCTCAGTCAAGCCAAATGCGGCGGAGCGATCATTTCTTTTGAATTGAAAGAAAATTGCGATGAACGTATCTTTTTCAAATCATTGCGTCTCATAACGTTGGGAGAATCTCTGGGAGGGGTGGAATCGCTGATTTGCCATCCTGCCTCCATGACCCACTCCTCAATTCCCGCTAAGATACGGAAAAAGATCGGCATCTCAGATCGCCTCATCCGCCTTTCCGTTGGAATAGAAGACGTTGATGACATATATGGCGATCTGGTTTTCGCCATAAAGAAAGCAGCAAAATAAAGAGGAAAAAATGCTTTACACTTCTTATCAAAAAGCCATAGGCAACACGCCGCTGGTGCAGCTTAGCCGTTTCGATCTGCCACAAGATGTTGCGCTTTACGCTAAATTAGAGCTTGCCAATCCGGGCGGCAGCGTTAAGGACAGGGTCGGTCTGGCCATGATAGAAGACGCGGAAAAAAGAGGCGCGCTCAAGCCGGGCGGCACTATAATCGAGGGAACCGCCGGCAACACCGGGATAGGCATCGCTTTCGCGGCTATAGGACGCGGTTACAAAGTTATCTTCGTTGTTCCGGATAAATTCTCCGGCGAAAAAGTAGCCTTGCTTTCCGCCTTGGGAGCGGAAATCGTTCGTACACCGCGAAGCGGCGGAATGCTTTTGGCGGAGAGCCGTGCCGAAGAACTGGCGCGTTCGATACCCAATTCCGTTATCTTAGGACAATTCCGAAATCCGGCCAATCCTCGCTCACATTATGAGACAACCGGCCCCGAGATCTTCGACGATCTAAAAGGGAAAGTAGACGTTTTCATAGCTGGAGCTGGGTCCGGAGGAACTTTCAGCGGCGTGGCGCGCTATCTCAAGGAAAAAAATCCTTACGTACGGGCGATATTGGCTGATCCAATCGGCTCCACTATGGGAGGCGGACCTCACGGTGATTACAATATTGAAGGAATCGGCAACGATTTCATTGCCGAAACCATGGACATGTCGCTAGTCGATGAAGTTATAAAAGTAAGCGATGACGAGGCATTTTCGGCCTGCAAAGAATTGGCCAAAAGAGAAGGCGTGATCGCCGGATCGTCTTCCGGAGCGGCCTTTGTTGCCGCTCAAAAAGCGATCAAAAAAGGGATACGCGGGAATATAGTCGTTCTCTTTCCTGATCGCGGCGACCGCTATTTTTCTAAAGGGCTGTTCACTGTATAATGACTGTCCTTCTCGAAAAAGACATCCGTGCCGCCATCGCGGAAGCCGCGCGCCGTGTGCGCGCTGAAACGCCGATGGCCCCGTCCATCACCAATACCGTCACTATCAGCTTCGTCGCCAACGCCCAACTTGCGGCGGGGGGATCAGCGGCGATGGTATATCTGCCTGACGAAGGTGTCGCCATGACGCGCGCCGCGGGTGCGTTCTACATCAACGCTGGCACCTTCTTCCCATTTTACGCAGAGGCACTACCAGCCACTGCACGCGAACTGCACGCGCTCGGCAAGCCGTGGGTACTTGATCCTGTCGGCATCGGCATTGGAAATATGCGGACAGACGTCCTTGCCTCGTTTCGCAAAACCCCGCCAACCATAGTGCGCTGCAATGCTTCCGAAATAATCGCCCTCGCCGGACTTTGGGGACTGAACACCGGATCCCTCGTCGCTAGTCGCGTTAAAGGTGTCGATTCCTTCGATTCGATTGAAGACGCCCTGCCCGCCGCGATATCCATCGCACGTTATTCCCGCGGGACGGTCGCGGTTTCCGGGGCAACCGATCTAGTGACCGACGGCAAGACAACGGTTCGCTGCCCCGGCGGTTCCAAACACCTCTCGCTCGTTACCGGCGGAGGCTGTTCGCTCGGCGGCGTTATGGCCGTCTACGCCTGCGTGGCAACTCCGTTCGTCGCCGCGCTCGCAGCGACCTCCCTCTACAACCTTGCCTCCGTTCGTGCTGCCGCCACGACCGATGGGCCAGGCACATTCGCTGCGCGCTTCCTGGACGAACTTTACAAAGCCTTGCCCGATGAAATCGCGGCTCAACCATTCAATGTGGAGGAATGCCAATGAACACGCTCGTAGCGCTTTGCATAACCCCATGCGGAACCGGCGACGAGCTCGCCGAAGACGTCGCCGAAGTCGTCCGCGTCATCCGCGCATCTGGACTGCCCAACCGGACGTATTCGATGTTCACCGAAATTGAGGGCGAATGGGACGAAATCATGCGCGTCGTGAAGGATGCGACATTCGTCCTCGCAAAAAAAGGCATCCGCACCGAAGTGGTCCTCAAAGCCGATATCCGGCCCGGCTACACGGAAACCATGACCGGCAAACTCGACCGTCTTGAAAGGGCGCTCGAACACGGGACTCAAGAACAAGGAAAGAGAAACGATCAATGAGCATCCGAAGTCGGTTCTCCGTTGAAAAATATCTCGTCGTCGGCCCCGAAAACACGCTGGGGCGCCCCGTTCCCGTAATCGTTGCGGCTGCTGTCGATGCCGGTTTCACATGTGTCCAGATCCGATCGAAAATAGCCTCGGCCGGCGAACTGATCCGCCTGTGCGATTTAAGCGCAGCGGAAATCGCACGGCTCGGCAAAAGTGACGACGTCGCGCTTCTCGTTGACGATCGACTCGACGTTGTCCTCGCCGCACGCGAGAAGGGCATCAAGGTCGATGGCATTCACGTTGGACAGAACGACGTCCCGACAGCGATCTGCCGGAAATATCTAGGCGAAGAGTCTATCGTCGGGCTTTCGGCTCCCGTACGCGATCTTATCGAATTTGTGCGGAGAGCTGACCTATCTGGCATCGATTACCTCGGTGCCGGGCCGCTCCACCCAACACCAACCAAGACCGATTGCGGACTGGACGAAACGACAGGCGAAGTCGTCGTTCGAACTATCGAAGAACTCTTCGAACTGGCGCGTGCGTCGCGCCTGCCAGTCGTCGTCGGAGGCGGGGTGAAGGCGGCAGATCTTCCCGCGCTGGCGGCTACTGGTGTGGCTGGATTCTTCGTGGTTTCAGCGGTAGCCGGCGCCGCCGATCCAATCGCGGCGGCTCGGGAACTTACCGCAGCCTGGTGTCCGACACAATCCAAATGAACGTCCTGTGCCAGACCAGTTGACTTCAAAACGCGCGTCACTGGGGTGCATATCTTTGGCCGCCGTTGTTTCGGCCGAGCAGCCGACCATGGTTCCCAGCCTGATAATGCCTCCTATTATCAGGTTTTTCATTTTTCCTTCTTGTTTCTGAATCGACGTACTTTTTGCCGCTACCGCAAGGACACGGATCGGGGAATCGGGATCGTCAGGCCCGACGCGGTCCAGCTGCCCGCGCCTGCGGTTCCGTATAAATTCCGCCAAATCATGCGCGGTTGCTTCGACAAGCTCAAGATCGCTGTCGCGCATGAATTCAACTTCCAGCAGCGCTTCGTCGCAGGCTATGACGGGAGCGATGAAGGTCGTCTTTCATAACGGCTTCTTTAGACAGCGGCGCCGAGCTTTCTGGCCTGGGAAACGAACTTCGTTCCCTTCACCGCGCCTTTTTCATAGACGCCGTCCGCCAATATTTTGCCGGCCACCTTGCTTCCTTCGTAGCAGTCTATGAAACCTTTCAAGGGCGCCATGCTGGTTCTGAAGGTCTTGCGGTCGGTCTCGGCCATGGTCATGATGTAGTAGAAGGTCTTGTTCGTGAGCTTCGGATAGATCGCCACCGTGCGGTCGATGAGAGCCTTAAGTTGGGCGCAGACCGAGAAGAAATAGACCGGGGAAGCCAGAACGATAACGTCCGCTTTCATCATCTTCGCGATGACAGATTGGGCGTCGTCCCTTATGACGCATTTGCCGGTCTTCTGGCAGGCGTAGCAGCCCGTGCAATAGCCGATCTTAAGGTCGGCTATGCGGATCTTCTCGACTTTGTTTTTGGCTTCCAGGGCGCCTTCCATAAAAGCGTCGCAAAGGATGTCGGAGTTCCCGCCCTTCCTGGGCGAGGAAGAGATGATAAGAACTTTTTTGCTCATGGTTATTTCTCCTTGCTGATTTCCTCTTTAACGGCTTTCTCTACTTCCTCAAGGGGCGCGGTGGGCTCGAAGCGTTTTGTTACGCGGCCGTCTTTGCCGATGAGGAATTTGGTGAAGTTCCATTTAATGTCCGGCTTCTTGGCGTAGTCGGGATCGGCCTCGCCCAGCATCTTCTCAAGTATGGGAGCGATCTTGCCGTCCGGCGGGAAGCCCTCGAAGGCGGTGTTGGTGACAAGGAATTTGAAGAGCGGGTCGGCTCCCTCGCCGTTGACGTCCACTTTGGCGAACTGCGGGAAAGCGGTCTTGTAATTCAACACGCAGAAAGAATGGATCTCTTCGTCGCTGCCGGGCGCCTGCTGGCCGAACTGGTTGCAGGGGAAATCCAAAAGTTCGAAGCCCTCGCCTTTCAATCGCTCGTACATGGCCTCCAAGCCTTCGTACTGCGGAGTGAAGCCGCACCTTGTCGCCGTGTTGACGATCAGAAGGACTTTCCCTTCATACTCCTTCAGACTCTTTTCCTTCCCGTCGCGGGCCTTGACGGAAAACTGATAAACGGTGTCTTTCATATGCTTCTCCTTTTTCTGAGTGTTACCTATAAAAAAAGCCAGGGCGCCAAGCGCCGCCAGGACGACAATGAAAAGCGGAAAATATTTTTTCATGATTGTTCAGCGGGTGAAATTATTTGTTTTGGCAATTATTGTCTTTGCTCAGCTTGAAGCCGGTGCCGACGAACTGGGCCACCTCGCGGCCCATGTCGTCCGTCACGTCGATGTTGACCACGCAGGAGTTCCTGCCGTCCTTTTTGTAGCGGGCGGTTGCTGTGAGCTTCGCTCCCTTAGGCGCGGCAAGATAATTTATGGTGACCTGCTGGGCGACCGTCGCTCTTTCCTTGTCGTTCGTCAAAGCCGCGAAGGCGAAATCCGCCAGGGTGAATATGGCTCCTCCCATGACGCCGCCCAGGGCGTTTTTGTGCCTGTCGGAAATAACGACGCTCGTGACGGCATGCTCCGAATCAAGCTCCTCTATCACCATGCCGTTTTCCGTGGCGAAGCGGTCGCCTTTGAAAAACTCCCGCGCCTCCTCGATGTTTCTTTCCGTTCCCGCGCGCCGCAATTCCTTTATGATCCCGGCGAGCCCCGCGGCGGCGACATCCTTGCAGATCATGCCTTCGTCATCGAAAGTGTAGAAGTTCATGACCGTGGTGGAGAATTTGCGTCCGTTCGGCTTGAGACCGCAAAAAGGCGCCGGACCTTCGAAGGTGCCGGAGCATTCCCATTGCGCGGCGACAGTGTTCCCTTCGGAGACCGCCTCGACAAGTTTCCATTGCGCGTCGGGGAAGCTTTGCCGCATGAGGGAAACGACGCTAAGGTACCCTTCCGCGCCGTAAAGAGGCTCGGGAGATACCGGCGTCGCGAAAGAAGCGGAGGGGGAAATGAGCTTTTTCCCCAACTCGAGGTCGTTAGTGTTGATGCACTTCTCGAAAAGAAGCATTTTTTCGCGGTTGGTCATCGTTTGTCCTGTTTCTGCTTTATGAAGATATTCTCCATGCCTTTTTCATCCAGCGGGCGCATCGACACGAGTTCCAGGGACTTTATCATGTGCGGCGTACCCTCTTTGTAAGCGCGGAAATGCGGCGAGGCGAGATGCGCCTTGTAGGCTTCCTCGCTGCGGTAGATCTCCACGATCCTTATGGAGCAGGGGGAGTCTTTCTTCTGCATCGGGAAGATGCAGACGACGCCCGGCTCCTTTTTTACCGATTCGGATCCCACCGTTCCTGCGGCGGAAAGGTAATCTTCCAGCCATTCGGGATAAACTTCGATCTCGGCTATCCTAACCAGCTCCCCGCCGGACGAGGGCGCGGAAAAATTGGCGCAGCCGGATGCGACAAAAGGCAGGAAAGCCGTAAGCGCGTAAAGTATGTTCTTCATATGTTCGTTCCTTTATTTCAAATGTTCCTTCGCGCGCCAGACCAGCCTGCTTCCGAACTCTTTGGCGTTTTCAAGATCCTTTTCGAAATGTTCGTCGCGGTAGGCGCGCTTGGCCTCCTCGGAAAACAACGTGATGTCGTAGCGAGAATAATCGGCGAACTGGTAGGTGTTGAAAGCGTAAAGCGTCTCGCACGCCCCGAAGACGGACCTTAGCGTGTTGGTGTTCTCCTCTAGGATGGCGGGGTACCCTATCTTCTTCATCATTTCCTCGGGACAGTTCATGGTGAAGATGTTGGCGGTCTCTATGACCTTGTCGCGGGCTGTAACGGGCTTTCCGTTCTCGTAATGGTAGCTGTAGACCGGGAATGCCAGACGTTCCAAAAAGGCGCGGTAAACGCCGGTGGGATAACTGAAATATATTGGCGAGCCGAGGACCAGAACGTCCGCTTGGCGCGCGCGTTCAAGCACCGGCCTGAGGTCGTCGCGAAGCGCGCAGACGCCTCCGGTCTTGGCGTTCTTTAATTTGCAGGCGAAGCAGCTCTTGCAGCCTGGGAAAGAAATGTCGTAGAGATTGACGAGCTCAGTTTCGGCTCCCGCCTTTTCCGCTCCGGCTTTGGCCGCCTCCAGCATCTTAAATGTGTTCCAGCCCTTGCGGGGGCCGCCGTTGAAGAACATCGCGAAAATCTTTCCGTCTTTCATTGCTTTTTCTCCCTGTTCACTCGACGATATACGCCGCCACTATTTCCCCGACGTAGGCGATATGCGTGCCGCCGTAGCCGACTTTGTAGAATTTTTCCAGATCCTCGGGAGCGATGGCCTCGTCGTCCTGGAGCTGGCGGTACGTGACGCGGCATTCCAGGGTGAGCGGGAATTCCTTGATCGCCGGGACGGAGACCTTCTCCCCTTCGACGAGGGTCAGGTTGTTGTCCGCAATTTTGTCCGCGTCGCGCCCGGAGACGCTGCCGCATTTGCCAACCACGGACATGTCGGAGCCTTTCATGGGAATGTTGACGGTGAACTCGCCGTTCTTGTCCAGCATTTCCCTGGTGAAGCGCTCAACACGCACGAAAGTCGTGAAAAGCTGCTTGTTCCATTCCACGCCCAGCGTCCCCCAGGAAATGGCCATGGTGTTGACGCGGCCCTCAGCTTTGGTCGTCAGAAGGGAGCCCTTGGCGATGCCTTTCACGATCGCCTCGGCGTAATCGAAAGCGTTGATCTGCTTTTTCATGTTTTTCCTCATTCCTGCGTTTTAAAAGAATTTTTCGGCACGCCGCAGATCGGACACTTCCAATCGGCGGGCTCGGAATTTAAATCGCCTTCGTATTCGAAGCCGCAGACCGGGCAGACGTATTTTTTCCCGGTCTCTTTGGCTTCCAGTAGATCGGGCGCGTATTTCTCGAGGATCGCCCTGGTCGCCTCCCCGTGGCGCTTCTCCTGCTCGGCGAAAAGCCTAACTTCCTCGGCCGCCTCGGGGATGCCCATGTTGGATAGTTTCCGCGCGAGGTCGTTAAGATTCGTGTCGCCCTTGAATTCGGCTTTGGAAAGGCCCGCCACGAGTTTCCAGAATGCTTCCTTGTCGTTGGGATATTTCCCGTTCAGCGTCGCGTAGAAGCCGGAATGGTTCGTCTCCTGGTTGCCAATTTCGATGAACGTTTCCGCCACGTCGTCGAGACCGTAGCCTCTGGCTATGCGCGCTAGGGCATAATACAGGCCGCCGCCGGCGGCTTCGCCCGCCGCGAGCTGAGCGATGGTTTTCTCAAGTTCGGTGCCTTTTGTTTTCGCGTAGATGCTCATGCTGATGTCTCCGGGTGAAAAGTTGACTGTTTTTATATCCATTTTCCTGTTCTGCTGTTTTTGTCGGCGGCGATCTCCTTTGGCGTTCCCGCGGCGACGATCTTTCCACCCTCTTCGCCGCCCCCCGGCCCCATGTCGATTATCCAGTCGGCGCTTCTGATGACGTCCAGGTCGTGCTCGATGACCAATACCGTGGCGCCGTTTCTTATCAGACGCGAGAACACTTCCATAAGCGTCCCGACGTCCAGCGGATGAAGACCGATGGTCGGCTCGTCGAAAACAAAGAGCGCGTCGTTCTGCATTCGCCCCATCTCGCTCGCCAGCTTCAGTCTCTGCGCTTCCCCGCCCGACAATCCCGGCGTCTGTTCGCCCAGGGTGAGATATCCCAAGCCCAGGCCGCTAAGGACCTCGAGCCGGCTTTTCACCAGCTTAAGGTCGGCGCACTTCAATTGCGCCTCGTCTATGCTCATGGCCATCAGTTCGGGAAGCGAGAGGCCGTTCCTTTTTATCATGAAGGCTTGTTTCGCGTAGCGCGAGCCCCGGCAGTCCGGGCAGGGTATGTCGACGTCCGGCAGGAACTGCACGTCAAGGCTGATAGAGCCCGTGCCGTCGCAGATTGGGCAGCGGAGGGAGCCCGTGTTGTATGAGAAATCGCCGGCTTTCAGTTTGCGCTCTTTGGCCTCCGGCGTTTTGGCGTAAATTTTGCGCAGCTCGTCGTGAACGTTGGCGTAGGTGGCGACGGTGGAGCGGACGTTGATGCCTATTGGAGTCGCGTCTATGAGCTTTACCTGCGCGATGCCTAGGGCGTCGATCTTCTTCACGTGGGCGGGAAGCTTTTTGCCGGCGAGTTTCGCCTCCAATCCCGGGATCAGGCTTTCCAGCACCATGGTGGTCTTGCCGGACCCCGAAACGCCCGTCACGACTGTCAGGGCGCCTTTCGGGAAAGAGACCTCAAGAGGCTTCACCGTGTGGATGTCGGAAGTGGAAAGCGTGATGGCGCCGTATTTGAAAACGTCGCGGCCGCTTTTCGCCCTTTCCTTGTTTTTCCCGGCCAGGAAGGGGCCTATTTTCGAGGCGGGATCTTTTGTTATCTCCTTCGCCGTTCCTTGGGCGACGACGTTTCCGCCCTGCGCGCCGGCGCCGGGCCCCAATTCTATGATCCAGTCGGCGTGATTCAGAAGCTGTGCGTCGTGGTCGACTAGCAGAACGGAATTGCCGTCCCTGACAAGGTCGTCCATGACGCCCGTCAAGCCTTCCAAATTGGAAGGATGGAGCCCGATGGAAGGCTCGTCAAGGACGTAGAGGACGCCCGTGGTCCTGTTCCTTACCGCCCTGGCCAGCTGAGTTCTCTGCCTCTCGCCCGTTGAGAGCGTGGAGGCGGCGCGGTCGAGGGAAAGGTAGGAAAGACCAAGGTCCGTCAAACGTTTGGAAGTGTCGCTGAAAGCTTCGCAGATCTTTTCCGCCATGGGACGCATGGGAGCGGGAAGCGATGAAGGCACGCCCTTCACCCATTCTTCCGATTCGGCCAGCGTCATCCGGCAGGCCTGATCCAGCGAGATCCCCCTCAATTTGGGAGCGCGGGCTTTTTCCGAAAGGCGCGTTCCCTTGCACTCCGGGCAGTCGTTTTCCTTGAGGAACTTGGCGACTCTCTTCATGCCAGATTCGTCCTTGACGTTTTTGAGGGCGTTCTCCACCGTGTATATGGCGTTGAAGAAAGTGAAATCCATTTCCCCCGAACCGCCGGTCTTCTTTATCTGATAGACCATATGGTGCTTGGTGGGAGGGGCGTGAAGCACTATGTCGCGCTCCTTTTTCGTAAGGTCGCGCCAGGGCACGTCGGTCCTTACGCCCATGTCCCTGGCCAGGTCTTTCATCAGAGACCACATCAGAGACTGCCAGGGCGCCACCGCCCCCTCGTCGATGGTAAGCGAATCGTCCGGCACGATGGTGGAGAGATCGACCTCCCAGATCTTGCCGGTGCCGTCGCAGCGCGGACAGGCGCCCTGGGAATTGAAGGCCAGCTCCTCCGCGCCCGGAGCGAAGAAACGCTCCCCGCACTTCGGGCAGACCAGTTCGCGCCCCGCGGCCACGTCCAGCGTAGGATCAAGGTAATGTCCGTTGGGGCAGCAATGGGAGGCCAGGCGGGAGTACATGAGCCTAAGCGAATTCAAAAGCTCGGTCATGGTCCCGAAGGTGGAGCGGATCCCCGGGACGCCCGGGCGCTGGTGCAAAGCCAGGGCCGCCGGAACGTAGCGCACGTCGTCGACCTCAGCCCGCGCGGCCTGGGTCATGCGGCGCCTCGTGTAGGTGGAGAGCGACTCCAGGTAGCGTCTGGAACCCTCGGCGTAAACCACGCCCAGCGCCAGCGACGATTTGCCGCTGCCGGAAACGCCGGCTATGCCGACGATCTTTCCCAGCGGGATATCCACGTCGATATTCTTCAGATTGTTCTTTCGCGCCCCGCGGACCTCTATCGCCCCGGGCTTTGTGATCTCACGGCTCATAACGCTTGAATGATGTCCACGTTCCCTCCCTTCCTTGGGGAGGACGAGATTGTCAAAACCTTTTCGGCCATTGGCCTTATTTTTCCGCACGTTCCGCGGCGAATTTCTCGAGCTCCTCAACGCTCTGCCTTACCGAGCTTCCCGTGAAGGCCTTGGGTGTGAGCACCGTGGCTTTGTCGCCGAAGATCTCCGCGAAGTCGCGGCCGAGGTTCTGCATTCCGCCGCCGCCGTGAGTCTGGAAGAGACAGACTTTTTTGCCCTTCAGCTCTTCGAGGTTCTTTTCCGCGAAGGTCCTGACGGGAGGCGCGAGAGTCCCCCACCAGTTGGGCGAGCCGATGAAGACGAGGGAATAGTTCTCAAGCTTGAGCCCCTCTATCGGCAATATGGCTCTCTGCTTTTTGCCGCGGCATTCCGGCTGAGCTTCGTCGCAGCAGGTTCTGAAATCGCTGCTGTAAGGTTTTTCCGCCTTGATCTCGAAGATGTCCGCTCCGACTTTTTTCGCTATCGTTTCCGCGGCGAAGCGCGTGTTGCCGTCGGGGCTCCAGGAATAGTATACGACCGCTATGCCGTTTTTCACTTCTTTCTCCTCGTTTTGGGTTGTCGCTTTCAGATAGGCCTCGTCATCTACAGGCTCGAGCCATTCGTTGGAATTGCCCTCGCCCGGAAATTACAGGGCTATGTGCTTGAAACAGCTTCCCGGCGCTGCGCCGTGCCAGTGCTTGACGCCTGCGGGAATGTTGACCGTGTCGCCCTTAGAGAGCTTGCGCGCTTCCTTTCCCCACT
>JAGCTE010000005.1 GCA_017963805.1 bacterium | reverse complement strand
GGATCACGTTGTGGTTGATGGAGGAGACGGTGGTGTTCTCGAGCAGCGAATTCATTTCCGAGAGCGCGTACTGCTGGCGCCAGTCGACCACGTTCATGTATTTCTCGAAGCTTTCCTGGGCGCTCTTTAAAAGCGCGAGTTTTTCCGTCAGCTGCTGCAAGCCGTCCACTATGCTGGGCGTCGGCGTTTTGCTTTTTATGGCGGTCAGGGAGGCCACCAGGTCGGAATACTGCTTGACCACCTTTTTCAGCTCGGCATGTATCTTCTGGTTGTTCTCCCTTTCCGAGGAACTGTAGGCGTACATCTTTTTCAGAAGGGCCTTGAGGTTCTTTATCGAATTGTTTAGGTTGTAGGTGGAGTCGATCTTGACATCCTTCCTGTCCTTGGAAATGATGGTGTGCTTGCTGGCCTGGATCGCCAGGGCGTCGAGGGCGTCAACCGCTCCCTTTAGGACGGAGTCGTAAGTTTCGGCGTTCTTGGGGGCGATCTCGGCAAGCTTGACTTTCTGCTGGCCTTCTGTCCTAGGCTTGGTGTCGAACTCCAGGTCGTAGCTGGCCATCACTTCCCTGATCACGTTGTTTTCCAAAGCCATCTTCCGGAGCGATTCGTCCCCTATGAGGGCGAGGTTGTAAAGGGCGAAGGTCCAGTATTTCTTGGCGTCGCCCGCCAGCGAGGAGGGACCGCTCTGGCAATTGGCGAAGAAGCGCAGCGTGTTCTCCCACTCCTCCGCGGTGTAGAGGATCATGCCGTACATGAAATTGAACTCCGGGTTCGAGCCGTAGGCTTCCATGCAGCGCTCGAAGTAAGTCCGAGCCTCGGCGTAGTTCTTGGCGGCGTAGAGTTCCTTGGCCTTGAAGAAATAGCATTCCATCAGCCGCTTCCTGTCGATTATGGGGTGCATCGGGCGCATGGAGAGATATTTCTGATAATAGGAGAGCGCGAGGGAAAGATCCTGGTTCTCGTAGGCAGCGTCGCCCAGGGCGGCGTAGCATTCCTCCAGCTTGTCGGCCATGGCGACCTTGACGGAGGGATCTTCCTGGATCGCCATCTCGATCTTGGTCAGAGCCGCGTGATAGCTCTTGTTCTGGAAAAGCTCGTTGGCCTGGGAAGTGAAGAGCCTGGCGCTGCATTCCCTTCTCAGCTTCTGGACGACTTCCTTGACCTTTTCGTATTCCTTCGTCTGGGAGTAGCCGCGCTCAAGAAGGTCGATCATCTGCACGACGGCCAGTTCGTTGCCGAGCGCCTGCGTTCCCAATATTTCCTTGACCTGCTGCTGGGCCCTGATCTCGTTGATCTGGGCGCCGGTCTTGTTCAAGGATTCGTCGATGCCTACGGAAGCGGAAGTGCCGCCGTACTCGTTCCTGATCTTAAGGTAAATGTTGTAGGCTTCCTCGTAACGCTGGGCGATCTCGGCGTCCTGAGCCTGCTTTTTCAGCGCCTTGGCGTCTTCCTCCCTGAGCGCGTTGGCCTGCTCGCGGCAGGCGTTGACCCTCGGCTGGTAGATGTCCATCGCCTCGGGGTACTTGCTGGTCAGCTGGTTGAGATGCGTGTTCATCTCGTTCCACTGGTGCGCGTTCTTGAAGTTCTCCGCCAGGTCCATCTCCTTCTGGGATTCCTCGCGCGTCAGATCGATGATCTTCTGCTTGGCGGGCTGATAGAGCGTCGAGCTCGGATAGTTCGCCATCAGCTGCCTCAGCCTTTCTATCGCGGCGTCGAACTGGTTGAGCTCGCAGAATTTCACGGCGTCGTCCATCAGCTTCTTCGAGCGCATCTCGATAAGGAAGGGGTCGCTCGCCTTTTCAAGTACCGTCAGGCGTTCCTTGACCTTGGAGTTAGGGAAAACGGTCTGGATGTTCTCGATGATCTTCTGGCACTTGGCGTAGTCCTCTTTCTTGAAAGCGTCCTCCGCGGCCCGCGCGATGTCGTCCGAGACCTCGTTCTCCATAACTTCGAATACGCTGTGCTCGGCTCTCGTCGCCTCAAGGGGTATGGTGTCCTTGGTCATCGGAACGCCCTTGAGGTCGGCCTCGTACAAAAAGCCCTTCTGGTCGATCCAGAAAGTCTTGTGGCCGGTGATGCCGTAAGTCTCAGGGGTGGCGCAAAGCTCGAAGCCGTCCTCGTCCGCGCGCTGGACCGTCAGAAGGTATCCCCTGCGCAAAGGCTGCTGGGCCAGCTCCCTCAGGGTCGCTTCTCTGTACGGAATGGTCTCCAGCTGCTCGAAGGTGGCGTACTCCCCGTCCAGATCGTTGTTGACGTCTATTACGATCGCGTTCCTAACGTAGATCTGGGCCGTCACGATATTGTTCAGGAGCCTGCTGATGTAAGCTTCGTTCCTGGCGATGCGGTTCTTGTTCATGTCCTGCCAGAGGAGCGAGCCGAAGACGCCGCCCAGCGCGATCCACCAGATAAGGGAGACGAAAAGGCCTCCCCAGGCGTAGCGCTTGGAGGCGGAGTTGAGGCCGCGTTTGGCTAGCGCGACAATGCCAAGGATAAAGCCGACGAGCTGGCCGCAAAGAAGGATCAGAGGACCGCAGCAGCCGAAGATCAAAGCCAGCCTCGCGGTGGTGTCGATCTGCTCTTCGCCGTCCCCGCCGCCGTAAGGCATGGCGCTGACCGCGGCCGTTCCCTGCGAAGGGATCACTTCCTGACGGGGAATTACCTGCTCAGCCACCAGTTCGCCCTCCACCTTGGGGGCCGGCTGGTTTTCCGACTGCTGGAAGACGACTTCCGTTTTCTCGCCGTTTTCCAATATGAGATCGGTGTTGATAACAAGCAGCGTGAAATCCCCCGCTTTGAGGCGGCTGCCGATCCTCAGCTGGCCGGTCTCGACCAATTTTCCATCCAGCGTGAAACCGTTGCCGCTGATGTCATCGGCAAACCAGGCACCCTCGAGATAGAAGAGGCCGATGTGGTAAGGAGAGGCCGTCGGCAGGCAGACGATGTTCTCGCTCGCCGAGCCTATTGTGGCCGCCGTCCCCTTTATCTGGAGGATCCGGCTCTCCTTGGTGTTAGGTTGGAAAATTAGCTGCATAAAATTTCAGGAATTCATAAAAAAAGCGAGTAGCCCCACTGGCGCATCAGTTCTTCCAGCGTCCTTACGGGAAAACCCAATACGTTGTAATAGCAGCCGTCGATCCCGGAAATGATGAGGGATCCGCCGTCCTGGATGGCGTAGGCGCCCGCTTTGTCAAGAGGATTCTCAAGTTCGAAATAACGTTTGATCTCGTCGAGGGAGAGCTTGCACATCGTCACTTCCGTCGCGCAGAAGTTGGAGATAGTCTCGACCCTTCCGTTCTCGAGTTTCACGAGCGCCAATCCGGAATAGACCATGTGCGTTCTGCCCTGAAGCTTCGTTATCATGGCGTAGGCTTCGTAGATGTCCTTCGGCTTTCCTAATATCTCTTTACCTAAAACGACGATCGTGTCGCAGCCGACTATGACGGTCGTTCCTTTGGGATCTTTGATCTCATTGGCGACCGCCATGGCTTTCTCCTTGGCAAGACGCGCGACGAGCGCAATGGGTTCCTCTGCGCCAACGATGCTCTCCTCGACTTTCGGAACGCGCACTTCGAAAGGCACCTTCAGAAGCTCGAGCATCATTTTGCGCCTGGGGGACCCGGAGGCCAGGATGAAACGATCGGGAAACTTAGGCATTCTTTTTACCCCTCAGGGCGTCGATGTGATCCCAGGCGAGCTTGGCGGCGCCGTAGATGCCGGCGAGGTCGCCGAGTTCCGAGACTTTGATCTTGTACTTGGCCGGGCAGTCCGGGGAAACGTAATAGCGGTCGAGCTGCTCGTAGAGCTTTGGCAGGAAGAAGTCCGCGGACTTGAACATGCCGCCGCCCAAAGAAATGACGTCCGGGTCGTAGCACTTCGTCAGATTGTAGATAAGCAGCGCCAGGTACTTCATGCAGTCGTCTATGAGACGCTTGCACAAAAAGTCGTCCTCGTAATGGTCGACCATATCCTTCACGTTGAACTCCGGCACGTCGTCGTTTTTGTAGCGTTCCTGGATCTGGGCGATGGTCAGTTTGGGATATCCTCCCAGAACGCTCGGCACGCCGACCTGCATGGACATATGCGCCCGGCCTATCATCTTGCCGGGAGAAATGAAGCTTTCCGCGCAGCCGAAGTTTCCGCAGCTGCAGGCTACGTTGGCGCCGTCGGGGCAGACGATGGTGTGGCCGACTTCCACGGCGTTGAAGAAGGGGCCGTGCATGACCTTGCCGTCAAGGACGAGCCCCGAGCCAAGCCCGGTGCCCAGCGCCAGGGCCAGGAGGCATTTCGCGCCCTGTCCCGCGCCCTTCCAGTATTCGCCGAGCGCGATGACGTTCGCGTCGTTGTCGATCTGCGAGGGAACGCCCGCTTCCCTGCTCAGGAATTCGCCCAGTTTCGTTCCGGTCCAGTTGGGAATATGCGCCTGCATATAGTCGATGACGCCGGTCGAATTGTTGACGGTTCCGGGAGAGCCGGCGGCGATGCCGACGACCTTCCTGCCGCAGTCCTTCTGGAGGCTGATTATCGTTTTCAGGGAGGCGAGCAGCGCCTCGCGGCCTTCCGAGGCGTGCGAGGGAGTGTAGCTGAAGTCGCTGATGTTGCCTTCCCTGTCGACAAGGTCGGCCTTAAGGTTGGTTCCGCCGATGTCGATCGCGATCACATATTCTTTTTCCATTTGTCAGGCCTCCTTTAGCATTGCGAAAAGATCCCTTAGCTTCGCCAGCTTTTCGTTGGCTTCCGCGAGTTTGTTCTTTTCTTTTTCTATCACTTCGGCGGGCGCGTGAGCCGTGAAGCTCTCGTTGCCAAGTTTCTTTTCAAGAGAAGCGGCGTAGCTCGTGACTTCGGCAAGCTGTTTCTCAACTTTCTTCCTTTCGGCGGCAATGTCGACCGAGCCGTCGAGCTTAAGGTAGATGGCCACCTCGGGCGCGACCTGGCAGGGCATGGCGCCCTCCGGTTTGAATCCGCAGCTGATCGTAAGTTCGCCGGCCGTCAAAAAGCGCGTCAACGTCTCGCGCTCGCCTTCCAGAAAGCTCTCGAGCTCGGCGTTCTCGGGACGCAGGACGAAGCTCGCCTTCTGACCTGGCCCGATGCTGAAGGCGCTGCGCATGCTGCGCCCCAAGCTTATGAGCTCGTACTTGCGCATAACATAGGCCAGGCGCTTTTCGTCGCACCAGTTTCCCGCCGTCTCCGGCCAGTCGGACACGATGAGCATCGGCCTCTTCTTTCCGGTGATGGCGAGCAAATTAGCGTAGATCGCTTCCGTTTCGAAAGGCATCATCGGGTGCAAAAGCCTCAGAGCCGTCTCCAATACGGTCGCCAAAACCGCCTGGCTGCCCGCTTTCTTTTCGCCTTCCGTTCTGAGAACCGGCTTGATCGCCTCGAGATACCAGTCGCAGAATTCGTTCCACATGAAGTCGTACATCTTGTTGGCGTATTCGTGGTAACGGTATCCCTCGATGGCCGCCGTCACTTCGGAGACAGTCTGTTCCAATCTCGTAATGATCCATTCCTCGTCGGCGTTTAGAGGAGATATTTCGCCCTTTTCCAGCGCGGCTTTGAGTTCTTTCAGGGTATACAGAGGAGTGGAAGCGTCAAGGTTTTGCATCGCGAAACGCGAGGCGTTCCAGATCTTGTTTCCGAAGTTGCGGCCGATCTCGAACTTCGCGCTGGTCAGCAAAGCGAGCCCTTCCTTCTTCTGGGTCTCCTCAGAGGCCCAGCGCGTCGCCATGTTTTTCTTGCAGGAGGGGCAGACAAGCGTTTCGGCCTTCATGTTCTTTTCGGTCTGCGGGAAGAGCGTCTCGCAGTGCGGGCACTTGTACTGGACCGGCACGCGCATGTCCTGAGTGTCGCTGGACATCTGCGTCATGGAGAACCTGAGGGCGTCCGCGCCGTACTGCGCGATGATGTCCTCGGGGTCGACGCCGTTGCCCTTGGACTTCGACATGCGTTTTCCCATGCCGTCCAATATCGTCACGTGGATCATGACGTCTCTGAAGGGCACGTTGTGGGTGTTGAAATGCGCGGTCATGACCATTCTGGCCACCCAGAGGCTGATGATGTCGCGGTTGGTGATAAGCACGCTGTTGGGATAGAAGGTCTCGAACCTCTCGTTCTTGTCAGGCCAGCCGAGCGTGGAGTGCGGCCAGAGCGCGGAGCTGAACCAGGTGTCGAGGACGTCCTCTTCCTGCCTCACCTCGGCTTGCGGAAGCTTTTCTTCCGGCTTGAAATTTTCGATGGAGGAGCAAAGCAGCCACTGGCCGTTTTCCTCGTCGCGGCGCCAGCTGACCTCGCCGCAATCGCCGAAGCAGGCCTTAAGCTCGTCCTCGCCGACGCCCTTGACGTACCAGATGGGGATCCTGTGCCCCCACCAGAGCTGGCGGCTGATGGGCCAGTCGCGCTTTTCGCTGAGCCAGTCGAGGTAGGACTTGGCGAAGCGGGCGGGATGGAATTTGATCTTCCCGCTCCTCACAGCCTCCATGGCGGCTTCCGCCATGTCCGCCATGACGACGAACCACTGGTCGGAAAGGTAAGGCTCGATGGGAGTTTTCGAGCGGTCGGAATGCCCCACCTGGGTGGTGTAGGCTTCTGTCTTGATAAGGTCGCCGCTCTCTTCCAGGGCCTTCACGATAAGGGGGCGCGCTTTCAAACGGTCCATGCCGGCGAACTGGCCTGCGACCTCGTTCAGCGTGCCGTCGGGATTGAGAATGTTAATTTCCGGCAGTTTGTTCCTCTTGCCGCAGAGATAGTCGTTCGGGTCGTGGGCGGGCGTCACTTTCACGCAGCCCGTGCCGAATTCCCTGTCCACCAAAAGTGCGTCGCCGATAATCGGGATCGCTCTTTTTACGAGCGGCAGTATGACGTTTTTGCCGATCAGGTGTTTGTAGCGCTCGTCCTCCGGGTGCACGGCCACGGCGGTGTCGCCGAAAAACGTTTCCGGCCTGGTCGTCGCAACTTCCAGATATTCGTCGCTGCCTTCCACCTGGTACTTGAGGTGCCAGAGGCTGCTCTTCACGGTCTCGTAGACCACTTCGTCGTCGGAGACGGAAGTCTGAAGCTTGACGTCCCAGTTGACCAGCCTTTTGCCCCTGTAGATGAGGCCGGCTTTGAACATGGAGAGGAAGGTCGTCCTCACGGCTTTGGCGCAGACGGGGTCCAAGGTGAAGCGGAGGTTGTCCCAGTCGCAGGAGCAGCCCATGGCCCTGAGCTGCCTCAAAATGCGGCCGCCGTACTGTTCCTTCCACTGCCAGATCCTTTTCACCAGCTCTTCCCTGCCGAGGTCGTGGCGCGTCTTGCCTTCCTTTTCGAAAATGTTCTTCTCAACGACCGCCTGTGTGGCGATGCCGGCGTGGTCTGTGCCGGGCTGCCAGAGCGTCTTGCAGCCGAGCATCCTGTGATAGCGAATCTGGATGTCCTGAAGCGTGTTGTTTATGGCATGCCCAAGATGCAGCGCGCCCGTGACGTTCGGGGGCGGCATCATGATGCAGTAGGGTTCTTTTCCTGGTTTGCCTTCCCTGGGGGAGAAGCTGCCGCTCTCTTCCCAGGAGGCGTAGATAGCCTTCTCGTGATCTTTAGGGTTGTACTGTGAAGCGATTTCCATAGAACGAATGATCCTTGTTTTAGTAAATGATATTAATTCTTTATTATATCAAATTAGGGTTTATGCTAAAATATAGACACTATGAAAACCATCATATCCATTTTTCTGACTTTTGTTCTCCTTGGCTGCACCGCCAAGGACGACTCCCCTACTTTAACCGTCGCCGCTCCCCCGGACTCCCCGCCGTTCTCCTTCAAAATGGCGGATGAATTCTGCGGAGTGGAGATCGATCTGATCCGGGAGGTCGCCAAAGATACCGGCAAGGAGCTTGTGATCCTGGAGATGCCGTTCGGCGAACTTTTGGAAAGCGTTCGAAGCGGCAAGGCCGACCTGGCCCTCGGCACCATCTCCATAACGAAGGAAAGGAAAAAGTTCCTCGCTTTTTCCGATTCTTATTACAAGACGGGAAACGTCATAACCTCGCCGCTCGCCAAGCCTATCACCAGCGCTAACGAACTGAAAGGCAAAAGAGTCGGCGTAACGGGAGGCGGCAGGGCGGTCGACATCATCAAGCAATTCGGCGGCACCCCGGTGGAATACACCAATTCCTGGGCCATCGCCGAAGACGTGGCCGCGGGCAAACTGGACTGCGCCCTCAACGACGGCCCCTCCGCCAGATCCTACGCCATGGGCAAAGAAGAACTCGCCATAACCTCGCCTTTCATCAGCGAGGACAATTACGGCGTGGCCTGCGGCAAGGAGAAGAAAGCGCTCCTTAAATCGGTCAACAAGACCATCAAGAGATTGAAAAATTCCGGCGAACTGCAAAAACGCATAGACAGCTGGACCAGGCTCACGGACGAAAAGACGAAGCATTAACAAAAAAAGTCGGGCTTCACCATGAAAAGACACTCTCCCCTCTTTTTGGCGGCGCTTTTGGCGCTGTCTGCCGCCTCTTCCCTTCTGGCGGACGGAACGAACGAAAACATGAAGATACGCGTCGGCACCTACAACATTCAAGGGGCCTCCTGGGTGAGGCAGAACTACACCACTCTGATAAAAGACTGCAAGGACGCCAACCTTGACATCGTGGGCTTCCAGGAAGTCGACAGGTTCACCAAAAGGAGCCATTACCTCGACATGATGAAGGAAATGTCGATCTGCAGCAACGGCCGCTATCCCTACTACCGCTTCTCGAAAGCCATAAACTATGACGAGGGCGAATACGGCACCGGCATACTGTCGAGCTTCCCCATCGTGTCCTTCGAAGTGATCCCGCTTCCGGGCCCCGGCGAGAGCAGGAGCCTAGGGCATGCCGTCCTCAACATCAACGGCACGCTCGTCGACTATTTCAACACGCACCTGGAATGGGCGAACGCCTCCGGCAGAATGGCCCAGCTCAAATACATCAAGGACATTTTCGAAAGATCCGAAACGTGGATCTTCACGGCCGATCTGAACACCCCGAAGCCCGACGAATACGCGCCCAGCTTCCCCTTGGCCAACTACGCCAACGGCCTTGAGACCGTTTACATCACCAACGAAGACGGCGCGATCGACAACGTCATCTCGACCAAAAACCGCTTCATCCAGACCAATACCGGCATGGTCCACACCGACGGCACCCATTCCGACCACAACATGCTCTGGGCCGACCTCGAGCTTTTGCCCGAACCCTCGCTCGTGGAGGACGAGGAAGGCATAAAGTTCCTCGTCAACGGCGAACCCTTGAAAGGCTGGCAGACGCTCGGCTACGAAAAGATGTATTTCGATCCCGAGACCGGCGTCATGGCGAGCGAGGACTTTGAGGATTTCCATTTCGAAGAGTTCACCGCCTGCGGAAAGTCGCTTTACCGCCTGACGGAAGACAAGCCCGTGGCTTATCCCTACATCACGGACGCCAACAACCTCGACGTCACCGAGCCCCTGACGGACGGCGACCTTTCGAACTACATCGACGGCCACGCGCACTGGTACGGCTGGCCGGAAGGCCCGGTCTGGACCATCCAGAACGGCGTCCTCGTCATAGGCGGCGTCTACACCCTGAAGGACCAGAACTTCAAGCGCTTCAAAGACGAGATCAAGACCATCATCGTCGCGCCCCAGAACCCCGAGATCAAATACGGCGGCGATTTCGGCGTCAGGACAGGCGTCATACTCGACAAGATAAACGCCGGCGTTTTCAAGGAGCTTGACAACGTCACGGCCTACATCCCGGAAAACGTCGAACTCTCTCCCAAAGCCTTTTCGGAAGGCGCGAACGTCACGCTTTTCAGGACCTTCGGCAAAAAGCTGGCCGTAGCCCCCGCCACAGGCACCGGCTTCGTCAACGACGGCGGCAAAACGCTCCTGAAGCTGACCATAAAAGAGGAAGGCAAAGACCTCGTCCTCAAGGAAGGCCAGAAGATCGTCACGATCTACAACGACGGCGAGAAAAACAACGAGGGCGAATTCTTCTGCTCCGCCCTGAAATACAGCGAACTGCAGCCGACCTTCGACGGCGGCGTCTTCACTTTCGACGTCTGCGCGCCGGTCGGCCCGGATCAGTTCATCCCGCAGTATTCCGCGACCTACATCGTGAACATTCTCGTATTGAACCCCGACGGCAGCGTGGCCGCCCAGGGCTCCTCCGAACAGTTTGCCGTGAAGTGCAACATAGAGCCGATTGTTGAGACACGCACCTCCGACTTCGTCTATCTCAGCATGGACAACTATCTGAACATTGACCTGGGCGACTCCAAGTCCGTCACCGGCTTCGGCGCGGCCTACGTCCAGGACAGCAGGTACTGCCAGTGGCAGCTCTACGGCACGAACGACAAGAAACTGCCTTTGTGCAAATGGGACTTCCTCGGCGAAAAGAGCGACAAGACTCCCTCCAACAGCGGCATGTACTCCATAGAAGTCAACGGAAACAAATACCGCTACCTCAGGATCTGCACCTCTTACTCTTCCAGCAGGTGGACAGCCCTCTACTCCGAAATTAAAATCGACGCCCACTCCGACGAATACGACGACGACGATTGGAGAAGCGACGAAGCCGACCACTGGCACGTTTACATCGACAGCGACGTGGAAGTGCCCGGCACAAGGAGCGCGCATATCGCCGGCAATTGGGAAAAAGATTACGAGAGCGGAATTCAGACCAAGAGCTGCACCGTCTGCAAAAGAGTGCTTGAACAGGAAGCCCTGCCCTACCCCGTGGTCTTCGACGCGGCCGGCAGCGACGTCACGGACAAAATGACCGACGGCAGCGCCGGCACCTACCTTGACGGCAACGCCCACTGGTACTTCCAGCCCGAAGCTCCCGTTTGGACCATCGAGCAGGGCGTGCTGGAAATAGGCGGCATAGGAAAGCTGGAAGCCGGCCAGAACTTCGGCCGCTTCAACGACGAGATCAAAACGATCGTCGTGGCCCCCCAGGATCCTTCCATCAAGTACGGCGGCGACTTCGGCGTCAGGACCAACGTGGTGTTGGAAGCAATAGGCTCCAAGGCCTTCGCCGGACTCACCAACGTCAAAAAGGCCTACATCCCCGACAACGTTGAACTGGCAGCCGACGCCTTCGACGAAGGCGTGGAAGTGCAGATCTTCAGGACCGCCGCGAAAAAGCTGACCGTCGCCCCCGCGACCGGCTACGGCCTCGTCAACGAAGGCGGCAAGACGCTTCTGAAACTGACTATAAAAGACGGCGAAAACGACCTTGCCCTCGGAGCGGGACAGAAGATCGCCATCCTCTACACCGACGGCGAAAAGAGAAACGAAGCCGGCTCCTTCTTCTGCTCCACCATCAAGTACAGCGAGACCCAGCCGACCTACGAAGGCGGCGTCTTCACCTTCGACATCTGCGCCCCCGACGGCGAGAACCAGTTCATCCCGCAGTTTGAACTGACCTACATCGCCAACGTCTACGTCTTCAACGAAGACGGCTCGATCGCGGCCCAAGGCTCAAGCGAGCAGTTCGCCATCAGGTGCAACGACGAGCCGATCTTTGCGGAACGCACCGCGCGCTTTACCGAGAACAGCCCCGAGAACTACCTCATCATCGACCTCGGCGCCAAGAAAGAGCTCTCAAAATTCGGGCTGACCTTCGCCAACTACGACCGCTATTTCCAGTGGCAGCTCTACGGCTCCAACGACAAGGACCTCCCGGTCTGCAAATGGGATTACCTTGGCGGGAAGAGCGACAAGACCAGTTCCACGGAAGGAATGTACACCATAGACATAGAAGGCCAGTACCGCTACCTCAGGGTGCACACCTCGTACGCCTCCAGCAGATGGACCGCGCTTTACGCGGATCTTTCCGTCACAGCCAACGACATCGGTTCGGACAAGACCGAGAGCAAATAAGCTCTAAAGGAACGCGAATAAAAAAACTTCCGGCCGAAAGCCGGAAGTTTTTTAATTAATGGTCGGAGTGAGAAGATTCGAACTTCCGACTTCTACGTCCCGAACGTAGCGCTCTAGCCAGGCTGAGCTACACTCCGATACCACTGTTTGCGACGGAAATTTTACCAAAAGGGAAAGTTAATTTCAAGGTTTTTCAAGCGTGTCGAAGGGAATTAGGACCTCCACGGCCCCGAATTTGACTTTCGCCTTGTTCTTTGCCCTGTCTATCTTGACAATCGTCCCCTTGTCCTGGAACTGCGGAAGGAAGACCAAATCCCCCGCTTTCAGTTCTTCCAAAAACTGCTTAGGCGTTTTTTCTGAGCGCTTCCTCACGACAGGCAAAGGCGGGACCTGGACTTTCTTTTCCTCTTTTTTCACGGCCGGAACGATTAGCTTGCGGCTGTCAGGGAGACTGAAAGGCTTTTCCTCAAGGTTGTTGAAGGGCACGTCGTAAAGGAGTCCCTCCGCCTTCAAACGCACGGTCTTCTGGCGCTGGTTAATTTTCACCACTTCGCCGAAGGTCCTGAGGTTCGTCACGTAGACGCTGTCGCCTGGCTTCAAGCCCGCCAGGAATTCCAGCCTGTGCTGCTCCCTCGGCGTTCCCTTCGAGATGTCAAGCACTCTTTGCCTGAGCTTGCCTATCATCCCCTTCCAGGGCTCCGGCGCGAGGTCCACGTTGCGGGAGAAATCCTCGACTTCCTTCACGATGTCGTCCATGATGTAGGAGATCCTGGCTTCCGCCTCCTCCTTTATCGTTATCTTTTCCTTCTCCGTGTCCTTTATGCTCTGGGTAAGCTTCACCCTCAGCTTCTCGTTGCGCCTTCTCGCCTTTTCCGCCACGGATTTCACGTGCTGGACCCTGTTGATAAGATCCGAGGTGTCCTCGTTCTCGTCTTTCAGAAGCTCCTCCATGCGGTCGAGGACTTCTTTGGGGATCTTGTAGCGCCTGGCTATGGCCAGGGCGTTGCTGCTTCCCGGCTGTCCCAAGAGAAGCCGGTAAGTCGGCAGAAGCGTTCCCCGGTCGAATTCCATGGAGGCGTTCTCGACTTCCGGAGACTGGTAGGCGTAGGCCTTCAGAGCGCCCAGGTGCGTCGTAATGACCGTCCTGGCCTCCCTCCCCCTCAGATGATCGAGCGTGGCCATGCCGAGCGCCGCGCCCTCCGCCGGGTCCGTTCCGGTCCCCAGTTCGTCCAAAAGCACGAGGCTCTCCTTGTCCGCTTCCTCGAGTATCCCCGCCATATTGGTGAGATGCGAGCTGAAAGTGGAAAGATTCTGCTCTATGCTCTGCTCGTCGCCGATGTCCGCGAAGATCTTTTTGAAGACCGGCATGCCGGACGGATGAGCGGCCGGAATGTGCATGCCGCTCTGGACCATCAGGGACAGAAGGCCCAGCGTCTTCAGAACGACCGTCTTGCCGCCGGTGTTGGGGCCGGTCACCACGACGATGTTGAACTCCTCGCCCAATCTTATGTCGAGGGGCGTCAGGCGCTGCATCGCGTCGCGAGGCTTCATATGGCCGGATTTCGCGATGTAAGCGCCGAGAAGCGGGTGTCTGGCGCAGGCAAGCTGCAAGGACCCGTCCTTTGTCAAAGAGGGCTCTATGCACCCGTAGGCGGCCGAGAAGCGGGCCTTGGCCAGCGTCGCGTCTATATAGACCACCGCTTTGGCGGTCATCAGAGCCGAGAGCGCTCTTTCCGCCAGAGCGGAAGTCAAAGACCAGAGGATCCTGGTTATCTCGCGGCGCTCGTCGTAGCGCGTCTCCTCAAGCTCGTTGACGAGCGAGAAGACCGCCTGCGGCTCGACGTAGACCGTCTGCCCGGTCTGACTCTTGTCGTGCACGACGCCTGCTACCGCCCTTCTCATCGGAGCTTTCAAGGCGAGGACGGGTCGCCCGTTCCTTTCCAGGATATTGCGGTTTTCCAGGGCGTCCTTCACCGCCGCGGCGTTCATTATCCTTAGCAAACGTTCCTTTATCGCTCCGTCCAGTTTCGCTATTTTTCCCCTCAGTTCCTTCAGTTCCTTGGAAGCGCCGTCCCTTATCGTATCGTCCGGCGAGACTACGTCCCTAATAGTGCGCGAAAGTTCGGTAAGGTCGGCGATCTTTTCCGTCCACTGCGACATAAGGGGAAGCAGTTCGGAATAGCCCTTCAGCTGCGTTTTCAGGGAAAGGCAGCCCTCGAAAGCCGAGGCGATGTCGTTAAGCTCGTTCGGCTCAAAAGGCACTCTTCTCCCGCCTATGTCGGCGAACCAGACGGAAAGGTCTTTTATCTCCCCCATTATGGGCGCGCATCCCCTGTCTATGAGATCGCGGAATTCCGTGGTCTCCTTGAGGAGCGTTTCGATCTTTCCCCTTTCGGTCAGCGGTTTGAGAGACAAAACATATTCTTTACCGCCGCTGGTCGAGGCAAAATTCGCGAGCACTCCCAAGAGCGCGTCGTATTCCAAAACCTTAAGGGTGTGGTCGGCTATTCTGCTCACTTTGCCCATAAGCCGCCAAGCGCCCTTTCAAAAATAACTTCCCAGTCGTAGGCGCGGCCCATCTCCTCGGCCGCCGCGCGGTACTTTCCGTAATCCGCCAGGATCAAGGAAAGGGCGGAAGAGAGCGAACCCGCGTCGAAAGAGGCTATCTTTCCGGCGCCGCGCGATTCTATTTCCTTCGCCACCAAAGGCACGTCGGTTATGATCACCGGCAGACCGCAGCCCAGATACACTTTCGGCTTCCCGGGATCGGCGTTGCGAGAAAAGACATCCTTTTTAGGATTGTAGAGCGCCAATCCCACGGCGCATGAGCAGACGATCTTTTCCAGCTCCTCGTGGCTCTCTATGAAGCCCGTAAATTTTACGCGCTCATTCAAGCCAAGTTCATACGCAAGCTTTTTCAAGCCTTCCTCCGCAGGTCCCGTTCCGGCCACGGTAAGAGAAACCTTGGGGAACTTTTCGATCAGAAACGGCAGCGAGCGCAAAACAAGGTCAACTCCGGAATCCTCTTTCAAGTGCCCCATGAAAACGAGCGCCTCCCGGTTGGCGGGCGCTTTCCTTACGGCGGCAAGCTTGGAGTAGTGCGTGCCGTGGGGAACCGTCAGGACCTTTTTGCATTTCAACCCGGGATGGTCCTTTTCCCTCGCTTCCTGCATCCTGGGCGAGAGATTCCAGATCTCAGAGCACCTTTCGCAAACATAGCGGTCCAGGGCGCGGTAAACGCCCCTTAGGAAAAAGGGCTGGGCCTTGGGCGCGTAATCGATCGTAAAAAGCACGGTCTTGGCGATCTTTTCCCTGATCCCCGTCAGGGTATCGAAGGAGCCGTTGCCGACGTAGGTGTCGACCGCGAACCCCTTCCCGCGCAAAAGCGCGAGGACTTTTTTCGTCAGCCTTAGCTCGCGAAAATAACGCCAGACGCGGGGCCCTTTCGGCGCTTCGCATTCATAGCTCCAAAATTTGCCGCCCTGGAAAACGGAAAGGCGGCAGCGATCCCTTTTTGAAAAAGAAAAAGGGATCTCCCAAAGCGCCGCGTCGATCCCCTTTTCGCACAGATACTGGTAAAGTTCCTGACCGGGACCGGTGGCGAAATAGTGCAAAGAGATGAACGTGGCCAAAAACTCAGTCCTTCTTTTCCAGCGAGATCAGTTCGATCCCGCATTGAGCGGCGACTTTCAGGCTCTTCTCGTCCCTGTAAAACTCGCCGTAAAAAATCCTCTTTATGCCGCTGTTGGCGATAAGCTTGAAACAGTTCCAGCAAGGGCTGGCGGTCACGTAGATGTCGGCGCCGTCGATGCAGACGCCGTTCCTGGCGGCCTGGATGATGGCGTTGGCCTCGGCGTGCACCGTCGCGACGCAATGCCCGTCGACCATGTCGCAGCCGACGTCCGTGCAGTGCGGCATGTGCCTTATGCTGCCGTTGTAGCCGGTCGACAGGATGCGGCGGTCCCTCACGATCACCGCTCCGACGCTTTTCCTAGGGCAGGTGGACCTGGTCGCCACCACCCTGGCGATGTTCATGAAGTATGTGTCCCAGTCAACTCGCTTGTCCATATTCACTTCTTGGGATGGAGATAGTCGTGTTCTTTGAAGACGTATTTGCCGCTCTTCGGGACGAAAAAGGAGTTCGTTCCGATGTAACGGCCGAGCACCAGATTGCAATAGACGTCGACGGAATGGTAGGCGCCGTCCGCTACGCCCCTGACCTTGATCTCGCGCTTGGAATCGTTGCGCCAGACCTTGACGGTCCAGGGCTTGTGGACATGGAAGACGGTCTGCTTCTTGTTCCACTCCCAGTTGCCCGTGTCGCGGTACACCTGCTCGTTGTTAAGGTAGACCTTGAAGTAAGTGTTGGTCGTGATGTCGTCGCGGTCGAGGTTCGTCGCGTAGTTCGCGTGTATGGAATACTTGCCCTTGCCAAGCCCTTTCTTCACGTACCTGAATTTCAATATCCTGGTGTAAAGGTTCTTGTAATCGCTCTCTTTTATGATCGGCCAGGTCTGGGTGCCGTAGACCGCGTTCAATGTGACGATCTCCCTGTCGCCGGGAAGGCCTTTCCAAAGAAGCGTGTCTATGAACACTTTCGTGCCTTCGTAAGGCTTTTCAGGATTGGCGTTGGAAAGGCAGCGGGCGATGATCTTGTAGTTACCGACGTCGAAAAGGTCCTCAGCGACGACTTCCTGGATGTTGGTTACGCCGTCCTTGTAAGAGGCCCAACGCGGGTTGTCGCTGGTTATGTCCTTGACGCCCCAGTCGGGGCTCTTGTTGCCGGAATAGCAGTCCCTGGAGGCAATCGTGTTCTCCGGTTCCGCTATGTTCTCCGGATGGCGCATTATGAGCTGCATTTCGGCGTCGCCCACCCACATCATCCTCACGGAATAGTTGTAGGCCGCCGAGAAAGCCGTCAGAGGCAGCAGCAAAAAGAGCAAAATCATTTTTTTCATTCTATCTTCTCCAGATTTTTATTCATTGAAATTCGCTTTGAAAAGAGCTTCCAGCGCGTCCAGGAGTTCCGCGGCGTCCTCGCCTTTCGCCCGGAAGAGGAGCTCCGTCCCCTGAGAGGCCGCCAGCATCATAAGACCCATGATGGATTTCGCGTTCACTTCCTCGTCTTCGTCATCTTTGCGGCAAACAGTCAGCTCCGCCTTGTATTGAGTCGCCACCTTCACTATCAGGGCCGCTGGCCTGGCGTGGACTCCCTGATAATTCAGGACTTCTAAGGTTCTCTCCAGGGTTTCTTCTGTTGCCATAAATCCTTACGTGTTATTTTACGATGCGGTTGTTCTTTTCGGCCGCCTGGATCATAGATTCGATCAGCTGGTCGTTGAAACGCTTCGCCACGTCGAAATCCAGGGCTTTCAGCTTATAGGTCTGGGCCGCCGCCTCGATAAGCAGAGCCACGTCGCGCCCGGGTTTCACAGGGATCTGCATGTGGGGCAGTTTCTGGCCCAGGATCTCCGTAGTCGAGACTTCCAAGCCGGAGCGGTCTATCTGATCGCGCTCCTCCCAGTTGAAAAGCGTCACCACAAGATCGATGCTCTTTTCCATCCTGACGCCCTTGATGCCGTACAAGGACATGACGTTCACGATGCCGACGCCCCTCAGCTCCATGTGGTGCCCGTTCCTTTCGTTCACGGCGCCCACCAACCCGTCCTCGGCCGAGATCCTCAGCTTAACGATGTCGTCGGCGACGAAGATGTGCCCGCGCGAGACGAGCGAGAGCGCGCATTCCGATTTGCCGACGCCGGACTTGCCCATGATGAGGACGCCGACGCCGAAGACCTCCACAAGTTCCCCGTGGATGATGGCCCTCGGAGAGAAGACCTCGTCCAGCCATTTGGAAACGCGGTTCATGAAAGGCATCGTGACGTCCGGAGTGACCATGACGGGCACGCCGTACTTGTCGGACAGCTCCAAAAGGATGGGCGGAGGCTCGTAGCCTCTGGTCACGATGACGCAGGGAATATGCATCTGCAGAAGGCGCGTCAGGCGCTCCCTTTGCACTTCCTCAGGCTGCTTGGCGAGATAAACGACCTCGACCAAGCCCAACACCTGTATGCGGTATTCTGCGAAGTCGTCATAGTAGCCCGTCAAAGCCATGCCGGGACGGTTCAATTCGCTGGTCGTGATCTTCCTTGCCATTCCGGTCTTGCCGGAAACGACAGTCAGATGGTTCGTGGCGCCGAGGGCGCTGAAAAACTCGCCGACCTCGATGGATTCCAATTTACTTTCACGCATATATATAATTTTAGCAAAAATATGGTTGCGGAATAACGTCCGCGATCGAGACACATACCCTCCGCTCACGGACTACGCGCGCATGGCCTTGATTTGCGTCCTCCGTGAGTTCGCTTGAGGGTATGTGTCTCGATCGCAAATATCATGAAACAAATTTTTGCGTCCTCCGAGAGTTCGCTTGGGGATATGTGCTTGGCTCGCACTGCGGCTTTTTCGGCAGGGAAAACAAACCCCTCAAGATTTTGTTACGAAGTAAAATCAAGAGGGGCTTGTTTTTCCTGACGGAAAAACCGCTCACGGACTACGCGCGCATTGCCTTGATTTGCGTCCTCCGTGAGCTTTGTCTCGGACAAAAAAAGTTATGCTCCCGTAAGCAAACTCAGCGAAGCCTGTTTGCCAAGGGAACATAACTTTTTGTCCGAGACAAAACTGTCTTTCGTAAACAAACAATAAAAACCCCGGGCTTTTGCGGCCCGGGGGGGTGATTTTTGGCTGGGTAAGGAACGGGAGGAAAAGATCAAAATTCGGCGGTGCGAATGGTCTCCTTTTCCTTCGAGGTCATCTTTCCTTTTATGGTTCTGGCCTGTTCGTTAAGCTTATCACACAAAGTATCGAGGGAAGTCCTGAGATCGGCGCCGCTGGCGTTGGCTTTGATGAAGGTCGCGCGCCAGCTGAGTTCTATCTGGGCTTCGAGATTATAGTAGTTGCCCTCATAACTGGCCTGGACTTTGACGCTTTTCGTTACCGAAGCCACGGAGCGGAGAGCCGCCGGTATCTTGGTCTCGATGAATTCGCGGTCGCGGGAGTTGACGGTGATGCCTTTGGTGGTAATAAGAACTTCCATGATCAATAACCTCCGTATTTGGTTAGATGCCGAGGACCCGACTATGGTGGGCCTCTAAGCTAATTATAGCAAAAAGCCCGAAATTGGTATAATTGGCAAGTATGATGATCATGTTCAAACGCCTCTTCTTCCTCCGCACGGCCGTAAGTTCGCTCTCCTACGCCCTGCGGCGCTATCCCTCGCTGCTTTTGGGCGGGCTGCCCGCCTTTGTAATTTTTCTGTGCTACATAGTCTGCCGCGAGAAGATCCTGTCTTCCGCGCCGAGCGTCTACGGAGACCTGCCGTACATGTTCATAATAGGACTTGTCGTTTTGAACTTCGTCTCCATCATCTGCGTTTCGCAAATGATGACGGTCTGGTCGAGGATCTCCGACGCGCGTTTCGACAGCGTGCCTTTGGGCGTCCTTGTCAGCGTCAGTTTCAAGGAATTCTGGAAGATGGCGCTCCCTCTCTTCCCTGTCTGGATAATCATGTCGTCGCTTCTGTATTTCATCCTGACGATCTTCTTTTCCGCCTACAAGCTCTTTTCCATTTCGGATCAAACGACCGCGGCGATCGGATTGGCCTGGATGCTCGTCGTCATCTGGCCTCTGCTCACTATCCTTACGGCCAAGCTTATTTTCCTGCCGACCTTCGCCCTTGAGGCGCCGAAACCCAGTTTCTTCACGGGCATAATAGCCTCCTGGAACTACGTTACCATGAACGTCCTGAAGCACCACTGGCTGGCTTTCCTTATCCTTACCTTCCCCGTCATTTTGGGAGTGCTTCTCCCCTTCGCGCTCATGCAGGAAAATCTTCTCTACCTCGTGAAAGGCAAAACGGCCCTTTACATCCAGGAAGCGGGCGCGGCGCTGCTCTGGCTCATAGGCCCCATAGGACTGGCGGCCGCCCAGCGCCTCAACATGATACTAGTCTCCGAATTCAACAAGGAGATAAGGCGCCTCGCCTCCAAAAAGAGCCAAAACTAACGGTTGGGGCAGTCTCTCAAGTGGTCGTTCACAATCCCCACGGATTGCATGAACGAATAAGTGATAATTGGTCCGACGAAGACCATCCCGCGCTTTCTCATGTCGAAGCTCATTTCGCGCGACACGTCGTTTTCGACCGGGATCTCATCTACGCTCCTCCACTTCCCGTCGATCCTTTTCCCTTTCGTGAAACTCCAGACGTACGCGTCGAAGGAGCCGTATTCCTCACGGATCTTCAAAACGGCGAGGGCGTTCTTCCGAACGCCGAATATCTTCGCGCGGTTGCGGATCAGTCCGGGATCGTTCAGAAGAGCGTTCAGCTCCTTGTCTGACATCGAGGCGCAGCGCGCGATGTCGAAATCGTGGAAGGCCGATTTATAGGCTTCCCTCTTGTGCATGATGGTCCGCCAGGAAAGGCCTACGCTCGCCCCTTCCAGGCAGAGCATCTCGAAAAGGTGCCGATCGTCATGGCTGACGCGGCACCACTCCAAGTCGTGGTACGCTTCCAGAAGCGCATCGCCCTCGTATATCTCCCAGCACCGGCTCACCGACTCGATTCCT
>JAGCTE010000025.1 GCA_017963805.1 bacterium | reverse complement strand
GGTGATGTCGCCTTCGGCTCTGTTGGCGGTGGCGGCGTAGACAAGGTAGCGCTTGCTGGAAGCGAACGGCGTGTCGCCCTTGGCGGGAGGCTCAAGCCACATGCCGGTGTCGACACCCTCGGGTTTGCCCTTGGTGGCGTGGTAGCTCTGGGCCATGCCGTCGTCGAAGATCAATCCGTCGAAGACCATGTTGACGCCCTTGGGAGCCGGTTTGGTCTTGTCTAATTCGATCGTGAAGATGCCGAGTCCCGTACCCTTCTTGTCGTTGTTTTCATTGAGGGGCTGGAACATGGTCTTGTACTTCAGAGGATCTCTTTCGGAGAAATCGGCTTTGTAGCCGCCGATTATGGAAACGGGCTTGTCGATGAGGAACCAGTTGCATTTCAAATTGCCGGGATAGATGCCTTCGGCAAGATGGATCGTGTCGCCGTCCTGGGCTTTTTCCAAAGCTTTCCAAAGACTCTTCAAGGGTTCTTCCTTGGTGCCTTCCTTGCTGTTCTTGCCGGTGGAAAGGGAAACGTAGATGTCGCCGGCCATAAGGGAACCGGAAACGGCAAGCAGAGCCAGAAGCATAAAGATTTTTTTCATGGTGTTCTCCTTGTTGATTAAAAAATGTGTTGTGACAACGGTCTTATTCTAGCATAAAAAAAGGACGTTATCTGACTTTCGTGAGCTTAATGACGGCGGAATCGTACTCCGGGCGCATGGAGAAGCCGACGCCGACTTCCATAAGCGCTTCGCCGCTTAATGTTTCGCCGTTGACCACGGTGTGAAGCCTGGGATTGCCCTTTTTGTCGAGGACGTAGTTGACTTCCTCTAATTTGTATTTGGCCTTGGGGTCGAGGCCCTGCAGCTTCACGGGCGGCGGGTAGTCGCCGCAATAGACCATGTTGAGGCCGTACATGAACTGCACGGCTTTCGACTTGTCCTTGCTGACGTACATGATGGAAGCGTAATTCTCCTTGTAGGGAGACACGAGCCGGTAGAGGTCGCCCTGCTGAACGATTATGCGGATATCCTTCTTGTAAAGGGCTACGGCCTTTTGGGAGAATTCCAGTTCCTCCTCCGTCATGTTCTTGGGGTGCAGCTCAAGTCCCAAGCGGCCGGACATGGCGACGTCGAAGCGGTACTTGATGGGCGTGACGCGGCCGGTCTGGTGGCTGGGCACAGCCGTGACGTGGCAGGCCATGGCGTTGGCGGGATAGAACTGCGTCTCGCCCCACTGGATGAAGATCCTTTGCCTGGCGTCCGTGTCGTCGGAGCCCCAGAATTCCTCGGCGTAAGAGAGGAAGCCGTAATCCGCGTGGGCGCCGCCGGAAGAGCAGGCCTGGAAGATGATCTTGGGATATTTTTTCCTTAATTTGGCGATGAGCTCATAGACGCCCATCGTGTAGTCGAACCAAAGGTTGGCGCATCTTTCGCCTTTTAAGAAATCGGAGCCGTAGTTCATGAAGTCCGCGTTGGCGTCCCATTTGATGTAGGCAAGGCCGGGCGCGGCTTTCAAAACGGCGTCGATCTGGTTCATGATGTTTTCCCTGACCTTGGGGTTGGACATGTCGAGGACTACCTGGGTAGCGCCGCGGCCGCAGCGCAGGGCCCTGTTTTCCCCTCTTATGATCCATTCCGGATGGTCATGGGCGATCTGGCTTTTGGTGTTGGCCATTTCCGGCTCGAACCACAAGCCCAGTTTCAGCCCGCGCTTCTTGGCCTGCTTGACAAGGTAGGCAAGGCCCTTGGGAAGCTTTTCCCTGTTCCAGGTCCAGTCCCCCAATCCGGAGGTGCCGTTGTTGCGGGTGAATTCACCCTGGGCGAACCAGCCGTCGTCGATTACGAACATCTCGCCGCCAATTTTCTTGACGCCGTCCATCATGTCGAGAAGGACCTCGTCGGAAAGTTTGAAGTAGGCGCCTTCCCAGCTGTTCAGCAATACGCTCCTCATTTCGTGTCCCCTGGGGATCGCGAAATCCCTGGCCCAGGTGTGGAAATTGCGGGAGATCTGGCCTTTCCCCTTGTCGGAATAAGTGAGGAGGAATTTGGGGAGCGTCAGCGTTTTGCCGGGGTCGAGAATGTAGGGGCCGGAAAGGTTCGCGGCGCCGGCGTAGATGTGCAGATCGTCGTTGGCGTCATGCAGAAGATCGATGTGCCAGGAACCGGACCAGGCTAGGGCGCCGGCTATGACGCTGCCTTCCGTCTCGGTGGCTTTTTGGCCTATAGACAGCATGAAGGAGGGGTTGTTGCCCCAGGCGTCCCTGACGCCGGACCTGGCGTCCAGCTCGATATGTCCGCCGCGTGGGATCTCGCTTTCCGCGGCGAAGGCTTCGCTAGCCCAGGTGCCGTAGAGGTTCTGGACGAAATAGCGGTTGCTTAGTCCCCTGAATTTCAGGCCGCAGGAATCCATCCTGGGAAGCTTGACGGGGGCTTTTTCCTTGTGGCTGATCTCGACCCAGGTCTCTATGATGTCGGTCTCGAAAGCCGCGCGGTAATGCTGCCTGACGAAGAAAGGATAGACGCGGTCCTTGTAGCTGAAAACATAATGCTTGAAACCGGGGCGGTCTTTCACTTCCTCTATTTTCTCTATCGCCCATTCCGTGGTCGGGTCGCCGTTGGCGTGGATCGCCAAAAGCGCGCCGTGCACGTTCATGGACTGGCGGTCCGACTGCGTCTCAAGGTCTCCGCCGAAAGCCGGGTACGTTTCCTGGACGTTGCCGCCCAGCGTATAGAACCAGCGCTCCGTGTGTCCCCAGAGCTTGGCAACGTCGGACGCGTTTGCCAGACGCTTCCCGTAATAGATGAGCGTCCACGTGTCCTTCCTCGGAACGAAGAGCATCATGGTGTTTTTCGTTTTGATCTGAAAATTTTTTCCTTTGGCGAGTTCTTTCATAGACGAATTTATTGATGGTGGTTAATTCAACAATGGGTATATTTTACCACAATGCTCCCGGGGCCGTTTAAAAACCCGAAACGCAATTTTTTCGTTTTCGCGACCGCTTACTTACAAAAAGGAGAAATTTTATGCAACTGCCAAAATCAATATTGCTGACCGCCTTAGTTTTGACGTCGCTCTCAGCCCTGGCTTACGGCGGCCTTACGGAAGCGGGCGAGGCGTGCTTAGGCGGCGCGCAGGTGACCGTTCTTCGCCTGGGGGAACCGGTATCCCTGGGCTCTTATTTCGAAACTTACGGCAAGCTTTACCTTGCGCCCGAACCGACATGCCTGGCCCCGCTGCTTTTCTTTTTCCTGCTCGGGCGCCGCAACCGTTAACCCCAAAAAAGGATTTCCTTTTATGAAAAAGATCCTGCTTTTGTCATTTACAATTTTAACCGCCTTGATATCCCGCGCCCAGGACCCCTTGCTGCCCCTGCGGCTGGAACTGGAAGATCCCGTCGCCGCCGCCGATAGCACCGTTTACGCTAAGTTTCTGATCCACGACGGCGACGCGAGCCATGTTCTCTGGACCAACAGCGCGCTCACCCCGGATCTCGATCCCTTGTGCGGCACGCCGGTAACGCTTTCCGGCCATACCCTCTACGTCCTTTTAGGTAACACCAGCCTTGGCAATATGGAAGCTCTGCCCAAAGATCTTTTTGCGGAAGGCTCCGTCAGAAAACTTAGGATCTGGATCTCCAAAAGCGAATACTCCAACTATAAACTTCTTACGCCCGACCTCGATCTTGTGCCTGCCCCTTACGCCCTCCGTTCCGAGGAGAGCCAGGGCTTCGACGCCGAGACCTTCGCCAACAACACGTCAAGCATCGCCGAACTAAAAACGTCCCTAAGGAACTCCAACGCCAAGATCGCCGGATTACAGACTGTTTGCAAAGGGCTGACTAACGGCACCCTCCTCATAGAATCTCCTTCTTCACAAATAACCCAAAGCATAGTGACGGGAAGCGGAGGAGAATACGTTTACAAGACCTCCTCCCCGTTGGCCGGCCCTTTGTCCCCGCCCGCTCTGCCCGAGCATTACGACGTGCCTCACGTCACTCATTTCGCCAGCCGCTTCAACGTTAAGGCCGAAACGCACATCAAAAGCGTCACGCTCTATTTTTCCAAAGCGTCCGAGATCGCCCCGCCGGGAGCCGTCTGCATCTTCCGCAAAACGCCGGAAATAAACGTCCTTTTCAGCGCCGCGAGCGTCGTCACCACCGCTTTTCCCCGCTGCGTTTACACCTTCGCGTCCTCCAATTCCCTCCTGATACCCGGAGAATATCTGGCGGGGCTGCGCGCGGCTTCCGGTTACCAGACGATACATCCCTACGTCTGCCCCTCCTACAGGGGGAAAATGAGCTACTTTTATTACGAGGAGCCCGAGATCGAGCCTATTCTCTTCGCCAACCCTCCCCCGAGCGTGAACGTCTACTGGAAGGATCACACCGTCGACAAAGAGCTCTGGTCCCAGCTGGATTTCGCAACAGACACCGGCATAAGTTTTTCCAAAGACGGAACGCTTTTGGTAAACGGAACCGGCGCTGTGACCGAGAATTCGCTGGCGGAAAAGATGAACGCGCTTCTGGGAAACAGCGTATTGATAGGCAGGGACGATCTGGACCCCGCTTTCCTTAGCGAACTGGTAACCGCCTCCGGAGGCAGCGTGACCGGAGCGCTGACCGTAACGGATCTGAGACTGCCAACGGGCGGAAACTGGTACGTCGGCAGCGCACAGGAACGCTGCGACCTTGTGATAATGAACAGCGCCGCCTGCCTCAGATCCGACGCGGGGGATCTTTTCCTAGCGTCCAGCGGCGACATCAAGCCTGTAAATTTCGTGGATTTCTCCGCTTCCCAGGGAGGACGCGCGGACATAACCTCCGGCGAAACGGAAGTCATGATCTGCTACTCCGGCCTTTCGCAAAACGCCGTGATCCTTCTGACGCCTTTGCAGCGAACAAGCGTCCCCTACTGGGTCCGCGTCGATCCCGTTGGCTCGGCCAGCGTCTGCATTTCCGAAGCGCAGAGCGAAACTCTCAGCTTCACCTACGTTTTAATCCGAAAATAAGCGGACCGCGCAGCCGACTTGCGAAAGACGTCCCCTCGCAACATGACGCGGCCTGTCCATGCGCGGTTCGCCAGGGAGGAGCTTCATCCCTCCTCCCGCCTTTAAAAAACATATGCGCACTGCCTCTTTTATCCTTTTTCTCTTCGCCTCTTTCCTCTCTTTCGGCGGAGAAAACGACTATATCCTCCGCTTCAGCTCGCGAAACGTTGACGAGCACTTCGCGGTGGGAAACAACCTTTTGAATTTTCATCAATGCAGCGGCTCGTCCGAATGGGTATTCGTAAGCTTTTCTGAAAATCACCTGACCGTCGATTTCCACGCGAAGCTGCCCACAACCAGAGAGGACCGCCCAAGCGTTTTGTTCACCGTCGATTACCTTGGAAGCAACATGTTCGAACAGGTGGTGATGGAACCCAGGACCTACCGCTTCCTCTGCCAGTGGGACGACGAGGGAACGATAGAACAGGACAGGGAGTACTCCGCCAGCCTGCTCTGCGGCAAAGACGGCTTCATAAACGCCGTGCCAAACGAAGACAGCGACAAATGGGTCTTCACGCCGCGAAAACAAGGTTATTGCCTGGAAGTGACCGCGACCAACGATTTTAAATTGGAGGCAAGGCAGGGATCAGTCGAGTTTGACGAACCCAAGGAGGTCGTTTTCGCGCGGAACAGGGAGCTAATTTCCAAGCGGCTTTACGTTACCAACGCCGTTCCCGGCCGGCCGCTGGATCTTATTGTCTCGCGTCCGGAAAACGCGGAAGCCGGGACCATCAGTTACAGCTTTTCCTTAAGACCGATCAGGCCTCTTGTGCTTGTTCACGGCATCCGCTCGGAACCGACCTGGCACGGCTCGAAGGGAACTTCGTTCGGCGACCTTAAGGAGAAGGCTTGCCGCTACGAGTCCTTTCCGCCCTGCCTGGCGTTCGATTTCCCCTGGAATTCCAACCAAGGCTCGATCAAGGATTATTGCGGCGGCAAAGGGAGCGAATTCACCCTTTACGGTTTCACCGACAAACGCTGCGGAGACTGGGAGCTGAAGCCTTTGTTCTTCACCCATTCCATGGGAGGGCTTCTGCTCGTCGAGCAGATGAAAAACAGCGAATTTAGCGAAGCGGTCGCCGGCGCGGTGTTCGCGGGAAGCCCGTTCTGCGGATCCGACCTTGCAAACGTCCTTTTGCAAAGCGACATCGGCCGCAAGGCGAAAGCGGGAGCCGATCTAATAAACAAGGTCAAGACCACGACCGAAAACTTCAAGCTCCTTGCCAGAGGTTCAAAAAGCATATCGGAAAGACTGAAAGCCGTAAAGACAAACTTCCCCGTCCTGTTTCTGGTGGGAGGCCGCCTGGATAACCGGATGACCGGACGCGGAGACGAAAGGGTCAACATATCGTCCTCCGCCCTTTTCAACACGCTTTCCTTTTCCGACGAGGATCACGTCATAACCGGCATGGAACACGGCGAATTGGTCGACATCACGCTGCCTCCCGGCAGCGGTCACAGAGTGTTCTGCAACAAGTTACAAGAAATGATGGAGCATTGATCATGAAAAAAACAGCCCTTGTCCTCATTGCCGTTTCCCTTTTGCCGGCTTTCGAAACGTTCGGAGACCTGGCTTTTTCCATAATCGAGCCGGGGTACAAGCGATACGACACTTCGTTGGAGCTGGTCAAAAATTTCAGCGATTATCTGGTCATAATAAGCCCTGACAGGCAAAATTGGGAATATTTGCAGGAGCACGACGGGATATCGTGCGGACATCAATTCGCTTCCCTCTCCCTGGACGGCAGCGGCAGAAGCGTCTTTTTCTCCCTGGCGAAAAAACTGCCGGCTCATTACGTTTCCAAAAACATACTTGACATAAAGCCTCTCGCGGCCCCCGCCGCCATGAACGTCAAAGCGCGCGCCACCAATTTCATGACTTTTTCCCTCGACAAAAGCGGAGAATTCAGCTTAGACAGCGCAAGCGCCCCGCCCAACGGCAGGATCAATTTCCGGCTTCTGAAAGACGGAGACGAGGACGGCCTTCCCGACGCCGACGAATATGAAAGGCACGGCGCCTGGCCCGGTCTCTATGACACCGACCGGGACGGGCTTTCGGACGGCGAGGAAGTAGCCCTCGGCCTTTTGCCCTATATGGCCGACAGCGACGGCGACGGCCTCACAGATCCCGCCGACCCGCACCCCCTTGTTCCGGAATACGAGCTTTCCTATTCCGCCTGGTTTGCCTATTGGAACGCGGTCTGCTCAAGATTTCAAGTTTCCAACGACCGCCTTACGAAGGCGAATTACAACGGCAGGCGCAACCCGTTTTTCGACAGCCTGGGCACAACGGTCAAATTCTCCCCGGAAAGCATTGTTTTGGACAACGACCGCTCTGAAACGAACGTCTTTGAAGTCTCCTTCCTTTGCAGGGGAGCCGTGACGGGCTTGCTTTACACCGCCGAATGCTTCGTACTTGATTACGATGAGAGGCAGTTCCTGCCGGATCTCGAACGCTTGTCTTTGCCGGAAGGGTCGGCCGGCTTGCCTTTCATCGCCCGCTGCGGGGAGATCCTGCGCTTCAAGCTCATATCGGATAAAGATTACCAGGAGGCGGGAAGCATAGCGGTCAAAACCGCGGACGGAACGCTTCCGAATTCGCTTGCCGTTCGTTATCAAAGGGCCCTGCCGCCCCGCCCGGAACTGACCTATCCCGAAGACGGAGCGGAATTGTACTCCCCCTTCGCGTTTTCCTGGAACAGCGCCGACGCTACTGTCACCAATTATGTTCTGACGGTAACCGGCCCGGTTTTTTACGAATATTCGCTCCCCGGCAAAAGCCGCCTTTTTGTTCCGGAAAAAACGGGAAAGTATTTCTGGCAGGTGACGTCCCAGGGGGATCAGGGCGAAGTTTCGAGCGAAACGCGCTCCTTTTTCATCCTTGACCAGGATAGCGGGAAAGACAGCGACGGCGACGGTTTCAGCGACAACGAGGAACAAAAGGCCGGATCCGACCCCCTCGACAGGTCGGACGTCCCCATTAGGCTTGAGACAAATTTCCTTCCCGCGGGAGAAAAAGGCCTGTTTTACTTTGCGCAGCTCAACGCGCGAGGGGGCGCTAAGCCTTTGTTTTGGAAGATCAAGGAAACCGCCTCTTTCGGGCTTTCGGTAAGCGATTGCGGAATGCTAACGGGCATACCGCTCCGCAAAGGATCGTTTACTTTGTCTTTTGAGATAAAGGACCAAATGGGACGCGTTTTGAACGCAAGCCTTCCTATTGAGATAACCGAGAAAACGGAGTTCAACGTTCGTCCGGGGCTGGGCGGCTTTCTGGTAAAATAGCATAAGCTAACCAACCCGGAAACGACCGTGAAAACAGGAACAGACATCCAGCCCCTAAATGATTTTTACGCCCAAAACATCGAACGCTTTGAATTCGACAAAAAGGAACTGCACGCTCTCCTGAGGCAGAGGAGCGTAAAATACGGCGAATTTCTCCTGCATGGGGAAATGGCCCCCATGATATTGGAAAAGAAGGAGCTTAAGCGCTTCCAATCTGACGCCGAACTCGTCATGAAAGCTTCCGAGCTCTTTTCCAGAGAAGCCCTGAAGAACGAAAAATGGCTGACGGACTGCCTGCCCGACAGCTTCATGCGCGAGCTGGTGAAAGTCGATCCCGGCTACGATCTCTTTATCCCCTGCGCGCGTTTCGATTCTTTCCCGTGCGCCAAGGGCCCCGTTATGATCGAACTCAACACGGACGGCTGCTCCGGCATGTCGAACCTCGACACCTTCCACAGCCTTTATCTTGACATGATCGCAAGTTCGCCCTTTTTCCCGAAAGGACGCTTCACAACGGAAGCGATACTTCCTCACCTCGCGGACACCCTTTTGAAATGCTACGCCTCCTTCAGGAAAAGATTCCCGAAAAAAGAAGGTTCATGGCCGGCCAAACCGACGATCGCCATCGTCGACTGGCAGACCGAGGACACCGCTTGGGAATTCTACGCCTGCCAGGAATTCTTCAGGAGCCTGGGGCTGCGCGCCATAGTCGCGGATCCGAGGGAATTGAAACTTGAGGGCGGCGCCTTAAGCGTAGCCGGCCAGACGATCCACCTTATCTACAGAAGGCTCCTGGGCGAAGACTGGGGCAAAAACCGCAAAGCCCTCTCCGTTTTGACAAACGCCTACAAAGAACACAAAGTCTGCGTAGTCGGTTCGCCGCGCTCGCAAATAGCCTTCAGCAAAAAACTCTTCGCCTATTTGAGAAACGAAGAGATGCTGAAGAAATACACGCCCGGGATGAGAGCCGCCGTAGAGCGCACAATACCCTGGACCGTCCCCTTGCGGGAGGGGAAAGTTGATTACAAAGGGAAAGAGATCGACCTTATCCCCTTCGTGTTGAAGAATCGGGAGCTCTTCGTCCTGAAGCCCTGCGTTTCGAAGTGCGGCTTCGGAATACTTCAGGGCTGCCACACGGCCGAAAACGTCTGGAAAAAGGGCGTGAAGGCGGCTTTGGGGGGCGATTTCATCATTCAGGAATTCATCCCCTTAGTCACCGCCCATTTCCCCGTGCACGGAAAAGTCCGTGAAGAAGAGAAACGCTATCTTCACAGCGGGATCTACGTTTTCGGCGGGAAGTTTTCAGGCTTCTTCGGACGCACCTGCAAAGATCCCCTGCTGACGCTCCGGCACGGGGAGCGCATGCTGGCGATCATCTGGAAACGCTGAGCTTCCTTTCCGGGCCCGGACTTATTTCTTCTTCTTGCCTTTGGAGCCGGCGTTCATGACCGCGTAGGGCGTCTCGTTCAGCGCGTCGCTGATAACGAAACTCGGAAAAGCCCTGTGATAATTGGGATCATAGGTCACAACATCCGAACCGTCGGCAGTGATGATCAGTGATTGCTGACCCTTCACCGGACGCTCGTCCCTGACGACCAAAGTCGAAGCGCTTATCCTGTCAGGGCGATGGTTCGAAAGAAGGAAGTCGCAGCGGCTGCCGGACAGTTTCACGATCTCTTCCGGCGAAGCAACGTACCTGAGAAGTCCGTAAGGCGTCATGACAAGATGATCTTTCAGATGCGGCGCCCTTGCCGTGATTATCTTCTCAGCCTGCTTCTTCGCGCGCTTGGCAACCGAATTGGCGCCCAGGATCGCTTTGTCGCTGGCAAGAAGAGACAGGGCTGTGGGAAGATCGAAACCATAGTATACGGTCGAGATCTTCATCAAAAGCTTGAGAGAAGCAAGACTCCTGTGGTTCTCGATATTGGAAAGGAAACGATAGTTGACATCGAGCTTGGTCGCAAGCTCTTTGATAGTCAATCTCTCAGAAAGGCGAAACGCTTTCAAAAAGAGAGAGGATTTGAAGGAATCATTTTTCATAATTTCTCCTTGTACATTGATAAATAATTTGCCATGATTTTACCTTCACTTTTTGAATAAAGCAACCTTTTTGCAAGTTTCTACTTATTTTTGTGTACTATTTACCATTTTTTTAAAAAAGGAAAAACTTTATTGGTTTTTTAAAATATTCAAAAATCCCTTTAAATTAGGGACAATCAGGCTGACATCAGGCGAGTTTAAACGGGACCGAAGGCGCGCTAAACGCTACTAACGATAGTATACTCCCCCTATTTGGAGCTGGGGGCAGGCTTGCCTTTCGGCTGCGGTTTCACCGTAAGCTGGAACACTTTTTTGCGCGTGATCTTGCTCTGGTCTCTCACGCCGATGGTGAAACGGTAGACGCCTTCCCTTTCAGGCAGTCCAAGCAAGAGCCCTTCGCCTTTCAGGAGAAAGCCGGGAGGATTGCCGGGGGTGAGCATCAGAACTTCGTAGGGAGGAACGCCGCCGTTGCCCATGATGTTGAAGTAATAGTGTTCTCTTATGAATGCGTCCGGAAGCTTTTCCGGAGTCCTTATGGTAAGCGGAGTGGAATTCGGGTCATCGGGATCGGAAGCGCCCAAAACTTCTTCATTGTCCGTCACGCCGTCGCCGTCGGTGTCTAACATTCCTATAGGCGGCAGGTATTTCATGGCGCGGCTCTCGGAGCAGGCGACAAGTCCCGCTTCGTTTTCACAGGCGACTTGCCAGACGTAGATCCCGGGAAAATTCGGCTCGAACGGCTCGAAATTGTCCCAGTTCCTGCTAAGCGTCTTGTCTTCCACGGGCGATAAACTGTCGCCAGACTTTATAAATATCCTGAGATGGAAAGTGCATTTCTTGCTGCCGGATTGCCAAAGCAGCTTGATCTTTCCGGTCTCCATGATCTCTTCGTCTTCAAGCGGCATCACAAGCTCTGGAACTGGCGGCGCGCATTTCGCGAGGGGATTTTTAATTTCGAGCCTGTCCTTCCAGTATCCTTCGTTGTCGCGGATCCTCAGGTAATCGACCGAAGGCATTTTTTCCGTAGCCTTGGGAAGGATGACGACGAGATCCATCGGCACGGCGTAACGGGAAAGAAAGACGCTGCCGCGCATGTCGAAGGGCATGAAAAGTCCGTCGCACATCTCGCAGCCCTGGCGTCTTTTCGTAAAGGCCTTGGCGCCCGGAAGATTCAAAACGGACAGGCAGAGCATGCCGGTCACGGAATGGTCGGCGAAAAAGACGGCGGAAACGGTCGTGGTCGTAGCGTGGTCTTTGCTTAAAACAATGCTTGCGGGCGCGAAAAACGCCATCTTTTTCCCCGGTTTCATCAAGGGGGACGTGCCGGATCTGAACTCGTCAAGGTTCGTCACGCCGTCCGCGTCATAGTCATTTTTAGCCAGGTCCAGCCCTATCCAGGGAATGCCCAAAAGCTCGGCCTTCTTTTCCCACCACTCGCTCCAGGCTTCGAAGGAGCCGCGCATGAAAGGAACGTTGGGGTCCGCGTCCTCGCCGTCGCCAAGTCCGTCGCCGTCGGTGTCCCAATAAAGAGGAGCGGTGTAATGCCCCTTGACGCCTTTCTTTTGGCGGTAGCCAAGGACTTCCTCGCCGTCGCAAAGTCCGTCTTCGTCGGAATCGTAGACCTTGGGATCAGTGCTGTAAACCGTCAGCTCGTTTTCCGTCAGAAGCCCGTCGCCGTCCGGATCGTCGGCGCTCTTGGTCCCGGCGGGCCTGTCCCACAGCGAGGAGATGGTTCCGCTTCTGTCGGGCAAAAGCGGCTGGGACGGCTTCGCTTCGCCCGCGTCGGCAGAAAGAAGCCGCGGCGCAAGAAAAAGCGCCGTCAGGATCAATATGGTAAGGCTCGGTCTTCGCATGGGAATCAGTTCTCGATTTACTAATCCAATTATACCGAAATTTTATGATAGAATAATAATATGCGTATCTATAATTACAGAACCCTCCTGGCGCTGGCGCTCCTTGTTTGTGCCAACTTGGCGCTATCCGCCCCCAAAAGCGACCTTGCCAAGAAGCACGTGTCGTTCGGGAACGCCGCCATAGAGGAAGCTGACTACCAGAGAGCCGTGGAGCACTACGAGAGCGCCCTGAGAGAGGACCCCAACTCCAAGAGCGTCATGTATTCCCTCGGCGTCCTTTACATACAGACCGGCGACATCGAAAAAGCCCTGGATCTTTTCATGAATTACCTTGAGAAGTACCCCATGGACAAGGACGGGCTCTTCGGCCTCTCAAACGCTTACATCATGAAAGGCGAATATGAGAAGGCCGTCCGCCTTTTAAGCCAGGCCGCCGCCAGGGAAAAGGATAACGAAGCGCTGCGCCGCAACCTAGGCTACGCCCAATTTCAATCGGGCGACATTTTGGGCGCTAAGAAAACCTTGACGGAACTTGTGACAGATTGTCCCTCCAACGCGCTAAACCGTTTTGATTTGGCGCTGGTTCTGTCTGCCGTAAACGACAACGAGAACGCCGTGAAGCAGGCCAAAGCCGGATTGCTGCTCTATCCGGACGCGGAAGGCAAGATCCTTTATTCCGACCTTTTGGATTCCGTAGGCGGCCCCCTGCTCGACAACGCCATAGAGCTTTTCCGCAAAAACGAAATGGACAAGGCGCTCGCGATCTTGGAGCCTTTGTGCGAACGCTTCCCGGACTACGCCAAGGCTTACGCCTATCTCGGCCACGCCGCCAATCTGAAGCTGCCGCCCGACAGGAAAAAGGCTGAGAAGGCTTACAGGTCGGCGCTCGCGGCCACGCGCTTTTTCCCCCTTTCCCGCCAGGACCTGGCCATAATCTACGACAACCTCGGCTCGATAGTGCTGAGAAAGGGAGAGCTTGAGGAGGCGGAGAGCTACTACAGGCTCGGCATCGCCCAGGAAAGCGAATACGCTCCCGTCTATTTCAACTTCGGGCTTCTGAGAGCCCACAAGGATGCCATGACGGAAGCCTCCGTTTCCTTCATGGACGCCGTGAGAAGGGACAAAAGCATGGCCGACTACATCGCCACGCATCCCAAGCTCGCGAAATTCCGTTCTACAGAAGATTACACCAACTTACTAGTTACGATAAAAAAGGAGTCTAATTCCAATGAGTAAAGCGAAGATCAAATTCGGGACCTCCGGCTGGAGGGCCATTTTAGCTGAAGATTTCACTTTTGAGAACGCCGCCAGAGTCGTCGACGCCATCATTTTATACCTGCGCTCGACCGGCAGATCAAACCTTAGCGTCATAGTCGGCAGCGACGCCCGCTTCCTCGGCAAAGAGTTCAGGGAACGCACGGCCAAACAATTGGCCAAGGCCGGGATCAACGTTTACTGCACGGAAAG
>JAGCTE010000024.1 GCA_017963805.1 bacterium | reverse complement strand
CTTATGCGCGGCTCCGGTTTGAAAGGCTTGTCCGGGCTCAACGAGAGCGCGAAGCTAAACGAGCTTTTCAAGGAGATCGATTGCGGCGTAACCGTCTGCCGTCCGCTTTTAAAGTTCAAAGCCAGAGACTGCGTGAACTACTGCCTTGAACACAAACTTGCCTACCGCACCGACAGCACCAACAGCGACCAAAGTTACACGAGGAACTGGCTGAGGCACGAGATAATCCCAAAACTTAGGGAGCGCGCCGGAGACGACCTTACCTTGAAATTCCGCCGGACCGCCATACAATTGGGCGAGCAGCGGGACTTCATCAGGGAAGCGGCCCTGGATTTCCTGCGCCGCAACGCCAAGAGAGCCGTGTTCGGGACAATAGTCGACGCTTCCGCCTTCCTTGGCGCCAAACCGGCCTTGCAGCGCGAACTGCTGCGTATTCTGGCCGGCGAGGAAGGGAATTGGGACTTCGAGACGCTTGACAAAGTCCTGAACTGCCTGAAGGACGGATCGCAGCCTGACTTCCAGCCCGCCGGCGGAGTCCGCTGGCTATCCGTCCGGGGAAAATTCGTCTTTTACAAAGACGGCGTCTCGCTGAAAGAATTTTTCCAGTGCGCGCTAAAAATCAAAAAAGTCGAAACAAGGGGAAAAGGCTATTCCGACAACGGCGCCGGCTGGCTAAATTGGCTGATTGGCGAAGCGGTGACTTACACCGAATACCTGAAGTCTGATGAATACACGCTGGGGTCCTTCTCGATCGGGCTGCGCTACTATCCCACCAACGGTCCCCTCCGCAAGGCGGGCGACATGATGACGGACGCGAAGATCCCGCTCTTCCTAAGAAGAGACATTCCCATCCTTTTTTCAAAAGATTCCCCGAGCTGGATCGCGGGCTGGCGCATCGCCAAAAGCGCCGCGGTGAATGCCGGGGACGAAACTGTGGAGGCGACTCTCGAGCTTCCTTCCGCAAGACCCTGGAACGGCAACATGGGCGGTGACGCATGCTGATCTTCCTCATCTTCTCTTTCCTTTTCGGAGCATCCATCGGTTCTTTTCTGAACGTTGTGATCCTTAGGCTGCCTAAAGACGAATCGCTCTGGCGCCGCGGCTCGCACTGCTTCTCCTGCGACAAGCCGATCCCGTGGTACCACAACATTCCCGTTGTCAGCTACCTCGTTTTGAGAGGAAAGTGCGCCATGTGCGGGGCGCCTTTCAGCCCGCAGTACTTTTTCGTCGAACTTATAACCGGCACAGCCTTCACCCTGCTTTGCTATTTCCGCTTCCGGGGGCTCTTGCCGTTTTTGCCGACCGAGCCGATCGATTACCAGATGATCCTTCCGGCTGCCGCCGCTTACATAAGGGACGTCGTGCTGTTCTCCTCGCTTCTGGCCATAACGGTGATCGACGCAAGGGAACTGATAATCCCAATTGAGATCACTTTGACGACCTTCCTGATGGGAATGATCATCGTTTACGCGATGCCGCAAGTCTATCCCGCTCCCGACCGGCTGACATTGACCGTCGAGCTTTTTTTGGCGGCGCTGGCGGGCGGAATTCTCATGTGGATAGTGAGGATAGCCGGAGGCTTCGTTTTCAAAAGGGAGGCCCTTGGATTGGGGGACGTGCACCTCATGTTCATGCTCGCCCCGTTCCTTGGCTGGCAGAAAATTCTTCTGACGATCTTTCTGGCCTCCGTGATAGGCTGCGCGGGAGGGCTCCTTACGAAAGCGCTTGCGAAAGGAGAGAAAAAGGTCGAGATCCCCTTCGGACCCTACCTTTCAATTTCCGCCTTCATCGCCTATTTCTGGGGCTATCTTATCATAGACTGGTACTGGCGTCTTTTGATCGGCAAATAATAAGAGGCTTTTTGATAAAATATCCATTTGGGTTTTTATAAGGAAATAATCAAAGAAACGGACATAGATATGAAAAAGATCCTGGCTATTCTGGCAGTTATTCTGCTCTCGGGCTGCGCCTCCACGCTATCTGAGCGCGTGGCCAACACCCAAAAGGAAATCGACCTGGCCATTTCCGCCCTCGGCTACACCAAGAACGACATTCTTCTGAGCCAGTTCGAGGAAACGACCAAGACCAAGGACGACGTGACTTTCACCTGGAAGAAAAAGCACGTGAGACTGAGGGACAACTACAAGCTCGACTGGGCGGCCCTGCACAAATATTTCAAGTCGGAAGTCAACTATTCCGAAGAGGATTCCCTTGACCTTAGGATAGGCGAGGCCGAGGCGGACAAGCAGAAGGTCCGTTCTTTCGAGTACGTTCTCGACAAGTGGTGCGAGGTCTACTACGTCGAGTTCGTCAGGGACATTGTAACGATCAAGAAAAAATAAGTGATAATTTTAGGCATAGAGAGTTCCTGCGACGACACGGCCGTGGCGCTTTACCGCCCCGGTCTGGCGGAGCCGTTCTGCGAAGTCGTCTCGCGCCAGTATGAGATCCACGACCCCTACGGCGGAGTGGTTCCGGAACTGGCCAGCCGCAGCCATCTCGAGGCGATCCCCAACATTACCAGGGAACTGCTGAAGAAGGCTGACGTCAAGCTGTCTGACATCGACCTTGTCGCGGCCACCAACGGCCCGGGGCTAACGGGCGCTCTCATAGTCGGACTCACGTTTGCCAAAGGCCTGGCGCTGTCAGCGAAAAAACCTTTCGTGCCCGTCAACCACATTGAGGCGCACATGTTCGCGGCCACGGCGGAAAACGAGGTTGAGTATCCCTTCCTGGCGCTGGTCATTTCCGGAGGACACACGCTTCTTGCCGTCGTCAGGGATTCCGACGACTACGAGATCATAGGGCGCACCAGGGACGACGCCGCGGGCGAAGCGCTCGACAAGGGCGCCAAGATCCTTGGACTGCCGATGCCCGGAGGCTTGAACCTTGCCCTTCGCGCCGAGAAGGGCCAAAGGGGAACGCCCGACGGTACAAGGTTCCCGAGGGCTTATCTCAAACCTTCCTTCGACTTCAGCTTTTCCGGCGTCAAGACCGCCCTCCTTTACCATGTGAAGAAAAATCCTCCCAAAACGGAAGAGGCGCTCTGCAACGTCGCAGCCGACTATGTCGAGGCTGTAATGGACGTTTTGGTGAAGAAGACCGTTAAAGCCGCCAGGGAATTCAACGTCAGGACCATCGTGGTGGGCGGGGGAGTCAGCTCCAACAGCCGCTTGAGAGAATTGTTCAAAAACCGCGCCAGGGGCGGAAAAGAAGCCTTGAAAGTCATTTTTCCGTCACTGCCGCTCTGCACCGACAACGCGCGCATGATAGCCGCCAGGGGACGCCAGATCTATGAGAAAAAAGGACCGGGAGACCTTGGCGCCGATGTTTTTTCAACTTTTGTAAATTAAAATGAAGCTTAGTTCACGTATCAGATCTGTCAAGCCGTCGGCCACGCTTTCCATAAACAACAAGGCCAACGAACTGAAAGCCCAGGGCTACCAGGTGATCTCCATGGCGGTGGGCGAGCCGGACTTTCCGACTCCCGAGCACATCTGCCGCGCCTGCATCGACGCCCTGAAGGCCGGAAAAACGAAATACGCCGCCACCAACGGCATTCTCCCCCTAAGGGAAGTCATTGCCAAAAAATTCCAGAGAGAGAATCACCTCAACTACCTGCCCCAGCAGATCGTCGTAAACACCGGCGCCAAGCACAGCGTCTACTGCGTTTTCCAGATACTTTTAGACCCCGGCGACGAGGTCATCATCCCGGCTCCCTATTGGGTGAGCTATCCCGAGATCGTGAAGCTGGCCGGCGGCGTTCCCGTCATAGTCCAGACGAAAGAGGAAGACCGCTTCCTTATGAAGCCCGAGCAGCTCGAAGCGGCCATCACAGAGAAGACCAGGGCTCTTGTCATAAACACTCCCACCAACCCCACCGGCCAGGCTTACTCCGAAGACGAGATCAGGGCCCTGGGCGCGGTCCTCAGGAAACATCCGGACGTCGCGGTCGTCTCCGACGAGATCTATGAGCACCTTGTTTACGACGGTTTCAAGCACGTCAGTTTCGCCGCGGCTCTGCCCGACCTTTACGACCGTGTCTTCACGGTGAACGGATACGCCAAGACTTATTCCATGACCGGCTGGAGACTCGGATACGTCGCCTGCCCGTCGCTTGAGGCTTCCGACGCGATAAAGCGTTTGCAGGACCAGTCCACTTCCGGCATGACGACCTTCGCCCAGTACGGCGGCGTTGTCGCCTTGAGGGACGACCAGGCCTGCGTCCAGCGCATGCTGGAGAGTTTCGACGAAAGAAGGAAATACATCGTCCAGGCTTTGAACGAACTGCCCGGCGTCACTTGCCCGAACCCCAGGGGCACCTTCTACGTTTTCCCGAACATTTCCGGCTGGGGGCTTCCCAGCCACGAAGCGGCCATGCGTCTCTTAGAGGACGCTTACGTCGCGACGGTGCCCGGCAGCGCCTTCGGCGGCGAGGGGCATTTGAGGCTCTCTTTCGCGACATCCATGGATGTGATAGAGGAAGCGGTGAAGCGAATTGCCGAATGGATACCGACTATTTAACCGAAGCGAGGCGTATACCCCTCGCTCACGGACTACGCATGCGTGGCCTTGATTAGCGTCCTCCGTGAGTTCGCTTAGGGGTATACGCCTCGCTTCGTTAACACAAAAATAAAAAAAGGAAGTCCGCAAGGCCTTCCTTTTTTTATTGCTTGATGTTCAGCTTATTTGCTGGGCAGGAAGCACAGAACGATCTGAAGGATCAGGCCCCCGATGCCGGTGAGATAAAGGAGAGCCCACCAGCCGGTGTGGCCGGAGTCGTGGAGACGGCGGACCGTCAGGGAGATCGTTGCTATGAAAACGATGATCGCGATGATCTGGCCGACGGTTCCCAGGGCGCCGCCAACAACAAAGCCGACGATCCAGCAGACGACCAGAGGAATGATGAAGCCTTTCTGGTTCGTTTTCCCGCTAAAGTTGAGAATATTGGTGAAGAAGCTGATGAGTTCGTTCATGATGGTTCTCCTTGTTTGTTGGATAAAAATAAGTGTTTAGTTAATTATATCTTTTTTGTCTGTTAAAGTGGAATGCGGGTCATCCGTTTACGGCTCTCTTGACCACGTAGACGCGGAAGAGGGCGGCCGCTATGAGCATGATGAGGATGTGCCACAGGGCCGGCCAGGCGGCCGAGACGATGCAGGCTATGATCGCTATCGGCACGATACCGAAACCGCAGAGCAAAATTCCTACGATGAGCCAGACGACGTTGAAAACGTTCAAAGTAAGGAAGGCGGAGAAGATGAAAAGGAAGAAGCCCAGGATATAGGAGATGACAAGGATAGGGGGAAGCAGGGGCTTCGTTAAGCCGGGGATCAAAGAAAGGAGGACAAGGATCACGCCAATGCCTATGACGGTGGGCGAAATGAACGTCAGGGGGGCTATGAAGGCGGAGAGGAACTGCGCTCCCTTGTAGATTAGGAAGACGATGAAGATCACAGCCAGCAGTACGAGAATGGAGGCGAGGAAATTTCCGAGTTGTTTCATAGTGTTTTATTGTGGTTGTTGGTTAAATCTTTCTATTCTGTATTCGTAGCCCTGCTCCGTCAGGAACATCTGCCTGTTGAGGGCGAAGTCCTGCTCCATGGAGTTCTGGGTGACGATGGTGTAGAAGTAGGCGCTGTTCGGGCCCGGTTTCGGCCTCAGGATGCGGCCCAAGCGCTGGGCCTCCTCCTGGCGGGAGCCGAAGGTGCCGGAGATCTGGATGGCGACGTTGGCGTCCGGAAGGTCGACGGCGATGTTGCCGATCTTGGAGACCATAAGGACGTCGATCTCGCCCTTTTTGAACATGCCGTAGTAGCGGTCGCGCTTTTCCTGGGTGGCGGAGCCCGTGAGAAGGGGGATCTTAAGCTCTTTGGAAAGCTTGGTGAGCTGCCCGATGTATTGGCCGATTATGAGTATGTGAGAGCCCTTGTGGCGCTTCAAAAGCTGCTTTACGACCGCGGTCTTCGCGGGGTTTTCAGACGCGATCCTGAAGCGCACCCTGTCGCTGGCGACGGCGTAGTCGCACTGGCTTTCAAGGGAAAGCGGGACCCTTATCTCGGTGCATTTGGCGGCGGCCAGCCACTGCTGGGTCTCCAGTTCCTTCCAGGGAACGTCGTAGCGTTTCGGGCCCACGAGGCTGAAGACATCGCCTTCCTTGCCGTCTTCCCTGACGAGCGTGGCGGTGAGGCCGAGCCTTCTTCTGGCCTGGATGTCGCTTGTGATCCTGAAGACCGGGGCCGGCAGCAGGTGAACCTCGTCGTAGATGATGAGCCCCCAGTTGCGCTGGCGGAAGAGCTTGAAATGCGGGAAGTCGTCGCTGCTCTTTTCCGGATGATAGGTCAATATCTGGTAGGTGGCGAGCGTTATCGGCGCGATCTTCTTGACCTGCCCGGAATATTCCGCGATGTCCTCGGGAGGGATGTCGGTCTTGTCAAGGAGCTCCTGGCGCCATTGGCGCAAGGCGGTTATGTTGGCGGAAAGGACCAGCGTGCAGGTCTGCAGCTTGGCCATGGCGCAGATGCCGATTATGGTCTTGCCGGAGCCGCAGGGCATCACCACCACGCCGCAGCCGCCTTCGACGGAGCCGCCCTTGTAGAAATTCTCCACGGCCAGCTCCTGATACTTCCTGACGGTGAAGCCGCTTTCGCTTTCCGGCTTGAGATGGAAATGGTAGGCGTCGCCCGGTTCATAGCCGACGAGGTCCTTGACGGGGTATCCGAACTGGGTCAGAAGCCTCTTTATTTCGCCGCGGTATTTCTTGTCGACCAGCCAGGAGACATACTGTCCGAAGCCTTCGGCGTCGTGACACAGAAGCTGCGAGATCTTCGGGTGCGCCGACACATAGCGGGCGACCGTGTCGTCGACTGAATAAAGCCTGAGCCATTCGCCTTCGGCGGGGGCTATGACCATTTTCCCATAGCGGGAGCTTATGTCCTTGATGTTGGCCAAAAGGCCTTCCGGCAGGGGAAATTTGCTGTACTTGTCGAGCAGAACTATAAGCTCGTCGGGAGTCAGCCCCGAGGCGACGGCGTTCCAGAGCGAAATGTTGCTTATGCGGTAGGTGTGGATGTGCTCGGGGCTCTTTTCAAGCTCCGCGAAACGGGCCAGGGCGTCCCGGGCTTCCGGGAAAAGGGGATTGTCGACTTCTAAAAGAACGGTAAGGTCGCTCTGGACTATGACGGGGTTGGCTAGGTCTGGCATTTTTGGCTACAGTTGGAATGTCTGCAATACCGCTCTTTTATCCTCTATTTTCGTCATGGCCTGGCGCACTTCGTTCACGCTTTCATCCTTGACCACGAATTGCCCGAGTCCGACCTGGGCGCTGAAATTGCGGTACCAGGAGATATGGCGCTGAAGCTGCTGCTTGGTCTGCGTCGGGCAGTTCATGAGCACGGTCACGGCGCCGCGGCTGGTGAAGAGCCCCATGCTGCGCATGATGCGTAGTTTCATGACCATGTCGGTGTCGGAGGAGAAGAGCCTGGAAAGCCTCTGATAGAAGATCTTGGGATTCTGGATAGCGGCGAGTTTGTCGAAAGAAAGATAGTAATGTTTGCGGCCTTTTTCATCCGTCGCCTCATCGGCGATCTCAAGGCCCAGCGCCTTGATCCTGAAATCGTTGGAATGATTGAACATCACTTCGTTGTCCCTGGTGACCGTTATCGTGCCGGTCACGGGGATGGAATAGTCCACGGCGCTGATGCGGTTCGAGTTCATGAGCTTCATGATGTTTTCGTCGCTCATGTAGCACAAAAGCATGTTGTTTCCCATGAGCGAAAACGCTTTGGGATACTTTTGCAGAAGGCGCCGGGCGTCCTCGGGTTTGTCGAAGGCGAAGAAGCAGGCGTCCTTGTGAAGCGTCACTTCGCCCATCACCCAGTCTTTTAAAGTCGCGAGCACGTTTTCCGGAATGGGCGCGGTGGCGTGTTTTTTAAGGAAGTCAATAAGCATGCCGACGGGCCGGCCGAGAGAGGCGGCGTCGCGGATGTTTTTCTGCTTAAGGTAAAAGAGCGAGCTGTCATGATTGGATTTGGGGTCCATGTCCATGAAGAGGGAGAGGAAATAGCGGACGTAGTCCCAGCGGCCGGAATTGATGACGACCACCTCGAAATCGTTTTTCACCACAAGCTGCAGCTTGCTGGAATCGTAGCTGGGAATGGGAGCGCCGCAGACTATGGCTAATCCGAGTTCGGTAAGCGTGACGTATTCCCTGCCGTCTTTGGTGCAGTGGTAGGTTATGCCGGGAATGAAGAAGCGCTGCTTCAGTTCGTGATTGAAGATCTGGCGCGTTTCCTCCACGGTGCACACCTTGAGGTTTGCGTCGTCCCAGCCCCAGGCCTTCTTTTTTTCGCCGACGGAATAGCAGCTTTTCACTTCTCTTTCTATCAGTTCGACAACTTCGTCGACAGACAGCCAATGCCCGGCGTACTGCCTCAGAAGACGGGTGTAGATGCTGACAAGGTAAAGTTCAAGAGAGGTCACGCGGGAGTCGCTTTCGTTGTTCCATACCGAGGGGCAGGTGTTGCGCCACTCCACGTATTTTTTCATCTGGGCTCCCAAAGGCAGGAGGCGGAACTTGCTGAGGTTCGGGCCGGGGGCGATGACGCCGGAGGAATCCATGCAGAGGATCCTCGAGTCTATGCCGAAGCGCAGCACGTATTCGAAGAACAGGTCGCGGTCTTTTACGTTGGCGAAACGTTTTTCCAGCATATCGCGGCTGAAAGCGTAGAAGCGGCGGAGATTGCTGTAGCGGAGGCAGCCTTTTTCCGCAAGCGAGAGAAAGCTGTCGATCCAGCGGCACATCTTCCCGGAAAACTCCGGATTGACGTTTTCGGGAAGGTCGTGGCAGGTTATCTCTTCCAGCCTCGGTTCCGGGAGCGGGATCTCGTCGTTCTCAAAGAAGGGCGCCAGGATTATTTCGCCTTCCATGTGATCTTTTGTGAAGACGCCCGGCGGCCAGAGACGATGATCGGTGAAGAAGGCGACGCCGTAATAGTGGAGCTCGGCGATGTGGGAAAGGTTGAGATCCTTGGCGTAGGCGCCGGCGTTGAACTGCAGCTCGCAGCACCTCATGATGCAGGCGTCCCTTTGTCCTACGTCCTCCATGGCCAAGGGAGATGTCGGCTCCTCCGGGTTCACCTTGTAGCGCAGGCCGAAGCGGTGCCTCAAAACCGACACCAGCGCGTAGGCCTGGGGGGAGAGCTTTTTCAGGACGGCCTGGCGTTTCTCTTTGTCCGCCACAGCCTCCATGTAATGGACGCCGTACATGTTCTCGCCGTCTTCGAGCTGGCGCTTCGAGAGCCAGATCTTGTACATCTGCTTCAGGGAGTGCCGTTCGTTGGCCTGCTTGAACAGATGGATGAAGTCGAGGGAATCACTTTCCATGGATGATGACCTTTATGGGGATGTTCATGCGGGCGCACTGATGCTCTATGTCGGGAATGTGCTTTTCCGACACGAGCCAGTGAGTTTCATCCAACTCGCTGATGATGGCCCTGCTGATGCAGTGGTTTTTCTTCAGCTCCTCGCTCATCTTGGGATCGGGAACCGTCAGGATGTGTACATGGTAGTGGAGAACGTTCATTTTTCCAGGGGGGCTCTCTGCGACCAGAAGACATAGTAGGCAATGGCCGAGGCCGCCGTCACGTTAAGGCTTTCGACGCTTCCCACAGTCGGAATGGAAAAGAGGGGAAGGCTTTTCCTTGCGCGCTCCGGCAGACCGTGCGGTTCGTTGCCCGAAACTATAACCATATTTACACCATTATTATAGCACAAATCAAATTTGATGGAATAGCCTTCGCCGGACAATGCGCAGACTCTCCCTTTGTTTTCCGTGAGGTACCGCATGGCTTCATCCTCCTCGAGGTAAAGGAAATTCGAGTCCAAAGCGGCGCCGGCGCTGGCTCTTATGCAGAGGGGATGAAGGTGCGACACGCTGTTTTTCACAAGCAGGAAATGACGGCAGCCGAATGAGGCGGCGCTCCTTATGATGGTGCCGAGATTGCCAGGATCCTGAAGCTGCCAGAGGCAGGCGACCGGCCCGTCATCGGGAAGCTCGGAGGCGTTTTTCAAAAGCGGGGCCGGCTCTACAAGAAGCGCGAGGCCCTCGGGGCTCCTTAGCACGCTTATCTTTTCGAAGCATTCCCCGGTGAGAAGGTAAAACGGCGCTGAGCCGGCCGCGGCTTCGTGAGCGAGCTTCACGCATTTCTCCGTCGCGTCCCGCGACAAAAGCACTCCCTTTACCGCGCTTTTCATTTTGAGGGCGTAATCGGCCGCCACGGCGCCCTCGGCGAAGCAGAGGTTATGCTCGGCGCGCCCCTTTTTTTCCCTGAGCGAGAGCGCCAGGCCGATTATCCCGGCGCGGCGGCTTGTTATCAGTTGCGGTTCGTTCATCTTTTCTCCTAGTAGATCACCTGCCTCGGCTCGCAGGCTTTTTTCTGCAGTTTCGAGGCGAAGTTTTTCAAAAGCGGATTGGCGCCTTTGTGTATGTGCACAAGGGCGTAGCGTCTCAGCGCCTCTTCGCGTTCGCCCCTTTGGTCGGCGCATTTGCCGAGCATCAGCTGGGCGGCGGCCTGGAGGCGCGGCTTTTTCGTCCCTTCCAAGAGGGCGGTCTCGAACCATTTTTCCGCGCTCACGCTGTAGCCCAGGGAGAGGGCGGCCGAGCCGGAGAGGAAGGCGGCGTCGGGCGTCAGGTCGCGCCAGGCGGATCTGCTTTTGCAGCGGGCGTAGAAATTGGTGGCCAAACGGAGCGAGCCCTGGTGGTTGCCGGAGCTGAGCTCAGATCTGATGCTCATTATTTCGACAAAGGGGGAATCGGGGTAGCTTTTTTTCAAGGCCTTCAAATGTCCCAGGGCGCACCGCGGGTATCCTTCCCGGCAGTATTCCCAAACTAAGAAGATGCGCATCTCGGTCTCAAACCTTGGCTTTTTCTCAAACTGCTCCTCTATTACGGCCAGGCTCTTGCCAAGGTTGGCCGGCTGGACGATCCAGCCTACGCACATGGGCACGGGCCAGGGCGCGGTGTCCATTATGCAGTTGTAGGCGGAATTGAGCATGTTGGCGTCCGGGGCCGTCTCTTCGTATTTCTGCGCCCGCATGATCTGGGTCAGGGCGCGCTTCAGCCAGATCATGGAGCTGGCCGTGCGGTCGGACCTCGCTTCGCTGGAGGCGCGCATCAAAAAGCTTACGGCGGCGTAGAGGTAGGCCTCCGGGGAGGCGGGTTCCTTTAGCAGCGCTATGCTGCGTTCGCAGCACTCTTCTATACGCCGGTCGAGGAGCGCGAGTTTTTCCTCGTCCTCCCCGTGCATGACGGCCGAGCCGAACGCGGAGGCCGCGAGGCTTATGAGGATCGATATCTCGTCCGGCGATTTTTTCCGCTCTTCCTGGAAAAGCTTTTCAGCTTCCGCGAAGCGGCCCGAATAGAGAAGGGCGCGGCCCTTGTCCAGGGCGGTCTCGGATCCGTAGGCGAAAGCGGAAAGCAGGAGCAGTAACAGAAACGCTTTTTTCATAGTTTTTTCCTGAGCCTGCTTGAAGGTATTCCCAGCGCTTCCCTGTATTTCACGACGGTGCGGCGGGCTATGGGGCAGCCTCTTTCCGCCATCATTTTCGCGATCTCGTCGTCGCCGTAAGGCTTCTCCTTGTTCTCGCCGTCAACTATCTCACGCAAAAGGTTCTTCGCGTCCGCCCCGGAAGTCTCGCTCCCGTTTTCGCTCGAGGCGACGCGGCTGAAGAAATCTTTCATCTCAAAAAGCCCCTGCGGGGTGTCCATGTACTTTTTGGAGATGGCCCTGCTTACGGTGGAGTCGCTGAGATCGAGCTCCTCGGCCAATTCGCGCATCGTAAGCGCCTTCATGTGCCCCGGGCCGTTCCTCAAAAAATCCTCCTGATGGGCGACTATCGCCTCGGCGACGCGCAGGATCGTGCGTTTGCAGAACTGCAGCTGACCAATGAAGTTTTTCCCGGCTTTGACCCTGTCTCTTGCGAAGGCGCGGCTTTTCTCGTCTTTGGCGCGCATCGCGCTAACGAAGTTTTTCGAGATCCTGACGTAGGGGAATTTCTCGTCGTTCATTTCCGTCGTGAACGAACCGTCCTCGTTTTCCCTCACTATGACGTCGGCTACGGCGTTCTCCGGTTCGGAGTAGGTAAGGTCCCTGCCCGGGCGGAAATCGAGCGTCCCTATCGTTTCCAAGGCGTCTTTCAGCTCTTCCTTGCCTATTTTCAGGCTGCTCATGATCGTCTGGAAGCGCTGGTGGAGCATGTCCTCGTAATGCTCGCTTATTACGGCGTAGGCAAGGGAATCCTTCAAGCCTTTCCTTTCCAGCTGCAGGAGGAAGCTTTCCCTCAGATTCGCGGCGCCCAGTCCCGGCGGATCGTAGCTTTGCAAAAGATTGATGATTTCTTCCATTTTCGACTTGGGAACGCCGAGCTTTTTCGCCATTTCGGAAGCGCTCTCCGTAAGGAAGCCCTTTTCGTCGAGACTGGAGATAAGGTAGGTGTACAAAGGCTCGTCTTCCTTCGGAAGGTCCAGGGCGAACTGGTCTTTGAGGTCATCGGAAAGCGTAGTCGGCGCGGAAAGCGAGTTCATGACGTAATCGTAGTTTTTCCGCAGGGTCTCCTGGTCGGCGTAGGCTATGTCCTCGCCGGCTTCCTCGCGGTAATAGTCCTGCCACGCCTCGTCCTCTTCGCTCAGCTTGTCAAGCGCTTTTTCCTCCTCGCCGCCGTCGCTTGCCCCGAGCCGGTCGGCGTATTCGCTCTTTTTGGCCTCCTCGTCCTTCTCCTCCTCGTCCTGGGCGTCGGGGGAGAAACTGTTCGCGAATTTTTCGTCCTCGCCGTCCTCTTCCTCGGGAAAATATTCCTCAAGGGCCGGATTGGTGTCCAGCTCTTTTTTTACAGCGGCCTCAAGCTCGGCCCTCGGCGATTGCAGAAGCGCAATGGCCTGGCGCTGCTGTTGGCTCAGGCGCTGCTCCTGGCGCACGTTGAGGTCGAGTGAGAGGTCCGGCTTCGGATTATATGAATTTTTGTCAGGCATGAAAATTGCTAGTCCATTAATTATTGTATCAAATTCAAGCCCATAACAGAATTATTCGCGTCAGACTTGCCGGAAAAACGCTTACATGTACTAGTAATTTTAATAGAAAAAAGCGAAAAACTGGAAAAAAAGACAACTTTCTAGGAAAATGAGAAAAACTACCAATAAAGGAGAACCAAAAATGAGCAAGAAAACCGTTATCGTCTTGGATGATTTTCCCGTGGTGGCTCTCGGGCTGAAAAGCATCCTGAATGAATCCCTTGATTTCGAATTCAAGGGATTCGCCGTGAACATGTACGCCGCGAGGGCGCTGCTTAAGGATCATAAGCCCGACGTCATAATCGTCGATTCCGTTATTCCCAAATCGGATCTTGGCGAAATCTTGAAGGAGCTGAGGCAGACGTCGCCCGCTTCGAACATCCTGCTTTTCTGTTCCGCCGACGAGGAGTTCATAAGCGTTTTGGGATTGCGCTGCGGAGTGAAGGGCATAGTGTCGAAGAGGGCCTCCAAAGACGAGATAGTGAAGGCCGCGAGGACGGTCTCCTACGGCGGGACTTTTCTCTCCGGCACGGTGGCGGAAAAGCTGACCGCCTACATGGCCAACAACGACATCAGCTCCGCCGGGACGCAAAAGCCCGCCTTTTCCGCGCGGGAATTCATGGTGTTAAAGAAGCTGACGGGCGGCGACAACATATCGAAGATCGCGAGGGACTTCGCCCTCAGCCCGAAAACGGTGGCCACCTACAGGGACAGGCTTATGAGCAAGATAGGGGTGAAAACGCTGGCGGGCCTCATAAGGTACGCCTTGCAGAACGATCTGCTGTCGGACTCTTAGGCCATTATGAATTCGAGCATCTCCGGAAGGTGAGTGTCCCAGAAGAGCCAGTTGTGGCTGCCGGGGTACTCCTTGTACTCGTGGTCGATCCCGTGCTCGGCGAGCCACTTTTCCCAGGCCCGGTTGTGCTCGAGGAGGAAGTCTTCCGTCCCGCACAGGAATTTGATGCGCGGGGCCGAGTCGTTGGTCAGATCTTTCGCGATGATCTCAAGCCTTGAGGATTCGTCCCAGAGGCGGGCGCTGAATTCCGGCCTCTCCAAATATCTTCTGGAATCGACCGCGCCACTGAAACTTCCGATGGCGGAAAAGAGTTCGGGATATTTGAGGCCGAGCCTGAAGGCGCCGTATCCGCCCATACTGAGGCCGCAGATCGTCCGCTGGCTCCTTTCTATCGAAACGGGCAGATGGCTTTCGAAATAGGGGATCAGCTCCTTTATGAAAAAGCTTTCGTAGTTGCCGCCGTGGGAATCGGTGGTGTCGGAGTAAAAGGAGCGTCCGCCGTCCGGCATGACGATGATCAGCTCCCTGTTGTATTTTTCCCAATAGCGCTCGACGCTCGTCATGCGCGTCCAGTTGGTGTAGTCGTCGCTAAGCCCGTGAAGAAGATAAAGGATCCTTGGCGGCCTGTCGGATCCGAATTTGTCGGGGATAAGGGCGCGGAAGGCGTAGTTCACATCCAAAACAGTGCTGAAAAAATGCCAGTCAACGTTAGCCATCTATGGAATCCTTAGTGTAGAGGGGGAAAGAGGGGAAGCCTAAAAAGCGGCATTCCGGCACGGGCACGAGCCCGAAGTTTTTATAAACCAGTTTCTGCATCTCGCGGGCCAAGCTTACGACGTCCGCGGAAGTCGCGCCTTCCTTTGTTTCCAGCATATTGGCGTGCTTTCTGGAAACGATCGCCAAGCCGCTTGAAAGAGTCCCCTTGACGCCGACTTTGTCGAGGTAATAGGCGACGCTTGGGACCTTGCCCTGCGCTTCTTCCGGAAGGAAATTCCTGAAAAAGCTGCCGCAGGTCCTTTCCTTGGGATAGCGGCGCGATCTTTGGCGGATGATCTCGTAAGCGCGTCCTTTGGCGAAGGCGGCGTCGAGATCAGATCCGCCCTTCAGAAGGAATCTGACGGACCATATGAGCCATCTTTCCCTGTGCAGCCTGGAAACGTCGTAACCGTATTCGAACCAATCCCTGTCAACTTCCCTTACCGAACCGTCGGGCGATATGACCGTTGCGGACAAAAGGAAATCCGCCAGGAAAAATTCGAAGAAGTGGGCGTTTATGAAGGCGGCGCCGCCAATTGTGCCGGGTAAGCCGGCGAATTCCTCCAGGCCAAGCGCTCCGCGTTCAAGGGAAAAATCCACCGCGTCATGCACGGACGCGCCGCAGCCGGCTTCGAGGACCAACCCTTCCGGTTTCTCAAGGAGGGAAAGCTTTTTGTTGGCGGGCCGCATTACGAGCCCCTTGCAGCCCAAGTCGCAGACGAGCGTGTTGGCGCCTTCGCCCAGAACGTTCAGATCAAGGCCTTCCTTTTTCGCGAAAGCCAGATCGGACAAGGCGTCCTCAAGTGTCGCAGGTTCGGAGAAAAACTCGGCGTTCCCTCCGGTCCTGAACCAGTTCAGATCTTTAAGCGGGAAATCTTTTCGCATAGTCCAATTATAGCATAAGCCTTTTTTTGTATAATTGGAAGGATAGGGTAACAATACAATCTAAGGATGCATCATGAGAAAAGTTTTATGGTTTTCGCTGCTTTTGACGGCCGCGGCTTCGGTTTTTGCCACAACCGGCAATCTTGATCTGAAAGTCGCCGTGGTCTGCTACAACCCCTTTATGACCAACGTGGCCGAGCTCACCACCGCGAGGCGCCTGAACGCCGTTTTCGGCTGGCCGACCGGGCAAAACATGGCCACCCAGCAGAAGAATTGGTGGAAGGAAGCCACCGACGGAATGGTCAAGGCGAATTTCGTCGTCGTCACGAACCTCAACATCTTCCCTTTGATGACGAGCGGCAAACGCTTCAACCAGCAGAGCTATTACGACTATTGGAAGAAAGGCCAGAGTGACAAGCACCCCGGCGGCTCCTTCGACTACGCGCACTTTTTGACCAACGACGTGCCCTGGATGATCCCGGCCATCGAAGACGGCAGGATAGACCAAGTCTGGCTCTACGGCTGGCCCGGCATGAACACCAACGAGACCAGGCTCTTCGGCAAGGGCGCCTTCGGCTGCAATTCCTACGGATTCTCCGCCTTGCAGAACGAAAGGATGTTCATGATGTGCATGCCGAGCATAGAGCGCTCCGACACGCCGATGGAAAACTTCGGCCACGGCTGCGAATGGCACCTGGGCGGAGCGTTCCACAACTACGTCTACTCGTTCGAAGGCGGCATAAGGTACACCAACGTTCACGACATGGCCCTTTACAGGGCGCACGGCAGCGAATCGAGCGAAAACATCTGCATCGGCGACGTGCACTACGCCCCCAACTCCAAAAGCGACTACGACTGGGGCAACACCACCCCGGTGGAATGCTACGCCGACTGCTGGTACGACTTCCCCAACATGACCAACTGGGTCCCGAGGACCATGACCTGCGCCGACTGGGGCGGCGGCGTCAACTATAAGCACAAGATCTGGTTCTTCCATCATATGCCGAGGAAAGTCGGATTGCACCGCGGGCACATGATGAACTGGATCACGAAGTACATGAACCCGAACATCGCCGCCTACCCGATCGGCTCGCATGAGCAGGTCCGCCAGGAAGACGTCGACCTGGCCGGTTTCTTCTCCTTCGAGATGAACGTGCCGGAGGGCACGACGCAGCTTGTCGTGAGAGTCAACACCGGGCTGCCCGTCCTCTGCGGCTTGAGAAAGAATTACATTCCCTTCTTCGACCGCTACCAGCAGGCCGGGTCTGTTTACGATTACTTGAGCAGCGGGCGCCAAAACGAGCACACGATCACTCTGACGAAAGACGACTGCTACGGCAAAGGCTTGGAGGGAAAGTGGTACCTCTCCTTTGGCAGCGCCTACGGCTACGGGTACGTGGTCACCTACAGGCCTTTGGACTCCAACACCTTCTACACCGTCGAAATGGAGCTCTCGCCTAAGCCCGCTTCGCTTGACGGCACGGAATACGTGGAAATCACGAAGCCCGCGGAAGGCGACTATTACCGCAACATGACGGAACCCGTGAAGTGGGAATACAAGGCTCCCTCCGACGGCTGGAGAGCTTTCTACCTCTCTTACTCCACCAACGATTTCGAAGGCCCCTGGATCGACATTTGCGAAGACTATTACTACGAGCTCGACAAGGATTATTCCTGGAACACCTTCCCGTACAAGGAGGTCTCCGACCGGGCGAGAGTGCGCATAATAGCGGAAGACTTGCACGGCCACAACATCACCAACTATTCCGGCCTTTTCGGCATAAGCACCGAGCCCATTCCCGAACCTTGCGTGGCCGTTTTTGCGTTTGCCGCGCTGGCTTGCCTTATGATCAAGCGCAGACTGTGAGCGGTGCTTTTTGCTCAGCTCGCGGACTACGCGAACGCTGACGCGGATATTGTCTCGGACGAAAAGTTATGTTCCCTTGGCAAACAGGCTTCGCTGAGTTTGCTTACGGGAGCATAACTTTTTTCGTCCTCGACAAAACTCACGGAGGATGCTATCAGGCAGACTGTGAGCTGTGCTTTTGGCCGTCAGAAAACAACAACCTCCTCAAGATTTTGTTACGAAGTAAAATCAAGAGGAGGTTGTTGTTTCTGACGGAAGAATGTCAGTATCCTGGGGAGATCCTGTGCCCAACCACGGGAAATCTACAAGTTATCCACAAGTTGCTAAGTTGGACTCTTCAGATTAACTATTTATGAATTAGACAGTTGTAAGTTTACGCACCGTTATTCCCCAACTTATTGACAAGCGTTTGCAATTGGAACGGGCAAATGATAAAATGACCTTCCCACTTTAAATTACCGGAATTCCTTTTATGTTCAAAAAAATCTTTTACGTTTTGCTGGTCCTGGTGCTCGCGGCCGTGGCGGTTTTCTCTTTGCTGAGAAATTCCGGTTCGGAAAGAGAGATGCAGAAATTGAGAGCCCAGATGTACGATCTGCAGAAGCAGGTCGAAAAACAGAGTTTGGCGCAGAAGGAAACAAAAGGGCAGAGCGTTGAAGTCAAGGAAGAGAAGGAGGAACGCAAGATCCTCTCCGAGGCGCTTACGGCCCCTTCCCAGACCCCTCCCTCCGTCGTCCGATCCGGCGGCGCCGAAGCGAAGAGCGTTACGCTTTCCGCGGCTGATTCGAATGATTTCGCCCAGAGTCTCGCCGACATTCAGGAAGAAGTCAAGGAGCAGGCGATGAAAGAGACTTTGAACGACGTGGCGGAAGCGATCACCAACGACACCAGATCGATCGACATGTCGGAAGTCGACGCCATGATAAGGGAAGCGGAAGAGAAACTGGTCGCCCAGTACGGCGAAAAGATCCTTGAGAAGGAAAAGAAGACTTTGAAGGCCATTGAGCCCGTGAAAGAGGAAGTCAAGGAAGTGAAAGCAGAGGTGAAAGTCGAGGAAAAAACGGTTGTTTCCGCTCCTTCCTGGCAGGCTGAAAGCGAGCTTCCCGGCTCGGTCCCGGTGGTCGACATCGACGAGTTTACGACGAGAAAATTGGACAACGCTCCTACGGAAATAGCGAACGGCTACATCTCCCCAAAAGGTGAGCTCCAGCCCGTTCACGGCGACGCGCCGGCGCCTCCCAGCCAGCCTTCCTGGACTCGGGACGCCGACAAAGCCCCGGAAAAAACGGTCCAGCGCACCACCAGCCTGAGGCCGGCCTCCGAGGTCATCGTCCCCGCTACCGCCGCCAAAGAGCGGGTCGAGCAGGACATGAAAGCCGAAGACCTTCGCAGAAGGCCTCCCGAAGCCGTCCGCAGGATACCGAGAAAGAATTACAACGCGCTTGGCAAGCGCACCATGGCCGACGTGATGAAGGAAGGCCTTTAAGGAAAATTGAGTGACGAAATATTTTTTGATCCTGATCTGCCTGGCGTCTTCGGCGCTCATGGCAGCCAGCATAGAAGCCGTCATAGGTTTTGACTCTTCCAAACTGAAGGAAGAAAAAAAGGAAGGCGCGAGCTTTTTTTCGTACGCCGACAATGACGTCAATTACGTCGAGCACGGGCAGGGGACTCCCGTTCTGCCCTGCAAGCACGTTTATATCGCGGCGCCCAAAGGCGCGGAGTATTCCGGCTGCCGGACGAAAATAAGCCGCGAGCAGCTTCCCGGCCGCTACGATCTTTACGTCAGGGACCCGTCCGCCAAAAAGACCGGCGCCGAACTTTATCCTCCCAGCTGCGTGGAGTTCGTCAAGCAGTATGACGAAGCCGGCTTCAGGATCTTCATGTTCAGAGTCTATCCTATAATCTGCCAGCCCGCGGACGGCACCGTCATGCGCGTCATCAGTCTGCAGATGCAAGTTTCCTGCAAGGGCGAGGAGCGCTATGAGAACGTGCCGACGGACGACCTTATCAACATCAAACGCAAAGTTTTGAACCCCAAAGCCCTGGAAAATTTGGTCGCCTCGCTTAAAGTCAGTCCCAAGAAGGGCTTATCCATAGAAAAAGAGGGCTTCGCCGTGAGCAGGTCCAAAGGCAGGAACGTCTTCGCGGAAAACGCCCCTAAGAACAAGTGGCGCAAGGACGAAGCCGGTCCGAATTCCGCTGGCGGCGACCTTATCGAGGCGCTGAAGCAAAACAACATCACGATCGAGGACGGCAGCGTGATGTTCTCTCCCATCCAATTCTGAATTTTGGCCTGATTTTGGCCAAAAACGGCCGAATTTGGCCCGATATTTGCAAATTCCGCCCCGATTTCATAAAATATCCTAAATAATAACGGAGTTATTCATTCTATGGATATCAAGGAAATCAAACATTTTCTCAAACTGATGGACGCCTACGGCCTCTGCGAATTCACTTTCGAGAACGCCGACGGCAAGATCTCTTTGAAGCGACCTCAGGGCGGGACCCCCGTCCAGGATTACGCCACGCTGAAAGTTTCGCCGGAGGAAGTCTTGAATTCCATCCCGGAACCGGTCCAGCAAAAACCGGCGCCCGAAGCGAAGGCCGCGCAGCCCAAGGCGGAAGCCAAGGCGGCCAGCGACCTCATTCCCATCAATTCCCCCATGGTCGGCACTTTCTACGCCGCGGCGAGCCCTGACAGCCCGCCGCTCGTTACGGAAGGGCAGACAGTCAGCGAGGAGACCACTGTGGCGGTCATCGAATCGATGAAGATCATGAGCGAGATCAAAGCGGAAGTCAGCGGCATCATAGCGAAGATCTGTGTTGGAAACGGTCAGCCGGTGGAATTCGGCCAGACTCTCTTCTTAGTGCGTCCGGAATAAAAAAATGTTTCGCAAGATACTTATAGCCAACAGGGGCGAGATAGCTTTGAGAGTGATACGCGCCTGTAGGGAAATGGGTATAGCAAGCGTGGCGGTCTTTTCTGAAGCCGACAGGAATTCGCTGCACGTCAGGTACGCCGACGAAGCTTACTGTATCGGCAGAGCCCCTGCCTCCGACAGTTATCTCAACATCCCCAGGATCATCGCTGCCTGCGAAGTGTCGGACGCCGACGCTGTCCATCCGGGCTACGGCTTCCTTTCCGAGAACGCGCATTTCGCTGAGATCATCAATTCCTGCGACATGACTTTCATCGGCCCGACAAGCGAAGCGATTTCCGCCCTGGGCGACAAGGCCAACGCGAGGGATATGGCCGTTAGAAACAACGTCCCGGTGGTGCCGGGAAGCGACGGACCGGTCAACGATTACGCGACGCTTCAAAAGGAAGCGGCGAGGATAGGATACCCCATCATCGTCAAGGCCTCCGCCGGAGGCGGCGGACGCGGCATGCGCGTCGTCAGGAACGAGGAGGAGCTGCAGAACGCTTTCGAGACCGCGAGGAAGGAAGCGGAAGCGGCTTTCGGCAATCCCGAAGTTTACGTCGAGAAATTCCTGGAGAGATCCCGCCATGTGGAAGTCCAGATCCTGGCCGACAAGGACGGGACCTGCGTTCACTTGGGCGAAAGAGACTGCACCATGCAGAGAAGGCACCAGAAGCTCCTGGAAGAATCGCCTTCCCCCATAGTCGACGAAGCGCGCCGCAAGGAAATGGGCGAGGCGGCCTGCCGCATTGCCCTGGCCGCGAATTACGTCGGCGCCGGCACGGTGGAATTCATAGTCGACGAAGACACCAACGAATATTACTTCATGGAAATGAACGCCAGGGTCCAGGTCGAGCACGGCGTTACGGAAATGGAAGCCGACGTCGACATCGTCAGGCGCCAGATCATGGTGGCCGCTGGCGAACCCCTCGGCCTTTCCCAGGAAGACATCAGGATGAGCGGCTGGACTATCGAATGCCGCATCAACGCCGAGGATCCCGAGCACGACTTCCGTCCCAATCCCGGAAAGATCACGACTTACAACCTGCCCGGAGGCCCGGGCGTCAGAGTCGATTCGATCGCTTACGCCGGATACGAGATCTCGCCCTACTACGATTCCATGGTGGCGAAACTGATGGTCCACTCGAGGGACCGCATCGCGGCCATCAGGCGCATGCTGAGGGCGCTCGACGAATTCGAGATCGGCGGCATCAAGACGACGATACCGCTTTTCAAAAATCTGCTGAAGCAGCCCGCGTTCATCAGAGGCGACCGCTACAACACAAACTTTGTCGAGGAGTGGCTCAAAAAGCAATGATCGACCTTCACCTTCACAGCGTCTATTCCGACGGCACCAGCACGCCTAAGGAATTGGTCGAGCAGGGAGTCAAGCTCGGCCTCAGGGCTATTGCCCTGACTGATCACGACACTGTGAAAGGCGTGGACGAATTGGCCTCAGCCGCGAAAGAGCAGAAGATGGATTTCATTCCCGGAGTGGAATTGTCCGCCGGCACTTTTTCCCTGAGGAAAGACCATCAGAAGGAAGTGCACATCCTCGGTTACTTCCCAAAGTGGGACGACTCGCTCAAGTCTGCCCTGGAGCCCTTGCGACAGGTGCAGTCCTGGAGAGAGGAGCGCAACCGCTCGATCGTCGAGAAATTGAGGAGCTATCACGTTCCCGTTACATACGAGGAGCTGGTGAGTTTGGCCGGCAGCAACAACGTTGGCCGCCCACATTTCGCGCACTGGCTCATCGAAAACGGCTACGCCCACACCGTCAGCGAGGCTTTCCAGCAGTTTTTGACGCCCGGAGCCTTGACGTTTACGGAGCGCAGGACATTCGACATCGCGGGGTCTATCGACCTCATAAGGTCGGCTGGCGGGATCGCGGTCCTCGCGCATCCCAAGGCGCTGCACATTTTCTCCGACGTCGATTTCGAGAATTTTTTGAAGGGCATGGTCGACAAGGGATTGGAAGGCATAGAGGTCTACTGCTCCGTGCATCTGCCCGCCGACATCAGGCGCTACGAGAGAATGGCGCAGAAATTCAACCTGATCATGACCGGCGGCACGGATTTCCACGGGAAAATGAAACCCGACATCAGGATGGGCTACGGCTTCGGCTACACGAAAGTGGACGATTCCGTCTACGACAAGCTCAGGGCGAAATTGGATTCAAAAAACAATAACCATAAAAATTAAGAGGCAATATGAAAAATCGCATCGGCGTCATCGCTTTCATGAGACCCGAAGGCGGCACCTTGAAACAAGTGGCCGCCCATAAGCTCGACACCTGCCAACTGGTCAGCTGGAACCCCAAGCACTGGACCGACGAGATGGCCGAGCAGGTCAAAGCTGAGATCAAGGAATCCGGCATCAAGCCCACGGCTTTCTGGGCCGGCTGGGCAGGCCCCGCGGTCTGGGACCTTCTGTCCGGACCGGCCACGCTGGGCTTAGTTCCCCCGGCCTTCCGCTTCCAGCGCATCCAGTCCATGCTGGCGGCCGGCGACTTTGCCAAGAAGATCGGCCTGCCCGCCGTCATCACGCACCTCGGCTTCATCCCCGAATGGCCCCGCGACAGAGATTTCGGCGACCTGGTGGACGCTGTCAAGTACATCGCCCGCTATTACAAGAGACTGGGCTTGCAGTTCTGGTTTGAGACCGGTCAGGAAACGCCTGTCACGATGCTCAGGCTCATCCAGCAGACCGGCATGGACAACCTCGGCATCAACCTCGACCCCGCCAACCTCATCCTTTACGGCAAGGCCAATCCCGTGGACGCCCTGGACGTCTTCGGACAGTACGTCAAAAACATCCACGCCAAGGACGCCTTCTATCCCACCGATCCCATGCATCTGGGAGAGGAAGTCAAGGTCGGCACCGGGAAAGTCGATTTCCCGCGCTTCGTGAAGCGCCTGGGCGAGATCGGCTTCAAGGGTGAATTCATCATCGAGCGCGAGATCGACGGCGATCAGCAGATCAAAGATATCAATGAGACCGTGAAGTACCTTAGGAAACTTTTCGTCAACACCCCTGCCAAACGCGCTAAAAAAGCTACGAAATAAGGAGAAAATAAATGAGCACTCAACCCGCATACGGCGCCAAGGCTAAGAGCCAGGGCGTTCTTAAGGTCGGCTTCGTCGGAACCGGCAACATTTCCTGGACGCATCTGCGCATTCTTGAAAAAAGGAAAGACATCAAAATAGTTTCCCTCTGCGACATCGTGGAAGACCATGCCAAGGAAAAACAGGCCGTCTTCGGCGGCGAGATCTTCCTTGATCACGTGGACATGCTTAAAAAGGGCCCCAAGCTCGACGCGGTCTGGGTCTGCACTCCTTCCACTGCCAGGGAAGAGATCCTTGTCAACTGCACCAAGGCGGGGCTTCCCGTCTTCTGCGAAAAGCCGGCGGAACGCAAGGTTTCCGTCGCCAAACGCATCGCTGACAAGCTCGACAAGATCCCGGGCGCGAGAGTCCAGATTGGCTACGTTTTCCGCTCCATGGCCCTGACGCAGCGCCTCAAGGAAATGATGGCTGACGACAAGATACACACCTTCATGTCCGCCTACGCCTGCGGCGCCTCCACGCAGAACCTTCTGCCCGCCTGGTTCTATGACAACGATCTCTCGGGCGGCGCCCTCGTCGACCAGGCCACCCACAATTTCGACTGGCTGAGATATCTCTTCGGCGAAGTGGTGGAAGTCTCCGGCTTCGCGACCAATCCTTTCCGCAAAAAGACCGTCTCCAAAAAGGGAAACTACACCATCGACGAAACGATAGCGATGTCACTGAAGTTCGCCAACGGCATCACCGGCACGCACACGCACTCCTGGCTGGCCGACACCTGGCGCAACGAGGTGGTCCTCTTCGGCGAGAAGAGAAAGTACCACGTCAACCTCGGAACCTGCACCATAAAAGTCGAAGGCGCGAGGGAGGAGACGCTCTTCACGCAGAAGAGCGGGACGATGTACGTTTACGAAAACGAGAAGTTCATCGACGCCGTGAGAAGCGGCGATTGGTCGAAGAACCCCTCCACTTACCGCGACGCCGCGAAGTCTCTGGCCCTTACCCAGGCCTGCATCGACTCTCTGAACAAAGGCATCCAGAAAGTGAAGTTCTAATCCGCCAGCTTCCGGAAACCGATCTTCCTCCTGCCGGTCTTGGGATCTTTCGGGCCGACTGTCAGAAGATAGGAATAGCGGTTCGAAGCGACGGTCGCTTCAAGCCGAAAGAGCGCTGTCAAAAGATAGCGCTCTTTTTCTTTGCCGTAAAGCTCGAAGGGGACGGTGAGAGGAATGGGGCCGTTCGCGCCATGTTTTTCTTCCGCGATCTTGACGGGACGCTTGGGAGGGGAGACGGCGATCCCCTGGAACCAGGCGCGGCCCGTTCCCATTGGATCATTAAGGTTTCCGGCGGTCAGTCTCAGTTTCAGCAAGCCTTTACCAGAAACGTGGCGCTCGTCGAGCGTGGCGAGGAAGGCGGCGTCGTTTTTATCCCAGCGGAAAGCGGGAAACTTTTCCCAGGCGTTTTGTGACCAGTCGAAAAGCTCGGGTTCGAGAAGGGCGTTGTGGTTCTCCTCCAGGAATTCCCCGGAATCCACGGCGTCGGAAAGCCCCTTCAAATATAACTCTCCGCCGGCGCAGTCCCAAAGGTTTGAGAACGTCCACTCGCTTTGCGCGCCGTTTTTGCTGGCCGTGTAAAAAATGTTCGCGTACCCGGGGCCGAGGGAGGCCGAGCCTTTTTTGAAAGCGCTCGGGCGCTTTCTGCCGGGAAGGGAAAGGCCGACTGGGAATACGACGTTTTCGAAACTTCCCGTCACGGCGAACGTTTCGCCTTTCAGTTCGCCGGAAAGGAAGCGGATCTTTTGCCCTGCCCAGAAATCGATCGCCCAGGAGCCGTTCGGAAAAGCGAAGCCTTTCCCGACCTTTTCCGCCCTTCCCCCTCCCGGCTGCCAAGCCCCTTCGTGGAAGGCTTCCGAAGCGGGGAACTCCCTGACGTAGAGGGAGAGCGCGTTGGAATGAAGGTAGGTTTCATTTAGCCTTGGATCGTCAAGGAGCGAAGCGGCCTCCGCGTCGCCGGCAAGGGGACGATCAAAAAAGGTTTTCAATTTCACGGGGGTGAAGTTCCTGAAAGGCGTTTCGTTCGGCCGCCAGGCCCCGTTTTCATACAAAAGGGAGGAGCGGCGCTCGGCGTCCTTCGGCATCACGGCGCCTTTCGTTCTGGCGGCGACCTGAGAGTATTCGTTTTTCAGGGTGAGCGAGGCGTACTCCACGTGGCGGGGAAGCCCTATGATCCTGAGCCGGTCGCCCGCGGTCAACCCCGCGTAGCGCTCCAGCCTCAAATTTGAGAAGACGAGCGTATTTTTGTTGTTGCCTCCTTCTATGGGAAAGCGCAGCCCGTCCTTTATTTCAGCCACTTCGTCAATTAGTTCGTCCTTTTCCCAGAACGCGTTCCTGCAGCCGACATAGGTGTAGTACTGCGCGCCCTTTTTCAGTTCCCTCACTTCGCTGATCTCGTAGTCGAGCCCCCAGCTTTCGCCCGGCAGGGAGACAACGGAATCGCCCGATGATTCGTCGTCGTCAAGAGATCGGAAGCCGTATTCAAGGAAGGCGATCTCGGCCTGGTCGGTCAGGTAGAACCTGCTTCCGGGATAGAGGGCGGCTTCGTTGGGGAGTATGCCCAAAAGAGTGCTCCCGCTTCCTGTTTGCGCCGTAAGGCGCCAATTGGAAAGCAAAAGGGGTTCTTTGCTTTCGTTTATTACGGCGACGATGTCCGGGCGGCGGAAATAGACGCTGTTTATCCTGACGCGGGATCTTGGCGAGCAATCGGAGGGGCTTTTCACGAAAAGCTCCATTTCCCCGAGGGGCCCGCTTTTTTGGGGCTTTCCCTTTGCGTAACGGAAAGCATACCTGTCCGAAGTCGTTTCCTTCCCGTCGACAACGAGCTTTTTGTTCCTGTTCATTCCGTATGAGCCGTCCTTAACCGGCACCGGGAAGTTGGCGTCCTGGAGCTGAACGTCGTAATACTTTCCCTTCATCAGGTCGCTCACGGCGAGCCAGAGCGGTTGATCGGGCGTTTCGCTGTAGAGCGTTTCGGAATGGATCCAGCCTCTCAGCTGAGCGTAGCGGAAACTCGAGTTGGTGATGGAATTGAAAAGCCCTTCCTCGTCCTTCAAAACAAGGCTTGAGCCGTCGGAATCCATTATTCTGAAGACCGCCCTCGGCGTTATGCCTTTCACGGCCAGGCCGAAAAAGGCGATCGCGCAGTTTTGCCAGTGTCCGTCGCTCGGGAACTGCCTTTGCTTCTTTTTCCGCCAGCTTTTCAGAAGCGCTCCCTCGTGATCTTCAGTTACGGCGTCGGATGACAGTTTCACGATGATCCTGCCGTTCTCCTTTCTGCATTCGTCTTTCAGGACGTATCTCGCGACCTTTGGGTCGAAGAGCTCCCTTCGCGCCGGATCGTTTTCCGTTACGGGAGCGTTCGAGTCGTAATCCCGCGCGCCGTAAAAGTAGGGGAGGGACGTTACGGCGCGCTCGTTGTAGACGGCGTTGGCGCGGTAGGCGAACCGCAGTTCGCTGCCGTCGTCGCTTAGGATCTCGGAGAAGCTGACCGCCTCGGCGCCGTAGACTCCGGCGTGTTCCTGAAGCGCGTGGTTCTCGTCTGACGCGTCGCTTAGGATAAGCGCCAGTTCAAGGAGCGCGCGGTCTTTTTCGTCTTTGTTTTCCAGCTTCAGTTTGGCAAGCGTTTCCCGAGGCGGCGAAAGGGCGGCGGCAGCCTGCTTTTGCCAGCCCCCGCTCCAGAATTCCTGATAGGCGAAATTGTCGGAGAGGGGCGTTATCTTAAGGGAATAGCGAAGCCCGCCGATGACGTAGGGCCCGGATCTTCCCTCCCTGAGCCAGGAGCCGGGATAGTTTATTTCCGCCGCCAAAAAAAGCGCTTTCACATGCTCCACGGCGGAGAGGAGAATGAGTTTTTCCTGGTCGGAACGCTTCAGATTCTCGCTTAGCTGACCTTCCGAAGCGAGGCCGAGGGCGAACGCGACCGCCAGGGCGCCGAGCCCGGTAAGGAAAAGCAGAACGGTCGGCAGAATGAATCCGCGCCTGATGTCGTTTTTTAATGTCATGCCATATTCTAGCTTTTTAGAATGCTTTAGCTCGTAGTGGAAAAGGGCGCGGAAGCGTCTTGATTTTGCCGACATCCCGCCTTGTAATTTCAGGCGAGGTTTGATAAAATAAACATATAAAGGTACTTGATATTTATTGAACTTTTAACCAATCCACCCGCTCCACTTTTATGGCAACTGCGAAAAAAATTGCCAAGGCCAAAAACGCTCCCGCGAAGGCGGCCGCCGCCAAAAGCTCATTTGATCTCAAGTCTTCCCTCAACGCCGAGCAGCTTGCGGCTGTGACGGCTGAGAACGGACCGCAGCTGGTCGTAGCCGGCGCCGGCAGCGGCAAGACGCGCGTGCTCACCTACCGCATCGCTTATCTTGTCTCCAAAGGGATGGCGCCTCACAGGATCCTTGCCGTCACCTTTACGAACAAGGCGGCCCAGGAAATGGCTTCCAGAGTAGATCAACTGGTGGGGAAGTACGTTCCCATTTCCACTTTCCACTCCTTCTGCCTGAAGGTCCTGAGAGCCAACCGCGAAAAGATCGGGTTTGACAAAGGCTTCGTCATCTACGACCAGAACGACCAACTGATGCTTCTGAAAGAGTGCATGCGCCGCCAGGACATAGGTGACAAGCGTCTGAAGCCCCAGTATTTCGCCAACGCCATAGGCCTGGCCAAGGATAGATTGGAGAGCGCCGACAAATATTTGAAGAGGGCGGAGAAGTCCAAGGAGTACAACGACGAGCTGGTGGCCAAGGTCTACAAGGAATACGAGAAGGAGCTCAAGCGCGTCAGGGCTCTGGATTTCGACGACCTTATCATGCGCACCGTCCTGCTCTTCAAGCGCGAGCCCGAGGTCCTGAAGTTTTACCAGGACAGTTTCGACTATGTATTGGTCGACGAGTACCAGGACACCAATTACGCCCAGTACCAGCTGGTCAGGATGCTCAGCGAGAAGCACAGGAACCTTTTCGTGGTGGGCGATCCCGACCAGTCGATCTACCGTTTCCGCGGCGCCGAGATCGGCAACATCCTCTCTTTCGAAAAAGACTATCCCGAAGCCAAAAAGACCGTGCTGGAAAGGAACTACCGCTCCACCTCGGCCATCCTTGACGCCGCCAACGACGTCATCGCGCAGAACGCCGGACGCTGGGAAAAGAACCTGACGTCCGAGAACGGGCCCGGCAAGAAAGTCTCTTTTTACAGCGCCAAGGACGAGCACGAAGAGACGGACGAGATCATAAGGCAGGTGAAGAAACTTTTGCGCGAGGGCTACAAGCGGCACGACATCGTGGTCTTCTACCGCGTGCACTTGCTCTCCCGCCTCATAGAGGAGGCGATGGTAAAGAACCGCATTCCCTACAAGCTGGTCGGCGACACCGGCTTCTACAGCCGCCGCGAGATCAAGGACCAGCTCGCTTACATGCGCGCGGCCCTCAACAATTTTGACGACGTCAGCTTGCGCAGGATAATCAACAGCCCGACCAGGGGCTTGGGAGAAACGACGCAGGAGACGCTTGCCAGCTTCGCCCAGACGGCCGGCATCACTTTCTACGAGGCCATAGAGCAGCACCGCCGCATCGACCGCTTCACGGACGCCGTGCACAAAAAGCTTCAGAAGTTCCTCGAGCTCATGGAAGAGCTGACGGAAGCCCAGAAGAGGATGCTGCCGACGGAGTTTTTGAATTTCATCCTCGAGAAGACCGAATACATAGAGAAGATCTGCCCAAGCGACGACGAGGAAGACGTTATGAGGCGGGAGAACATCGGCGAGCTTTTGTCCGCGGTGGCCGACTACGAGAACACTACGACGGATGAAAAGGCTTCCACGGAAGGCTTCCTTAACGAAGTGGCCATCACGGCCGACATCGACAAGTGGAACGACGAAGCCGACACGCTTACCCTAATGACGATCCACAACGCCAAGGGACTGGAGTTCCCGGTCGTCTTCATCATGGGCATGGAGGAGGACCTCTTCCCGCACATCAACGCCAAGGGCGTAAAGGACGAGATCGAAGAGGAGAGAAGGCTCTGCTACGTCGGCATGACGCGCGCCAAGGAAAGGCTCTTTTTGTCCTGCGCCCTGAAGAGGGTGATGTTCGGCGTCAACCAGTCCAGGGATCCTTCCCGCTTCCTGGGCGAGATCGCTTCCAATCACGTGGAGCGCCGCTTCAGCAGTCGCAAGATCCTCCTATCCGAAACCGCGGGCTCGCAAAAGCTTCCTTCCAAACCGGCCGGCACGGTTGACACCGGCGACCTCACCGTCGGAATGGCCGTTGTGCACACGCACTTCGGCAACGGCGTCATCTCCTCCATTTCCGGTGAAGGCGAGTCGGCGAGACTGACGATCGAGTTCGAGAATCTGCCGGCGCCCAAAGTTTTGGTGGCGAAATACGCGAAACTTAAACCGCTTAAATCCGGTACGGGGAAAACATGTCGCAAGTAACGATCGTCCGCGCGACCTATGCGGAAATCCTTCCGAAGCTGCGCGAACTTTTGGCCCCCTTAGGGGGCATGGAGGCTTTCGTAAAGCCGGGACAAAAGGTCCTTCTGAAAGCCAATCTCCTAGGCTCGTACAACATTGAAAAAGCCGTCACCACCGATCCGAGGCTGGTGGAAGCCATGATAGTTTTGGTGAAGGAATCGGGCGGCATTCCTCTTGTGGGCGACAGTCCCGGAATGGGCACGCTCAGGTCCGCCATCAAAGCCGGAGGCTTGGAGGAGATATTGGAAAGGGAGAACGTCGCGGTCGCGGACTTCGAGAACGAGGACGTTTACCCAAGGCCGGAGAACCGCGTCTCGCAAAGGCTGATCCTGGCCAGGGCCGTAAAGGAAGCCGACGTCATAATAACGCTGCCGAAACTGAAGACGCACGTTCAGATGAATTTCACCGGCGCGATAAAAAACCAGTACGGGCTCATGGTCGGCGTCAGGAAGAGCAATTATCACCTGCGCCTCAGGGACAACGACCTTATGGGCGAACTGATGATCGAGATCAACAAGACCGCGAACATCGCGCTGGCCGTGATGGACGGCATAGTGGCGATGGAAGGGGACGGCCCTTCCGGCGGAAGCCCCAAGGAACTAGGCTTGCTTCTGGCTTCCAGAGATCTGCTCGCCGTCGACATGGCGGCCTGCCGCATCATAGGCTTGGATCCCATGAAGGTCCCGACCGTTACGGCGGCGCTGCGCCTTGGTTTCGGCGAGGGCGAGGAGAAGTCGACTTTCCCGCTGCTCACGCCCGAGGAAGTGAAAGTCAAAGACTTCAGGCAGGTCTCCCACAGCAAGGACATCATTAGGATGCTGCCGATGCCAAAGTGGTTCATGCGCTGGTTCGGAGCGCAGTGGGCGCCGCACCCTGAGATCGATCCCAAAAAGTGCATAAAATGCTTCCGCTGCAGGAACGGCTGCCCGGTCAAGCCGCCAGCCATCGATCCCGAAAGGGGAAGAACCGTCAGCAAAGACTGCATCCGCTGCTACTGCTGCCACGAATTCTGCCCGGCGGACGCCATCAAGCTGAAGCGTTCCGTTTTGGACCGCATCTTCCACTTCACTTCGCTTCTTAACTTTTTGAACAACATTTTTGGTAAATTGATATCCAAATTCAGCATATAAGAAAATGGATCGAGAAACAACAGTAGTTTTGGATAATAAGGCGCTAAACAACGACCACCGCATGCTGGTCGTCGAGGCGCCGCGCCTTTCTAATATGGCGCGTCCCGGCCAGTTCGCCGAACTTTCTACCAACGGCGCCACCCTTTTGCGCAAGCCTATTTCCATATCCATGGCCGACAGGGAGAAGGGGACGCTTGCTTTCGTTTTCCGCATGATAGGCAAGGGCACGGAATATTTGGGAACTCTCGAGCCCTCTTCGAAACTCGACATAATAGGTCCTTTGGGGAACGGCTTCGACACTGACTGCGGGAGCGCTCTGCTAGTTGGCGGCGGCGTAGGCACGCCCCCTCTCCTTTATCTGGCTAAGCAGCTGAAAACCGAGGGGAAGAAAGTTTCCGTCGTTTTGGGAGCGCGCGACAAAGGTGACCTGCTTCTTCTTGACGAGTTCGAAAAACTCGGCATAGAGCCCGTCTGCGCGACCGACAACGGGTCGGCGGGCGTCAAGGGTACCGTTGTGACGGCGCTGGAGGAAAAAGCCCCCTTGGACGGCGGCACGAAGCTTTTCGCCTGCGGCCCCTGGCCTATGCTGAAGGCTTTGTCCGCTTTTTCAGAAAGCAAAGGCTTGGAACTTGAGGTCCTTTTGGAAGCTTACATGGGCTGCGGCATGGGCGTCTGCGTCGGCTGCGTGGTCCCGACGACGGAAGGCATGAAGAGAGTTTGCAAGGAAGGCCCCGCTTTCAACGCTAAGGAGATCTTATGGAGCAAAATTCGCTAGGCGTCATTACCGACAGGGAAACGGCTTTCGGAAGACTGGCCGGGAAGATACTTTTCATCGCCATCCTTATCGCGCTTTTCTGGTCGCCCCTTTGGTTCGGGACGCCGCAGCATCCGGAGCTTCAGAAGACTCTCGTGGAAAGAAGCGTCAGCCTCATGCCGGAAAAAGCCGACTTCCCCTCTTTGGTGTCGAACGCTTACGTCGCGCTTTTCCAATACTCATACCCCAACAGGAACCTTGAGTATCTGCTCTTCTTTATCGGCGTCTTCGCGGTTTTGTCCCTTGTGGCCAAGTGCCGCGTTTTGAAAAAGAATCACAACGTGACGTACATCGGCCTTGGCTGGGCCTTTCTGATGCTCTCCATCATGGCCTCTTTCAAGATGGCCAAGATCCCGGAATTCCGGGATCCCTGGGGCGGAGCCCTCTTCATTCTCTACGGGGCCTTTTTCTACGCCTCGGCCGTTGTCGCTTTGACTTCCAAGCGGCGGCATGTTATCGCCGTCGTGATCTGCCTTTCCATGCTCTTCGTGGCGCAGAACGCCTTCTTCCAGCTTTTGGGAGGGCTTTCCAAGACGAGGGAGCTTTTCGCCCAGGAACACGGTTTCGCCAGCTTCGCGGCCTACACCAACGAATGGTTCAAAACGAGCCACGACGCCGCGGACACGTACACCATGAACCGTCTTCTCTCCCCGAGGATAACCGCCACCTTCACGTCTCCCAACATCCTCGCTTCCTACGCCATGATGGTCTTCCTTTTGAGTTTGGGGCTCTGGAAGACCAAGGATGAGAAGATCCTCCGCTGCATCGGGCTGCTCACGGCCGTCGTTTCCCTTTGCGTCCTTTTCTTCACCAGATCGAAATCGGTGATCGCGCTGACTTTCCTACTCACGCTCGTCTTTAGCTTCGTGCTTTACAGGGCGAAGGAAGTCTCGCTCAATTTCCTCATCTCGGTATTCATCGCCGGAGCGGTAATAACGACCTTGGGCTTCGTCTGGGGCTACGGCTCCAACCTTGCCAAAAAGCTCAGCTCTTCCGGCGGCGCGCGGCTGACGTACTGGAAGGTCGCCTTCAAGATGATCAAGCAGAAGGCCCTGACGGGATACGGCATAAACTCTTTCGCGAGGTGGTACAAAGTCTGGGCGCCGCAAGGCTCCGAACCGAGCAAGTTCGTGCACAACACCATCCTCCAGATGTGGGCGGAATTCGGCATGTTCGCCGGGATCGGCTGGCTTCTGGCCTGCTGCCTTCCCATTACGAACGGCTGGGACAATTTCAAAGCCTCCGTAAAGAAGGACGCGCTTCAGCTCTCCTGCATCCTGGCTTCCGGCGGATTTTTCATCCACAACCTGCTGGATTTCGATTTTTACGTTCCCGGCGTGACCGTAACGGCCCTGGCTGTCATGGCCCTGGCGCTCTGCGGGCACGACGATCCCAAAGAAACCCAAAATTAAAGTTATGTCTAAAGAATTGGAAGAAGGCTCAGAACTGCAGCTTGATTTTACAAAACTGAAAAAAGTCGCCAACTGCGGGGCGGACGTCGTTCCGGTCGGCGTCCAGGACGCCGAGACCGGCGAACTCTTGATCATAGCCTACGCCAACCAGGCCGCCCTTGACCACACCATAAAGACCGGGCACGCGACTTTCTGGAGCACGTCCAGGAACGAGCTGTGGGAGAAGGGCGCGACCAGCGGCGACGTTCTCGAGATAGTCGAGATCAGGGTGAACTGCGAGCAGAATTCGCTTCTTTACCTCGTAAGGCCCTTAGGCAAGGGCGCCTGCCACACCAAGGACAAAAACGGCGTCCCAAGAAGCTCCTGCTATTACCGCAGAATAGCGGAAGGGAAACTGGAAAAGCTTCCGGAATGATCTTGTCAGCGCTCGCCTGAAAAGGAGCTCGTTTCGCCGCTCTCTTCCTCTTTGATCTCGGATTCCAGCTTTTTGGAGTCGAATCTGCCGCTGATCATTTTGCTTTTGGTTCGGTTTATGGCGGTGAATCTTCCCTTGTCGGCCACGCCGGAATAGAATTCGGCGCTGACGCTTTCAGGCGACTTCGCTACCATTACGACGATGTTCATGTTGTTGTTCTTGCCGTTCGAGAAGGACGCTTTTAATTCCGCGTCCCTTTCGCCTTCCTTGCCGGAAAGTTTTCCTTTGTAAGCATAGATCCTGACGTTCGCGAGGTCGGGCTTGATCTCTTCAGCTTGGGTTTCCTGTCTTTTCGGGGGCTCCGGCGGTTCCGGGATCGCTTCGCCTGATGTTCCTCCGTCATTGTTCGTAGAAGCGTCTTCGTCGATCAGCTTGCTCCCGTCCTTGGCCGAGAGGCTGTAAAGCAGCTCTTCGCCGTCCAAGATTCCGGCGTTGAATTCGTTTTCACCCATGACGCCGTACAATTGGAGGCGCCCGTCGCCGCTTTTCGCCTGGAATGATGTCCCTTTCATCACTCCGCGAAAGACCTGGGACCTTATCCTCGAATCTATCCTGCGGCGGATCTCGCAGAAGAAAGTGTTGTCTTCGGAATTGGTCCTGAAGACGACAAGGCAGTCGGAAGCTGAGCCGTCCTTGAAGGAAAGCTTTCCGAACATCACGCTCTCCTCTTCGGCGAAAAGGAAGAGGGAAAGCGCCAGGGCAAAAATAAAGGCTAGTCTTTTCATATCGTCATTATTCTACCATTAATTCAGGCGCTTTGCTAAAATTAAGGATATGGAAAAAAGAAAAATAGAAGCGGTCATCTTCGACCTGGACGGACTTATGCTGGACACCGAGCCGGTCGCCATGCGCGCCATGGCGGAGGCGATAAGGCAAAAAAACGGACGGGAAATGACCTTCGCCTTTTTCAGGCAGCTGATCGGCCACTCGAGGTCCGACACCTACGGCTTTTTTGAGAAGGAGTACGGCTTCGACAAGGAGACGACCAATTCCGTAAGGGACCGCTGCGCCGAGCTGATCGTCGAGGCGATAGGAAGGGGAGAGGGCTTGCCCAAGCCGGGACTCGCGGAACTGCTCGCGTATCTCGACGAACGCTCAATGCCGAGAGTGGTGGCCAGCAGCTCTCCCAGATCCCAGATCCTTATGAAACTGAAAATGGCGAATCTATTGCACCGCGTGAACTCCGTGACCAGCGGCTGGGAAGTTCCCAAAAGCAAACCGGAGCCTGACATCTTCCTTAGGGCCGCCGGGACGATCGAGGCCGAACCTTCCCGCTGCCTTGTCTTGGAAGATTCCCCGGCAGGCATAGAGGCCGCGAAAAGGGCCGGCATGACTTCCATCATGGTCCCTGATCTCGTCGCTCCCGGCCCCGAGGAGGAGCATCGCGCGCTAATGATCCTTCCCGACCTTTTCGCGGTCGCGGAAGCCCTTAAGGATTTGCTATAATTTAAACCTATGACAGATGATAGACAGATAAAACTCCTACCGGAAGACGTGGCCAACAAGATAGCCGCGGGCGAAGTGGTGGAGCGCCCCGCCTCGGTGGTCAAGGAGCTCGTTGAGAACTCCCTAGACGCCGGCGCCAGGCGCGTTTGCGTCGAAATCATGGAAGGCGGACGCAAACTCATATCTGTTTCAGACGACGGCTGCGGCATGTCAAGGGAAGACGCGAAGATGTCTTTGATGCGCCACGCGACCAGCAAGATCAGGACCGCCGCTGACATCTCAAACGTCAGGACTTTGGGCTTCAGGGGCGAGGCGCTTCCCTCTATCGCGAGCGTTTCCCGCTTCGAGATGATCTCCGCTCCCAAAGACGGGGGAACGCCGACCTGCATCAGGGTCGAGGGCGGAGCGGACATGACTGTCAGCGACGCGGCGCGCTCCCAGGGCACGACCATCAGCGTCAAAAATCTTTTCTTCTGCGTTCCCGTCAGGGCTAAATTTCTGAAGACCGACGCCACAGAGCTCGGGCACATCGCGCGCTTCATGCAGAACGCGGTTTTGACGCATCCCCACGTCGGCTTCCGCTACCTTGTGGACAAGACGGAAGTCTTCAACCTTCCCCCGCAGAACGAGACGCTGCCTTTCATGGAGGCCGTTAAGGCGAGGCTCCGCCAGCTGAGGGGAACGGATTTCACCAATTCCCTTATCCCGGTCAGCGCTTCCGCGGAAGGGCGCCTTGTGGAGGGTTTCGTCTCGCCCTGGACCGTCGCCAGCTCGACAAGGTCCGAAATATTCCTTTTCGTCAACAAAAGGGCCGTGAGGTGCGTCTTTTTGGCCTCGCTTCTGAAGAGGGCCTACGGAACCTTGCTGAGCCCCGAGCGCTTCCCTTACGCTTTCCTCTTCCTTACCGTCGCTCCGGGAACGATCGACATAAACGTGCATCCCGCCAAGCTCGACATCCGCTTCAGGAACGAGCATCTCGTTCAGGACCTGATCGCGAGGGCCGTTTCCGGCGCCCTAAGGTCGGACATGGCGCCTCCGGAACTGTCGCTTGGCGAACAAAAGGACGGGAACGTGCCGAACCTTGGATACAAGTCCTCTTTCTCGAAGCCGCAGGAAATTTCCATGATGCGGGGCGAAAAGCTTTCAGTAGAAGACTGGAAGAAGATCTACGCCGAGCCGGAAGAGCCGGCTTCCGCGGTCGGGGAACCCGAGGAGAAACTTTATGAGGCGAAAGAGGCAACGCTTTCCCAATCTAAAGTGTTGGCGCAGGCCGGCGGCATGTACATCTTAGCCGAGATAGAGGGGAAAGGGATCGGGATCATTGACCAGCACGCGGCCCACGAGCGGATCAATTATGAAAAGGCTCTGCTCGCTTTCGAAAGCGCCAACGCCCCCAGCCAGCGTCTGCTGCTTCCCGAGACGCTGACGCTGTCGCATGAACAGATGGCGAGCCTCAAGCCCTATCTGGACGAGCTTAGGAGAAGCGGTTTTTCCCTGGAGGAATTCGGAAAGAACACGCTTAAAATAGACGCTGTCCCGGCTTTTCTGGAGGCCTCGGCCCTGCAGGAGCTCATGACCGACATGGCGGAAGACCTCAAGCTTCTGGGCTCATCATCCAGGACGGAGGAGATAAGGCGCAGACTGGCGCTCGTCATGGTCTGCCGGAAGAGCATAAAATTCCATCATCAGCTTTCCCTTGCGGACTGTCAGGCCATACTTAACGAACTGATGGCGACAAAGACGCCCTGGACCTGCCCGCACGGCAGGCCGACCATCATCATGCTGACTTATTCCGAACTGGAAAGACGTTTCGGGCGAGCCGGACTTTAATTTTAATTTGCACCCTTTTATGACGACAGAAAGCGAAAAAAACATTTTCGGACCGACCAAAAGGGAGGAGGAGAGACACTTTCTGGAGCTGCAGAAAAAGCAGCGTCAGGAATCGCTGGAGCTTCTGGGCTACGACGTCCTGGAGTCCCACTGTCCTTTTTGCGGGGAGAAGTTTTCCCTTATGATCGCTGATCCCGGGAACGAGATACCGAAGCATCTGAAGTTCCTCTCTTTCCTGCTCCCGAGGCTGAAGAGAACCGGCGCGACGCTCCGCTGCGTTTCCTGCGGGAATGAGTACAAGACGCCTTCGTTTTTGGCTGAGATCGGCGTTCCCCTCGTCGTTTTGCTTATGGTGGCCCTTATAATCATCGGAGACAGCATCCTGCTCTCATACCTTTGCAGATACTAAAATGCCGTACAGAATTTTGGAAAAAACAAAGCTCGCCGACAAGGTCTATTCCATGGTCGTCGAAGCGCCAAGGCTCGCGAAGGTTCGCAAGGCCGGGCAGTTCGTCATAGTAAGGCCCAAGGAGACGAGCGAACGCATCCCGCTTACGATGGTATCGTCCGACCCTAGAGGCGGCGTCAAGCTTATCTTCCAGACCGTGGGGTACACGACCATGGAACTATCGAGCCTCAAAGAAGGCGCTTTCGTGCACGATGTTGTCGGGCCTCTGGGACAGCCCACCGAGATCCCCGAGAACGGGCGCGTCGTCTGCGTAGGCGGCGGAATAGGCACGGCCCCTATACTTCCCATAGCCTCAGCCCTGAAAGCGGCCGGGAACCGCGTCAAGGGCATAATCGGCGCCAGGACGCGCGAACTTCTTATCCTCGAAAACGAGATGCGGGAAGTCTGCCACGAGCTTATGATCGCGACCGACGACGGCTCTTACGGCGAAAAGGGTTTCGTCACGACCGTCCTGAAAAAGGAGCTTGAAAGCGGAAACGTCGACCACGTTTACATCGTGGGGCCGATCCCCATGATGAAAGCCTGCGCCGAACTGGCGAAAGAATACAACGTCCCGGCGACGGCCAGCCTCAATTCCATCATGATAGACGGCACGGGAATGTGCGGCGGCTGCCGCGTCACGGTGGGCGGAAAGATCCGCTACACCTGCGTGGACGGTCCGGAGTTCCCGGCCGATCAGGTCGATTTCGACGAATTGCGGAGAAGAAGCGGCATCTACAGGGAATACGAACACAAATGCCGTCTGCGTGCTGAAGAGGAGGGTCTGTGATGACGAATCAGGAAAGAATGCAAATTCCAAGGCAAGCAATGCCCGAGCAGAAGCCCGAAGTCAGGCGGCACAATTTCAGCGAGGTGCCGTTGGGCTTCTCTTTTGAGACCGCCGTTCTGGAAGCGACGCGCTGCCTTAATTGCCCTAATCCGCGCTGCGTGACGGGCTGCCCGGTTGGCGTCAACATTCCCAAATTCATTTCCGGCATCGCCAACAAGGATCTTCCCGCCGCCTACGCGTCTTTGATCTCCGACAACAGCCTGCCGGCCGTCTGCGGCCGCGTCTGCCCGCAGGAAGCGCAGTGCGAAAGCAAATGCATTGTCGGCCTAAAAGGGGAGCCGGTCTCCATAGGGAGACTGGAGCGCTTCGTGGCCGACTGGCACCGCGAAAACGCGAACGCCAAAGAAACGCCCAAATTGGCTGGCGCAAAGAAGGCCAAAGTCGCCGTGATCGGCTCCGGCCCTTCGGGTCTGGCCTGCGCTTACGAACTTTTGAAGGCGGGAGTGAACGTCACGATCTTCGAGGCGCTGCACGAACCGGGAGGCGTCCTTGTTTACGGCATCCCGGAATTCCGTCTGCCGAAAGCGATCGTCTCGGCTGAAATAGAAGGCTTGAAAAAGCTGGGCGCCAGATTCGAGCTCAATTCCATAGTGGGCCGCCTTTACACAATAGACGAGCTCCTTGGAGAAGAAGGTTATTCCGCCGTCTTCATCGGCAGCGGCGCCGGCACTCCCAAGTTTTTGAGGATAGAAGGCGAGACTCTCAACGGCGTCTATTCCTCCAACGAGTTCCTGACGAGGGTGAACCTTATGAAGGCTTTCCGCGACGACGCCGTGACTCCGCCCATCAGGGGGAAAAAGGTCGCGGTCTTCGGCGCCGGCAACACCGCGATGGACTCCGCCAGGACGGCCCTCAGAATGGGCTTCGAGGAAGTCAGCATCGTCTACCGCCGCTCAAGGGAGGAGATGCCGGCTAGGAAAGAGGAGATCCACCACGCGGAGGAAGAGGGCGTGAAATTCCTCATTCTTTCCAATCCCGTAAAATTCACGGGCGACGAAAACGGCAATCTGAGATCGGTCGTCTGCCAGAAGATGACTTTGGGCGAACCGGACGCTTCCGGGCGCCGCAGGCCCGTTCCCATTGAAGGCGAGACCTTCGAACTTGAAATTGACACCGCGATCGTGGCCTTGGGCACCGAGGCGAATCCTCTCATCCGCCAGACTACGCCGGATCTTCCCTGCAGCGAGCGCGGGTACATCGTATCTGACGAAGAGGGAAGGACCGGCAAGAAAGGCGTGTACGCGGGCGGCGACATCGTCACCGGCTCCGCCACGGTCATAAAAGCGATGGGCGCCGGAAAGAGCGCGGCCCAAACGATAATAAAAGACCTGGATCTGTGATTATGCGCGTTTTAGCTTACTACGGGATCAATGACATACGCGACGAGGAATGGCCGCGTCAGAAAAAGCTGCCGCTTGGATATGTCAGGGCGGAAGTGCGCGCCGTGACGCTTGGCGAGCGCGACCGTTTCTCATACCTCAAGGGAGAATGGCCTTCTCCTTACGTGGTGGGATCAGCCGCGGCCGGCCTTGTTTGCGAGAGCGCCGATGAAAATTTGAAAGCGGGGCAGCCCGTTGTCCTGTGGCTTCCCGGCGGATCCGAGCAGGGCCTGGCGGCTGAGAATGTGCTTGTTCCCGCCGACTGCGTCCGCAAAGTCGAGAAGGCTTTGAGCTACGCCGACCTTTCGCTTGCGCCGCACATAGCCGCGCTGCTTCACGCGCTGCCCAAAGCGGAAGGAGTTCGTTGCGCCGTCATAGGCGAGTCTTTCCAGGGTGAGATGCTAAGACAGATCCTGCCTATGAAAGGCTACCCGTTGGCCAAAGAGGGGGAAACCTCCGAAGTGACTTTTTTGACGAACGCGGACGCTTCGCTCTTTGACCGCGCGACGGAAGTTACTAACAAGGGAGGGACGGTACAAGTACTTTCAATAGGCGATGATAGCCCTTGGGAAAAATGGCCGCTTGCCATGCGTAGGGGTTTATGCTTCAATTTTGACGCTGCCTATTCCGGAGCTGAAGTCGAAGAGGCTGTAAGGCTCCTTATCGAGGGCAGCCTTTCCTTTGCCGCGAGACGCCTAACCTTCGTCTGGGACGATGTTGACAAGGCTTTCCAGGCTTTGGGCGAGGGGTCGATCGTGACTCTCACCCAGGAAAGTTTCCCCGAACCCTATTTCCCCTGAAAAAATAAAATGCGTTTCCTTCTTTCCCTCACCGCCCTGTTGCTCCTGGCCGGCTGCGCCAGCGAGTCGCCTGACGTTATCGCTTACTCCCTTGAAGAACAGGCCATGGTCATAGACGACGTCTGCCTTGTCGAAACGAAAGCGAAAGAGGAAACGACCGATTACGAGGACGAGGAAGTCTTCGTTACCGCCACGGCCGCCCCGGAAGAAGGCGAGCAGTTCGCCCTTTCCCTCGGGAACGAGATCGAGGACACGCTGAGATCCTTAAGGAAAAAGGAAGCCTTCATCGACAGGAAGGCGCGTTTTTTGGGCTACGACGGGAAATAAGAAGAATCGTTAAAGCGTAAAAAAAGCGGAGCCTGCGCTCCGCTTTTTTTGTTTGCTCAGAAGATCGTCGATACGAGAAGGTAGACGTAGTGCGCGAAGACGCCGGCGCAAAGGCCTCCTATGGTGTGCGAGATCAAAGCCTTGCTTATGACGTTGCGGTATCCCAGGGCGTCCAGCATGGCCGTGTGCGTTGAAAGGTATCCGCTCCAGCACATGCCGATGGAGGTGAAGACCGCGATGTCGTTGGGGTTGACCTTCAGTTTGGGAACGAGGGCAAGCGCGCTGCCGACTGCGCCCATGGCGGTCAGGGGGAAGGCGATGTTCTCGGGACTTTCGAAACCGAAGAGCCAGTAGATAGGGTGCTTGAAATAGCCGCAGATCTTCGGCAGCCAGGCAACGCCCTCGTAGGCCGCGCCGGTGTAAAGTCCGGTCTTCTCGTCCGCCCCGAAGGTAATCATCATGACGAAGGTGCAGATTATGACGACGCCGGGGATGATGGCCATTCCGACCTCCACGCCGTTCTTGCCGCCGTCCAGGATGCCGTTCAAAAAGCGGGTGAAGAGGTTCTCTTCTTTGTAAACGCCCTGCTCGGTCTCTTCCTCCTCCATCATGGCGATCTCAGCTTCCGTTATGGCCGGCTCATCGCCGACTATGGGCTTGACAAGGAACTGCATGATCCTGGTTGAAATGACCGCGCCGAAGACAGCGCCGCAAAAGCCCACCGCGGCGGCCGTGACGAAGCCTTCGCCCTCCAGGCTCATCATGTAGGTGAGGACTATAAGACCCATGCCGAAGGCCGTGCCGAAGTTGGTAAGCGAGACAAGCTGGTACTTCTTGAAGTAGCGCGCGAAGGCGCGGTTGCGGGCCAGCGCGATGATGGAGGGGTTGTCGGAGAAGAAGGTCATCACTCCGCCAAGGGCCGCGGCGCCCGGGAGATTGAAGACGGGCTTCATGAAGATCTTCAAGATCTTTTCCAAGGCGGCCACTATGCCGAACTCAATCAAAAGAGCGCTGAGAGCGCCGGCTATGACGCAGACCGCCATCAAAAAGAAACAGGTGTTGATGATAAGATCGTGGCCTGTGGCCATGATCGTCCTCACCATGTTCTTCGCGCCCATGATATGGGCCATCGGTCCGGCGACGGCGAAGAAAAGAATCAGGAAAATAACAGGTTCCAGCGCTTTCGGTATCAGTTTTTTCTTTTCAGGCATATATATCCCCTCAATTATTTGGGGGATATTATATTTGAATTTCCCTCCCCAGACAAGGGGAAAGGTCAAGCCGTGTATTCTTATGCCGCATATTTAGTAAAATAAATAAATATGGATAATGATAAAAATATGAATGAACCTATGAAGGGCTGGGAGATCATGAAGAAGATCGTAAAGGTCTCCTTCCCGATGATGATCACCAACGCGGCTTTCGCGGTCCTTTTGTTCTGCGACCGCATGATGCTGGCCCATTACGACCTGGACGCCGCCGGCGCTTCCATGGGCGCGGGGACCCTCTCTTTCACGGTTCAGTGCTTCTTCGCCGGGGTGGCCGTTTACACCACCACCATGGTGGCCCAATATTTCGGCGCCAAGGACAAGAAGATGGTCTCCGTCTCCGTCTGGCAGAGCTTGTACTTCGTCTGGCTGGTGGGCAGCACGGTGCCTTTCGCGTCCAGGCCGCTGGGGCTTTTCGTGCTTGAGCGCGCGGCGCATTCGGCTAACATCCTCATGATGGAGAAAGCCTATTTCTCATACATGGCTTTCTACATGATAATCCCTTTGACGAACATCGTGCTGTCGAGTTTTTTCAACGGCCGCTCGATGGTCTGGGTCTCCACGATCGCCAACGTTTTCGGCTGCGCGGTCAACGTCTTTCTGAACTACGTTTTCATTTTCGGCGAATTCGGCGCACCGGAAATGGGCGTTGAGGGAGCGGCTATAGCCACCATCATAGCCGGGCTTTTCACGACCGGGGCTCTGGTAGCGTTCATAATCTTCATGCCCTCGACGAAGGAGTACGCTTTCATGTCCGCCTGGCGTTTCAGGAAGTCGTCCTTCCTCAACCTTCTCAGGTTCGGACTGCCGACCGGACTTATGTTCGGGCTCGACAACGCGGCCTTCGCCGCCCAGATCCTTTTCACAGGGCGCATAAGCGACGACGCCCTGAACGCCACCACCGTGATCTTCAGCATCCAGAACCTCATCTTTCTGCCCATCCTTTCCGTGGCGCACGGCGCGGCCATAATCATGGCGCAGTTCATAGGTATGGACAGGAAGGACCTTGGGAAAAAGGCCGTTTACCAGGGGCTTCTCTTGGGGGAGATACTTGTCGTCGTCATAGCGATCTTCATCATCGCTTTCACAAGAGAGATCTTCGACACATTCTGCGGCGGGAAACATACGGAAGAGGTCTATGTCATGACGAGGAATCTCTTGTACACCATGATGCTCTTCAACTTCGCGGACGTCTTCAACGTCGGGCTGAACAACGCCCTGCGCTCGGCCGGCGACACGCTTTTCCCGATGATCACGTCGGTGTCTTTGAGCTGGCTCTTCTTCGTGCCGGCGCTTTATATTGCGACGGAAGTCATGCACTTCGGAATTTATTCCGTCTGGTCCATTACGGGCGTGCTGTTTTTGGTCTCGGCCATCATCTACTGGACCCGCTTCAGAAGCGGCAAGTGGCAGAAATTCCAAGTAATGGAAAAGCAATAAAATATATGGTTGGAAATACACCCTTGTTTTGATATAATAATAAAACAATCTAATATTTAAAGGAGAAACATATGGCACTGACCGTCAACGATCTGAAAGGCAAAAAACTGGGCGTCTGCGTGTCCGGCGGACTGGACAGCAAAACCATTTCCGTACGCTTAAGGGAAGCGGGGGCGAATGTCCTCTGCTTCACGGCTGACCTCGGCCAGCCGGACGAAAAGGACATCCGCGACGTGGCGAAGAAGATGGCGCCCTGCGGCGTCAAGACCGTCATAGTGGACGTCAAGAAAGAGATGGCGGAAGCCTGCTTCAAGACGATCATGGCGGAAGCCACCTACGACGGCGGCTACTGGAACTCCACCGGCATCGGCCGCGCGGTGACCGTCAAAAAACTCGTCCAGGAAATGAAGAAGCGCGGCATCGACATTCTGGTGCACGGCGCCACGGGAAGAGGCAACGACCAGATGAGGTTCGAAAGATACACCAACCAGTTCGCGCCGAAGATGACCGTCTACGCTCCCTGGCGCGACGCGCTGCTTCTGAAAGAATTCCCGGGCCGCACGCAAATGTGCGAATACCTTGCCAAGCACGGCATCATCGCCTTCCCGGGCGGCAAGAAGCGCTACTCCACCGACTGCAACGTGGCCGGCCTCTCGCACGAGGCGGAAGACCTTGAGAGCATGGAGACCGCCATGACGATCGTCGAGCCGACCATGGGCGTCTGGCCCATGCAGGCCCCCAACAAGATAGAGAGCGTCGAAATAGAATTCAAGGAAGGACGACCCGTGGCCATCAACGGCGAGAAGCTGAAACCCTTCGACCTTCTGGTCAAGGCCAACGAAGTGGGCGGAAGAAACGGCGTCGGCATGAGCCACGCGCTTGAGAACCGCATCATCGGCACCAAGAGCCGCGGCGTCTACGAAGCCCCGGGCATGGAGCTCTTGGGAAGATCCCTGCGCTACGTCTACCACGCTATCCTTGACAAGCGCGCCACCACCATGTTCGATCGTCTTTCCCGCTTCATCGCGGTGCAGATCTACGACGGCCGCTACTATGACCTGGCCACGAAGGCGGCTTTCGCAGCCGTTGACACCTTCGCCGCCAAAGCCACCGGCAAAGTCAAAGTCGGCCTTTACAAAGGCAACATCTTCTTCCAGTCCCTGACCGGCGTCAAGGCCAGCCTCTACTTCGAGGCGGACGCTTCCATGGAAGCCAGCAAGGGCTTGAACCCCGCGAGCTCCCAGGGCTTCGCCGAGATACAGAGCGTGGAAGCGCGCTCCATGGCGAAGGCCGGGCAGGTAACCGAATATTGAGGAGGTCTATGATCAGAAAAACGTTTGTTATCGCGCTCCTCTTTGCGCTCAGTTCTGCGCTTCCGGTCCGCGCCGAGTACGAGATCCTCTGGTCGGATTCGTTCTCCTGCGACACCCGTGAGATCACGACTGTCGATCTGAAAGCCGATGATCCCATCATCATGAGCACCGGCTGGGCCCACGAGACCGAAAGGGAAACGGTCCTTTCGGCGCAAGGCGTGACGAGCGGCGACTATTACAGGATCGCCGAGCTCACGGATGACGACAAAACGGTCAGCAACAAGTGGGATTATTTCATCGACAACGTCGATCTGAACGAGGACTTCATTCTTACGCACACCACCTACAGCGAAGGACAGATCATAGAAGAGGACTCCGTCAGGGCCCGTTTGGCTTCCACATTGCAGGACGAGGGAACTTTTTCCGGCGACTTCGATCTCGATACGGTTGGGACCGCTCCCGGCAACAAGCTGACGCTTCTGACCACGGACGGCATCGTTTACGACTCGCACTGGGCCGAAGGCGAGGACAGGGTGATCAAGGTCCGGACGATCTCCCACGAGGCCGTTCCTACGTCGTACGATCTTTACGATAGCGCGGTGGACGGGCAGGGGACCTTCACTTGGGATTACCTTAGCGAGGAAGTGCCTTCCGTCGTGACCTACACGCTTGCCTACGAGATCAAGAACGAAGCCGGCACGAAGACCTACGCCATGGAATGCGCCCAGCCCGTCATCAAGATCCTGCCGGAGCCGCTGTCGCAGTGCGCGCTTCTTGTTTTGGCGGCCTTTTGCGCCTTAAGGAAAAGAGCTTAGGAAAAATTTTTAAAGCATAGATGAGAAGCGTCTGTCTTGTCATACTCAGCGTACTTTTTTGCGCGCGCGCCTTTTCAGGGACCGTTGAAGGCCTGACCTGCCATCAGCGCTGGCCCTGGGACGGCAAGGTCGAGATAGAATACGCGCTGAACAGTTCCGCTCCCGAAGCGGTCTTCGACGTGAAGTTTTACGGGAAAGTTGGGGAAGGCGAGAACTTCACCCTGACCGGATTGGAAGGCGACGGAGCCTCCGGGATCGTTTTGGGCGCCGGCAGAAAAAGGACTATATGGGACGCCTCCGGCATGTTTCCGGACGCCAGATTGAGCGGCGTTAAAGTCGCCCTGGCGGCCAGGGATGTGACGAGTGCGGCCGAGTATCTTATACTCGACCTCGACGATTACACTTTCTCCTACGCGTCCAGCACCAACCAGGCCACGGTTTCGGAAGGATCCGACAGCAAGATCAGCGAGATCTGGTTCAGAAGGATCGAGCCCGCGATTTATTATATGGGCTCGTTTTCGAACGACTGGAGCTACTTCAACCCTGACTTTAGCAGCAAGAGAACCGAAACCCGCCACGAGGTCTCGATAACGAAAGGCTTTTATATCGGCATCTTCGAGCTGACCGAGGCGCAGTTCGCAAGGATAGATTCCGGGACCGCAAGCGCCTCCTGCCTTCCCAAAACGCGTTTGAGCTACGGAAACATCAGGGGGACCGTTGCGGGCGCCACCTGGCCCACAAAGACCGACCGCAGGGTGGATCCGGACAGCTTCCTCGGCCGTTTGCGCGCCAAAGCGGGCAACAGCGTGATCATCGATGTGCCGACGGAAGGGCAGTGGGAGTTGTCTTGCCGCAGCAAAGGCGACGGCACGTTCCTGGGGGATATGTGCTGGAACAACGGCAGCCCTTACGATTCCGCCGACGGCGTGACTGACAATAATCTCGACAAGGTCGCCTGGTACCAAGGCAACTCCGGCGGCGTCTCCCACGAAGTCGGGTTGAAAGAACCGAACTTTATGGGCCTTTACGACATGCACGGCAACGTTTGGGAATGGTGCATCGACTGGCACGACAACTACTACGGTCTGACCTCGTCCCAATTGGCCGGCCTCACGATCGATCCGGTTGGCAGAAAGCCCGCCCCGAACATCAGGAACGTGCGCCGCTGCGGAAGCTACAGCAATACTCCCGTGGAATGCCGCAGCGCGCGCCGCAACCAAGCCAGCGCCAATACGACGTACGCCGATTACGGAACGCGGCTCGTTTTGCTGCACCCTTAACCAGAAATAAAAAAGAGAGGCACAATATATGATGAAAACGAAAAACTTAGCGGCGATACTTTGCTTTTCGCTTCTGATCTCCTTTTCCGCCGGAGGCGCAATTGTTTCCGGCATCAGCTGCACCCAGCGCTGGCCCTGGAACGGCAAGGTGGACATCGACTTCAATCTTTTCAACGAATTGGAGTATGAGCTTCCGGTCTTCAAGCTGGGCTTTTACGGGCAGATCGGCGACGGACCGTCTTTCCCGCTCAAGTCGATCACCGGCGATGTCAAGGATCACACCGTGCAGGAAGACGGATGGCACAGAGTCACCTGGGACGCCTATCAGGATCTTGGCGCTACCGTCGATGCGAGCGACGTCAAAGTGGCGATCGTGGCGAGAGAGACGACCATAGACCCCCCGTATCTTTGGCTTAACCTGAATACCTATGAACTGAAGGCCAGTTTCAGAGCTCCCTCTCCGAACGATCCGGCGACCAAAAGGACGCAGGTCTGGTTCAGGAGAGTGGAGGCCGGCACCTTCACCATGGGCGCTTCGTCCGAGGACCGCGCTTATTTCAAAGCCAGTTTCAATAACGAGTCCGTGCACAGCGTCACCATAACCAAGCCTTTCTACATCGCGGTCTACCAGACAACGGAGGCGCAGTACTACAAGATCGACGAAGAGAGGCAGGGGTGGGAATCCATGAAGCCCATGACTGGTCTGGATTACAGCGATCTGAGGGGCGATAACATCGGCACCAACTGGCCCGCGCGCGGATACAGCGTGGACGCCAACAGCTTCTTCGGGAAATTGCGCTCCAAGGTCGGCAACGACGTCATATTCGATCTGCCCACCGACGCGCAGTGGGAAATGGCCTGCCGCAGCAAAGGCGACGGGACCTTCCATGGCAATCTCACTTGGAGCGACGGAAGCCCGTACGCGAAAGTCGGCACCGGATCCAACCAGGACACCAACCTCGTCAATATATCCTGGTATAGCTACAATGCCGGCAGCAGGATGCATGACGTCGGCACGCTAGCGCCCTCCACCCTCGGCCTCTACGATATGCACGGCAACGTCTGGGAGTGGTGCCTCGACTGGATGCAGGACAATCTCGGGACCGATCCCGTCACCGATCCTGTCGGCCCGCGTCACCAGATCAACGCCAATTCGCTCAGGGTCCGCCGCGGCGGAGCCTTCGGCAATAACCCGGCCGACTGCCGCATCGCCCGCAGAAATCCTGCCAGTGCCAGTTCATCACATACCGACTACGGTTTCCGCATGGTGTTAATACAATGAAAACGAACGCTCAAAAAATTATTCTCCTGGCGGTCTTCGCCCTCTCTTCGTTCTGCTTCGGCAATTCCGCCGTAAGCGTAACCTGCCATCAGCGCTGGCCCTGGAACGGCAAAGTCGACATCGATTACGTTCTGCAGAGCGAGCAGGAAGAACCGGTGTTCAACATAATCCTCTACGGCAAGATCGGCGAAGGCGAAAGCTTCCGCCTGAGGTACCTCGAGGGCGACGGAGCCGGCGGCATCGCCATCGGCGCGGGCCACAAAAAAGTGGTCTGGGACGCCTACGATCAGTTCCCAAACACCAGCATAAGCGACATGAAGATCGCTTTGGCGGTGGAGGAAGTGTTCGACGATCCCGAATATTTGGTCCTCGACCTTGACCATTGGACTTACTCCTACGCAGACAGCACCAACGACACAACCATCGCGGTGGGATCCGCCAGCAAGACCAGCCAGATGTGGTTCAGAAAGATCATGCCCGGGACCTTCCTGATGGGCTCCACCAACGACTGGCCGGGAACAGCCTACTTTGCCTCGGAACCGCTTCATTCGGTGGAAGAGACCAAGATCTTTTACATTTCCATCTTCACGACGACGGTAGCTCAGTACGACAGGATATTCGGCAACACCAACAGCTTCTCCTGCATCCCCAAGACCGGCATTGGCTACGATGCTCTCAGGGGAGCCAACAAGGGCGCCACCTGGCCTTCGGACACCGATCACATCGTGGACCACGACAGCGTTATAGGCCACTTCCGCGGAAGGTTTGACAACGTCCTCCACATAGACCTTCCCACCGAGGCGCAGTGGGAGATGGCCTGCCGCAGCAGGGGCGACGGGACTTTTCTCGAATCCGGCGTCTGGAACGACGGAAGCCCCCGCTCCCTTTACGACAGCAACAGAAAGGACCATAATCTCGACGAGCTTGGCTGGTACGCCGGCAACGCCGGCGGAACGCTGCACGAAGTTGGTTTGAAAAAGCCCAGCCTTATGGGCCTCTACGATATGCACGGCCACGTTTGGGAATGGACCTTGGACAATTTCAACAACAACTACGGGCTTACGAAAGCGCAGCTGAATACGACGACTGTGGATCCCGTCGGCTCGAGAAACGGCAACAACGGCCGCACCAGGAGAGCCGGGAGCTACACCAGCAACGCCAGCGACTGCCGCATACCGTACCGCCGCGCCCCCATGAGCGGCAGCACCTACAGCGACTACGGCTTCCGCTTCGTCATAAACATGTTCTGATATCTTAGCGAAGCCAAAAAAAAGACGCGCCATTCGGCGCGTCTTTTTTTGCGGTTAATTTCGCTTGAATTACAGCTCTTTTGAGGCGCAGCGGGCGGCGTGGCAGTTGAGGGAGACCGCCACCGGCAGGCTCGCGATGTGGCAGGGGGCAGATTCGATGAAAAGGTCCAAAACTGTGGGGGAGCCGCCCAAGCCAAGGGGGCCTTGGCCCGTTTCGTTCAGTTCGGCCTTCAGCTCTTCTTCAAAGGCCGCGTAATAGGGATCAGGGTTCCTGTGCCCGATCTCCCTCAAAAGGGCCTTTTTGGAGAGCGTGGGGGCCTTGGAGCCGTCTCCGCCGATCCCGACGCCGACCACCAGGGGCGGGCAGGCGTTGCCGCCGGAACTTTTGACGGCTTCGAGGATGAATTCCTTCACCCCTTCTTTCCCGTCAGCGGGGCGGAGCATTTTCAATTTCGTCATGTTTTCGCACCCGGCGCCTTTGGGAAGGACGGTCACTTTCACCTTTTCACCCTCCGCGGGAATGATCGTGACAAGGGAGGGAGTGTTGTCGTCGGTGTTCACTCTCAGAAGAGGGTCTTTGACGATGGAGCGCCTGAGGAAAGCTTCCTCAACGGCTCTTCTCACGCCTTTGTCGCAGGCTTCCTGGATCGTTCCGCTTTCGAGGACGGCCTGGCATCCCCACTCGAGGAAGATGACGGTGGAGCCGGTGTCCTGGCAGACGGGAAGGTTTTCGCATTCTGCCAATCTCGCGTTCTCGCAGATGAGGTCAAGGACTTTTTGCGCGCGCTCGGTGTTGTCCTTTCGGCTTTGAGCGTGAGAAAGCGCCTGACGCACGCCTTCGGGCAGCGTTACGCAGGCGCTCTTCAAAAGGTAGCAGACCGCCTCTTCAAGCGCGGCGGGGGAAATGACGCGCATTATTACTGGGCGACGATGTCGTTGTTGCAGTAGGGGCAGCGGACTCTCTGGCCTTTGACGTTGATGGTCACGAGCTTGCCGCAGTGCGGGCAGGCGTAAACGTTGCTGGCCTGCTGGGCGGCCGGGGCGATGGTGGCGGCCGGCACGGTGGTGTACTGCTGCTGTTGCTGCTGGTACTGGGTCTGCTGGGCGATGGCTAAGGCCGCGTCGGCTTTCTCATTGGCTTCCTCGGCCTGGCCGGTGGCGTAGCCGGTGCTGCCGCCAACCAGGGCGCCGATGCCTGCGCCGATGCCGCTTCCGATGGCGACGCCCGCGCCAGGGTGTCCGACCTGATTGCCTATTATGGCGCCGATGCCGGCGCCCAAGCCGGCGCCCAAAGTGGTGCCGATGGCCGTTCCGTAACCTACGTGTCTTTCAGTGGTGGTGCAGCCTGTGATCATGATCAGGGCTGCCAAGGCGATGATGGTAAAATTGCGGATCATAGTTCGTCTCTTTATTGTTTATTATTCTTCGGGGCCGAAGCCGTAGTGCTCGGCGACGTAGTCGATGTCCTTGTCGCCGCGGCCGCTTAAGTTTACAAGGATGCTCTCGAAGGGGCGCTTCTTGGCTTCCCTCATGGCGAGCGCCAAGGCGTGCGAGCTTTCAAGGGCGGGGATGATGCCCTCCACCCTGGAGAGCGTGAAGAAGGCTCTGATGCATTCGTCATCGGAGACCGTCTCGTATTTGGTGCGTCCCTGGTCTTTTAGGTAAACGTGCTCGGGTCCGATGTCGGGATAGTCGAGTCCGGAGGCGACGGAGTGGACAGGGGCGGTCTCGCCGTTCTCGTCCTGGATGACGATCGTATTCATGCCGTGCAGAAGGCCGGGTTTGCCGATCGTTAAGGTCGCGGCGTTCTCGCCGAGCTTAAGGGAGCGGCCGCCGGGCTCGGCGCCGATCAGTTCAACGCTCGGGTCGTTGAGGAAGCCCGAGAAGATGCCCATGGCGTTGCTGCCTCCGCCGACGCAGGCCGTCACCACATCGGGCAGGTTGCCGGTCATTTCGAGGAACTGCTCCCTCGCCTCATGGCCGACCACGGACTGGAAGTCCCTGACCAGCATGGGGAAGGGGTGCGGTCCGCAGACCGAGCCGATGCAGTAGATGGCGGTGTCGAACTGCTTGATGTAGTCTTTGAAAGCGACGTCGATGGCTTCTTTCAGCGCCCTGCCGCCTTCTTTTACGGCGATGACGTTGGCGCCCAGGATCTTCATCCTGGTGACGTTGGGGGCCTGCTTCTCGACATCGATCTCGCCCATGTACACGTCGCACTCGAGGCCGAAGTAGGCGGCGGCGGTCGCGATGGCGACGCCGTGCTGGCCCGCGCCGGTCTCGGCGATGAGTTTCTTCTTACCCATGTATTTGGCCAAGAGGCCTTCGCCCATACAGTGGTTCAGTTTGTGGGCGCCGGTGTGGTTGAGGTCTTCCCTCTTGAGATAGATCCTGGCGCCGCCAATTTTTTCGGAAAGGCGTTTGCAGTAATAGACCGGGGTCGGGCGGCCCTGGAAGTGCGTCCTGATGTCGCGAAGCTCCCTGATAAAGTCGGCCGACTGGCTGATCTGGCGGTAGGCCGCGGCGATCTTCTTCATCTCCTCTTCGAGAGGGCCGACGTTTACTATGCCGCCGTAAGGCCCGAAGAAACCGTCGGTGTTGGGGAAATCGCGGAAATAATCGTAGGAATAATCCTTTCCTGACATTGTTGCTCCTTTTTTAACAAGACATAATTATCTCCTGAATGTTACCACAAAACAGGGATAAATTCAAGGCAAAACGGACTCTTTGCGACGGCTTTTCGGCGCCCGCGGAAGCGCTTATCCCAAGAAGGGCGATTATGCTATAATAAAAAATACTATTACTTTAAATTTTAAGCGAAAAAAAGGAGTACTTTACATGGGTATCGGAGATTTTTTCTCTGGCATCAAAGGGAAAGTGACGGAATCCGTCATGGAGAAGGCGATCGAGAACATGCGCGACATGAAGGCCCCCGTGAAGGAGGGGACCGTCAACGATTTCATAGAGGAATGCCTCTTCGGCAAGAACGGCATCAAAAAGGCGAGCGTCGACCTTAGCAGGGACGGTGTGGAAGTGAAAGTTTCCTATTCCGACGGCAGGGAAAGCACCAAGCGCAGGCTCGAATTCGAAAAAATGATCTGGACTCCTCAGAAGAAGGCTTTCAACTTCATCTGCGGCGACGAGCCGCTGGATTGGGCCACCTACGCCTGCGTCTGCGTGACGCTGGCCACGCTTTTGCGCCAGATAATGGGCTTCAACGAGAAGAAGAAACCCTACAAGGACGAATTCTCCCGCGAGGTCCCGCCCATCATCGAGGGCATCCTCCAAAAGGACGGCAAGGTGAATTTCGACCTCAGGAGAGTTCCTTTCCTAAGGCAGTACTATTACTTCAAAGTCATGGGGCAGGCGCCCCTTGATTACCTTAACGTCGTCGACTGCTGGCTGGAGGGTGGAAAATTCATCGTCCGCATCGACAACAACGCCGTCGTCGACAAGCTGAAAGCCATGGATCCCGAGCAGCTGAAGGAAGCCATGAAGGGCATGAAGGACATAGACATCCAGGACGAGAACTAAAATGCCGAACGATGTTTTTGCAGAAGCGCCGGAAGCTGTCGAGATAATCCGCCGCGGCGGAATGCTCATAGTGACCGATGACGAAGACCGCGAGAACGAAGGCGACTTCATCATGGCGGCCGAGTGCGTCACCCCGGAGGCGATAAACCTCATGGTGAAAAGGGGGCGCGGGCTGGTCTGCCTTCCGGCGACAAAAGAGAAACTTGAAAAAGTCGGGATACCCATGATGGTATCCCGCAACACCGCGAGGCTGGGGACGGCTTTCACGGTCTCGATAGACGCGCTTAAAAACGCCACGACCGGCATCTCCGCTTACGACAGGGCCGAGACCATAAGGCAGTTCTGCGACGACTCCGCAAAGAGCGAGCAGTTCGGGATCCCCGGGCACATCTTCCCGCTTCGGGCGGAAAACGGCGGAGTTTTGAAACGCAGCGGGCACACCGAGACGGCGGTCGATCTGGCGAGGCTGGCCGGCAAGAAGCCGTGCGGAGTCCTGTGCGAGATCTTAAAGGACGACGGGACAATGGCGCGGCTCGACGATCTTAAAGTTTTGGCGGAGGAACTCGGGCTGAAAATCTTCACGGTCGCGAAGCTCATAGAGTACCGCAAGCAAAACGAGCGCCTGATCGAGGAGACGGCGGAAGCCGCGCTCCCGACCAAGTTCGGCGATTTCAGGATCCATCTTTTCGAATCGAAAATAGATTCCCAGCACCACCTCGCCCTTACGATGGGCGAAATAAAAGGCGACGATCCCGTTTTGGTCAGGGTGCATTCCGAATGCCTGACGGGCGACGCTTTGAGGTCCAGCCGCTGCGACTGCGGCGAGCAGCTCGAGGCGGCCATGCAGAAGATCGCCGAGGAAGGGCGCGGCGTCATAGTCTATCTGCGCCAGGAAGGGCGCGGAATCGGCCTGCCCTCCAAGATCAAAGCCTACGCCCTGCAGGACAAGGGCGAGGACACCGTGGAGGCGAACATTCATTTGGGCTTCCCGCCCGACTTGAGGGACTACGGATACGGCGCGCAGATGCTCGCCGACCTAGGCGTCAGGAAGATGAGGCTCATGACCAACAATCCGAAAAAACTGGCCGGACTCAAGGGGCACGGACTCGAGATAGTGGAGAGAGTTCCCCTTAAGACCAAGCCGAACAAATACAACCGGCATTATCTGGAAACTAAATCGGAGAAGATGGGACATCTTCTCTAAAGGAGGTCGTATGTATAAAAAACTAGAAGGCATGCTGAACGCGGAAGGCAAAAGATTAGGCGTCGTGGTCAGCCGTTTCAACGAGATCATCACCGGAAAGCTTCTGGAAGGCGCCCTTGACTGCTGGCGCCGCCACGGCGGAAAAGAAGAGGAAGTAACGGTCGTCTTCGTTCCCGGCGCCTGGGAGATCCCGCCCACCGCCGCAAAGCTTGCCAAGAGCGGCAAAGTCGACGCGGTCGTCTGCCTTGGCGCCGTCATAAGGGGCGCCACGCCGCACTTTGAATTCGTGGCGGCCGAGAGCGCGAAAGGCATCGCGCAGGCTTCCATGCAGCAGACGGAAGTTCCCATGACGTTCGGCGTTCTGACCTGCGACACGATAGAGCAGGCCGTGGAAAGGGCCGGCTCCAAGTCCGGCAACAAGGGATGGGACGCCACGCTTTCAGCCATCGAGATGCTCGGGATCTACAAGCAGCTCTAAGGAGAAAAAATGCTTCCCAGACGCAAGTCGCGTATTTTAGCTCTTTGTATGCTCTATGCCCTGGATATGCAGAGGACGGACGATTTTTCGGTCGCCTCAAGGATAGAGAGCGTTTTTTCCCGCCCTTTCCCGCAGTCCGTCAACGATTACGCCTATTCTCTGGCCAGAGGCGTCGTGAGAAACGCCGAAGAGATAGACGAACTGATCTTCAATCACACGCACAACTGGGACAAGGAGAGGATAGCCATGGTCGACAGGCAGATCATGCGCATAGCCATCTGCGAGTTCAAATTTAAGCACAGCGCCCCGGCGGTTGTCGCCATAAACGAGGCCGTCTCAATCGCCAAACTCTTCGGCACCGAGGAATCCGGACGTTTCGTCAACGGGATACTCGACGCCGTGAACGTCGAGACAAACAACATTGTCAGGGAAGAGCCCGCCAAGGCGGAAACGGAAGGGTCGGCCGCGCCGGAGGCGCCGCGCCCCGAAACGAAGCAGGAGAAGGTCAAGCTCACAAAATCGGCTTATCTTGCGAAGTACGCCAGGGAGGCCGAGCAGCTGGAAAAGGAAAAGGAAGCCAGAAGGGCGGCCATAGAGGCGGAGCGCGAAGCCGAAAGAGAGGAGAGGCGCAGAGCCAGGGAGGCGGAGCGCGAAGCCAGAAGAGCCCAGCGGGAAGCCGAAAAGCTCGAGGAAGGGTATTGACATGTACGAAATAATTCTAACGGAAATGCAGATCAGGCAGGTCGTCGAAAGACTGGCTTTCGAAGTGGCCGCCGACGTAGGCAAAAAGCCTCTCATCGTCACGGGCGTTTTGAAAGGCTGCCTGCACTTCACGAGCGATCTTTTGAGAGCGCTTTCGAATTTGGGAGTGGAAGCGGAGACCGATTTCATCGACTGCGCCTCTTACTCCGGGACACAAAGCACGGGCGAAGTGAAGTGCATTCTGATGCCGCAATTGGACTGCAAAGGCAAATACGTCCTTTTGGCGGACACCGTGTTGGAGACCGGCAGGACCCTGAAAAAAGCCGTCGAGATCTACGAGGAGCTCGGGGCGGAAAAGATAGAAGCCTGCGTGCTTCTCGACAAAAAGGAAATGAGAAAGGTCGACGTGAAGGCGAAGTTCACCGGAATGGACGTCGGCAGCGACTTCATCATCGGCTACGGCTTGGACTTTGAACAGCAATACCGCAATCTGCCTTTCGTGGCAAAACTAATAAAGGAGTAAACCTATGGAGATCAAAGTTGGCATAGTCTACGGAAGCGTTTCCGACGAGGCGGTCATGAAGAACGCAAAGGAGATCTTGGAAAGCTACGGCATCGGCTGCGAAGTCTCCGTAATGTCCGCGCACCGCACTCCGGACAAAGTCGCCGAATACGCCTCCAAAGCGCACGAAAGGGGCATAAAAGTCCTGATCGCCGGCGCGGGATTGGCGGCGCATCTGGCGGGCGCCGTGGCGGCCCGCACGATCCTGCCCGTTATAGGCGTGCCGCTGGAATGCGGGGGACTTGGCGGGCTTGACGCTCTGCTGTCGACTGTGCAGATGCCCAAGGGCGTTCCGGTGGCGACGGTGGCGGTCGGAAGCCACGGCGCCAAGAACGCCGCCTACCTCGCGCTCCAAATTTTGGCGCTGCAGGACGAAGCCTTGGCCGCAAGGCTCTGGAAGGAAAAGAGAGGCGAATAAAAGTGCGCGTTATAGATCTCACTAAGGAAAGGGAAGAAGCCGTCAGCGCGGCCGCCGACGCTTTGAGAAGCGGGCGCCTCGCCATCTTCCCGACCGAGACGGTCTACGGGCTTTTCTTCACGGAAAAAGCGAGGGCTCTTGCCTACGCTTTGAAAGGAAGGGATCTTAGCAAGCCCTGCGCGTACCACGTCGGCTCTTTCAAAACGCTCTTTAGTGTCGCGGGAGAACAGAGCGAAGAGATCAGAAAAACCTTGAATGAGAAACTGCCGGGCCCCTACACTTTCCTCCTGCCGAAAGACGGCGGAAAGGTGGGCGTCCGCTATCCCGACCACAGGGAGGTCTGCGCAATGCTCGACCTGGTCGGGGAGCCGGTCTTCGGAACGAGCGCCAACGTAAGCGGGAAGATCCCGCCCACGGATGTCGCTGACACCGAAGATTTGTGGAAAGGAGTGGCCGTCGTAGTGGACGGCGGAAGAGTCAGGGGAGTGGCCTCCGAGGTGGTCGACCTGACGGGAGGAGAACCGAGAACAATAAGGAAAGCGGAATAATTATGGAAGAGAAAAACAGCCCAAAACTTTCCATGGAAGACGTCATGCACGAACTGCAGAGCCGGACGAAATGCCCTTACGCCGAGGAGAAGCTTTTCATCTACGCCCAGGCGATGGACCCCTACAACAGGCGCTACATAGTGCTTGAGTGCCCCGCCCGCCGCAACACCATAAGCGACAGCACGAAGTGGAAAGTTTACCAGGAAGAAATAGAGGATCTTTGCTGCAACCCTTACTTCGCCTACAAATGCGAAAGCTACAAAAAGGTGAAGGAGCTCGACAAAAAAGGTTAATCTTATGAAACGCACACTCTTTATCACGGCGCTTTTTTTGAGCGCGCAAATTTTCGCGGCTGAAACGGGAAAGCCCGCCGCCAAAGGCGCCGCCGCCCCCGTTCCGCCCAATCCCAATCTTATGACCAGCGCGGATTTCGCCACCAAAGTCAAGGTCGACAATCTCTGGGACGGCGTGAACGGCAACGGCGAGATACAGCTCAAGCCCATAGAGATCTACCATTTCAAGGAAGACAGGAACGTGGGCCCGGGCAGGCTCGGCAACCCCATATGCTACGCCGACGTTGACAACGACGGGAGGATGGAGCTCGTGGCCGCCTCGGAAAGCGGCTTCGTCTGGATCTTCAAGCGGGAAGGCAAATCCTGGCCGCCGAAATTCGGTTCCGGCCGCTTCCTGCACTCCTTTTTGGGCTGCGCCGTGACGGGCGTTGACGTCCACGACATGGACGGCGACAACATAGCGGACATCGTGATAGGTGCCGACCAGGGCCGCATCTTCTTTCTGAAGGGCAAGGGCGAGGGACTTTTCAACGTCGCGGAGAACGCCCAGATCCAGCTGAACGGCAACGGCGAGAACGGCGAACTGTACACCGGCCGCCAGCTTTCGCCGAGGATCTACGACTGGAACGGCGACGGCAACTACGACCTTATCTACGGCGAAGGCTCTTACTCGGCCAACGCCATCTACATCCTTTTCAACAAAGGCACCAGCTCCGCCCCCAATTTCCGCAACCAGAAGCCGCAGTGGCTCGCCTACGGCTACGGCAGGGAACAGTTGGCGCCCACCATAGCCGACTTCAACGGCGACGGCAAGCCCGACATACTTACGGGCGCCCTTGACGGCGGTCTCCACCTTTACATTAACGTCGGCTTCAAGGAAGACCAATCGGACGCTCAGTACTTGCTGGAATACAAGGGCGAGGCGAAGTTCGCCGACACGCCCGCCAAGTTCTTCGGCATCGGAACGCGCCCGTATCTCGCCGATCTTACCGGCAACAAGAAGATGGACCTTCTCATAAGCTCGGTGGACGGCAAGATCTACGCCTCCCAGTTCGTCGGCCCGATGGAGCGCTGCGAATTCTCGAAGCCTGTCATCGTGAAGGCCCAGGACAGGCTGAAACCTTATTCCGGCCCTATGGCAAGGACCTGGTACGGCCACCACGAGGACGACTCCTACTCCTATTGGAACCCGGCGCGCTACGGCGGCAACACGGCCTGCAACATAAAATACCTTAGCGAGACGGACGTTGAGACGGGCGAGAAATACAGTTTCGCGAGAGCCTATTACGAGGACGGCTACACCGGCACGGACTCCTACTTTGCCAAGTATTACGACGACAACATCAACAACATGGATTACGGGACCGCCTACCGCCTGTCCTTCAAGGTCAGGGGCCGCGCGGTCAAGCCTGTGCTGCACATCAGGCAGATCTACGAAAAGATCGTGAAGGGCGACACCGAATACGACGAGAGTTTCACGAAGGACTTCGACGTTTCCGCCGGCAACGAATGGACCGACTGCTCCTTCCTTTACACTCCCGAATTCGTGAGCAACCGCCGCGAACATCCGTCCGTTTCCGTAAGCTTCAAAATGAACCCGGGCGCGACCAACGCCTTCCTGGACATCAGAGATATCAAATTCCAAAAGCAGTAAAAGAAGATGACTCACTTAGAAAAGAAACTGTTGTTCGCCTCTCTTCTGGCTCTTACTCTTTCCATTTCGTTCCTGTATGCCGATGAAGAGGAGAAGGAGAAGCCGAAAGAACATCTTTTGGACAAAAAGTTCATCAGCAAGGACAAGATCGAGATGCGCGATAACCTTTGGGACGGCGTCACGAAGGAAGGTTTTCTCAAAGTCAGGGGCGGCGAGCTCTACACTCTTAAGCACGGCGCCTACAGCGGGTACTATCGGGTAGGCCCCTCCGTTTGCTTTGCCGACGTGACCGAGGACGGCAAGCCCGATCTGGTGGTCGGCGGCGAGGGCGGTTTCATCTGGTACTTTGACCAGACCAGCAAGAACGGCACGTATCCTCCGAAATTTTCCATAGGCAAGTTTTTGCACGGCCAATACTCCAAATGGTCGCTTCTGCACGTTGACGTCCAGGACTTCGAGGACGACGGCAAGCCGGATATCGTCTACACTTCCGAAAACGGCGAGATCTACGTCATAAGGGCGCTTGGCAACGGATACTTCAAATCCTCCGCGCCTACTCTGGTCTTCAACAAGGAGCCTTACCGCGGCCGCGGATTCACCCCGCGCTTCTACGACTGGGACAACGACGGCAACTTCGACCTTTACATGGGCGACGCCTCCTACTCCGCCAACGCCGTCTATTTCTTCAAGAACTGGGGAAGCAGGGCCAACCCGCGCTTCAAGCCCGAGGACGACAGGCAGTGGCTGGCCTACGGCTACGGACGCGAGATGCTCGACCCCTGCCACGGCGATCTGAACGGCGACGGCAAGATGGACATTCTGATAGCCGATTCCGAAGGCAAACTTCTGATGTACTGCTCGCCCGAGCAGGCGGATCCGGAAAACCCGAGGCTTTTGAACTTTGTCGGCGAACTGACCGTCAACGGCTCTTCGACGCCGGTTGGAGAAGGCGCGCGCTGCTACCTTTACGACATAGACAGGGACGGCCTTCTGGACCTTCTGCTCAGCGATATAGAAGGCTATTTTTACGTCGCCCGCAACATCGGCGTCAAAGCGCGCCCGGCCTTCGGCCCGACCACGCAGCTGAAAGGCAAGGACACCTACAAGCCCTACAAGGCCTTGGCCGGCTGGAAAGAGGAACAGCTCTGGGACCGCAACGCCGCGCCCGTGGCCGACATCAAGAGCGAGACGGTGATCGTTGACCGCATGACAGGGCAGACGGCCGTCATCGATTACGCTCATATTTCCTACGCCGACGGCTACATCGGCGGCACGGGCGGCTTGTGCAAATCTCATCTCAAGCTTTACGACGGCAAGAACTACCGCGTCAGCTTCAAGGCGAGGGGAAGAGGCGGCAAAGGCCGCATCCGTTTCGAGCAGGATTGGGAAGACGAGATAAGAGGGGACACGCTCCATCAGACCAAGAACGACAGGAGCGAGGAATTCTCCATCAGCGAGGATTTCGCCGACCTGAGCTTCGTCCATCACGCCGAGCACTCCAGCAAGACCATAAAGAGCGACACGATCAATATGGCGCTGCACTTCTATCTCGACGGCCAGGCCACCAACTGTTTCCTCGACATCTACGACGTCACCATGACCCGCGAGAATTGAAAAGCCCTAATGTCAGGGCATAAAAAAAGAGCCGCTTGCGCGGCTCTTTTTTTTGCTTCGGTGGAGCGGGCGACCGGACTCGAACCGGCAACCAACAGCTTGGAAGGCTGTGACTCTGCCAATTGAGTTACACCCGCGCAAAACCGAAGGATGATACGCCGATAGCGGGCGGTATCTTTAACGCTTCGAGAACTGGAAGCGGGCGCGGGCGCCGCGCTGACCGTATTTCTTGCGCTCTTTCTCGCGGGCGTCCCTGGTGAGGAGGCCGTTGGATTTGACGAGGGCGCGCGTAGCGTCGTCGATCAGAGCCAAAGCTCTGGCGATGCCGTGACGGATGGCGCCGGCCTGGCCGGAAATACCGCCGCCGCTGACAGTGGCGACAACGTCGAACTTGCCGATGATCTTGGCGGCTTCGAAAGCTTCCTGGACCAGCTGCCTCGTGGTGTCGACGGGGAAGTATTCCTCGAAGGTGCGGCCGTTGACGGTAATGGTTCCGCTTCCGGGCTTCAGGACCACGCGGGCGCTTGATCTTTTGCGGCGGCCGGTGGCGGAGTAGCTGGAAGTGAAGACGCGGGTGTCAGGGACGGGAGCGGCCTGGACTTCGGGCGTTTTTTCGACTTCGGGAACCTCGACGGTTTCCTGGGTGACGGTGCTGTTTTCGCTCATATTTTCGCTCATATTTCAGATGTGTTACAGGGTGATCTCAACTGGTTTCTGCGCGGTGTGAGGATGCTCAGGACCGGCGTAGACTTTGAGTTTGGCAAGGATGGAGTATCCGAGCTTGTTCTTGGGGAGCATGCCCTTCACGGCGTGCAGAATGACACGTTCCGGATGGGAGGAGATGACATCCGCGAAATTACGGCGCTTGAAGCCGCCGGGGTAACCGGAGTGGCTGGTGTAGGACTTATCGGTCGCCTTGCGGCCGGTAACGCTCACTTTCTCAGCGTTGATGACGACGACATAGTCGCCGCCGTCCACGTTCGGCGTAAAGGTGGCTTTGTTTTTGCCGCGCAGAATGTCGGCCACTTTAGTGGCGAGTCGACCGAGGTTCTGGCCTTCGGCGTTGACCAGATACCATTTCTGATCGACATCGGAAGGTTTGAGAACGAAGGTCTTGTTGACGTCTTGCTGTTTCATAATTTCCTTAAGTTAAATAAAGAAAAGTACTCTGTTTTACGTACCAAAAAAGCGGAACAATCGTCATGCTCGGAAACGTTTATTCCCTTTTAAAGGTTTAGGCTTAAGATAATACCACTTTGCCTTTTCAAAGTCAACCATCTCCTGAGTTGCAAGATGGGCGCGGCCCTTGCGCCGAATGTGAGGTTATGCTAGAATAACCAACACATTTTAACAATCAATTCTGCCCAATTGGGCTAAAACCTCTATATCCATAGGAGAAAATTATGGCTATTAAAGTTGGTATCAATGGCTTCGGCCGCATCGGCCGCATGGTTTTCCGCGCGGCGGTCCAGAACTTCTCTAACGACATTGAGATCGTCGGCATCAACGACCTTCTGGAACCCGAGTATCTCGCTTACATGCTGCGCTACGATTCCGTGCACGGCCGCTTCACCGGCGACATCAAGGTGGAAGGCACTAACCTCATCGTCAACGGCAAGAAGATCCGTCTGACCGCTGAGAAAGAGCCCGCCAATCTTAAGTGGAACGAAGTCGGCGCCGAAGTCGTCATCGAATCCACCGGTCTCTTCCTGACCGATGAAAAGGCCCGCGCCCACATAACCGCCGGCGCCAAGAAAGTCATCATGTCCGCCCCCTCTAAGGACGCCACCCCGATGTTCGTCTTCGGCGTCAACGACAAGACCTACGCCGGCCAGGACATCATCAGCAACG
>JAGCTE010000023.1 GCA_017963805.1 bacterium | reverse complement strand
GCTCAGTTTGGTGGCTTCGTAGATGTCATCAAGCTTGTCGTAACGGAAGCCGACTCTTCCCATGCCGGTGTCTATTTTAAGGTGCGCCTGCAAGGGCATGCCGAAGTGGCGGGCGCTCTCGTTCATGGCGCGGGCGTTGTCAAGGTCGACCAATACCGGCGTGATGTTGTGGATGGAAAGCACCCTGACGTCGTCCGGTTCGGAAGGGCCTAGCACAAGGATGTTGGCGTTGGGAACGTAGGAACGGATCTCGAGAGCCTCGCGGCAGGTCGCCAGGCCCAGCCAGTCGATCCCGAATTCGAAAGCGGCCTTGGCGGTCGCTTCCAGGCCGTGACCGTAGGCGTTGGCCTTAAGCGGCAGGAGTATCTTCGTGCCTTTGGGAAGCATCTTCCTCAAGGCTTCCACATTGTGGCGAAAAGCGTTCAGATTAATTTCAGCCCATGAATAATACATTTACTTCTCCTTATCCTTGGCGTCAAGGTAAGCCGCCAGAAGCGCCGCGTCAGCGGGAGTTATGCCGGGAATGCGCGCCGCCTGTCCGACCGTCAATGGGCGCACAGCTGTGAATTTCTGCAGCGCCTCTATCCTTAATCCGAGAACGTTTTTGTAGTCGTAGTCGGGCGGGATCCTTTTGCGGTCGAATTTTTTGGCGCGCGCCACCTGGCGCTCCTCTCTTACGATGTAGCCGTCGTACTTACAGCGTATCAAAATCTCTTCCCAAATGGAATCGTCGCAGTTTTCGAGTGTGAGGGTCTTCCTTAGCGATTCCTCTTCTTCCTTACTGATGTCCGGACGGCCCAGGACCCTTATCATGGGCGTTCCGTCGTGATATTTTTCCCTGAGGCGTTCCAGTTCGGAATTAATTTTTTCCTCTTTTTCCGCTATTTTGTCGAGCTCAGTTTTGTCGATGAGTCCGTATTCCGCGGAAGTTTTGGCGAAGCGGTAGACGGCGGAATCGGCCCTCAGGATGAGGCGGTATTCCGCCCTTGAGGTGAACATCCTGTACGGTTCGTCGACGCCTAGCGTCACAAGGTCGTCGATCATGACGCCCAAGTAACCGTCTGACCTCGCGGGGATGAAAGGCGGGAGACCCTTTAGGCTCGCGGCGGCGTTGATGCCGGCGGCTATCCCCTGCGCGGCCGCCTCCTCGTAGCCGGACGTGCCGTTGATCTGCCCGGCCAGGTAAAGGTTGGGAACGATCTTGGATTCCAGCGTGGGAAAGAGGTCCCTGGGATCGGAAAAATCGTATTCTATGGCGTAGGCCGGATGAAGGAAAACAGCTTTCTCAAGACCCGGGATGGAGTGCACGAAAGCCTCCTGCACGTCCAGGGGAAGGCTGGTCGAGATGCCGTTGGGATAATAGCTCTCGGTGTCGTTGCCCTCCGGCTCAAGGAAGACGTGGTGCGTTTCCTTGTCTTTGAAGCGCACGATCTTGTCCTCTATGGAGGGGCAGTACCTGGGGCCAATGCCTGTGATCTCGCCGCCGTAGAGCGCGGACTTGTCGAGATTCTCGGTAATGATCTTTTTCGTTTCCGCGGTGGTATGCGTGATATGGCAGGGCAGCTGATTTATCGTAGCGAGCGCGGGCGGCCTCCTGTGGCGGAAACTGAAAGCGGGCGGGTCTATGTCGCCGGGCTGAAGCTGGGTCTTTGAAAAATCGATGGAAGACTTCAGCAGCCTGGGAGGCGTTCCGGTCTTCAGGCGGCCAAGGTTGAGGCCCATTTTTTTCATTGAATCGGAAAGTTTCTTGGCGGGAGGGTCGCCCAAGCGTCCGCCTTCCGTTTTCTCCCTGCCGATGTGCATCAAGCCTTTCAGGAAGGTGCCGACCGTAAGGATGATCTTTTTGGCGGTCAGTTTCGTCCCGTCAGACAGGAGGACGCCGGAAAGTTTGCCGTTGTCCGTCGTCAGCTCTTCCGCGAGCCCAACTATGATCGTAAGATTTTCGGTGTTTTTTAGGGCCGTCTGCATGTAGGCGGAGTAAGCGCTGCGCTGCGACTGCGCCCGGAGCGCCCTAACGGCCGGGCCTTTGCTTAAATTGAGGACGCGGTACTGCAAGCCGGAATTGTCGGCGGCCAGGCACATGAGGCCGCCCAGCGCGTCCACCTCGCAGGCAAGGTTCGTTTTGCCCAGCCCTCCGATGGCGGGGTTGCAGGACATCTGCGCGATCGTTTCGAAACTTATGGTCACAAGGGCGGTCTTCAAGCCCATCATGGCGCAGATATGGGAGGCTTCTATGCCGGCGTGGCCGCCGCCTATGACTATGATGTCGAAGTCAGAAGTCATAGCTGAGGGCGCGGCCCAGGTAATCGGAAAAATCGTCGGCGGTGCGGCCGCCATACGGAACTGCGAAGTCAGAGGCCAGGCCGTGATAGTAAGCGGCTAGCATGGCGGAATCATATCCAGTAAGCCCCTGGGCCAGGAAGGCCCCTAGTAGGCCCGTAAGGAGGTCTCCCGTCCCGGCGGTGGAAAGATAGGGGTTGCCGGTCAAATTGACGGCAGAGAGCGCGGAAGGGGCCTTTATGACCGTATGGTGCCCTTTCAGCAGGACCGTGACGTTCAGATCCTCGCAAAGGTCCGAGGCGGCTTCCCTGCGGGCGAAGTCGTTGGGTTCGGGAGCGTAGTCCATGAGGCGCTTGAATTCGCCTGCATGCGGCGTCAAAACAAGCTCGAGATCTTCAGGGACCGCAAAGCGTTCCCTAGCGTAAATCGAGAGCGCGCCGGCGTCCCAAACTTGCTTTTTAACGGGAGAGCCCGACAGGGCTTTCAAAAGCGCGGCGTGGTATTCGTCGTCGGGAAGCCCCGGGCCGGCGGCCGCCGCGGTGCAGTTTTCCGCGAGCATAGCGAGTGCGTTAAGGTCGTCCTCAAGGTTGCCCGAAAGAGGGAGCGTCAGGATGTGCGGCAGCGCGGAATGGAAAGCGGATTCAAGCTCCTTCGGGATGACGGCCGTGACAAGACCAGCGCCGCCAATGCTTGCGGCTTTGGCGGCAAGGAGCGCGGCGCCGCCCATTTTCGGAGCGCCGGCCAAAAGCAGAAGGTGTCCCCTTTTGTGCTTGTAGGAAGCGTTTTGAGGTTTGGGCAGAAGCTTTCTGGCTTCTTTAAGGGAAAGCGCGAAGAAAGGCGATTCCGCGTTTTTGGGAGAAGGAAGGCCGATGTCGATTATTTCCGTGCGGCCCATGTATTCGTCGCTATTGGTCAAGGTGACGAGTTTCCCCTGCCCGAAAGCGACGGTCCAATTTGCCTTGACGAAAAGCCTGCTCTCGCTTTTGTCGGCCAAGAGGCCGCTGGGAACGTCGAGGGCGAGCTTTTTGGCGGGATGAGCGTTTATGGCGCTTATCGCGGAAGCTAGGAGCGCGCTGGCGCTGCCATTGAAGCCGGTGCCGGTAAGGCCGTCAACGATGACGTCGCCCTGCCAGACGGAAAGGTAGTCCGCGACCTCTTTCGGGTCTTTCAGGCCGGCGATCCTTATCCCCTGCGTCGCAAGCCTTCGGAACTGGGTGAGCGCGTCCCCTTTCAGCTTCGAGTAAGTTCCGAGGAGCGCAACGTCGCAGTGCAGCCCGGCTTGGATAAGGTAGCGCGCCGCGACCCAGGCGTCGCCTCCGTTGTTGCCGCAGCCGCCTAAGATTAGGAAACGCTTTGAAGTCGGCGCGAAGACGTCCGTAAGCAACCTGAAGGCCGCGTACCCCGCCCTCTCCATGAGGACGAGGCCGGGAGTGCCCTGCGCTATCGCATCATTGTCAAGTGACCTTATCTCTTCCGCTTTGAGAAAGTACATGACTGAAAAAAAGCGCCGCGTTTCCGCGGCGCTCCAATATTAGAAGGACGGGAGCTTGGAAATGAGGATCAAAGAGAAGGCCATGATGAAGATGGCCACGGTCTCGATGATGCCCAGAGCCAGCAGGTAGTTCACGAAGCCCTTGCCGGTCTCGCCGAAAGCGTCGCAGGCGCCCGCGGCAGCCTTGCCCTGCATCCAGGCGGAAAGGCCGATGGCGATGCCGCCGACGATGCCGATGGCAAGATAGGTCGGGTAATACTGAGCCTGCCCGCCCATGATGACGAACATGATGATCATGCCGTAAATGGTCTGGGAAAGGGGCGCGCCGGCGAAGACCGTCAGCTGGAAGGATGCGGGTTTGTTTTGCATGTAGCTGCGCTTCCAGGCGCCAACGGCGCCGCTGCCGGCGCAGCCGGTGCCAAGGGCGGAGCCCATTCCGGCGAAGCCAACGGCGCAGAGAGCGCCAGCGTACATCAGAGCGGTTTGCAGAAATTCGTTCATATTTATTCTCCTTTGATTAATTGTTTTCTATTGATCCACCGAAGGGCTTGTAGGCCTTGCCCTCCCAGTTTATCTGCATATGGTTGCTGAATTCCAACGTGTTGAGCCTCAGCCCGTGCACCAGGACGCTCATCATTCCCAGGGCGATGTTGAGGACGTGGCCTATTACTATGACCAGCGCCCCGCAAATCCCGAAGACGATGAGCTTCCAGCCCGTCTGCCCCTCGTAGAGCATCGCGCCCATAGAGTTGAAGCAGGTGGCGATGTAAGTTCCGGAAAGTCCCACCGCGAAAAGGCGGATGTAAGAAAGGACGTCCACGAAACTGTTGATGAAGTTGAAGGGCGTGTAAAGGACGTCGCCTATTGATCCCCAGTTGACGCTGAAAAGAAGGATCAAAACGGCGCCGATCACGCCGCCGACGTAGCACCAGACCGGGAAGGACTGCACACTAGTATGCTCGACAAAAGGGAAGGTGTCCCCTACGATCATCGTCACGATGGCGAAGAAGTTGCAGGTGATGAAGAACATCCAGCCCAAGTTGCCCAACGCTTCCCTAACGGAGCCAGCGATGATGGCGCGCCAGATCCTGGCGCCCGCCAAGTGCGTCAGCGCGATGGCGAAGCAGAACCACTGGACGCAGGCCATCGACTTCTCCCCTCTCAAACAGGGCAGCCCCTGCAAAAAGGGCGGCAGACTGTCTTTGGCGATGCCGAAGAAGGCGCCGTTCAGAAGGCCCCAGACAACGGTCCCGCAGGAGAGGATGATAAGGAAGATGATGGCGGGCTGGGCCGCCTTGGCCTTCACTTTCAACTTCAGGATTATCGAGGCGATGAGATAGATGAGGCCGTAGCCCGCGTCGCCCACGATGATAGAGAAGAAGAGCGTGAAGTAGATCATGACGGGAAGGCTGACGTCGCACTCGTTGTAGCCGGGCATGGCGTCGATGAAGTCGAAGACGACTTTCACAGGCTTCAGCCAGCCGGGCAGGTCGAGGAGCGTCGGAACGGAGGGATCGTTGCGGTCGGCCTTCTCGTACCAGAGTCCCCAGCCCTCCGCTTTCGCGGTCTCTATCAGTTTTCCCATCTCTGGTTCGGGCACGAAGCCTTCAAGGTAGACGATCTTTCCGTCGACCGTCACGGAATCGAAGGCGCAGGCGTAGGCGTATTCCCTATCCAGTCTCTTCAGATATTCTTCCAGGGCGGGAACGGCGCCTCTCAGGCTGTTCAACTCTTTCGTGCTTTCTTCGGCTCTTCTCAAGAGGCCTTCGCGTTCCAGCTTCAGCTCTTTGGTCGACTTCTCGGGCAGGGAGACTTCCTGGAGTTCCAGATTGAAGTCTTCCCTTCCGCAAAGGGCGAAGTAGACTTGGCCTTTCGCTTTGGCGATCACCTGCTTAATGACGCCGTAGGGCGCTTCGGGCTCCTGCTCTTCCTGGCAGGAATAGAGTTTCACTATTACGCCGCTCTTCCTGAGCTCGCGGATGACGTTGGGGTCGAAATCGCCCCAGGCGGAAAGCAGCTCGAGCTGGTTAGTGAGTTTCTGCGCGTTTTCCGTATCGGCGGAAATGGAAGCGGTGAGCTCCTGGACCTTCCTTATGGTCTCTTCGGGAGTGATTTCGGGAACGCGGCCGCCCTTCGGGCAGTTCATCAAAGTGTTAATAACGCTCTGCGCGGCCTTGATCCTGTCGGAGACGGAATCCTTGGAGCGGCGCTCGGGCTTCTCTTTCTGCGTGATGTGCAGAACACCCAGCTCCCTCAGCTGCTTTAGGAGCGCCGCTTCGCCGGAAGCGACGGAAAGGACCGCGACTTTTTGCATATCGACTATCATGCCGTCAGTCCTCCTTTCTCCGTGCTTTTCCTTTTGGCTATTTTGCCTCTCACGACGGCGCTGGCCTGCTGGTCGCCGATGAAGATCTGGATCTTCCTGATGTTAGATCTGCATTCGGGGATCTTGACCTTGTCGAAAAGGTTGATCCTTTGGACGGTCACGCGCATCTCGGCGTTGATGAGGCGCTGCTGCTCGCTCAATACGGCGCGCTGGTTCTGAAGCGAACTGAGCTCCTTCACGGCCGCGATGCCATAGTCGACCCAGGCGGGAGTCGTCGTAAGGTCGTAGTCCCCTAGCTCGAATTCCGTCTCCTCGTAGATCGGGATGGGAACGCCGGCGATGTTGCCGCTTTTCGTCTTCACGGCCTTTATCGAAACGAGCTTCTCAAGGTCGACCGGCTCACTAAAGAGCAGAGTCCACTTGCCAAGGCCGCTTTTCACTTCTTTCTCGCGTTTCACTATGTCAGCCTGCTCTTTCTCGATGCGCCTAACTTCCGCCACCAGCTGCTCTTTTTTCAGTTCGAGCGTAGGCAGGAAGCGGCGGTAGCGGCTAAGCGCGTCGCGTTCGCTTTTGAGGGCTGATTTGGAAAATTTAAGCTTGGCCATTTTTATTTAGCGGGCCAGTACTTGGCTATGAGTTCCGGTTTAATGCTGATCTCGGTCTTTTCGAAACATTCGCCCAGGATCTGCCAGCAGAGGTCAAGGGCGCCTTCCAGAGGAATGTTCACGGATAGATCCATGAGCTTGTCCTCGAAAAGCTTTCCGTACTTCAGAAGCTTCATGTCCCAGGCGCTCATAAGGAAGCCCATGGACTGTTTCTCCTGAGTCTCGCGGCACTGGGCGTAGAGCTGGATCATGGTGTTCATGATGGCGCGGTGGTCGTCGCGAGTCTTGTTGTTGACCTGCTGTTTCAGACGGGACAGGGAGCCGAAGGGCTCGATGCGGCCGTTCTTAAGGTAGAACTGGCCTTCCGTAATGTAGCCGGTGTTGTCCGGGACGGGGTGCGTGACGTCGTCGCCCGGCATGGTCGTGACGGCAAGGATGGTGATGGAACCGGCGTCCTCGAAGTCCACAGCCTTTTCATAACGGCTCGCGAGCTGGGAATAAAGGTCGCCGGGGTAACCTCTGTTGGCCGGCACCTGTTCCATGGTGATGGCGATCTCTTTCATGGCGTCCGCGAAGTTCGTCATGTCGGTGAGAAGGACCAGGACGCGCTTGCCGGCCACGGCGAACTGCTCGGCGGTGGCCAGGCACATGTCAGGCACCATCTGGCATTCCACTATGGGGTCGGCGGCCGTATGCACGAACATGACCGTCCTGACAAGGGCGCCGCGCTCCTCGAAGGTGTCGCGGAAGAAGAGGTAGTCGTCGTGCTTGAGACCCATGCCGCCGAAGACGATGATGTCGACTTCCGCCTGCATGGCGATGCGGGCCAAAAGTTCGTTGTAAGGTTCGCCGGCTATGGAGAAGATCGGCAGCTTCTGGGATTCGACGAGCGTGTTGAAGACGTCGATCATCGGGATACCGGTACGGACCATGTGGCGCGGGATGATGCGCCTGGCGGGGTTGACGGACGGGCCGCCGATGTCGACAGCCTTGCCCTGGAGGGCGGGGCCCCTGTCGCGGGGCTGTCCGCTGCCGTTGAAGACGCGGCCTAAGAGGTCGTCGCTGAAACTGACCTGCATGTTGCGGCCCAAAAAGCGCACTTCATCGTTGGTGGCGATGCCGCGGGCGCCCGCGAAGACCTGCAAGGATACGAGGTCGCCGGCGATCTTGATGACCTGGGCAAGCGAGGTGCCGCGTCTGCTCGTCACTTCCGCTAGTTCGTTGTAGCCTACGCCCGTGGCGGAGACCGTAATAACGCTGCCTGCTATCTGTAAAACTCTGGTGTGTATAGTCTGCATATCGGTTTCTCCTTACGCTCTGCGCTCCGCGACGTGTTTCAAAAGAAGCTCTTCAGCCTCTTTGCACTTCTCGCTTCCCCACGGGGAAATGTTCCAGTTCTTGAATTCCCTGGTCAGTTCGAGGAAGAAGGTGCGGGCCTGGTCCTTGCTGTCGAAGGCGAATTTCGTCTTTATGATGGAGAGCATCGTCTCGAAGACGTAGCGCTGGCGCTCAAGCGAGCAGGCCGCGTCCACTTCGTCGAAGGAATCCTGCTGAAGGAAAGCGTTGTCCAGGAATTCGGACTTCAGGAAGAGGACGAAGTCGTCCATGGACGTTCCTTCTTCGCCGACCACTTTCATCATCTGGCTGACTTCGTTGCCGCGCCTCAATATGGCCCTGGCCTCCGGGACTTTCTCGGAAACAGGGTTGGGGTATTTGCTCCAACTATCAAGCGGGTTGATGGCGGGGTACCTGCGGGCGTCGGAACGCTCCCTGGAAAGTCCGTGGAAAGCGCCCACGACTTTCAATGTCCCCTGCGTGACGGGCTCTTCGAAGTTGCCGCCCGCGGGGCTGACCGTTCCGCCGATCGTAACGGAGCCCGTTTCGCCGTTGTAAAGCTTGACAAAGCCGGCTCTCTCGTAGAAGTTCGCGATCAAAGACTCAAGGTAAGCCGGGAAAGCTTCCTCGCCCGGGATCTCTTCCAAGCGGCCGCTGACTTCGCGCAGCGCCTGGGCCCAGCGGGAAGTGGAGTCGGCCAGCAGAAGGACGTGCAGTCCCATCTGGCGGTAGTACTCGGCCAGCGTCACCGCCGTGTAAACGGAAGCTTCGCGGGCCGCCACCGGCATGGAACTTGTGTTGCAGATGATGATGGTTCGTTCCATCAGCGAGCGTCCCGTCCTCGGGTCGGTGAGTTCCGGGAACTCGCGGAGCGTTTCCACGACTTCGCCGGCGCGTTCGCCGCAGGCCGCCAGGATAACGATGTCAACGTCGGCGTTGCGGCTCGTGACCTGCTGCAGGACCGTCTTGCCGGCGCCAAACGGCCCGGGGATGCAGTACGTTCCGCCTCTGCTTATAGGGAAGAAAGTGTCTATTATGCGCGTCTGGGTGACCATCGGCTCCAGGGGGCGCATTCTTTCCGCGTAGGCGTTGATGGCCAATTTCACCGGCCATTCCTGGCGCATGGCGACAACTTCCACCGTGCCGTCCTCTAATGATTCCACTTCCGCGATCTTTTCAGTCACGGTGTAATTGCCCTTGGGGGCGATGTATTTCACTTTCCAGGCGCCCCTCAGTTTCAGGGGCACCATGATTTGATGCTTGAAGATGCCTTCCGGGACGAAGCCCAGCCAGTGGCCGGCCTCGACCTCGTCGCCAACCTTGGCAGTCGGGGTGAATTCCCAGGTCTTCTGCATGTCGAGGGCGGGCAAATATTTTCCGCGCTGCAGGAAGTTTCCGCACTCGGCGGCCAGATCGTTAAGCGGGTTCTGCAGCCCGTCGTAGGTCCGGCTCAAAAGGCCCGGACCAAGCTCGGCGCTCAACAGTTCGCCCGTGAATTCGACAGCGTCGCCCTGCTTCAGTCCGCGGGTGTCCTCGTAGACCTGGAGGTCGGCGTATTCGCCTCGGATCCTGATAACTTCAGACTTCAGGCGCTTGTCGCCAACCACGGCGTAAGCCACCTCGTTCTGGATCACCTTGTCAGCGAATTTGACGGTGATGATGTTGCTGTTGACGCCAGCAACTCGTCCAACTGATACAGCCATCTATATCTCCTATTTTAACTTTTTACCATGCATGAATTCTTAAGCACTTCCTGACCCTTCAAGTCGTCGAGGCATTTCCAGCGCCAAAGGATCGTAAGCTTCTTGTAGTAGCAGAAGACGTTTACGTAATCGAAGAAGTGCCCGGCGCTCATTTCGTCAAGACGCGAAAAGCAGATGAGGTCCAGACCCCTTTCGATCTTCAAGGGCTCGCCGGTCTTGTAGAGTTCGGCTATCCCCTGCCTTGTCGCGCCGTCCACGATGTCGGTCCTAAGCCGATCTGGCTGGAATTCCTTCCCGAGCTTGGCGGCCCTAACCTGGGCCACCGCGCTTCTAAAGGACCTCTCGAAGAGGGCCCATTCCGCGGCCACGCCCTTTTCGGCGCAGGGATCCTTCAGCGCTTTCAGATCCTCTTCCGAAAGCCAGACCGAGGCCCTCTCGATGAATTCGTCCGGCGACATGGGAGGTTCGCCCTCGAAATTCAGGTACGGAAGCGAACAGACGAAAGTGTAGTAATTGCTCATCTTTTAGTCTCTCAGGACCGCGGCGAGTTTAGGCGAGAGCTGCGAAGAGAGAAGCTCCACGATAGTCTCGTCGGTAAGTTCGATCTTAAGGTCGCCGTTCACTGAGACGACGGACGCGCCGGCTTTCAATCCCTTGACGGGGCAGACCTTGACGCCGCCTTTGGCCTTGCCGGCCAGTTCGCCCATGAAATACTTCTGCAGTTTCTCGACGTCGCTGCCTTCCGGCACTTCTATGACGGCGTCGCCTTCGCAGTTGGCGGCCAGTTTCAGAATGATCGGCTTGATGTCTTCCAGTTTAAGGATCTCGGCGGACTTTTCCGCGAAGACCTTCCTGAGAAGGTTCTCAAGTTCCTGGCGCGTGTAGGTAAGGACGTCCCTGGAGGCGAAGCGCAGCGTCTTCTCGCCGTTTTCCGCGAACTGTTTCGCCTTGGCTTCCGCCTCGGCGATTATCCTTTCGGCTTCGGCCCTAGCGTCGGAAACGATCTTGTCCGCCTCCGCTTTGGCTTGCGCCAGTTTCTGCTCAGCTTGCTCCGCGGCTTTGCCCACGGCTTCCTTCTGGATCTTTTCTAAGAACTCGTTGAGTTGTTCGGCCATATATTTCCCCTAAATGAGAATAATTTAAATAAAAAACTTCGGAGATTATATCAAAAGATACTTTCTCAGGCAAGGAATCCCGAGAAGCGCCAGGAACATGACAAGCGTTCCCGGTTCGGGAACGTACGGGCCAATGGAGACAGTCAGATCCCTTACGTCCACGTAAGTGCCGTCGTAAGTCAGCCTGAAGCAGAGGGAATCGATCCCGTCGGAAGAACTGATCTTGGTTCCGGTGATCTTGCGGCCCTCCTCTTTCGTGACATCGGCGAAGGTGATGGTGTCGAGATACTTCACGCTGTTGGTGAAGGAGATCTCGAAAGAGTAGTCGAAGAAAGAATCAACGTTGGTCTTGTTGGTGAAGAGACCGGTGTTCCTCAGATAATCCGTGAGCGTCACCTTGATGAACTTCTGCCCGCCCGAGGAAGTCGTCGTGAAGGCGCTCTGGAACTGCCTGTGAGGCTCATCCTGGGTGTAGTAGAAATATCCCTTGAACTCTTCCGGGAACCTGAGCTGGCAGGTTATCGTCAGAGGCAGGTCGTCTATTACGCCCTCGGGAAGCCCGACCTGGCAGAAGGCGCCCTGCTCGGTGGTGGGCAGGCTTGAGTTGCGGGCCTTCGTCACCCTAACAAAGCTCCTGCCCTTGTAGAGGCCGGACTCGGCCGTCGTGCTGGTCTCGCATTTCCAGTTCGCCTCGACGTCATCCATCGCGGTTCCTTCCGGGTAACTGTCGAAATCGGACTTGTAGAGGACGTAGCCGTTTTCGTCGCAGCCGGAGGGGCAGCCGAAGCGCAGGGTCTTCTTCCCGGCGGGACCGGCGTCTATTTCCAGCGCGCCCCAGAGGTAGGTCGCCCTCGCCCTGTTGTCGGGGCCGGTGATCCTAAGGACGCAGACGTCGTTGAAAGTTCCGCTCGCGGGCTCGACGCTGAATTTGTCGGCGCCTTCCGTTATCCTGGCGGTAAAGGAGATGGGTGCGCTGGCGTAGCTGTTGGTCAGGACCCATTCCATATATTCCTCGCCCAAGTTGAAAGCGCGGGAGCAGACGAAAAGCTTCGGCGTTTCGAACTCTTCCGTCCTTATGGCAAGGTTCGCGACGTCAAGCTTGCTGCCGTTTTGGGGCAAAAATATACGCATGTCCTCGATCGCGCCGCCGGAGACGACCTTTTCGCCGTCTATGGGCTTGTCAAGCGTATAGACCTTGTCGCCGAAGAAAACGCGCTTTACGATCTTTTTGCCGGAGTCGGTGTTGATCCTGAAGCCGTAGCGGAAGAATTCGCCCGGCTGCACAGTGTCGGTTATCATTTCAGGATCCGAGGCCAGATCAGTCAGGTAGAGCTTGACCTTCCCGCCCTCGCAGCGCAGCTCGCTTTGGAACTGCCTGTTGAGGGGATCCTGGCCTATTATCACTCTGGCGCCCTCATCTTGTATGCGCAGCGTGGAGTCGAATATGAAGTCGTGGTCCTCGGCGTGCAGTTCCGGCATGCGGGCTTTGAAATAGACGCCCGCTTCGTCTTCCGAGGCCGTGGGGTCGGCTTCGCCTTCAAGCGTCATGACCTGCTCTTTGCCTTCGTTGGAATAGTAGCGCTCGATCTTAAGGTCGTCGAACGCGAACCCGCCGTTGCCGAACTGGTAGAAGCGCAGAATGGAGAAGGCGTCGTTGTTGCCGGCGCCGCCGGTCGGGCCGTAGCAGTCCTCGATGGTATCCCCTACCCTTACTCTCCTTACGGTGTGCTTGGTCATGTCGTTGTCGACTTCTATCCAAAGCTCCACATCCGTCCACTCGTTCTCGACGAGCCTGTTCTTGGTGCGGTACTGGGGATGGCTGCCCTCGGTGGAGCCGGAACGGATGACATATTTGCGGCCGTACTTGGTGAAGAAGAGCTCGCCGACCGTCGGAGTCCAAAGCGAGAAGGATTTGTCGGCGGTGCCCCAGACCTTGGCCTTGAAGCTGATCTTGAGGTAGCTGTGAAGGTACGCTTCGCTCCACTTGGAATCAAGCCCGCTGATCTTGTAATGCGGGCAGTAGATGGCGTTGATGCGGGAGATCTCAAGATATTTGTTGCCGCCCTGGTACCTGGCCATGGTGGTTCCGTTGGTGGAGATGCCGGCGGCCAAGGTCCAGCCGTTCTTTCCGATCACGGAAACATCCGCTTCGTAAGTCTCGAAGTCTTCCTGGAAGACCGTGTCGAGGTATACGGGGTCCACGAAGGTTATGTTTTCCATCGTGCCGCCCTGTTCGCTGAGGGCGACGTCCTCTTCGACGGTCGGACCCGTGTCGTCGCTCTGGAAGCGGGAATCAAAGAGCGTGTATCCTTCTTCTCCCCCGACCGGCACGCCGATCGTTCTCACGACCGAGCCGCCCTGGCCGCCGTTGATCATGAATTCGCAGACGGGGTACGAGCTGGTGGCCCTGCTAAGGTCGGCCGTCAGCACTATGGTCTTCGTCTTCTCAAAGCTGCCGGAAGTCTCGCTGAAGGAGAAGACTTTCTCGAAATTTTTGTTGAAGGAGGCCGTGAACTCCAGCTTGCAGTTCTCCTGCAGGTTTGTGAGAACTATCTCGCAGCTGGTCTTGCCCATCTCGAACTGCGGTTCATTCGCGAGCGCGAGCTCGGGGTTCCTTTGGCTCGTGCCGTAGGTGAAGGCGACGCTGGCGATCTGCGGCCCGTTCATCAAGGTGGTGGCCTTGACGATCACTTTGTAGGAGCCGGCTTCGCTATTTCCGAGATGCAGTATTTCGGTGGTGTCCAGGTGATTGTCGCGGTTGTAAACGGTGCCGTTCGGCGAAACGACGTAAAGGTCGAGGTCGTTGACGATGGCCTTCTCGGCGCCGCTGGTTCCGGGATAGTCGCTCCAGGCCAGGGCGACCGTCAAGTCGCAGTCGGCCGGTTTTTCAAAAACATTGGTGGCGGCGTCGCCGTTTCTTCTCAGCGAGCATTCGAAGAAATCCATCTTGCCGTTTTCCGGAATTAGGCTTTCCCTTAAGTTGACGTGTCCGTGGCCTTCCATGTAGTTGGGCCTGAAATTCGCCACTTCGTCGAAATCGGGATACTGGCCGGGGTAGAGCGTGCGGCAGCCGGCGATCAGGATCGCTTTGGTCAAAGAGCCGTGCGGCTTCTCGACGCCCCTGTCTTTTTCAAGGTATTCTCTGATGATGGCGCAGCAGCCGGCCGCCAGGGGCGAGCTCATGGAGGTGCCGCCGGCGCCGTAATAATACTGGTCTCTCACCGCGCTCTGCTGTCCGCCGTAGCCGGCGGCCATGATGCCGGAGCCCGGAATGACCACGTCCGGCTTCATGCGCCCGTCGGCGCAGGGGCCGCGGCTGGAGTAGCCCGCCAATCCCTGGTGCACGCCGTCGTAATAGCCTTTCTTTTCAGAGGCGCCCACGACGATGGTGCTCTTGGCGGCCGACTGGTCGTTGAGCTGGGAAGTCGGATCTTCCGGGCAGTCGTTGTAGTTGCCTGCGGAATGGCAGATCAAAAAGTCGTTATGCTCCCACATCAGCCTGTCGTCGTTGCGCGCGCTGGAATAGTAGCGTCCGCCGCGTCCACTGCCGAAGCTGCAGTTCATGATGCGGGCGCCGGCCTGGTACATGATCTCGTAGTCCTCGTCGTTGCCGGACAATATGCCGCCGCCGTTGGAGCCGGCGCAGAGAACATACAGGCTGGCCAAGGGCGCCATGCCGCGGTAAAGCCCGTCGCTCATTTTTCCGTTGCCAAGGGCGCAGCCGGTCACGTGGCTGCCGTGGCTGCCGGCGTCGCTCCAGTCGTCGTAAGTGCCCCTCTGGTTGGCGACGGAGGTGGTGCAGCGGCCGATGATCAGCCTGTCATTGCTCGTATAGTCCGGGTTCATGTCGGGGATCCTGCCGTTGTCAAGCCCGGTGTCCTGAATGCAGATCATCTGACCTTCGCCGCGGTAGCCTTCCAGATGGAGATAGTCGACGTTGGCCATCGGCTCCGACCTGACGTCGTTGCACTCCGGCATAGGGATCTCGTATTCCTCGATGAAGCGGACTTCCGGCATCTCCGCCAATTCCTTGGCCTGGCCATTGGTCACGTAGGCGATGACGCCCGGTTCGAAATTGCCCGTCGTCAGTTCGTGATCGTAAATTCCAAACGCTTCCAGTTTCTCGACGATCTTTTCCCTGTAATCAGCTTTCAGGGCGCCGATCAGGACCTGGAAGGGCTTCTCTTCGCCCTCAGCGGCCACGCTGTCCGGGAAGGTCAGCTTGTATTCCGGCAGGTACGGCCCGAGGTAAGAAAAATCAAAGCGCGCCTTCAGGTCGTTGAGCTTCGCTTTCTTCACTTCGATGATGTAGGCGTTCGGGAAGACGAAGCCGTCGACGCGCACGCCGAGACTCGGCAGTTCGGCGAGCTCTTCGGGCGTGAAGTTCACCATCGGCGCGGCAAGGTAGAGAGCCGTGCCGTCGACCGTCTCGGGAACGTTTTCGCTAATTGCGGAAACGCTGGGCTGCGAGGGGTCGATGGTCGCCTTAAGAAGATGAATGGGTCCGGGGCCGGCGCTGACAAAAGCAGCGCAAACAAGGATGAGGAAAAGGAGCTTTTTCATTGGTTATATGAATCGGGAGTTGTTTATAAGGTAGTAGGCCGCGTAGAGCCAAATTATCAAAAACGGGAGGGCGATCAGATAATTCCAGAAGAGCAGCGACGTCATGAAAGCAAGGTGCTTTCTGGTGTTCTGGCAGATTATGATGAGGTTCAGCCCGGGAGGCATGGCGCCTTCCAAAAGGATTATCAAAGCCGTGACAGGCGTCACTTCAAGGGACACGGCCTTCGTGATAAGCATAAAAAAGAGCGCCGAAAGCAAAGGAGCGACGACATACTTGGCGAAAGAAAAATGAAAAAGAAAGACAGCCGGGATCTTCTCGCGGTCCTCGGAACTGGCAAGGTTGGCGCCCAGAAGCAGAAGCGCGCAGGGCGCGGTGGCGTCGCCGAACATGCTGGCCGCGGCGAAGATGAACTGCAAGGGCGCGCCCGGGCTGATGAAGAGTTTGTGCAGAGGGGTGAAGGCAAAAACAAGCGTGACGAAAGCCGTTATGAGCGGCGGCGTCAGGCATTTTTTCAGGTTCATCTCGCGAAGGGACGAAAAGGCGATCAGATTGTAGCCGATAAGCCAGAGCAAGGGGGAAAAGATCACCAGGTAAAGCGCCACTATCCCGGTCCCGCGGCTGATATCATTGTACCCCAGGCTCGAAAAGGCGCGGGAAAGGGAAAGCGCCACGACAAGACCTATGGGCACGTATCCGGTGTTGGTGAAAGCCATGGCGGCCATGCTGGGGCTCGTCAAATCTTTCATTTTCGCGGTGCGGGCTGTCAAGGCGCCCAGTACCATTCCCAGGGCGAGATTGAAAAAAGCCATCACCGGGACGATCCACAAGCTCTTCCAATCAGACCCCGAGGCCGCGGGCAGAAGCTGCGCCACTATAAGGGACGGCAGAAAGATCTCAACCAACACCCTGCTCAGCTTGTGGCGCGTTCCGGAATCAAGTATCTCCCTTTTGGCAAGCCAGTATCCGGCCGCTCCCATGAGGAACAGGATCAATACCGTTTCCACGCTGTGCCAAAAGATCGCCATTATTCAGGGATCACCAGTTTCATGCCGATCTTGAGCTTGTTGGGATCAGGCAGGATGTCTTTGTTAGCTTCGGCTATGTCTTTCCAGCGCTTGAATTCGCCGTAATACTTTCTCGAGATGTTTCCCAAATTGTCGCCCTGGCCGACGATGTGGATCCTGGGCTCCTTTTCCTTGGGGGGTTCCTGCTCCTCTTTCTTTTCTGGAGGCGCTTCCGTTTTGGCGACCGCGGCTGTCTCGGGCTGCTCCGGCTCTTTGTCCTCTTCCGTCAGTTCAAGCTCGATCTTCGCCTGGGATTCCGGAACTTTCGGCAGTTCTTTGGCGGTGATGACGGTCGTTTCCGCGGCGTCCGCACCGGCCTTGACGATGTTCTTCACGAAAGCGTCGATCTTCTCTTCCCTTTCCTTCTTCTCTTTGGCAAGGCGGGCGGCTTCCTTTTTCCTCTCCTCCTCCAGCTTCTTCAGTTCGGCTTTGGAGGGTTTGGGCTCTTCCGCTTTGTTTTCAACCGCGGCGACTAATGGTTTCGTTTCGGAAGCGGTTTCCTGTTTCGCTTCAGGCTTGGTCTCGGTGGGCGCGGCGGGCGTTTCCTTAGTTTCCGCTTCGGCAACTGTCACGACGACGGTGGAGGCGCCTTCCCTCAGTTTGGCCAGTTCGCTTTCATAGCGGTCGATAAGCTGGCGGCGCAGAGCTTCGAACTGCTCGGTCCTCTTGTCGAGAAGCTCCCTTGCTTCCGGGCTCAGTTCGTTCACCTGTTCGAAAGGCAGCGCCATCCCCTTCTTCGCGTCCTCAAGCCAGGAAACGACTTTCGCTTTCATTTCCGGATTGTCGGAGAGCGAGAGGAATTTCTCGTAATACGGGACGGCTTCCTTGGTGTCGCGGTAATACTCGTCCATAAGGATGCCGAGCTCAAGGTAAACTTCCGGAAGGTTCGGCGCGAGGTAGCTGGCCTGGAGCAGTTTTTCCTTAGCCTGATCTATCATTCCCTCGTCCCTCAAATTTTGGGACTCCTCGACGAGGCGCGCCGCCACTGCTCTGTTCCTGCCGCAGGAACAAAGCGAAAGCGCCATGAAAAGCAAAAGGAGGATTTTCAGAAGTTTCGCCATAGATCGCTATAAACTTATGTTAATTAAGTTATTATAGCAAAAACGGCCGCTTCTAGGCTTCTTCCAGTATGAGGGTGCGGGATTGGGCGGGAGAAAGAGCGGTGTATTCTCCCGAAAGCATGGAGTAAAGCTGGGAAACGGCCGGATTGTGGCCTATTACAAGCATGTGCCCGCCCGCTTTCTGATTCTCAGTTATGATGTTGTAAAGCTGGCCGGCCGAGCAGTCGTAAAGCTCTTTCATTTCCTTTATTTCCGTCTCCTCGCCGATCAGGTCTTTCAATTGCTTCAGCGTTTCAAGGGCCCTTACGGCGTCGCTGACCAAGACGACGTCGGGCGGCGGAACGGTCTTCGCGAGCTCTTTTGAAAGCTCTTTCGCCGCCGCGACGCCCTTATCCGTGAGCGGCCTGTCGTGATCGCTGCCGTAGAAATCGGCAGCGCTCACGGCGTAGGCGTGCCTCACGAAGGTGAGGCTTTTCAATTCAAGGACTTTGGCCAAATCAGTTCCTTTTTCTTATGAGAAGCAGCGCTAGCGCCGCCGTTATGGCTAGCAAAGCCGGTTCGGGGACGGGATTTTCCAGCGTCACGACCAGGTCTTTGACGTCGACGAAGGCCGAGCTGCCCGTAAGGTTGAGACGGAGGAAATCGATCTGGTCGGAAGGCTGGACTTTCGTGCCGCCTATCTTGTAGCCTTCCACTTTGGTGGTGTCGTAGAAGGTGATCTCCTCGAGCTTCTTGTAGCTGGGCAGGGCGTTGAGCTCGTAGTCGTAGACGATCCAGCCGCCCCTGGGAGCGTTCTTGGTGAAGAGGCCGGTGTTCCTCGTGTAGTCGGTCAAAGCGAGCTTGATCATCTTCTGCCCGCTCGAGGTGACGGCGGAGAAAGAGCTCTGGAACTGGCGCTGGTCCTCGTTCTGGGTCAGGTAGAAGTAGCCGTTGTACTCCTCCGGGAAACGCAGCTTGCACTTCACGCGGAAATTCAGGTTGGTGCTGTGTCCGAGCGGCGCGCCGATGAAGACGAAGGCGCCCTGGTCCTGGTTGGGCAAAACGGAGGATTTGTTCCTGGCGAAGCGGAGGTAAGCGCTGCTGCCGTCGCTCTCGACCTTGACGGAGAGGTCTTCACGCTGGCTCCAGGAGCTGTCGGTAACGTCGAGCTCCTCGTCCACGCTGTTTTTAAAATCGTCGGAATAGAGAAGGTAGCCGTCATGCTCGTTGCCGCGGGGGCGGATGAACCTCTTCGTTATGGTTCCGGCCTCGCCGGCGTCGATCGTAACGACGCCAAGGTCTTTGCCGAAGACGGTCGACTCATCCTTGCAGCGGATGAAGAGGGAGGCCCTGTCAGTGAAGGAACCGTTGTCTGGCACGACTTCGAATATGTCGGAACCGGAAGTTATGCTGGCGGTATAGTTGATCGTTTCGGAAGGAGCCGCGTTGGTGAGGATCCATTCCGTCTCCAGCTCCCCTATCCTGAAAGGCCTGGGCGCGACGCCCAGGGAGGCTTTCTCAAGAGGCATGAGCTTGACTTCCAAGCTCTTGATCAGCGCCTCGCCAAGCCCCTTGGGCAGATACAGCCTCACGGAATCGACGGCAGTGCTAGGCTTGATCTGGGAGCCGGTCAGCGCTCCATCCACGGACATTTTGTCGCCGTCGACAAAGAGTCTGCGCAATATCTTGTTACCGGTCGCGGTGTTGACCTTGTAACCGTAGCTTATGAAAGCGTTGGTGGCGAACTCGGTCGAAACAAGATGCGGATTCTCCACGTAGTCGCTCAACTGGAGTTTGAAATCGCCGCCCTCGTTTATGAATTCGCTTTGGAACTGGCGGTCGGCGCTGTCCTGGCCCAGCACGAATTTCGAGGCCTTGTTGTCGAGCAGGAAATCAATGTTGAACTGCAGGTCAAACTTGTCCTGCAGACCGCCCGGCATCCTTATCCTCGCGAAAAGCCCGTCCGCATCGGGATCGGAATGGGCTGCCGTCTCGATGTTCGAAAGCGATGCCAGTTTTTCGATGGGGTTTTCCGTGACGTAGCGCTCGACTTTTATGTCGTCCACGCAGAATTCGCCTTCGCCCCACTGGAAGAAGCGCAGCACCGAGAAGTAGTCGTCGCTGCCGCCCTTGCTAAAAACGCCGTAGCAGTCTTCCTCGACGCCCGCGAACTTCAGCCTTCTCAAAACGTGGCGGTTCGCGCCGTTCACTTTCACGGCGTCGGCTTCTATGAGCATCTCCAGATCCGTCCATTCGCCGTCCGGGAGATAGCCCCTGGACCTGAATTTGTTGCCTTCCTCGTCCTTGCCATCGGAATCGAAAATAAACCCGGTGCCCTTGCGCTTGAAGACGCCTTCCGCGATGTCCGGCGTGAAGAAGGAGAAGGTCTTGTCTCCCCTGCCGGAGAGCTTCACCCTGGCCGTGACAAAGAAGTAGCCGTGGGCGTGGGCGTCCGTCCACTTGCTCTTGATGCCCTGGATCTTCAGGTGCGGGGCGTAATTGCCGGTGAGATACCTGACCTCAAGATACTTGTTGGTCAAACCGTCTTTTATTTCGGCGCGCACAATGGAGCTGCCGTTGGTGGAGGGGCCGTATCCGACGGTCCAGCCGCCTTTGCCGATGATGGATTCGTCCGCCTCGTAGCTTTCGAAATCCTCGCTCTTCACAAGGTCGAAATAATCCGGGGAAACGGTCTTCAGCTTGAAGGATACTTCGGAGGTGGCGGAGAGCGCCGCGTCCTGTTCCAGAACGTCTTTTATGGTCCCTTGCGTGAAATCTTCCTTATAGAGCGTGTAGCCTTCCTCGTCGGAGCCATTGGCCAGAGAGATCTTTCTCACGAGGCAGCCGGCGGCCTGGGCGTTTATTTTGACGATGCAGTAAGGTCTCTTTGAATTGGCTTTGGAAAGGTCGGCGGTCAGAGTGAGCGTTTCGGAGCCATAGAATTTTCCTTCCGCTTTGGAAAGCGTGAAGATGTTTTCCGGATCGTCGATTATCTCGGCCCTGTAGCCGATGTAACTGTTCGGCACAGTATTCGTCAGGCTGAGAGCGCAGGTCGTTTCTTTCAGCGGAAAATAAGGTTCATCCGTGAAGGCGAGGGAACCGACCTTCCATCCTTTGCCGTAAGAAAAGACCACGGCGCAGGGCTGAACGCCTTCCATGATGTTGTTTGCTTTGACGATCACGCCGTAGCGTCCGGCGGAACAACTGCCGAGCCTTAAGACTTCAATGTTGTTCACATGGTCGTTTAACGTGTGTTCTACTCCGTCAGTATCGACGACGGTAAGATCGAGGTCGTTGACGAGGGCCTTTTCAGCGCCCCAGGTGCCGGGATAGTCGGTCCAGCAAAGGCCTACGATCAGTTCGCAGCCGGCCGGTTTGTCGAAGTAGTTCGTCACCGCCTTGCCGGTGGCGCTAAAACTCATTTCGACGAAGGACATTTTGCCGTCCGTAGGCTCAAGGCTTTCTTTCACGTTCACGTGCCCGTGCCCTTCCACGTTGTTCGGCCTCTCGTTGGGGATCTCCATGAAATGGTAGTACTGGCCGGGGAAGAGCGTCTTGGCGCCGACGCACATGACGCATTTGACCAGCGCGGCGGAAGGAGATTCCACTCCCCTGTTGTTGGTCAGATAATCCCTGACGACAGCCGCGCAGCCGGCGGCGATGGGAGAAGCCATGCTTGTTCCGCCCATGTAGGTGTAGTACTGCGCTCTGGTGGAAGTCTTGTCAGCGCTCGCCAAAGTGGAATAGACGCCGGTCGCCGGGGCGATGATGTCCGGTTTGATACGGCCGTCCTCGCAGGGTCCCCTGGCGCTGAAGTCCGCGATGCCCTGGTGCACGCCGTCGTAAGGCTCGCACTCGGTGGCGAGCTTGGGACGCCAGTTTTCGGAACCGCCCACCGTGATGATGTTCTTGGCGGCGGAATCGTACATGATGGCGCTCTGCGTGGGCAGATCGATCTTCTTGTTGCCGTTGCCGCTCGAGAAGCAGATGGTGTAGTCCTTGTTGTTCCAGATGATCTGGTCGTAAAGGCGCGCGCCGCTCCCATAGTAGCCGTCGCTGTTGCTGCCCCAGCTGTTGTTCATGACACGGGCGCCTTCGTTGTAGGTGTTCTGAAGGTCTTCCTCCGTGCCGGAACTGATGTAGCCGCTCCTAAGGCCGGCGCACAGGCAGAAGATGTCGGCGTCGCAGGCCATGCCGCGGTATTGTCCGTCGCTGGCAGCTCCGTTGCCGGTGGCTGAGCCGCAAACGTGCGTGCCGTGGTTGCCCGCGTCGGACCAGTCGTCATAGGTGCCTCTTTCCCTGGCGATGCCGGCGGTGCCGCGGCCTTTTATGATTTTGCCTTTGAAGTCCGGGTGGATGTTTTCGGGGTCGCCGTTGTCGAGCCCGGTGTCCTGGATGCAGACCATCTGCCCTTTGCCGGTGTAGCCTTCCAGCTGGAGGTCGTCAACGTTGCACAAAAATTCCGAGCGCGAAACGTCGTTGCAGATCTCTTCGGGGGCGTAGGGTTCAATGAAGGCGACGTCTCCCCTTCTGGCGATCTCGTAGGCCTGGGAATTGGTCAGGAGCGCTTTCAGACAGGGCTCCAGGGTCCCGAAAAGGGGTTCGATCTCTTTGGCGCCGACTGATTCAAGGGCTTCTTCTATGGCCGGAAGATATTCTTTCTTGACAGTGCCGACCTGGACGGGATGATAGGTCTCCTCGCCGTTGGCGTTGAGGCTTTCCTCATCGGCGCCCGGATAGAGCAGCTTGTATTCCGGGAGATACTCTCCGGCGTAAAGGATGGAAAAGCGCCGCTTCAAAGCCTCGATCCCGCTTTCCTTGGCTTCCACAGTGTAAGCATTGGGCGGAATGTTGCCCCTAAAGATCACGCCGCACGATTCCGCTTCGGCGCGTTCCTCGGGCGTGAAGTTCTTTTCAGGCTGTACGATGTAGAAGCGCGTGCCGTCCTGCGTGGGCGAGCAAACCGGAGATCGCAGGCTGCTAACGGTTGGCGAGGAAGGGTCGATGGTCGCCTTGATCAGCCTGATCTCGCCGGGGTCGGCGATAAGGGAGAGGGAAACGAGTGCGGTAAAGAGAGCAAGTTTTTTCATTATATTTGCCTTATGTTTGTTATCATCTTATTTTTCTGAAAGCGAAACAGCCCAAAAGCAGCGCGAGCGTTAAGAGAGCAGGCTCCGGGACGGGCGGATCCAACGACACTTTCAGGTCCCTGATGTCAACGCTGGCGTTGTTGTAGGTCAGGTTCAGCCTGATATAATCCACCGCGTCGGGCGGCTGGACCTTCGTGCCGGTGATCCTGTAGCCCTCCACTTTCGTCATGTTGTAGTAAGTGATGTCCTCGAGCTTCTTATTGTTTGGCAGAAGGTTCAGAAGGAAATCGTAAGGGAGCCATTCGTTTCTGGGGGCGTTCTTGGTGAAAAGCCCGGTGTTCCTCGTGTAGTCCGTAAGCGTCAGCTTGACCTGTTTCTGGCCGCTGACGTTGACGGCGGAAAAGGCGCTCTGGAACTGGCGCTGGTCCTCGTTCTGGGTCAGGTAGAAGTAGCCGGAATAATCATCGGAGAAGCGCAGCTTGCAGCTGACGTGGAAATTCAGATTGGTGCTGTGGCCTAGGGGCGCGCCGATGAAAAGGAAGGCGCCCTGGTCGCCCGTGGGCAGCGTGGAAGCCGTGCTTCTGCCAAGCCTGATGAAGGAGAAGCCTCCTTCCGACACGGCGGCTATGGAGAGTTTCTCCCGTTGGCTCCAGGAGCTGTCCACGTCGTCCAAATTCGTCCCCACGCAGTCGGAGACGTCCTCGGAGTACAAAAGGTAGCCCTTTTCGGCGCTGCCTCTGGGACGGATGAACTTTCTCGTTATGACGCCCGCGTCGCCGGCGTCTATTCTGATCACGCCCTTGTCGATACCGTAAACGTCGCTGGCTTCTTTGCAGCGCAGGGTGATAGGCATATTGTCGGTGAACGTGCCGCTAACTGGGCTCACCTCGAAAAGGTCTGCTCCGGAAATTATTTCGGCCGTGAAGCTGATCTCCTGGGCCGGCGCGGCGTTGGTAAGGATCCACTCGGTCTCCAGCTCATCTATCCGGAAGGGGCGCTGCACAATGCCCAGCGAGGCCTTCTCCAGCGGCACCAGTTTCGCTTCCAGAGACTTGATCATCGCCTGGCCCTCGCCGCCGGGAAGATAGAGGCGCACCCTGTCCACGGACGTCTGGGGCTTTATGGCGGAGGAGGTCAACTCTTTCTCGACGGAGTGATTCTCGCCGTCGATGAAGATCCTGTGAAGTATCTTTCTCGCAGAATCGGTGTTGATCTTGTAGCCGTAATCGTAGAACGTGTTGGTGGAGAATTCAGTGGTGATCAGGTGAGGATCGGTCAGAAGGTCGGTCAGCTCCAAAAGGAAACTGCCGCCATCGTTGACAAATTGGCTTTGGAACTGACGGTTGGAACTGTTCTGGCCCACGACGAAACTTTGCGCCTTGTCGTTAAGGGAGACGCTGACGTTGAACTGCAGGTCGAACTGCTTCTGCAGATTGGCGGGCATGCCGATCTTGGCGAAGAGGCCGTCGGCGTTGGGATCGGAGGAGCCCTCTTCCGGGTTGGACATGACGGCCAGCTTCTCATAAGGAATGTCGGTGACATAGCGCTCGACCTTGAGGTCGTCCACGCAGAAGTCGCCCTCGCCCCACTGGAAGAAACGCAGGACCGAGAAGTTGTCGTTGTTGCCGCCCGCGGAGTAAGCGCCGAAGCAGTCCTCCTCGACGCCCGCGAACTTGATCCTTCTGAGGACATGGCGGTTCGCGCCGTTTATTTTCACGCTGTCGGCCTCGATGAGCAGCTCCAGGTCGGTCCACTTGTCGGGATCAAGGTAGCCTTTGGAGGCGAAGGTCTGGCCGAGCTCGTCTTTTCCGCCGGTGGAAACGACGAAGCCGCCGCCGTGCCTTTGGAAGGTGTTCTCGCCGATGTCAGGAGTGAAAAGAGATATGGTCTTGCTGCTGCTGCCGGACATCTTCACCCTGGCGGATATCTTGATGTAGCCGTGGGCGTGGCCCTCGGTCCAGTTCTGCTTGATGCCGTTTATTTTCAGATGCGGGGCGTAAAGGTCGCTAATGAAGGCGATCTGAAGATACTTGTTCTCCGCGCCCGATCTGATCTCGGAACGGACGATGGCGAACCCGTTGGTGGAGCGTCCGTAGCCGACCGACCAGCCGTTCTTGCCGATGACGGATTCATCCTTCTCATAGCCCTCGAAGTCTTCGCTCAGAATTTGGTCGAAGTAATCCGGGGAAACGGTCTTCAATTCCAGTTTGGTCCTCCTGGTGACGGAGAGCGCGGGGTCCTGGTCTATCAGATCCGTGAAGCCGCCCTTTGTGAAATCTTCCTGGTAGAGGGTGTAGCCCTCTTCGTCGGATCCGTTGGCAAGGGAGATCTTCCTTACGAAGCAGCCGGCGGTCTGGGCGTTCACTTTCACGATGCAATAGGGGCGCGCGGATACGGCTTTCGCAAGATCGGCGGTGAGCTGAAGCGTTTCTGTTTTGGCGAATTTCCCCTTCGTTTTGCTGAGGCTGAAAACGTTCTCGGGGTCGGAGAGGATCTCGGCCATGTAGGTGACGTAGCTGTCCTCGACAAGGTTCGTGAGCGAAATGTCGCAGCTCGTTTCCTTCAGGGCGAAGAAAGGCTCGCTTGTCAAGCCAAGCTCCCCTACTCTCCAGCCTTTGCCGTAACTGAAGACCACGGCGCAGGGCTGGCTCGCTTCCATGATGCTGTGGGCTTTGACGATGACCTTGTACTGTCCGGCGCCCGGGTCGCCCAGACGCAGGACCTCGTTGTTGTCTATGTGGTCGTTCCTGGTCCTTACGCCGCCGCTTGGGGTGACGACGTAGAGGTCAAGGTCGTTGACGAGCGCCTTCTCGGCGCCGTAAGATCCGGGATAGTCCGTCCAGACGAGGCCGACGTTCAGGTCGACGCCGGCGGGCTTTTCGAAAACGTTCGTAACGGCCTGGCCGGTGCGGGAGAAGGTCATTTCGACGAAAGACATCTTTCCGTCCGTGGGCTCAAGGCTTTCCTTAACGTTGACGTGCCCGTGCCCCTCGACGTTGTTGGGACGGTTGTTCGGGATCTCATGATAGCGCGTATACTGGCCGGGGTAAAGCGACCTGGCGCCGGTCAGCAGCACCGCCTTGACAAGGGCGGCGCTGGGTTTGGCAACGTTCCTGTTGTGCTGCAGATAATCCCTCACCACCGCGCAGCAGCCGGCAACAAGAGGCGAGGCCATGCTGGTGCCGCCCATGTAGGTGTAATATTTGCTCCTCACGGAAGTGTGGTCGGCGGAGGCGAGAGTGGAGTTGACGCCGGTGCCGGGCGCCAAAAGGTCAGGCTTGACGCGCCCGTCGAGGCAGGGGCCTCGGGAGGAAAAGCCGGCGACGCCCTGGTGCACGCCGTCGTCGGGATAACAGCCGTCGCCCTGCTCGGGGCGGTAGCTTTCCGAGGCGCCCACCGTTATTATGTTCTTGGCGCCGGAGGCGACGCCGATGGTGCACTCCGTCGGCAGGTCCTGCTTCTTGTTGGCGTTGCCGGAGGAGAAGCAGATGGTGTAGTCCTTGTTGTTCCAGATGATGGAGTCGTAAAGGCGCGTGCTGCTGCCGTAGTAGCCGTTGCCGGTGGAGCCCCAGCTGTTGTTCATGACGCGGGCGCCCTGGTTGTAAGTGTTCTGCAAGTCTTCCTCGGTGCCGGAACTGATGTAGCCGTTCTTCAATCCGGCGCAGAGAACGAAGAGCGAGGCGTCGCAGGCCATGCCGCGGAACTGTCCGCCGCTGGCGGCCCCGGTGCCGGTGGCCGAGCCGGCCACGTGCGTCCCGTGGTTGCCGGCGTCGTACCATTCGTCGTAGGTGCCCCTCTCCCAGGCGATGCCAGCGGTGTTGCGGCCCATGACGGTCTTCTCTTTGAAGTCGGGATGGATGTTGTCAAGGTCGCCGTTGTCAAGGCCGGAATCCTGGATGCAGACCATCTGCCCTTTGCCGGTGTAGCCCTCCAGCTGCATGTCGTCGACGTTGCAGGAGTAGTCCGTCCTGGCCTGGTCGTTGAAAAGCTCCTCAACGGCGTAGGGCTCTATGAAGGCCACGTCTCCCCTTTCGGCCAGGCGGCGGGCCTGGAGGGCTGTCACGTGCGCCTTGAAGCAGGGCTCCAGGGTGTTGTAGATCCTCTCCGCGTCTTTTATTCCCAATTCTTCAGCGGCGCGCATTATGGCCGGCATGTATTCTTCCCTGACCGCGCCCACCTGGACGAAGTAGGTGTTCTCGCCGCCGACAGAAGCGACGCTGGGGGCGCCGCCCGGCAGGTATAAAAGCTTGTATTCGGGCAGAAATTCGCCGGCGTAAAGAAGGGGGAATTTTTCCTTGACCGCGAGGAGGGCTTTCTCGCCGGCTTCCACGATGTAGGCGTTGGGCGGAATGTTGCCCTGGAATTTGGCGCCCAGCGCTTCCACAGCCTTCTTTTCCTCAGGGGTGAAGTTCGTTTCAGGCTGGATTATGTAAAGGCGCGTGCCTTCGGGGGAAAGCGAGCAGACCGGCTCCGCGCAGGCGTTGACGCTGGGATTGGACGGGTCTATGACGGCGTTGACGAGCCTGATCTGACCGGGATCGGCCAGAAGGGAAAGGGAGATCAAGACTGTCAAAAAAGCGAGTTTTTTCATGTTCTGTCTTTGTTAGGTTTATGCTAGTTGTTTTCGCGCGGGATCATTGTTTCGATGCCGGGGTCCAAGGAGACCGCGCCGGAACCGCCGACCGTGTTCGCGACCTTCATCTTGAAGTTGAACTTGCCGGTCTTGATCTTCACGGAAGCTTTCACGGATGTGCCTTCCGAGGGCGAACCGGAATAGCTCATGGTCTTGCCTTTGTTCTCCATTCTGATCAGCGAATCTCCCACGGCGAAATTCATACCGTCGTTGTTGTTGAGAAGCGTCAGCAGGGATTCCTCCGTGAGTTCGCTCTCAAGGCCGCCGATGGTCCCCTTGCCTTTAATGGAACATTTGTCGGGGTAAGTGTAATAGATCGTCCCGTTGTAATAGTTGAGAAGCGAGACGCGCTCCTTGGGATCCTTGTCCTGGTAGGAGAACTTGCCGTTCTTCGGCGAATAGGAAAAGGAGAGTGTCCCCTCTTTGTAGACAAGCTTGCCCTTTTCCATCCGCGGCAGGAATTTCTGCCCCACATAGACGTCGTAGGCGTTGTTGAAAATGCCCGCTATGCCGTTGATGAGGAGCGCGGCCAAGCCATTGTTTCCTACCGTGCCGGACATGGAAACGGAAATGCTGCCTTTCCAGTCGAAAGGCTTGTAACCGGGCACGCTTTTTTTCGTGGTGTGGTCGTTCGCGCTGTAAAGGAAGACCAGGGCGCAAGACTGGGGGCCTTGCATGATGTTCTTGGCTTTCACTATGACCTGGTAATCGCCTTCCGGGACCTCGTAGATGTTGAGCACTTCCACGTTGTTGAGATGATCATTCAAAGTATAGGTCTTGCCGTTCGGTCCAATGACGTAGAGGTCGAGGTCGTTGACGAGCTGATTGTAGTTGCCGACTGAACCGGGATAGTCGGTCCAGACGAGCCCCACGTTCAGGTCGCAAACGGCTTTCTTGGAATAGACGTTGGTGACAGCCTGGCCGGTCCTGGTGAAAGTGAATTCAGAAAAGTTCATCTCGCCGTTTTCCGGCTCCAGGCTTTTCTTTATGTTGATGTGCCCGTACCCTTCCACCGGGTTGGGCCTGACATCCTCAAATTCACCCTCATACTGCCCGGGTATAAGCGAGCGGGCGCCGGTCACGAGGATCGCTTTCACAAGCGCGGCGCTGGCCGAGGCCACTCCGTGTTTTTTATTTAGATAATCCCTTATGAGCGCGCAGCAGCCGGCTGTGATCGGGCTGGCCATGCTGGTTCCGTCCATGTAATGATAATATTCATCCCTGACGGAAGTTTTCGCGGAGCCGGCTAAGCACGACATTATGGCGGTGCCGGGAGCCACGACGTCCGGCTTGATCCTGCCGTCGCGGCAGGGTCCGCGGCTGGAAAACCAAGCCATGCCCTGATGCACTCCGTCATCCGGAACGGCGTCTTCGCCGTAGTCCGGGCGGTAGCTTTCCGCCGCGCCCACCGTGATGACGTTCTTGGCGGCGGAAGCTTCGTTCATGGTGCTTTCCGTGGGAACTTTCAATTTTTGGTTCGCGTTGCCTGAGGAGAAGCAGATCGTATAGTCAGGGTAAGACCATATCAGAAAATCGTAAAAACGCGCATCCGAACTGTAATATCCGTCGCTGGTGATGCCCCAGCTATTGTTCATGACGCGGCAGCCGGAATGGTAGGTGTTCGTAAGATCATCAAAGGTTCCAACGCCAAGGTATCCGTTGCTCTTACCGGCGCACAGCATGAAGAGCGAGGCGTCGGGCACCATGCCGCGGTATTGGCCGCCGCTGGCGGCTCCTGTTCCGACGGCCGAGCCGGAGACATGCGTGCCGTGGCCGTATCCATCTAGGTCGCGCCAGTCGTCATAGGAGCCGCGCTCTGCCGCGACTTGCGTGGTGCAGCGGCCGATAACTTTCTTATTCTTGAAGTCGGGATGGATGTTAGGAAGGTCGCCGTTGTCAAGGCCGGAATCCTGGATGCAGACCATCTGCCCCTTGCCGGTGTAGCCGGCCAGCTGAAGATCCTCAAGGTTGGCGAGCGGCGCGCTCTTGGCGACGTCGTTAAGGGGCTTCGCCGGGGCGTAAGGCTCGACGAAGGCCACGTCTCCCCTCTTGGCTATCTCATAGGCCTGGCTGTTGGTGAGGCGCGTTTGCACGCAGGGCTCCAAGGTCCCGCTGACCGGGGCAATATCCGGCGCGCCCAAAGCGGTGAGCGCTTTTTCAATATCGGGAAGGCATTCCTTCCTGAAGGTGCCGACCTTGACGGGGTGGGAGATCTCCTCTCCGGCTGAGTTGAGGTTCGCTTCGTCGGCGCCCTGGTACAGCAGCTTGTATTCCGGAAGGAATTCCCCGACGTAAAGGATCGAAAATCTTTCCTTCAATTCGGCGATGTCCCTTTCCGCAGCCTCGGCGAGGTAAGCGTTGGGCGGGATGTTGCCGCGGAAGATGAGCCCGAGCTTTTCTATTTCGGCGCGTTCCTCATCTGTGAAATTCGTTTCCGGCTGCACGATGTACAAGCGCGTGCCGGCGCTTGACACGGAGCAGACTGAAGCTTGAAAACTGTCGGCTTTCTGCGCGGCGGGGTCGATCGTGGCTTTCGCCAGCTTTATGAGTCCGGGGTCGGCGAAAAGGGAAATTGAAAAAAGTGCGAGATAAAGAACGATTTTTTTCATAAGTCATCCGTTATTCTTTGTCTTCCAGGGGAGGATCTTCGACAAACCAGCACAAGCTCGGCACCACGGAAGAATAGTCTGTGGTGTTGGCGTCTTTTTTTACTTTCATCTTGAAGTTGACCTTGCCGGTCTTTTTCTTGACGGTCACTTTGATCTTCGTCCCCGGGTAAGTCTCCCCGGTGAAAGCGAAGTTCTGGCCCGCCGGCTGCATTGTCACCATCGAGTCGCTGACGCAGAACGGTTTCTCCTCGTCGGAATTGTAGAGCGTCATGGCGTAATTGTCGTTGAAAGCCGGCATCACGGGGTCGAAGAGCTTCCCCTGGCCTTTTATCTTGCCGATCTTGTTGGCCAGATCGTTGGAATAGTACATGTCGTCGTCTTCATTGAAAGTCAGGATGGAGATCCAATCCTCGGCGTAGCGGTCGTTGTAGGTGAACTTCGCGGTGCTGATGCCGTAGACGAACTCGGAGTACTCGTCGCGGAAAACATAGTTGCCGTTCCTTTTTACGGGAATGACCTTCATGCCGACGCAGATGTCGTTCAGATTGTTGTAAAGGCCTATGACCTGGTTCTTGATCACCTCGTTGAGTCCGGCGAGCGGCAAAAAGCCCGTCAGGGTGAGCGTGAAATTGCCTTTCCAGGCCAGCGGCTGAAGTTCGTAGTGGCCGGGCGTTGGCTCGTCCTCCGCCATGAGCGCAAAGGCGGAAATGAGCAGCAGGAACGTTAGCTTTTTCATGATATTTTCTCCTAAATTATATTACATATTTATTTTACCATAAAAAAAGAAGCGGAAAATTTCCGCTTCAATATTCCTCTATTCCCCATTCGTTGAGGCGCCTTTTTTTGTCCGCCTCCTCGAATTCCTCGTAGGCCATCTCCTCCTCGACGAGCTTCCTTATCTCCTCGCTGTCGGGGTCCTCCAGTTCTTTGGCGCCCTTGTCGTTGTAGTAGGGGTCTTTGTATTTTTCCCCGGAGTTTTTCGCCTTGCCTGCCTTCTGAGGCTTCGGCTTCTTGGCTTTCTCGCTCTCGGGAACGTCCGTCTCCTTAAGGACGCCGGCTTCGCCTTTCACTTTGCAGGCGAAGCTGGCTATTTTGTCGGCGTCCTCGTTCTCGGGCACCCGTGAGTGGCCGGGCACCTGGAGGAAACTTAGTTTCGGGAACTCCTTCAGGTACTTCTTCAAAGCCTCGACCATCTCGATGTTCGCTTTGGGCGTCCAGCCCTTCGTCATAAGGCCTATGACGTAGGTGGAGTCGGAGCAGATGACGATAGGGAGATTCTTGTCTTTTATGGCGGAAAGGCCGAACCTGACGGCTTCGAGCTCCGCGATGTTGTTCGTCACCTCTTCCCCTAAGTAGACCCTGAAGTTCTTGCGGAATTGGTTGAATAAAAGGACGATCCCGCACCCACCGGGTCCGGGATTGCCTTTGCAAGCGCCGTCGCAGTAAAGATAGATGGTGTCCTTGTAGTGCGTGACGCTAAGAGTAGGATGCTTGGTCCTTCTTTGGTAAGAAGGTTCGCTCATTCCTCGGAAGCCTGCTCCATTATGGAATCTTCCATCTTGAAGTTGGCGTAGACGTTCTGCACGTCGTCCAGTTCGTCGAGGGCGTCTATGAGCGTCATGACCTGCTTGGCGGTCTTGACGTCGCTGACGTCAACTGTGGAAGCCGGGATCTGCTCGAGGTTGGCCTCGATGTAGTCGATCTTCGCGTCTTCAAGGGCTTTCTTGACAGCCTCAAACTCGGAGATGCCGCAGGTAATCTCGAAGTTCTCGTCGTCGGAGTTCATGTCCTCGGCGCCGGCGTCGGAGACCAGCATGAAGAGGTCGTCCTCGGTGGCCTTGTTGAGGGGAACCCTGATGACGCCTTTCTTGTTGAACTGCCAGGCGACCGCGCCGTTGTTGGCAAGGGAGCCTCCCCTCTTGTCGAGGGTCGTTCTCACTTCGGCGGCCGCGCGGTTCCTGTTGTCGGTCAGGACCTCGATGATGAGGCCCACGCCGCCGGGAGCGTAACCTTCGTAGATGATCTCTTCATAGGAGACGCCGGGCAATTCGCCCGTGCCTTTCTTGATGGCTCTGGTGACGTTGTCCTGGGGCATGTTGACGGCCTTGGCCGCCAGAATGGCCGTTCTGAGCCTGGGGTTCATGTTGGGATCGCCGCCGCCGTCCTTGGCCGCGATGGTGATCTCTTTAGAGATCTTGGAGAAGGCTTTGCCGCGCTTGGCGTCGGCAGCCGCTTTTTTGTGTTTAATGGATGACCACTTATTATGTCCACTCATATAAACTCCTGAGTTTGGGATTTAACTAATTTTCTGTTTCAGGCAGGTTAGACCTAAGTTCTTCAATGGTTGTGCTGGCCGTGCCGGATTTTCCGACCACGATGCCGCCCGCGATGTTGGCCAGTTGGCAGGCGTCCCAGGGGGAAGCGCCAGCGGCTAGAGCAGCGCCGAGAACGGCCACGACGGTGTCGCCGGCGCCGGAGACGTCGAAGACGCCCCTTTTGGTCGCCGCCTTTGCCCTTTTGACGGCCCCAGAGCGCTCACAGAGGGCTATTCCGTGCTCGCTTAGGGTGATGACGAGGCTTTTCACGTTATGGCGCTTGAAAAAGGCTTCCGCGATAAGGGGGAGCTCCTCGACCGGCGTGCCCTTCGGCGTATAGCCGGAAAGGATCAGCGCCTCCTCGAGGTTCGGCGTGGCGAACGAGCCTATGTACGGCGTCAGGGAGTAGCGGTTCGGATCGACGAGCAGCGGTTTGCCGCTGGCGGCCATAGTTTCGTTCAGAGCCTTATCGCAAAGCCCCTTGTTGTAATCCTGGAGGATGAGGACTTCGCATTTCGGCGCTAGTTCCCTGACCGCGGCGTAGAGCTTTTCGTGCACCGTGTCCTCCTCTTTGATGATGCCGTCCCAGTCCACTCTCACGACGTGCTGGGATCTCGCGATTATCCTCACCTTCCTCGTGGTGTGGATCGATTTGGAAACGATGAGGCCGGAGCAATCCACGCCGGCTTTGGTCAGAAGATCCCTTAGGTGCACGCCGTCGGCGTCGTCGCCTATAGCGCCCACCATGACGGGAAGCGCGCCGAGCGACGCCAGGTTCATGGCGACGTTGGCGGCGGCTCCCGGCATGTCGCTCTCGCTTGTCACCCTGACTACGGGGACCGGAGCTTCCGGGGAGATCCTGTTGACCTCGCCTCTCACGAAGTGATCGAGCATAACGTCGCCGACGACAAGCACGCGGCGGCCCGATATTCCGTCAAGAATGTTCTCGATCTTATTCTTCCACATTCTTCTTGGTGGCTTCGTAGGCGGCCTTGATCTGCTGGGCGATGTTGGGAGGAACTTCGCTGTAGTGCGAGAATTCCATGGAGTAGGAGCCCGCGCCGCCGGTAATGGAGCGCAGTTCGGAGCAGAAGCGGAACATTTCCGCCTGCGGGACCTGGGCTTTTATGACCTGCAGGTTGCCGTCCACGTCCATGCCCATGATCTGGCCGCGTTTCGAGTTGATGTTGCCGTTGATGTCGCCCATGAATTCCTGCGGGCAGGCGATCGTGACGTTCATGATAGGCTCCAGAAGGATCGGGTCGGCTTTCTTGATGGCTTCAGAGAAAGCCATGCGGCCGGCGATCTGGAAGGCGATATCCTTGGAGTCGACCGGGTGCTCTTTGCCGTCGTACAGTTCGACGATGACGTCCACGACGCGGCAGCCGGCTATTACGCCTTCGGTCATGCGGGACTGGATGCCTTTGTCAACGGAGGGAATGAAGGAGCCGGAAATAACGCCGCCCACGATCATATCCTTGAATTCATAACCCTTGTCTCTTTCATTGGGTTTCAGGCGGATGGCGACTTCGCCGAACTGGCCGGCGCCGCCGGACTGCTTTTTATGACGGTATCTGACGTCCGCGGTGCCGCGGATGGTTTCATGGTAAGCGACCTTCGGAGTGGAGGTCTTGACTTCGGCCCTGAACTTGTCCTTGAGCCAGCGGAAGGAGACGTCGAGGTGCACGTCGCCCATGCCGGAAACAAGCAGCTCGTGCGTTTCCTGCGGACGGTCGACATGGATCGTCGGATCCTCTTCTATGAGCCTGTTCAGGCCTTCGGAGATCCTTTCCTCGTCGCCCTGCTTGGCGGCGGTCACGGCCACGGTCATGACGGGGTTCGGGAACTCGATCGGCGGGAAGTCGACTTTCACGGCGCCCAAGCAGTCGTTCAGCCTCGTCTTTTTAAGCTTGGAGACGGCCACGATCTCGCCCGGGAAGGCGGAGTCGACAACGATGCGTTCCTTGCCCTGCATGATCATGAGGTCGCCGAAACGTTCCTTCTGGCCGGAAGTCTGGTTCTGCACTTCGGTGCCGGAAGAGATCTTGCCCTGGTAGACGCGCATGAAGGTGATCTGGCCTATGGAGGCGTCGGTCACGGTCTTGAAGACGTAAGCGCAGGCCGGAGCGTTCGGGTCAGGCTTGAGCTCGGTGTCGCCCACTTTCTTGGCGCCCTTGTCGGCGGGGCTGGGCAGATAGTTCAGAATGGCGTCGATGACTTCCTGGACGCCGGTAAGGCTGGTGGCGGAGGTGACGAGCACCGGGCAAAGGAGGCCCTTGGCGACGCCGGCCTTGAAGGCCGCCGCGACTTCCGCATCGGAAAGCTCGCCGCCGAAATATTTTTCCATCAAAGCCTCGTCGGTCTCAGCGACGGACTCGATGAGTTTCGTTTTCATTTCCTCAAAGAGCGCGGGATCAGCGGCGCCGGCGTCGGAACCGAAGAGGGAGACGACGCCCTTGAAGTTCGCTTCCATGCCGACGGGGATGACTATGGGGCAGCACTTGCTGCCGAAGTCTTCCACCAGCGCGGCCAAGGTTTCCTCGAACTTCGCGCTTTCCTTGTCGGCTTTGTTGATGACGAACATGCGGGGCAGTTCGTACTTGTCGAGGATCTTGACGTTCTGGATGGCGCCCACTTCCACGCCTTTGGTGGCGTCGACCACGACGATAGCGCTGTCGGCGACCGCGGCGTTCGCGACGACCTGGCCGATGAAGTCAGTGTAGCCCGGCATGTCGCCAATGAAGACGTTGTGCCCGTTGGCGGTGAAGTAGAGGTTGCTGCCGTGAATACTGACGCCTCTCTCCTGCTCCTCGGGGGTGCAGTCGGAGACGGTGTTCTTATCGAGGATAGTCCCTAGTCTCTGGGTCATACCCGTTTTGTTTAACATGGCTTCGACAAGGCTCGTCTTGCCGGAAGCGGCGTGGCCGACCACGATGACGTTTCTGATCTTTTCTACCGGGACGTTTTTCATACTTTTGGGGGTTGGTTGGGATTAATTGAAACTTTTAAATTTATGATTTTATGATTATACAAAAAGCGCCCTTTCCCATCAAGTGGTTGAACGTAAAAAAAAGGCGCGGCTCGCGCCGCGCCTCAAAAACAGTCTATTTGCCCATTTTCTTTAGGAAGATCTCCGCTCCGTTGCCGTCGCAGGGCGGCTTGAAGAAGATCTCGACCGTGTAGCTGGCGCCGGGGCTGTGCTCCTTCAAGTTGATCTCGTAGCGCGCCTCTTCCTTTCTCGTCTTGTCAATTGGGAGGGCTTTGGCCTTGGCCACCGGCTTGCCGTTCATGGCGATGGCGATGGCGCAGGGGCGCTTGTAGCCGCCGCCCTTGACGAGCACCTGGTATTTGCCGGGGCCGGTCACGTTGTTGGAGACGAGGAAGTGCACGTTGGTCAGCACATGCTTTTCGCTGGCGTTCCAGGTGCCAAGGAAGACGCCCCTGTCTTTTTCCACCATCTCTTTGTTGAGTTTCTCGAAGATCTCTTTGAGCTGGGTGGCGTCTTTCAAGGTCCTGGCCGTCCACTTGGCCGGATCCTTGTCGGGTTCCGCGGCGCCGTCCGGGCCGTTGCTCACCCAGTCCTGTTCGAAAGCCCTGACCTTCTTCTGGATCTCCGCCATGTCGGTGCCTTTCAAAAGCTCCGTCAGATAGAGCTGCCAGCGCGGCAGGTAATAGCAGCCGATAAGTCCGCTCCAGTGGTGCGCCACATACCCGTCGAGGTGTCCGCCCCAGACCGTTATAAGCCTTCTGGCGTCCATTTTGTAGTACTTCTGCAGCTCCGGATCGTCGCTCCACTTGGCGGCGGCGCCCGTCCACTCGTTCAGCATGAACTGATAGCGCGTAGAGTTGAGCTTGTCAACGTCGCTGAGCATTTCCGTAAAGCAGCCAAGGAATTTCTTGGCGTTTTCCTTGGCTCCCAGCTGATGGGAGAAAATGGTCATGGCGATCATGTTGTCCGCCGTGGAGCTTCCGATATGGTTGGCCAATTCCACCGCGTCGTCCCAGTAGCAGCCGCAGTTTATGAACTCGTTGGAGCAGGAGAGGAAAATGTCCAACGCCTTGAACCAGTCGGGATTCAGGTGATGCGGGTCGGTGGAGAGCTGCGGGATGACCTGATACTTGAAGTGTCCGCCTCCCCCGCCACTGTAGAAGCACTTGAAGATGATCTGCCAGGCTTCCCAGATCTTGTCGGGGCAGGAGCCGTAGCGGGCCGTCAGGTATTCCCTGAGCCAGTCCTCTATCTTCATCTCGTCAGGAAGCCAGGCGGTGTCGGTCATCTCCTCATAGACGATCTCGTTCTGGCAGACGCCTTCCGGAGAATAGCCCAAGCCCACCTGGTTTCCCCTTCCCGGCCTTTTCAGGGGCTGGAAGGAAAGGCGCATCAGTCTCGGCGTGTCGCCGAACATGCCGTCGTAGCCGCCGAAGTTGTGAATGTAGCTTTGGATCCATTTCTTGCCGTAGAAGGCCTTGTGGTCTTCCCAGCCTTTGTAGCGCTCGGTCCCGAGGTCTATTATGATCATCTTGTCGTTGGGAACTTCGGAAAGGAACGCTTCCGTAGCCTCGTGCGTCCAGAAATGCCTGCTGTAGCTGAAGAGCCAGCCCTGCATGAGCCAGACGGCGTCTTCCAAGCCGGCGTGCAGCGCTTCATAGCTCTTTCTGCCGTACTCTTTGAGGTCTTCGTTCTTGTCCCCTGTTATCGGGACGGCCAGCTCGTTGAAGCTGTCCACCAGGAAATATTTCTGCGGACCGTAGAAGTTCGTGTATTCCCTGACCATGTCGATGGCGATCGCTTTGAATTCATCGGATTTCGGGGACAGCCACCAAGACTTCTGATCATCCCTGAAGCCCGCCCAGCCGGCGCTCTTGTGGATGTCGAGATCCTTGTGATTTTCGGCGAATTCGCGGGGCACGAAGCCCGAGAATCCCGGCACCACCGGGCTCATGCCCAGTTCACACATTCTCTTCAGGCACTGCTTCTGCAGCTCTGCGTTCTTTTTGATGTATTCCTGAGGCTGGGGGCCGTTGTGATTGTTGATATTTCCCATCCACTGCCACGGTCCGTAAGCCGGCCCGCAGAACATCTCGTCGATGCCTTTCTGGCTGACGCCGTGCTTGAGCCAGACTTTCTGCATGACCGCTTCCTGGCCCTTCATGGCAAGCGGCATATTGATGCCGTGGAAAGCCATCCAGTCGATCTCCTGCTCCCACCTTTTCCAATCCCAATACGGCGTGGTGTAACCGAAGGCGCAGATGTTGTAGTAGAGCCTGAATTCATGCGGCGTTCCGCCCTTAGTCTCATCGCAATCCGGCAAGGTCGCGGGCAGCTTTATCTCTCTCTGCGCCCAGGTCAGCATGACGTGCACGTGCTTCTTCAAATACTCGTAGATGCCTCGGCAGATCGCCAGATCCGTTTCGCCCTTCACAGTGACCACGCCGTCCTTACAGCTGTAGGTGAAGGTGTCGAACTTGTTCGTGTCGACGCTGGGCGCGTACTCCAGTTTAAAACGCGAGGTCTCTCCGCAAACGCGCTGCAAAACGCCGTAGGCGGCCTGGGGGCCCTTCTTGGCCTCTTTTTGGGGAACGGTCCCGCATTTCGTGAAACCTAAAATAAGCACAAGAAGAGGCAGAGCGAAGAATAGCTTCCGCATGATAACTCCTATTTTTGAGATTTATAAACAAATACGTACAAATTGTAGCAAAAGGCTCACTCAAATACAATATATAGTGTTTTTTTCGTCAATCCTGCTAAGTGAAAAAGAACACATCCACCGTTCACGGACTACGCGTGCCGTGCGAACATAGCATATACCCCTCGCTCACGGACTACGCATGCACTGCCGTGATTTGCATCCTCCGTGAGTTCGCTTAGGGGTATATGCTATGTTCGCACTTGAATTTCTCCGTGAGCGAGGGGGACATGACGTCTCTGCGACGAAAAAAAGAAGCTCGCGGGATTAACCGCGAGCCTCTTTGTTTGAGCTAGTCAATGGCGCTTACTTTCTGCGAAGGAAAGCGGCCAGTGCCAGCGCGACCAAAGCGACGACTGCCGGTTCCGGCACAACGCCGTACTCGCTTATCATGACGTCGTCGATCTGGAAGTTGGCTTCCTCGGAAGTGCAGACGATGTAGCGGGTGAAATCTTTCGTCTCATTGCTGATGAAGAGCTCGGCGGGTTCCACGGTCAGATCACCGAAGGTCACCTCGCTGATGGTCTGGTCGTTGAACCAGATAGTGTAGGAGAAGTCGACCCACTCGTCCAGAGGAGCGGTCATGGAGAAGACTTCCGGTTCGACGTCGGTCTTTCTCAAAACCATCTGATTGTTCTCAACATCACGGGTGATGGCGAATTCAGCGTACGGCCAGGCGTCGTTCTGCTTGAAGTAGAGCGTGCCGCCGTCAACGCCCTCGCTGGGGCAGAAGACCGCGGTGTGGACGGTCACGGTGCCGGCGTTGGGAGCGACCACGTCGGCGCGCAAGCCAACGTAACCGGGGGCCGTCATGACGTTCAGGACGCCGTCTTCAACGCCTTCCTCGAAGTTTTCGGGCAGGACGTCGGGATCGTAAGACCAGGTCTCCTGTCCTCTGATGGAGCCGCTCCTGAACCAGGGCTGCTCGAAGTCGCAGGTGTAGTAAACGCCGCCGCACGCGAAGGTGAAGACGGAGGTTACGGAGCCGGCTTCGCCGCCGTTTGAAACGACGCGGGATCTGTAGAAGCCGGGAGCCAGATCAGTGCGGCTGATGGTGACGTTGATCTCCTTTTTGCCTTCGACGGTGCCGCTGGCGGGATCAAAGGTGAAGCATTCCGCGTTTTCAAGGGCCTCTATGGTGTAATCGAAGGAACCGGCGCCCGCGTTGCGGATAACGAAAGTGCCTTTGCTTTCAGCGCCGAACTGCTGGAAAGCGGGAGCGACCAGCTCCGGATCGCCGGTGCGTTCCTGTTCCTCGGCAATGATATTGTCAATGCCGATGAGAGCTACGTTTTCATGAGGAGTGGCGTAGATGGAAAGGTCGGACAAACTGGTGACTTCCTTGTCGTTGGTATCCTTCATGAGCTCGATGCCGAGATCCTCGAAGACAGTGTCGCCAAGCGTGACGCTCTTTATGATCTGAGCCTGATAGTCGATAAGGAGTTCCACGCGGACCCACTCGTCCATCGAGCCTTCCCATTCCTCGAAGATAAGGTCGTTGTTGTTGAGGGATTTCACTTTGAAGACGCCGCTGCCCGGCGCATAGGCGAAAACAAGATCCCAAGACAGAGACCAGTAGCTGGACTTGAAGTGGAATTCCGTGGTCTGGGATTCCGTGGGAATATAAATGTCGGTGCCGACGTGGATGATCTCGTTCTCCCTGGAATCGACGGAGATCGTCTGCCCGTCGTACCAGGCGGTCTGATTGATGAAGCCGATACCTTCCCTGTCGTAGGCGTTGGTCACAACGATGTTGTAGGTGGTGGGAGGCTGCATGTTGTTGTCCCAGCGGTCCTGGGTGGCCACGATGCCGCCATAGATCATGTACGGGCTCTCAAAATCTTCCGAGAAATAAATGTGCGGGCCCTGGGCGGTGACTCTGACCTGGCAAGAGCCTGCGTCGCCGGCGTCAACGGTGACGATGCCGCGGTAGTACTTGTTCTCCGCCATCTTTTCCCTGTCGATGGTTAAGTCTATCGTAGCGGCGGTTACGCAGGTGCCGGTGGGCGCGTTCGCGACCAGCCATTCCGCGTCAGTGATGACGGAATAATTGAAGGGCTCGTCACCGTCGTTGGTGATCGTGAAAGCGGTGGCTGTGGACTTATAGTTGTTGACCAGCGTCGTGGCGGCGCAGCTCAGCTTGCCGGGATTGGAGGTCTGCGGCTTGCTGATGGTCCTGACCACGAAAGCGTCGAAGCCGGCTTCCGGACGTCCGTTCTGACCTTGGAAGACCAGTCTGGCGGGCAGTCCGCTGAAAGTGGGATTAATGCCGTAAGGAATGTTGGCGTTCGCCGTGTATTCAGCGCCCGTCTCGGGATCCCAACGGTTGGTGTAGTAGCACATCTCGGAGCCGAGCTGCAAAGAGAGCAGCTGCTTCTTTCCAAGGTCCCAGGTCCAACAGACGGTGGTGAACTCGTCGAAAGGCGGCGTGCCTTCGACCTTTTCCGGACCGCCCTGGTCGGATTTGGGATTGAAGGCCCAGGCGTTGGCCGAAGTCTTCATGGAATAAGTGCTCGACCAGAAACCTTTGTTGAAGACCATCATGTTGCAGAGCATCACGTTGTTGGTGCTGTTGAGCTGCATTCTGGCGGCGTAATTGCCATCGCCGACTTCGCTGGGCTTAAGTTGAAGCTCAAACTGCACGTAGTTCCTGTCAATGTCGATAGAAGAAATATCGAAATCGACGCAGAAGTTTCCGTTGCCGTAAGAAAGGTCCTGGACGCCCACCAAAAGGGCCTGCGTGCCGCTTTTGATGCACGGGAATTTTTCCGGATCTACCACCACGCCGTAGCAGTTGGAGTTGGCCTCGGAATACGGCCTGTAGCCTTTTTCCTGAGCGAAGATGTCGCCTAACTGATAGCCTTCGGACTGCTCGAAGTCGATCCTGAAGACCTCGTTGGTCTCGGCGGCGTTAACATACGCGGCAGCCATGAACATGAAGGCGGTCGCGAGAATTAAGAAACGTTTCATAAATGTCCCCTGGTTAGTTAAAAGTATCCTTGATTTTATAGCAAGTGTACTGAAAAGCGGGCTATAAAACAATCATTAAAGAATACTCATGAAATGCGTAAAAGAAACAGCCTCCGTTTTGGCGGAGGCTGTTTCTATCTTGTTTCGTTTTAGTTAGATTTTAAAGTGTTCCGCTTACCCTTCGGGAAAAGAACGCTAGCAAAAGCGTTAGCAATCCGCACACCGCCGGCTCCGGGGTAACAAAGGTCTTGACCGGGGAAGAGAAAACACTGCCGCCGTCGGAGTAGACCGCCTGGACCCGCCAGTACCAGACGCCGTTGGGAACGATGATCTTGGCTTCCGTCTTGGTGGTGGTCTCGGTCGTGCTTTCGGTGAAGTAGGGATTGTTGGCGTACTGCAGCTTGAAGGTGTAGGCGCCTTCCGGCTTGGTCCAGCTGCCCTCTATGTAGTTGTAGTAGTTGGTGGGCGTGTAGTCGGTTATGACGGGCGGCTCCTTGGAGTAAGCGTTTTCCCAGGAGGCGGCGCCGTCGACGTTCTGGCCGCGCTCTTTCAGGCGGAAGGACCTTTCCTTCGGCATAACGATGGAGCCGGCTTTCCAAAGGCCCGCTATCACGGCAGGCTCTTTGTCATCGGGCAGCGCGGAGGCGTCGCCCCAGGCCACGTAGTCCAATATCTTGGTGTAGTCGTTGGTCAGGTAGTATTCCGGGAAGGGAGAGTCGGGCTCGAAGGGATAGAGGGAAATGGAACCGGAGGGAGCGAGCTCGAAATCGGGGGCGATGTCGTCGGCGTAGACGACTATGTCTTCGCCGGGCTGGATCTTCTCGCTGGGCAGAACGTACCACTTTTCGCCGGGCATGACGCGGATGGCGTAGTATTTAAGGTTCGTTTCCTTGCCGTCCTTCCTGTCGAAGGTATGGAACTGGATGTACTGGCTCTCGGGCACGATCTGGACCGCCTCGATGTTGAGGCCCATGTTGTAAGCTTTCTTCGCGAAGCTGTAGATCTTGAATTCGTCGAGCTTGCCGTTAAGGTAGCCGCCGAGGAAGAGAGGCGAAGAGCCAAGGAGGTTGCCGGACCAGACAAGCCCGGAAACGCGCTTGCCGTCGACGTAAACGTAAGCTTCGCACTTGTCCTTTTCGTGCGTGACCGCGAAGTGATGCCACTGGTTGGGCTCCAGGATGCGCTGGTTGTCGTCGGGATTGTAGCGGTCCATGATCCAGGAGTCGCCGCCCGGGAAACCGTCCGAGGTGCAGGAGTAGCCGTTGTCGAAGGGGCCCCAGGCGATGCGGCCGCCGTGGTGCGTGCCACTGTCGCCGTCCTGGCGCCAGCCGAGTTCCTCGTATTTCTTGAAGACGCGGCCCCAGTAGCGCCTGTTGCGCTGCGTGAAGTAGACCCAGGCTTCCACCGTGAAGTTGCCGTTGATGTTGATGTCGGAATGCGAGCCCATCTTGACATAGTCTTCGTTGGAGGGGCCGAAGGCCAGACACTTGCCGTAGCGGCCGTCATTATCCCACTTGACGTCGCCCTCGAAGGTTCCCGTCATCTTTCCATCCTTGTCGGAAACGGAGGCGCCTCTTCCCTCTTCCATGGGAATGCTGAGCCTTAGAGAAGGGTATTGAGCCACGATGGTGAAAGACTGCGTCAGAGTCTTGACGCCGTTGTTGGCCCTGACGGAGCAGGAGTAGGAGCCTGGCTCGGTGAAGACGCCGCTGATGAGGCCGGTGGAATCTATGCTGAGCACTTCGTTGCCCTGCACGGAATAAGATATCGTCCTGTTTCTCGGGTCAAAGGCGAATGGGCGGTAGTAGTAGGGCTCCCCTACCATCGCGCTCCTCGGGGGCAGCGAGACGAAACTATAGGTGAAATTCGTGACGTAGGTGGGAGAGCCGACGGAACTGTTGACGGTCCTTTGCCAGCTGGAGATGGTGCTGCGCAGATTCTGGGCCTCGGAAGTGTAGCTGCCGTCGCTTCTCCTGGCGTCGTTGGAGCACTCGTCCCTAAGATCGTCGAAAATATCCAGACACCTGGAGACCGGAAGGACGCGCACCATGTTCGTCATGTGGGCGTAGAAGGCGCGGATCACGGCCGGATGGCGGCAGAAGCGCTGGATGCCGCCCGTTATCGGGTACAGCTGCAAATTGCCCCAGACGACGCAGCTGCCGATGTCCTGGGGCCAGAGCTGGACTCTTCCCGTCTTCTTGTCGCCGTAGAGGATGTAGTTTTGTCCCCACTGCGTCCAGCCGTCGCTGTTGTTGAGGAACTTAGTCATGCACCATTCCTTGGCCGCGGCGGACACGTCGAAATAGTTGGTCACGCGGGAATTGTAATCCTTGTTGTTGAAGATGTACAAGGCTTCCATGCCGGCGGCGATGTCCTTGTAATGCTTGTCGGGATTCATTTCCGCCAAAGCCTCGTAGCAGTCCTTGTAGGTCTCCTTCTTGTAGTCGGCGTAGCTGAACATGGCCTGCTGCGCCGAGGCCGCGGTCGCTTTGTAGCAGTTGCCGTCGTAGCCGAGCTTCGTTAGATGAACGTCGTCGTAGCCTTCCACGGAGTGCATAAGGCCCTGCAGAGAGCCCATGCGGCGGGCCAGGTGCGGTTCGGAGTCGTAGATGGGCGTCTTGGAAGCGCGGTAGATCCTCTGGGCGTAAGCCACGGCGAGGAAGGGCGAGCCGTCCTCCCAGTTGTAGGTGTTGGAGACTTTGTTGTGATTGTGGTATTTCTTGCCGTAGTTGAGCCTGATGTTGTGGGCGACTCTGTACTGGCGGCTGTAGTTGCCTTTGTAGTGGATGCCGCAGTTGTAGTAAATGTTCGTTCCTATGATCAGCGTGCCGTCTGTGTTGTCGTTGTTCCAAAGGCGTTTGCTGGAAAGCTTCTGATAGTTCTCGCTGGTCATCAGAATGCGGTAGACCGGGATCTTGTAATCGGTAATGTCGTCAACTTCCAGCATGCAGGGCCGGCTGGCGCCCCAGACCGGGAACGTCATTTTCTTGCCGCCGCAGTCTATGTCATAATAGAAGGAGACCTGGTCGTTGTCGGAGAAGCCGGTCAGGGAACAATACATTCTCTTCTGCGTCGAGTTGTAGGAGAGAGGCGTCGTGTTCCAGGAACCGTAGTTGCCGATACGGTAATAGAAAGTTCCGGTCGGACGGACGGAAACGTTGTCCAGGCAGCAGTAGAAATAAACCCTGGAAGAGGACTTGGGCACCGCGGGGCTGTGGAAAGCGTCTATGACCCTTGGGTCGTCGGCTCCCCTGCCGACCGAGCCTCCGAAAGCGAGGCGGTAGTTGGCGGGGTCGGTGCCGTTCTTAGTGAGGTCGAGCCTTTCAAGGGAAGCGCCGACGCCGTCGGCGTCGCCGCCCCATTCGCCGTCGTCGCGGTAGGCGGCGGTGTCGATCGTTTTGCCTTCGCTGTTCCTTAAGGTGAAGGTGTCGGAGCCGTGGTCGGGATCGAAGCCCAGGGCGTAATAATACTCGGCGTTGGGGAAAGCGATGTGGAAAGCGTTGGTGGCGGCGCAAAGATAGAGGTATTCGCCGGCCGGGAGCTTAACTTTCGGCATGGAGACCCTGCCCTTCTCCTTGCTCTCGAACGTCCAGCCCGCAAGGTCGACAGGCTTGCTTCCGTAGTTCGCGAATTCTACGTACTCCTGCTTTCCAAAAGCGTTGTGGAGGTCGTGGTAGTTGATCTCCGAGATCGCTATCGTTTCGGAAGGCGCTCCGATGACAAGATATTTGAAGACGGCGCTGGAGCTCGCGGCCATGGGCGGGAGCTTGTAGTAGAAGCTCATAGTGTAGGAATTGCCGGTGGTCAGATCCTCGGAGAAATAAGGCCTGACGTAGCTGCCGGAAGAGTTTCCGCCGCCCGGCCCGGTGGCCACGACGTGCAGGCAGCCCTTTCCGTTGTAGCCGTCGGTGTTGTCCCAGAAAGTCCCCGCGTGATTGCCCCTAGGATCCCAGTTATTGATGTTGCTGTCGAAATAACTGTTCGCCATGTAGTTCTTGTTTGCGCTGTCGCGCATCTCGAAATTGTCGATCAAGATCTCCCCCGCCGCGTCCATGTAAACGTACATCTTGACGGAATCGCTGGCGTTGTCGGTGATGGTCGCCTTCTGCCACTCGGTGGTGGGCTCCACGGTAATGGTGTGCGATTCGTAGGAGAGCCTGGAGGTCATGCTGGCGGGAGGAGCGGTTTCCTCGACATCCTGCTGCGGCCAGCCGTAATACTGTCCGTCTTTCCTTATGGTCAGGGAGTAGCGCAGAGTCCCGGAAGCGTTCATTTTGGGAAGCGTGACGCTGTAGAGCCCTGTATTAGGATCCATGGTCAAAACCTGGGAGTGCAGCGCGGAATTGTCCATGCCGTAATTCATGGTCACTTCCTGGACGTTGTCTCCGCTTATCGCGAAAGTGAAATCAAGGGGCGAATCGCTCAAGGGTCCCTCGGGCGGATAGCAGACGACGGAAAGCGCCGGGACGTCGCCGGAAGCGGAATTGGCCTTGCCAGGGGTCCCGTAAAGCTTGGAGGCGGCCCAGTTCGCGGCCTCGCTGCCGTCCAGGCTCGGGTCAAGCAGCTCAAGAGAGTTGCCGCAGCCCGCCGCCAGAGACGGCCAGGGAGGCTCGCTGCCGAAATTGGCGCAGCTGATGACGCGTCCGTTGCGGTCGGTGAGCCTCACCTGACCGCTCTCGCCGTAGAGTTTCAATTTGCAGGAGATCACGGGAATGTCTTCGCCGTAAATTTCGGTTATGGTCGCCTTCTTGCTGGGCGCGACAAGGTAGGCGCCCGGCTCGATGGGCAGCGGTTTCCCGCCCAGATCGGTCTCGTTCAGGAGGCAGTCCCTAAGGTCTATGGTCTCGCTGCTCCTGTTGTAAAGCTCGACATACTGGTAGTCGTCGTCGTAGGCCGCCAGGCCGGAATTGAACATGATCTCGTTAATGACGACGCTGTTCTGCGGGATCAGTTTGTCCATCACGTAGCAGGCGCATTTTATTTTGTCAGTGCCTTCCGGGGAAACGACGTTGAAGTTGTAGGTGAGAAGCGTCCCGGCTTCCCCCGCCGTTATGTTGGCGACGAGCCAGCCGTCTTTTTCCGTGGTGGGAAGATTGGAGGAGCCGACCTGGACTGTAGCCGAGGTGATCTTGCCGGCAACAGCCCTGACGCCGACCGTTACGTTCTGGTTGGCCAAAGGCGAAACGGGATCGCGTCTCGTTTCCAGAAGCGGACCTTCCACATAGGCGGTGTTCTCGGCGAAAGGCGTGCCGCCTTTTTTGGAGGAGGAATCCCAAGACCTGGGGTCGTCCGGAGGATAAGCGGGGTTCTTCAGTTCCAGCGTCGGGCCGTCGCCGTCCGGTTCGCTCGGCCACATCCCTCCGTCGAGATAGGAGAAAAGGGAGATGACGGCGGAGCTGGCGCTCCTTAGCCTTATGGTCTCGCCGCTGTTTTTGAATTTTCCTTCCCACGGGCCGAACGGCTCGGGCAAAGAGGGGTAGGTCCGCTTGAAAGCCGCGGGGTCCCTCGCGACGACGGCGTAGCCTTTGCCCTCGATCCGCGCGCCCTCCGGGAAAACGAAGTCGACGCCCTTGTCGAATTCCCAGCCCGCGAGGGAAACGGCTTCGTCTCCCGTGTTGTAGAGCTCTATGAACTCCTCCAGGTCGCTGGAGCCGGGAGGATTGTAGTTGACTTCGTTGACGATGACGTCAGCTTCGGCGCAAAGGGCCGTGATAAGCACGGCCAAGATCAAAAAAACGTTTTTCATTTCCTGTCTCCCAGGGGGCCGAGGCCCATGTGTTCCTCGAAGTAAGCCGCGATCCTCTCCATGCAGTCGGGCAGACTTTCATAACGGAG
>JAGCTE010000022.1 GCA_017963805.1 bacterium | reverse complement strand
GAGGAAAAACCGATTGTTTTGATGGATAAAAGAGATTGGGTCTATAACAGACCTGAACCGGGAAATTATATTTGGCGCGTGAACAAGCAGAACCAATATTCAGATCCCATAAGTTCAGATTGGAGTTGGTTTAACATTGGGCGAGAAGTTGCACCTCAGAAGGCTAGGTGTTTCGGGAACAATCAAGCGCGTATTGAAGGACGCAATGGAGCTGAAGTTGTATTTGCGGTTACGGGAAAAGAATATGATCTGGGTATCGGTCCTGGCAATGCATCTCGAAAATCTCATTTTTTAGGGCCGTTGCAAAAAAACCAAAAGGTCTACTACCAAACCAATGGCTGGAGAGACCCTGATTGTTTTCACATCAGCGGTATTTTTGAAAAGGCTGGCGTATATACAAATACATGGTTCAGCATAAGCAGTGAAGGTAAAACGAATAGTTCACTATATGTTTTTGTTGTAAGAAATCCTTCGGAGGAAAAGAACGTCAGATCTTTTTATTATCTCGAGGATAAGACCATAACCCATGACCTTTTCGTGAACGTTCCTTTTGAATACAAGGAAAGACAATTCTTCGAAACGTTTTTCAAAAAGGACGATTTTATTTGGAATGAAAAATTGAAAATGGAATTCAACGGGACTTTACCAAAGGGATTATCAGCAAGAAAGACAAATGAAGAAAATGATTTTGAAATTAAAGGTGTGCCGCTTGAGGCGGGAATTTTCAAACTTGATTTGGTTTTCTCAGACTCTAGGCAACAAGTGAAGGAAAAGCACGTATTTCGGATAACGGATATTGGAGAGCCTGTGTTTGAAATTGAAAACAAGATGCAAGGGCCTAAAGAGAAACGCACAGGATTTTACATTTTGGAGGAAAAGAACACTATCGTTCACACTTCATATGTGGGCTTAGACTTCAAATATCCTGTGTATTGCGAGACATACCCAAGATACAATTGGTTGGAAGATTATTGGCGTTTTGTAAAGAACGTCAAGATCGGATTTATAGGCGATGTTCCACCGGGACTAACGGTAGGGGATATTCCTTTTTGCACCAATTACTCTACAAAAGCGGAAACAACGGCGGTAGGGTTTATTGGAAAGCCATCCCTGGCGGGACGGTTTACTAATTTTGTTGTGCTTGCCGAGAAGGATTTTGTTGTCACTAACAAACATGTCTTTGTAATAAAAAAGGATCTGGATTAACGACTTTGAGCGGGGGTATGCGCCGCGCCTTGCGAGGTAACATTTTTGGTATCATATTAGGATAACCAATTAAATAAATAACTTAATATGAAAAAACTACTTCTTTTTGTGCTGGCGATAGTTGTTTTGACCGCCTGCAAGAGCGCTCCCAAGAGCGAGGATAAGGCTGCCGCTTCTCCGGCTCCCTTTAAGGTCGGCATCCAGCTCTATTCCCTCAGAAGCGACTGTGAAAAGGATCTGGAAGGCGTATTGAAGGCTCTTGGCGAGGACGGTTACGACGGCGTCGAGCTGGCCGGCTTCTACCAGTACAGCCCGGAAGAATTCAAAGCTCTCTGCGACAAATACGGTCTCAAGATCATTTCCGCCCACGTCGGCAGGGACGAACTGATAAAGGATCCCGAAGGACAGGCGAAACTCTACGCTTCCCTGGGCTGCAAATACATCGCGCTGCCCTGGGCCGACCGCAGGATGGACCTGCCGGCCGCTCCCGGATACAATTTCTATCTTGACGACCTGAGGAAGATCTCCGAAGCCTGCCAAAAAGAGGGGATAAAGCTTTTGTACCACAGCCATGACTTCGAGTTCGAAAAACTTGAGGGCAAAGACCTCATCGACATTCTCCTGGACGACTGCGGCAAAGATGTGCTGAAGTCCGAACTGGACACCTGCTGGTGCCACGTGGCCGGAACCGATCCCTCCGCCTTCCTAAGGTCGCACAAGGGCCTCTGCCCCCTGGTCCACTTCAAGGATTACGTCGGAACCCCTGGCGGCAACATGTACGCCCTGATCGGCAAAGCGGAAAATGAAGGAGCCAAGAGCGAGACCTTCGAGTACCGCCCTGTCGGAGAAGGCAAGCTCGACCTTCTCGGCATGCTTAAGGCCGCCAAGGAGAGCGGCACCAAATGGGTGATAATAGAGCAGGACGAACCCAGCGAAGGCATGACATCCATAAAGTGCGCCAAAATAAGCATCAAAAACGTCAGGAACGCTCTCAAAAAACTTTGATCAGTTAATCAACCCCAAAACATAAATTCGTGAAAAAATATTTTCTCCTTATCTGTGCGGCTATTTTTGTTTCCGCCTGTTCCTACAGCCCTTACAACGACAACTACTACCGCTCCCAGAACAGCCCGACGCACGTGGGCAAGACGGCCGACCGTCCCGAGCTCATCGACTGCGGGGAAGAATCTGACGAGCTTTTATACCGCATCTACACCGGCAAAGGCTACGACCCCATTGGCCGCGCCGCTTTCACGCATGACAAGAGCTTCATGAAAGACAATCTCAGCGAGCTCTATGAGAAGGCCGTGGAAGTCAAGGCCGACATCGTTACCTACACCGTCAAGAAAGTCAGCACCCTGCACGAGAAGGAATCGCATAAAGTCGACATCTACGAGTACCGCGCCATCTTCTGGCAGAAGGGCGTGTACACTCCGAGGCTGGGCGGTGAATGCCGCAGCCTGACCGACGAGGAAGCGACCAAGTACGGCGTGAACGGCATCCTGGTGACGGCCATTCTGCCCAATGGCGCCGGCTTCAACGGTGACGTGAGAGTGGGGGACATCATCACCTACGTCAACGGCCAGCAGATGGCGAGCTTGCAGATCTTCCGCGACGCCATCACCAAGTACAGCGGCAAGACTGTGACCGTCACCGTTCTGAGAAACGGCCAGAGCATCGACACCGTTGTCAAACTCGACCCTGTCATGTAATGCTGAAAATAGGCTGTCATCTTTCCTCTTCGGGAGGGTACATGGCCATGCTGCGGGACGCCGTCGTGATCAAGGCCTCGACCTTCCAGTTCTTCACCAGGAACCCCAGGGGCGGCAGCGCCAAAGCCAGGGACCTGGAAGACGAGAGAAAGTTTGTCAGCGAAAGGGAGGGGGCCGGAATAACCGCTATTCTGGCCCACGCCCCTTATACTTTGAATCCCTGCTCCGCCGACGCGAACGTCAGGGATTTCGCTTTGCGCGTCATGGTTGACGACATGGAGCGCCTCGAGGGCGTGCCTGGCAGCTTGTACGTCTTCCATCCCGGCAGCCATGTCGGTCAGGGGATAGAGAAGGGCATAGAGCTCATCGCGGAATTTCTTAATAAGATCCTGAAGCCCGAGCAGTCGACTTTCGTGATGCTCGAGACCATGGCCGGCAAAGGCAGCGAAGTCGGCTCGCGCTTCGAGGAGTTGCGGGCGATAATCGACCGCGTTTCCCTCAAGGAAAAACTCGGCGTCTGCCTTGACACCTGCCACGTCAGCGACGCCGGCTACGACATCACAGGGGATCTCGAGGGCGTCTTGAAACATTTCGATTCCGTCATCGGCCTTGGACGTTTGAGAGCCGTGCATATCAACGACAGCAAGAATCCTCCGGGATCGCACAAAGACCGCCACGCCCCGATAGGCGAGGGAACGCTTGGGATGAAAACTTTCGAATCGGTCGTCAATCATCCCGCTTTGCGGGATCTGCCTTTCTTTTTGGAAACGCCCAACGAACTCCCCGGCTACGCCAAGGAGATCGCGCTTCTGAAAACGCTCGCGAAATAGCCTTTATTCTTCAGCGAAGGCCTGGCAGAACAATTTCAGGACGTCGTTGCCGGATATTTTCACCGTGGCTTTGCCTTTGGAGCTGACCTTGATGCTGAAGTTGCTGAAATAGATTTTTCCCTTGTAGACGTAGTTCTTGCCTTTCTTGGTCAGCGGGAAGGAGTGGACGTACGCATCGGAATTGTATTCGGCTTTGAAATTGTAGGTGTAGGCGTCCATGGGCGGGCCGTAGGAGACCGTGCCGTTCATGGAGATCGCGCCTTTTTCGGGCAGAACGGAATAGTCGGGGCTAAGGGAATGGCAGGAAAATTCGAATCCGGTCTTGGAGGTCTTAACGGAGTAAGTCAGTTTTTGATTCTTCGGGGACAAAGTCACGCCGTCTTTCTTGTCTCCGGCGACGATCTTCTTGGCCTCTTCCGAATAAGCGGCGGAAAAATTCGGCCCCAGCTCGCTGGCGACAAGGTAAAAGTTATCGCCCTCTTCGATGGCCGTCAGGATGTCCCCGGAAACGTCCCCGCTAAGGGTGACGGTCTGCTTAATTTTCGAGAAGGCCAAATAATCCGCGAAAACGGTAGTCGCGGCCTCGGAAACGCCCGAAAAGAACACGATGAGCGCAAGAAGCGTCATTTTTTTCATGGCAAAGCCCCTGTTTAGATTAGAGAAAATATGTTACGGCTCAGTCCGGAATGATCTCAACGCTGGTCTCCAATATCTCGTCCATGGCTTTCAGCTTCATGGTTAGGTTGCCCTTGGAGGTCAGCTTTACGTTGTAGTCGATGTCGCCGATCTTCTGTTTGCAGACATAATTGTTGCCCTGCTTGACAAGGGGGAATTTCCCGACGTAGGGAGAGGGCCCGAAGAAGTAGGTGAAGGTTATCATCTCCGCTTCCACGAGCGCGGACTGCAGGACGCCGCTGGAAGTGATTGAAACGGAAGTGGGGTTGACGTGGTTCTCCAGCCCCGCGACATGGATCGACAGGCCCAATTTGGCGTTCTTGCCGATGATTTTGGAGACGACTTTCTGCTGTTTGGTAGTGTATTTCGCCGAGCACTTGCCAACTTTGCCGAAGAGGACGTTCTCGGCTTTGCCCTTCAGTTCCGCGTTGATGGAAACAGTCAGGTTCGTGGGGCAGACGCAGAGCAGGGCGCCCGTGGATATGCTGTTCATCATGGCGTTGTCAAGCGCCGCCTTAACGACGGCGGTCTGCTTGCAGGTCTGGAAACTCAAAACCTCCGTTTGGGGCGGGTGGTAGGAGGCGCCGGCGGCGAAGGCCGCGGCGGCTATGACGGAAAAGAGAAGTTTTTTCATCGGTTAGCTCCTTCTTTTATTTTACTTAAATCATCATACCAACATAACGGTAATTTTTCAATAAGACGGCAGATTCCTATCGTTGTTTTAAATCGGGTTTTTTGGTATCATCACTTAATAGTATTTTTTTATCAATCAACCTTAAATTAACCTTTACAAAGGAAAATTATGGCTACCACCAAAAAAGCTGCTTCCGCTAAGAAGTGCCCGAAGTACGTCTATACTTTCGGCGCCGGCAAGGCGGAAGGTAACAAAGACATGAAGAACCTCCTCGGCGGCAAAGGCGCGAACCTGGCTGAAATGTGCTCTATCGGCCTGCCCGTTCCCGGCGGTTTCACTGTCACGACCGAATGTTGTACCGCTTATTTTGAAAACAAGGGCAAATACCCCTCCTGCCTGGCCGGTCAGGTCAAAGACGCCGTCGCCAAGATGGAGAAAGTCATGGGCAAGAAGTTCGGCGACAAGAAGAATCCTCTTCTCGTTTCCTGCCGTTCCGGCGCCCGCCAGTCCATGCCCGGCATGATGGAGACCGTTCTGAACGTCGGTCTTTGCACCGAGACGATCCCGGGCCTCATCGCCAAGACCAACGAGCGTTTCGTTTATGACGCTTACCGCCGCCTGATCACCATGTACGCCGACGTCGTCATGGAGAAGGCCGAAGGCATCGAGCCCGCCGACGGCGAAGGCATCCGCCGCCAGCTCGAGGGCATCATGGACGCCCTGAAGGAAAAGAAAGGCTACAAGAGCGACACGGATCTTACGAGTGAAGATCTGCAGTACCTCTGCAAAGAATATAAAGCCAAGATCAAAAAAGTCCTCGGCAAAGAGTTCCCCGACACCGCGGAAGCTCAGCTCTGGGGCGGCATCGGCGCCGTGTTCAAATCCTGGAACGGCAAACGCGCCATCGCTTACCGCCGCATCGAAGGCATCCCCGATGATTGGGGCACCGCCGTCAACGTGCAGGCCATGGTCTTCGGCAACATGGGCGAAACTTCCGCCACCGGCGTCGCTTTCTCCCGCAACCCCGCCACCGGCGAACACAAGTTCTACGGCGAATGGCTGATCAACGCTCAGGGCGAAGACGTGGTTGCCGGCATCCGCACCCCGAACCCCCTGAACAAGGCCACCAAGAACGAACAGAACAAGCACATGAAGTCCCTCGAGGAAGCTATGCCGGCCGTTTACAAACAGCTCGACGGCATCCAGAAGAAGCTCGAGAAGCACTATCATGATATGCAGGACATTGAGTTCACGATCGAAGACAAGCAGCTCTGGATGCTGCAGTGCCGCGTCGGCAAACGCACCGGCATGGCCGCCCTGAATATGGCCATCGACATGGTGAAGGAAAAACTGATCGACGAGAAAGAAGCCGTCATGCGTTTGAAACCCGCTCAGCTCGACGAACTCCTGCACCCCATCCTGGATCCCAGCGATGAGAAGAAAGCGACCGTCATCGCCAAAGGCCTGCCCGCCGGCCCCGGCGGCGCCGTCGGCAAGATCTACTTCACGGCCGAAGCGGCCTGCGAAGCGGTCAAGAAGAACCCCAAACAGCCCGTGGTTCTGGTCCGCGAAGAGACCAACCCCGAGGACGTCGAAGGTATGCGCGTGGCTAACGGTATCCTTACCGCCCGCGGCGGCATGACCAGTCACGCCGCTCTCGTGGCCCGCGGCTGGGGCAAGTGCTGCATCGTCGGCTGCGCCGACATCGATGTCAATACGGCCGCCAAGACCATGAAAGTCGCCGGCAAGACCTTCAAGGAAGGCGACGTCATCAGCTTGAACGGTTCCAAGGGCTATGTCTACGGCACCGCCGTCAAGACCATGGACGCTTCCGAGAACCCCGCTCTCCAGAAGTTCATGAAGCTGGTCGACAAATATCGCAAGATGAAGATCAGAACGAACGCCGACAACCCCGCCGACGCCGCTCAGGCTCTGAAGTTCGGCGCCGAAGGCATCGGCCTCTTCCGTACCGAGCACATGTTCTACGGCAAGAACTCCGAGAAACCCCTCTTCCTGCTCCGCCAGATGATCCTGGCCAAGGACGTCAAGGAAAGGGAAGCCATCCTTGCCAAGCTGGGCGTCTACGTCAAAGCCTCCGTCAAGGACACCATGAAAGTCATGAACGGCAAACCGGTCGTCTTCCGTCTGCTCGACCCGCCTCTGCATGAATTCGTCCCGCAGGATGAAGCCAAGCAGAAAGAGCTGGCCGCCGCTTTGAAGATCGACGTCAAGGAAGTCCGCGAACGCGGCGAAGGCCTCCACGAGGTCAACCCGATGATGGGTCATCGCGGCGTCCGTCTCGGCGTCACTTATCCTGAAGTTTCCAAGATGCAGTTCAAGGCCATCTTCGAAGCCACCGCTGAACTTCACAAGGAAGGCTTCAATCCGAAACCCGAGATCATGGTCCCCGTGACCTGCTCCGTCAACGAACTGAAGTTCCAGAAGAAGCTCTGCGACGAGGTCTTCGAACAGGTCAAGAAGGCCACCGGCGACAAGAAGCTCTCTTATATGTTCGGCACGATGATCGAAATTCCGAGAGCCGCGCTCCTGGCCGATGAAATGGCTGAGGTCGCCGAATTCTTCTCTTTCGGCACCAACGATATGACCCAGATGGGCTTCGGCTTCTCCAGAGACGACATCGGCGCCTTCATGGGCGACTATCTCGACAAGAAGATCCTGCCCGCCGACCCGTTCCAGACCCTGGACCAGGACGGCATCGGCCAGCTCGTTCAGATCGGTACCATGCTCGGCCGCGACACGCGCCCGAACCTTGAAGTCGGCATCTGCGGCGAGCACGGCGGCGACGCCGAATCCGTGAAGTTCTGCTACTTCAACGGCCTCGACTATGTCAGCTGCAGCCCCTTCCGCGTTCCTATCGCCCGCTTGGCCGCCGCTCAGGCCGCCATCGAGGAAGAAAGGTCCGCCAAGAAGTGCAAATGCGGGAAGTGCAAATAATCGTCTGAACATCTGACGACCGTTTGTTTGAATTCCATAATTTAGGGATGCCCCGCATCGGGGCATCCCTAAAAAACCCAGGAGGTGAAATTATGAAATCTTTGAATCTTTTGCTTCTCTTAGCCGCCGCGGCTTTAGTCTTCGGCTGCACTACCGTCAAGGAAGAAAAGGAATCCGTTCAGGAACCCGCTCAGATCGAAGAAACGGCTGAAGCCGCCCCCCAGACCGAGCAGCAGACGGTTCCCTCCGTCCGTCACGAAAACGGCACCCTTGTCATCGACATGGTGGAAGTCAAGTAAAAACTCAAAAGTTTTTGCAAAGAAAAAAGCAGGCTCATGCAAGCCTGCTTTTTTCTTTGATCGTTTTAGAAGTTTTGGAGAATCTGCCGCGCATCGCTAATTCCGCGAGCCTGACAGCATTTTTTCGATGCTCCTGAGTTTCGGAAAACTTTTGCCTTCCTCTATTTCCCAAATATTGTCGAAATCCCAATCGCGGTAATTCTCCTTTGTCATAAGCTTGCTGTTGGAGGTTCCCGAGTGATGCTTCGGGTCGTCCCTAAGGTTGTCCTTGCTGTAAAAGGAGTTTATGATGTGTTTGGAATCTCCGAAAACATGCATCATGTCCCAGTTTTTGTAACCGTTCATTTTTGTCAGGATCAGGCATCTGTCCAGGAAGGCTGTTCCTTTTGACACACAGTAAATATCTGTTTGCCCGATCTTCCTGGGATCGCCGACTCTCCTGAGGCCGCCGTTGCCGCCCGCGGCTGTACTGTTGTTCTGGACCGGAGCGTAGTTGTCTTTGAATTCTCCCAGGCAGCGGCAATTTCTGAAAAGCACGTTGTCGGCTTCCATAATGAAACCGGCGGCCTGGCAGTAGCGGTTTTTGAATTCAATGTCGGTCTCGCAGTTTAAAAAGACGGAGTTCTTGCCCAAACTGGCATAGCCGGAGGCGACGCCTTCGCTTTCCAATTTTCCCGACAAATACACATTCTCTATTCTGCATTCGCTTACGGAAGCGGCAAGACCGGCGGCGGAACTCTTTCCGTCGAAGGAAAAATTAACGAGGGCCAGATTTTTCACTGTCGTCGGCTTTTCAAGGCGAACCATGGCGTCTGACAACTCTTGGCTGAATCTGTTGGTCACGAGAACATAGCTTATGAGATCGGCGGAGCCTATCTTGGAGAAAAGTGTGGCGCAGAGATCTTTTCTGTCTATATAGAGGTTTGAGATCGTGTGCCCGCCGCCGTCAAAATGGCCGATGAAGGTGTCTGCTTGATAAACGTTTGCGTTATTAAAGTTTTTTCGCGTTTTCGTCCATCCGATGGGAAGAAAGCCTTTGCCGTTGTCCCAGGATCTTGTCTCGGAGGCGTCTATGTCGGCGGTCATGAGGAAATGCTTTCCGCGGTTTTGGACCAGGTTTTCGCTCAGCCAGACAAGATGCTCGATCTTGCTGATGAGAAAAGGCTTTTCAGGGGTGCCTTGACCCTCCGGAGTTTCCGGACGGTTGTCGGCGCAGACCGCGAGCGAAAAGAAAAGAATGATTTGAAACAGTAAAAGTTTTCGCATAAGCCCTCCCAAAGGGTTGATGTTTAAGGCTTTCCTATTTTAGCAAAAAGAAGGTTTCCTGTCAGAAATTAAAAAAACAGCTTATTTCGTGCTGTCGGCGTAGATGCTCTGAAGGACGCCCAGGGAGATCATGGTGCACAGAAGCGAGGAGCCGCCGTAGGAAAAAAGCGGCAGGGGAACGCCGATGACAGGCATCATGCCGGTGCACATGCCCACGTTCATTATGACGTGCGTGGCAATGAGGACCGCGATGCCCGTGGCGACGGTGACGCCGAAAAGATCCTTGGCGCCCCTGGCGATCCTGAGGGCCGCCAGGATGAGGAAAAAGTAAAGGCAGAGCAGTAGGACCGAACCGACGAAGCCCCATTCCTCGCCGAAGACCGAGAAGATAAAGTCCGTGTGACGTTCCGGCAGGAAATTTAATTTGCTCATGCGGGATTCCCCGTATCCTCTGCCAAAGAGCATTCCGCTTCCAAGCGTCAGTTTCGACATCAGGGCGTGGTAGCCGTAGCCCCAAGGGTCCCTTTCAGGGTGCCAGGTCAGAAGGAAGCGCTGCTTCTGATAGTTTTTCAGAAGGAACATCCAGACAGGCGGGAAAGCCGCCACCACGCCG
>JAGCTE010000021.1 GCA_017963805.1 bacterium | reverse complement strand
GAACGGCAGAAGCTTGTTGCCGCCGCGCCGGAAGTGCTGCCGCCGAAGGGGGATGGGGACTAAAGACGACGAAGGCTCCAAGAGCAACCATATGCGCCCGGTCGTTCTCGAAAACGGCGACGTGTTCTGCGGCACTCCGTATGTGATTGCCTGCGTCCGCCCCGTGGTCCCCGACCCGGCCATCTTCGGTCTCCTGGCCCTCGTTGCTCTCTTCCTCCGCAGGAAGTAAGTGAAAAAGCTAGTTCAACTAGCTTAGCCAAAAAAAGGCTCCCTCTTCGGAGGGAGCCTTTTTTATTTGTGAACACACGCCGTCCTTCGCGGCGGGGAGCGGCGCATATTCTAAGCGGCACCGGCATACGTTCTGAGCGAACACACGGATAGGATGCTCACGCCGACAATGCGCGCATAGTAGTGAGCGAGGAACGTGATGCCGTGACGCGAAGGTGAATGTGGTAAAATAGCAACTGGAAGAACGCCTTAACCAAACGAAGAAAAACAGCATGAAACGCTTCCTTTGCCTGGTAATAACGCTCGCTTTGGCATTCAGCGTCTGGGCCGCCGCGCCTGAAAACGACAACTTCGCCGATTGCGGCATTCTCACGATCGGAACGGACGTATTCGGCACCAATACGGAGGCTACGCTGGAGGTTGGCGAGGCCGAACATCTCGGCCAGAGCTGGGAACACTCCGTTTGGTACAAGTTCAACCTAGGCACGCCTTACAAGCAGTTGGTGACGATAAGCGTCCACAACGACAACAGCGGACTGGACCCCTGCCTTGTCATCGCCGCGGGAAGCAGCGTAAAGGATCTGAGATACATTGTCGTCCAGGACACCAACATTGACGAGACCTATTCCGGCACCTTCAAAGGGGACGTGGATTATTACGTCGGCGTTTACTCCTATACCGCCGAGGCGCACGGCGCTTTCAGGATCGAATCTCTAAATTCTCCCCTGAACGACTGGTACTGTTCTCCCGACGGCAAAGGTTCCGGGAGGACCGCCGACGACCCCTGCACGCTGAACATTGCTCTTGAAAGCGCGGGAAGCGGCAGCGCCGTCTACATGGCCCCCGGCACCTACAAGCTCTCGAAAGTTGGCGCGATGCAGAATCTGCGCTGGACGGACGGCAATTTCCTGCTTGTCAACACCGCCGACGTTTCCGTTATAGGCGCGGGTTCCGACCAGACGGTCATACTTTGCGACGAACCTGACGACATCGGCGTATACTTAACCGGGACGGGCGTGACTTTAAAGGGCGTTTCCATCCGTCATCCCAAGGACGTCAAGGGCAACACCGACTGGGGCGGTTCCTATTACGGATTGACGGCTCCCCTGACGGTGGCGGACGCCGACAGCGTGACTTTGGAAGACGTTTACGTAATTGTGGGAAGCGAGGGAGAAACGGAGGATCCGGACAGCGGCGCGCTCATCCGCCCGGCATCTTTGCAGCTCAATCCCGGCGGCAGCCTGAAGGCGATTGACTGCGCCTTCGTTTCCGACGGGCTTCTGACCTCCTGCCTCATCAAGCCCTTCACCTGGGACCCGGACGCCGACGCGGACAAAAAGACCAGGATGGACTTTTCTTTCTGCACCTTCAAAAGCAACAGGGATGTCATCGCGGGGAAAAAAGGGGACGACGCTCTCGACCACCAGACGGCCCTTTACGGCAACACCTGGTACGGCAGCGTTCCCTTTACTGTCAACGTTGACAGCTGCGTCTTTCTGAACACTCTGATCCCGGTCTCCGAACAGGGAGGAGGATCGGACAAGCAGTGGGTCTTCAATGTCAGGGACTGCTTCATGCCGGGGGCGAAGTTTGAAAATTCCTCCCGGGCGGTCGTCACGTACACGAACTGCGACAATGTTTTCGATCCGCTGGTAGACGAGGAATGCCGTCACGCGGCCGTCAAAGCAGGAAAAGACACAGTCGTTCCGATAGAGCCCTTCGTGACCGTTCTTGAGGAAGACTTTTCCGGGTACGAATCGGGCAGCATAAAGGGGAAGTACGGCTGGGGCGACGGCTACGGCAGCGACGGCAGCATCACGGCCGTGAAAGAGGATGGCAACACTTACGTTGAGATCCATCCAAACAGTCTCTGGGGCGCCCATTACGATTTTGAAAACCCCGTTTCCACCGGCTGGGGCGGAGGAGCATCCAACCGTTACCGCATCTGGCGGTACAGCGCCAGGATGAAAATGCCCGCGACCGAAGGATACCATAACTTCGGTTTCTGGAGCCCCACCTGCGCGGAGGTGCAGTTCAGGATGGTCGGCGACCATTACCAGCTGCGCGCCACGGACGCTCATCAGGATTCCCAACTGGATATCCCCGCCGACGAGTGGTTCGATTTGACGCTTGACTATTACGCCAACTTTACGGACGGCCGCCACTGGCTGAAGTCCGTTACCGTGAACGGCGTGACGGAGGAGATAAACGAAGCAACCATGCAGGAGAACGCCTCCGACATCTTCAGCACGCTGCGTTTCTTTTTCTTCGCGGGCGGCGTGACGCTCTCGCTTGACCGCATCAAGCTGGAATACTGTCTGGACGGCCCCCTTAACGATCATCTCTCCCGTCCTTTCGTTTACGAAAAAAACACGAACGTAACGGGCGACAACACTTTCGCCAAGATCGAGCCGGGTGAAGACACAATGAGCCGCGCCACCGTCTGGTACCGTCTCAAGGGAGAAAAGAGCGAGACCATAGAACTGTCCACCGCCGGCAGCTTTGGATTTTACGGCAACGACACGACGCTTTCCATATATTCCTCCTCTTCCGATTCCGCGGATTTTTCCGATCTTGCCGTTGTCGTTCCGCTGACCGACGCCGGCAAAGACGAGACTGTCAGTTTCACAACGGCTGCCGGCAAGTATTACTACATCGCCGTCGGTTCAGGCAGCGGCGGGGGAAAGTTCCTGCTGCGCTCCGGCTGGGCGGGCAACATCTACGTCGCGCCGGGCGGAACCGGCGACGGCCGCTCTCCTGAAACGCCCACGAACGATTTGGCGGCGGCTCTGGATAGCGTCGAGGCGCCCTTCGAAGTCGTTTTGGCGCCCGGCACTTACTCCATCGCCGACTACCACAACAAGTACGACTGCTGGGGCGTTGGCAACACCGTGCTTTGCCTGAAAACAGCCGGGACCGGGCTTAGGGGCGCAGGGCCTGGCAGCACCACCATTCTGGCGCCTGAAGGCTACACGGGCTTCCGTTTGGAGCAAAGCAACTGCACCCTGGCCGATCTGACGATCAAGTCCGTCGGGACTTCCTTCAACCCTGCCGCCGGCAACCGGGATATTTTCCAGGGGGCTCTGTGCCTTTGCGACGCCGAGGGAGCGTTTGTGACCAACGTCGCCGTGATAAGCGAGCAGAACGCAAACGGCGTCCGGCCTTTCACGATGTACAACGTGAAGGATTCCACAGTCTGCCGCCTGGCCGTTTCCGCCCCGAACCATACCGCGCCCACCGTCATGCTTGGCTGCCAGGACGACGTTCTGAAAAACCTGACCGTATGCGGAAAGGAAGGCGGACAATGCGCGGTCTACCAAAGCAAGCAGCGGCTCGGCGCCTCAAAGGGCATCAGCTGCGTCAACTGCCTTTTCTACAGGGCGAACAGGCCGTTTTTCCTCGAGGATAATGTCGAAGTCTTTGCCAGCAACTGCGTCTACTACGCCGCGACGAAAGAAAGCTACGTGGGAAGCGGAGCGAAGCTGAGCGAGGAAAAATGCGTTTCCTTAGAGGAAGGCGTCAACGATCCCAACTTTAAGGAAGCCGCGGGCCACATTCTGTGCGCCACCAAAATCTTTTACGCCAACATAGGCTGGTTCACCATGGCAAGCATGGAAAACGACGACCTTTTCGACGCCATAACGGTCTTACCCGGGGAGACGAGGGGGGACAACACCGGCGCGACGGTGGAAGCGGGCGAGAACGAATCGCACAAAGCTTCCGTCTGGTACAGGTTCGTTCCTACGGAAGACGGCGTTTACAAAATTGACGACCTGGGATCTTTCGAAGCATCCGGCTTTGACGCCATGCTCTCCGTTTACGCTTTGGAAGGGGAGGAAGTTTCCTTCTCAACGCTTGCGGCGGTGGTGGAAAGCCAGAACGCCGGCCTCGACGAACGCTGCGATCTGACCGCCAGGGCGGGAACTGTCTACTATATCTGCTGGGACGGATTTGAGGGCTCGCAAGGGGCTTTTTCCATGCGTATCGAAAAAAAGCACGACGGATCTTGGTTCATCGCTCCCGGCGCCTCCGGAAGCGGCAGGAGCGCCGACGATCCCTCCGGCGATCTTGTAAAAGCTTTGGAAGAAGTCGTCTCCGGACAAACCGTCAATCTGGCGCCCGGGGACTATTCGCTGGCCCGATACCACAATCAGTACGACATCTGGGGGGAGGGCATGACGGCTCTCTGCTTCATGGTCGACAACGTCACCTTGAAAGGCGCGGGCCCCGACAAGACCGCCATCATAATTCCCGAAGGATATGTCGGCGTTCGCATGGAAAGGGACGGCGCGGCCCTAGAGGATCTTTTGATCATGCAGGGCGGCAGACCGCTTCCGAATTACCGCTACAACTGGCATATGCAAGGCGCCCTCTGCGCCTGCAACAAAAGCGGGATGAGCATAAGGAACGTAGCCGTATATAGCCTGCAGGGCACGGGCGAACCTTATACCAGGCCGTTCTCGGTCTACAGCGTCACTGATTTTTCGGCGCAGAACGTCTGCGTCCTGGCGCCCAACTGCGCCAATCCTGTTTTCCTTAACCAGGTCAGCGATTGCGCGCTCGATTATCTGACCGTCGACTGCGCCGCGCTGGGAGGGCAGCCGGCCGTTTACGTCGGCAACTGGCCCTGGGGAGCCAGCTCAAATCTTTCTTTTGCCAGCGTTCTCATAGCGGATGCTTACATGCCCTTTAAGGTGGAAGCGGAGAATGATGTCGTGATCGAGGACTCCCTTTTCTACGGGTGCGTTGCGGAAAGCGCGTTCGATGCAGCGGCTGACGTTTTGGAAACGAACTGTTTGTATTACGCGGCGGGGACGGAAGACCCGGACTTCCAGGACGTGGACGGCTATATGCTTACGCCGGTGAATCCGGTCTATGATCGCGTCGGCTGGCGCGCGGTGCCAGAACCCTCCGCCCTCTTTTTGCTAGCGCTCTTCTTCGTTTTGTCTCGGGCGAAAAGTCATGTTCCCTTGGCAAACAGGCTTCGCTAAGTTTGCTTACGGGAGCATGACTCTTTCGCCCTCGACAATTAACGTCTCAGGAGCAAAGTGCGGCGTATACCCCTAAGTGAACTCACGGAGGACGCAAATCAAGGCCATGCACGCGTAGTCCGTGAACGAGGGGTATACGCCGACTTTGCGACGGAAAGCTTTTTCGCGCGAAGGCAGGCGTTCAGCGGAGGTGCGCTATCAAAAGCGCGGCCATGAAGAGGAACAGCAGCGCCATGCCGATTCGGATCGGGAAGGCGCCCTTCCTTTGGACCTTCAGCATGAACTGCGACCTGAGCCCGAAGGCCGCGAGGAAAGTAAGTATGACGAGCGGCAGCGCGAAAAGGAAATTGTAGAAGAGCAGCCACAGCCAGGCGACCAATCTGGCGGGGTCGTTCTTGATGATGAGATTGATGGTCGGGATGTAGACCTGTCCGGTGCAGACGGACTCCAGAAGCGAAACTAAAAAGCCGGCTAGGAAAACGCCTACTAGCCAGCGCTTCCGGCCGGCGTAGGAAGAGAGGATCTTCGTGATCATCGAACGCAGTTTCGGCGGAAGTTTCATGGAAAGGTCCTCGCTCTCCTTGGCGCCCGTGCCGCTTCTCTTTACGGCGATGGCGTCCTTGATGGAAAGGACGGCGCAGACGAGGCAGAAGATTATGAGGGCAATGTCGAAGCAGAATTTGATCTTCGGGAAGATCGTGAGGGCTTTTATGACGTTAAGGAAGCCCAATCCGAGGGCCAGGTAGGTCAGAAAGACCGCGAAGGTGAAAGTAAGCCCTGTCGCTATGATCTCGGATTTGGAGGTGCCGTAAACGGAAAGCAGGGAGATGAAAAGTATGAGAGTCGCGAAGGCGCAGGGGTTGATGCCGTCCAGGAGGCCGTTGATGAGAACGCTGGCGAAGGTGAAGCTCCGCATCTTCTCTTTGGCGAGTTCCTGGGAATCCTCCGTTGTCCGGGGCTCGTAGAGCGGCACGTCCCGGCCCTGCAGGGCCATTATTCTGGGCGGCAGGGAATTGGTGATGGCCGTGATGCCGTAAAAGGCGTTGGTAAAGAGGAAGAGCGAAACGGGGGCGTTCTTCTCGTTGACGGATCCCAGGTCTTTCTCCAGGGCCAGAAGCAGAAGATAGTTTTCCTCCTCCTCGAGCGGGAGGTCGTGAAGCGTTATTTCCGGGAAGGCGCCATTGAGGGCTTCCAGGAAATCTTTGGTCTCCTCGCATTCCCGGCAGTCCGAATGGAAGAAGCGCAAATTGACTTCGGAGGCCAGACTTGGCCCGGAAACGGCCAGGAAAAGCCCTGTGAGGGCCAAAAAGAGGCCTTTCTTCGCTGTCTGGGGTAGTCTTATCACTTTTCGGCTTCGGCCTCGCTTTGAGGCTTAGGGAACTTAGGGGTGTCTATGCGGAGGATATTGAACTTGCAGCCGGCGTCCACGGAGATCCTGATGTTGCCGTAGCGGGAGTAGGTCTTGTCCTTGATCCTGAAGACCGTGATGCGGTTGGTTATGGAATCAAGCGGTTCCTCCACGCGGAAGGAGAGGAATTTCTCGGGCTTTTTATCCTCTTCCGGGGGAGCGCCGAAAAGATCCTCCAGGAAATAAACGTGCAGAGGGGAAATGGGCTCCCTGAAATGCTGGATGACCTTGACGGTCTGGGTCGGCGCGTCGGATTCCATGAAGCTCAGCTGCTTCGGGTCCAGTTCCACGCAGGGGATGATGGGAACGGTGACGTACCAGTTCGCGACAGGTTTTTCGGGATCGTCGCTCTCGATGTAGACGGTGTAGTTCTTCGGGCCTTTTTTAAGTTCGCCGCCGAGGTCCAGGTTGCAGACAAACGAGTTCGTTTCGCCCGGAGCGATGGTTTGGGGCGCGTTGGGGGATATTTTCACGCAGGCGCAGGAGGGGCGGAATTTGCTGATGTTGAGCGGCTCGTTTCCGGTGTTGGTTATGAGCATGGTGACGTTTCTCTCGCCGTGGGCCAGGGAGCTCTCAAGGAGAAGCCCGGGTTTGACGGGGAAGTCTAGAACGGGTGAAGCGAAGACGCTCAAGCTTAAAAGCAGCGAAAAGAGCGGCAGAAATTTAGTTTTCATGAGATCTCCTGATCTTTGCATGATATTCCTCCTCCTTTCTAAGCCTGGAAGAGAAGAGGCCGACTAAAAAATACCAACCGTAAGCCAAGTGCGACAAAAAGACGCCCAGGACCGTTATGGGCGCGAGTTTCGGATGAAGGATGAAGGCGAAGAAAAACGAAAGCGCGAAATAGATGACCAATACGACGAGATAGAGAAGACTGAAAAAATGAAGTTTCGGCGTAAGGAACGTCAACGGCCCCAAAAGCACGCCAAAAAGGAACAAAGAGGGGACGAAATAAGCGAACCTACGCGAGGTCTCGGGGAATTTCTTCACGAAGTAGCCGCGGTGCAGGGCGTACTGGGTGAGCTGGCGGAAATGGCCTTTGAAAAGATGACGGCGGTGGTGGCAGACTTCCACCAGAGGGTCGTAGACGATGTTGTAACCGAGCTTCTTGGTGACGGTCAGGCAGAGCTCCGTGTCTTCGCCCGGCCAGAAGTTGGTCTGGAAGCCGCCGGCCTCCAAAAAGACGTCTTTTCTCAAGGCCAGGTTGCAGGTCGGGTAATCGTCCACCATGCGCCTGCGGTCGACCAGATAGCGGTAAGAATAGCCGCCGCTCATCATTTTCGATTCGTAAACGGCGCCGCCCACCTTCTGCCAGAAAGAGTCTTCCTGGGGCGTGGTGCCGGGGCCGCCGACGCCGGCCAGTCTTTCGTCCGTGAAGTTGCCGGCCAGTTCGGAGAGCCAGTTTTCCCTCGGGTAGGCGTCGTCGTCCAAGAAGGCGATTATCTCGCCTCTGGCGGAATCTACGCCGAGGTTTCTCTTGATGGCCGGAAGCTCCGGACCGGAGGGGATGACTCTTACGGAGGGGTCGAAGGAATCTATCGCTTCGTCGGGAAGGACGATGATCTCATAGCGGTCCTTGGGATAATCCTGCTCCAAGGAGCGCTGGACGGACTGCCTGAGGTAGGGGTTGTCGGCTTTCACCGCGATGACTATGGAGATGAAGGGCTTTTCCTTGTTGCGCTTCGGCACCCAGGAATCGTAATAGGCCAAAACTTTCAAGCGGTAGAAAATGGCCAGGATGTCCAGCGTCATGTTGAAGACGTTGTAAAGCGAAAGCGAGCCCTGGCGGCCGAGGAAATTGACCGTGACGGCTTCTTCGGAGAGCTTGAAGCCGTTGTGCACGGCAAGCGCGGCCAGCTCAACGTCGAAGGCGTAGCGCCTCACCAGCATGCAGTCGAAGACGCGCTCAAGAAGCTCCCTTTTGAAAAGCTTCAACCCGGTCTGGGTGTCTTTTACCGGAAGGGGAAGAAGCAGATAGACGAAAGCTGAGAAGATCCTGCTGGCAAGCCGGCGCAGCAGGGGATAATGCTCTTTGGAGCCGAGCTGCTTAGAGCCGAAGACGGCGTCGCAGTCCTCTTTCTGCATTTTCACAAAAAGCGGCTCAAGGAAGGCGGGGTCTATCTCAAGGTCGCTGTCAAGGAAGAAAACGTATTTTCCCTTCGAGTGCTGGAAGGCCGTCCTTAAGGCGACGCACTTGCCGCGGTTGCTCGTATGGGCGACGCATCTGATGGTCTCGCTTCTTGAGGCGGCCGTTTCTATCTCTTTCTGCGTGTTGTCAGAGCTGCCGTCGTTGACGACAATGATCTCGAAGCCGCCCGGAAGATCCTTGCAGCAGGTGGACTGCATGTCTTCTAGGGTGGCGCGGACTTTTTCGAGGTTCGCCCTTATGTGGCCGCCTTCGTTGTAGGCCGGCATCAGGACGGAAATGAGGGGGGCGTCATTCATCCTTTTTCCTTCCTTTCTTGATGCCGTAGCTAGGTGGAAGCCTGTAGAGGCTGCGGCGGCTTATGCCGAGTTCGTCGGCGATCTGGGTCCTCGTCTTGCCGTTTTTCAGTTTCCTTTCGATCAGCTCTTTCTTTATTTCGTCAAGGGTCATCCTGTCGAGTTTCTCCCAGAGGGCGGCGGAGCTTTTCTCCTCTTTCTTCGCGCCGGATTCGGTGAGGATCTCGGAGGGGAGGTCGCGGGGCGTGACTTCGCCGCTGGAATTCTTGATGACCAAAGCCTCGATGCAGTTGTTAAGCTCGCGGATGTTGCCGCTCCAGGAGTATTTCTCCATCATTTCCCTGGCTATTTTGGAGATCGTGACGTTTTTGGAGGTGTCCTCGTTGGCCCGGGCGAGGAAGTGGTCTATAAGGAGCGGCACGTCGCCTTTCCTCACCCTCAGGGGAGGCATTGTCAGCGAGACGACCTTCAGGCGGTAGAGCAGATCTTCCCTGAAGCGTCCGGATCTGACAAGCTCGTTCAGATTCTCGTTGGTGGCCGCGATGACGCGCGCTTTGGAAATTATGGTCTCGTTGCCGCCCAAGCGCTCGAATTTTTTGTCCTGCAAAACTCTCAAAAGGATCGTCTGGACCTTCAGGGGAAGCGTTCCGACTTCGTCGATGAAGACTGTGCCGTCTCCCGCTTCCTCGAATTTGCCCTTGTGCTGCGAGATGGCGCCGGTAAACGAGCCTTTCTCATGCCCGAAGAGTTCGCTCATGAGGATGTCCTGCGGCGTGTTGGCGCAGTGGATGACCACGAACTTGCCTTTGCGGCGCGGGCTGGCTTCGTGGATGCATTCGGCGAGGAGCCCTTTGCCGGTCCCGCTTTCGCCCTCGATCAGGATCGTCGCGTCGGTCGGCGCGGCCTGGCGGGCGGTCTTCAAGGTTTCCTTTATGGCGTCGGAATTGCCGATGATCCTGTCGAAGGCGTCGGGAGCTTCCTGCTTTTCGTCGAGGCGGAGCGTCTCGGCGATCTTCTCTTCGACCGTGCCGGCGCGCAGAGGCTTTGATAAGAAATCATAGGCGCCCTTTTTGAGCGCTTCCCCGGCTTCGTCCGCGGAGCCGAAAGCCGTCATGATTATGACCGGCGTCTCGGGGCAGATCCTTTGGGCTTCTTCCAGAACGAGCATGCCGGATTCGCCCGGCATCCTCAGATCCGTCAGGATGAGGTCGAAGGCGCGGTTGCGGATGAGTTCGACCGCCGCTTTCGCGCAGTCAGCCTCAACCATGGAGAGCCCCATGATGTCTTCTATGATCTCGCGGAGGTTATCGCGGGCGTTTTTTTCGTCGTCAACGACAAGTATTACCTTTTTCATTCTGCCTCCGGGGAATCGAGAACGTGAGTCTCGCTTTGCCTTAAGGGCGCCTTTAGGGTGACGGTGGTGCCTTTGCCAAGGCGGCTTTTGATCTCTATCGTGCCGGAGTGGGCTTCCATGGCGCGCTTAATTTGCAGCATGCCCAGGCCCGTTCCGGTCTGCTTGGTGGTGTAAAAGGGATCGAAGATCTTTTCGGCGGTCTCTTCGCTCATGCCCGTTCCGTTGTCCCTTATCGAGAGCTTGAAGAAGTCGCCTTCCGTTTCGAGGCGGACGATCATCAGCCCGCCTTCGGGCATGGCTTCCGCGGCGTTCCTTATCACGTTTATGATGGCGCCGCGCAGAAGGTCCTCGTCGAGGAGCGCCGGGGGAACGGGGGAAAGGTATTGCTGTATGGCGATGTCCCGCGAGTGCAGTTCCGGCTCCATTACGGCAAGGCAGCGCTCGCAGAGTTTTTTGAGGTCCGTTTCGACCGGCCGGAAAGAGAGCGGCCTGGCGGCCTTGAGGAAATCTTCCACGATCCTTTTCAGCCTTTCGCTCTCGCTTACTATGACGTCCAGGTCTTTTTCTATCTTCGCTTTCGTTTCCGAATCGGGAAGCTTCGAAACCAACCGCTCCGTAAGGTCGGCCTTCATGATTATGGAATTCAGGGGATTGCCCAGCTCGTGGGCAACGCCCGCCGTCAGGAGGCGCATGGTCTCCAGTTTGGAATTCCTCTCCCTGCTTTCCGCCGTGGAGAGTTCCCTCGAGACGTCGGTGAAAATAAAGAGCGCGACGGGAGAGCCCGGTTCGCCGCTTTTTTCCTGAAGCGGCACTATTTTGATCCTCAGCCTCAGCTTCCTCGGATAGTTGACGTCCGTTTCCAAGGTCAGGAAAGATTCGTGCCCGGTCTTGTCGAGCTGCATCAGAAGGTTCTGGTCCTTCAGGCAGTCGCTCAGGGATCGCCCTGTCATGCCGCCGGGAAGGACGCCAAGCGTGTCGTAGACCGCGGCGTTGGCGAACAAAACGACGTGCTGTTCGCTGACGGCCACGATGCCGTCCGGCAGAGCGTTCAGGAAAACGGCGAGGTCGTTCATAGGGAAAGGGCCTCCGCTATTTTGTCGGCGACCTGCTCCGGCTGCCAGCCGAGCTCGGAATAGAGTTCGTCGAGCGTGCCGTGGGAAATGAAGTCGTCCGGGATGCCGAAGGAAAGGAGGGGCTTCTTAAGATGAAAAGCGACCGTTTCGCAAAGCCCGCCCAGCAGCGCGTTGTCTTCCATCGTGACAACGGGAACGTCCTTGAGAGCGGAAAGCGTCTCAACGTCCAGGGGCTTGATGGCGCAGGCGTCTATGACGCGCACGTCTTTGCCGTATTTTTCTTTCAGGATCTCAGACGCTCTCAGGGCGTGGAAGACCATGTGCCCTGTCGCGATGATGGCGCAAACGGTCCCTTCTTTCAGGGTCTGCCACTTCGTGACGTCGCCCGCGAAGGCGGGATAGTTTTCCCGCGGCAGGTCGTAGGGGATGGTCCTCCTCGGATAGCGGACGGCCACCGGCCCCTCGTTGCGCAGGGCGTATTCGAAAACGGATCTCACGGCTTCCTCGTCCCTGGGCGAAAAGATCTTCAGATTGGGCAGGTGCCTGAGGTACGAGAGGTCGAAGGCGCCGTGGTGAGTCTTGCCGTCGCTTCCGACGAGCCCGGCCCGGTCCAGAGCCAGAATAACGTTGGCGTTGGGCAGGCAGACGTCGTGGGCGATCTCGTCGTAGGCCCTCTGCATGAAAGTCGAATAGATGCCGACGATCGGGCGCAGTCCGCTGCTGGCCAAGCCTCCCGCGAAGGTGACGGCGTGCTGCTCCGCTATGCCTACGTCGAAAAAGCGGTTGGGGAAATGATTGGCGAAATTAGTCATGCCGGTGCCGCCGCACATGGCGGCCGAGACGACGACGACGCGCCCGTCTTTTTCCGCCAGGTCCAATACGGTCTTGGAGACGGCTTCGGTGTAAGTCGGATATTTTTTCTCGGCTTTCTTGAGCTCTCCGGTCGCGGGATCGAATTTGCCGACGCCGTGGTAGCGCTCGGGGTTCTTTTCAGCCGGGGCGTATCCTTTGCCTTTCTTGGTGCGGCAGTGCAGCACCACCGGCATGACCTGCTCTGTGGAGCGGGCTTTAAGGATGCGCACGAGCTCCTTGACGTCGTTGCCGTCGACGGGGCCGATGTAGTGGAAGCCCATTTTCTCGAAGATGTTGTCGACGATGAAGAGGAGCTTGAAAGCCCCCAAAAGGCGCATGCTGAAATTCGTCAGATGGACGCCCACAACGGGAATGCTGCTCAAAATGTTCTTGCAGTTCCTTTTGAACTGGCGGTAGTGGACGTTGGAGACGAGTCTTGCGAAATGCTTGGCGATGGCGCCCTTGGTGGGCGAAATGGACATCGCGTTGTCGTTCAGGACGACCGTGAATCTCCCCCTGGCGGCGTTGTTGTTCAAAGCCTCCAGCGCCAGGCCGCTCGTCATGGCGCCGTCGCCTATGACGGCGACGACCTGGTAATCTTCGCCCCTGGCGTCCCTGGCTGCGGCCAGCCCCAGGGCCACGGAAACGGACGTTCCGGCGTGCCCGACGGGATAGCAGTCGTAAGCGCTCTCCTCGGGCGTCGGATAGCCACTGAGGCCGCCCTTCTGCCTGAGCGTGGGGAACTGCTCCCTTCTGCCCGTCAGCAGCTTGTGGGCGTAGGCCTGGTGGCCGGTGTCCCAGACGAGCTTGTCTTTGGGAGTGTCGTAGACGTAGTGCAAGGCGACCGCCAGCTCCACGGCGCCGAGGCTCGAGGCCAGATGCCCGCCGGTCTTGGAGACGGTATCGACGATCTCCCGCCTGATCTCGGCGCAGAGCTCGGGGAGTTCGTCGACCTTCAGTTTCCTGAGGTCGCTTGGCGTTTGCACTTTATCCAGAAGGGACATTTCTATTCCTCGCCTCTTTGGGCCGATATCTCGGCCTCCAGAGCTTCGACGGTCCCGTCGTTCTTGGCCTGGAGCTTTTCGATCTTTTCGCGGGCGTTCTTCAGCTCGGCGGCGCAGAAGGTCGCGAGCTTGATGCCCTTTTCGTATTCTTTCAGGCACTCGTTAAGGGAAAGCGAGCCGTCCTCGATCTTCGCGACGACGTCTTCCAGCTCTTCCAAAGCTTTTTCAAAGGTAAGTTTTTTCTCGGTTTCGGACATAATGTCACCTTTCGGTTTTAATGGAAAAATTTGCCAAGCAGAGTGCCAAGGAACTCGCTGTCTTTGACCCAGCGCCCGACGTCGTTCAGCATCACGAAGGCGAAGAGGGCCAGAAGGAATATGAGGCCGACGCGCTGGTACCAGAGAAGGAATTTTTCGGGCAAGGGCTTTCTTCTGATACCCTCGGCGATAAGGAGAACCACATGCCCGCCGTCCAGAACAGGCAGCGGCAGAAGGTTCAGCACGCCGAGGTTGACCGTGATGAGCAGGACGAAATTCAAAAGCACGTCGAAGCCCCTTTGCGCCGCGGCGCCGGTCATCCTCGCGATGCCGACGGGGCCGGAGAGATTGTTGACTTTCAGGGATCCCACGAAGAGCAGCTTCAGCGTTTTCAAAGTCTCGGTAACTTTCGTCCAGGCCTTGGCGGGGGATTTTTTCAGGGCTGACACGAAAGGCTCCCTTACCATTTCGGAAGCGGGCTTCAGCATGATCCCGGCATGCCCCATGTACTCCACGCGCGAGACCAGGGACGTCACGAGCGTTTCCCTTTTGTATTTTCCGCTCTGCTGCGCTATGGCTACGCAGGCGGTCACGCTGCCAACGTCGCAGGCTTCGAAATAATCCTCGGAGGAAAGCTGCAGCGGACGATCGTTCAAAGCCAGTATCTTCGCGCCCTCGAGCGGCCAGAGCTCTTCCGGGGCGTCCGGCCTCAGGCTGAGCCTGGCTCTGCCGTCCAAGTTCACGATGTCGAAGAGCCGGCATTTTTTCTTCTTGCCGATCGCGAGCTCAAAGGTCCTTTCCTCCGGCTGAAGCGTTTCCCCAGACATGCGGGAAGGGGGATAGTTAGCGACCGTTACGGTCACGTTGGTGTCCGGCATGGAGCGTATCGTTTGGGAAAGCAGCTCGAAACCGCAGAGCTCGCTGGACAAGCCCTCGATGGAAAGGAAGACGTCGCCCTCTTTGAGAGGGGAGTTTTGGCTCACCACTTTCTCGACCTGGGCGGGAGGATACATGGCTATGCCGAGCCCAAGGTAGCCTTTCTCTTCGTTGAGGTCGGGCGTCACGGTAAGCGAGATGCTTTCGCCGCCCCTTTGCGTTTCAAGGCTGACAGGCTCGTAGAGATTCGCCCTGATCTCGTCTACGAAAGCGTTCCAGGTCGTTATTTCCGCGCCGTTCAGTTTCAATATCTTGTCGCCAGGCTCTATTCTGGCCGCTTCCGCGGGAGAACCGGGGATGACCGTGGAGACTATGATGCCGTTGGGAGTGAGCGCTGTCTTCTGCCCGTAGCTGAGAAGCGCTATGGCCAGGGGAATGGCGAACAAAAGGTTCATGAAAGGTCCGGCCAGGATAATGCAAAGCCTTTGCCAAACGGTCTTGGCGTTGTAGAAGCGATCCTGCGGAACGTGCTTGAAGGCTTCCTTCTCCTCCTCGTCCGGCAGGTCGCTCTGCCCGGCCATCTGGACGTAGCCGCCCAGCGGGATTATGGAGATGCAGTACGTCGTCTCCCTGCCTTTCCACTGCAGGATGGTCGGGCCGAAGCCTATTGAGAAACGCTCGACATAGACGCCGCAGAGCTTCGCCGCGGCAAAATGCCCGAATTCGTGAACGCAGACCAAAAGGCCCAGGACTATGCAAAAATAAACAAGCGTCAGCATTTCAGATCTATTCTCTCCCGAAGCGGTCAGCTTCTAAAATATCCTCAAGTTTGGGATCAATTATGTTTACGGTCTCGCCAAGTTTCTTTTCCACGAAGCGCGGGATGTCAAGGAAACGGCATTCTTCTTTTAGGAAGCGGGCCACCGCGGTCTCGTTCGCGCCGTTTAGGACGGCGGGGAAGATCCCGCCTTTTTTCAGGGCCTCGTAAGCCAGTTCCAGGCAGGGGAAGTTTTCCATGTCAGGTCTGCCGAACTCCAATTTCCCGATCTCGCTCAGGTCGAGCTTAGCGACCGGGGAAGGCAGCCTCGCAGGATACGTCAGGGCGTATTGGATCGCCAGGCGCATGTCTGGCACGGAAAGCTGCGCCAGCTGGGCTCCGTCGCAAAATTCCACCAAGGAGTGCACGATGGACTGCGGATGGACGACGACGTCTATTTTTTCCGCCGGAACGGAAAAGAGCCTAGAAGCCTCTATCACTTCCAAGCCTTTGTTCATCATGGTCGCGGAATCAACAGAGATCTTCGGCCCCATTTTCCAAACGGGGTGCGCCAAGGCTTCTTTGGGCGTCACGTTCTCTAAGAAAGTTTTGTCCTTTCCTCTGAAAGGCCCGCCGGACGCGGTGATCAGAAGGCGCGCTATACTTTCTCTTCCGCCGGCCGCGAGGCATTGGAAAATGGCGCTGTGCTCGCTGTCCACGGGGATGATCTCGGCTCCGGTCTTTCTTGCTTCCCTGAAGACAAGCTCGCCGCCCGAGACAAGCACTTCCTTGGTCGCGATGGCAAGGCGTTTTCCCGCCTTCACCGCTCTCAAGGCAGCGTCGAGCCCGGCTAGCCCGACCACGCTGAGAATGACGACGTCGGCGGAATCGCCCAGCGACGCCACGCCTTCCTTGCCGCTTCTGACGTCCAGAGCGGGGAAGGCTTTCTTAAGTTCCAGGGCGCCCGCGGGATCGTTGACGGCAACCGTTTTCGGCGCGAACTCTTTTATCTGCTCACAGATCAAAGGCGAGAAATGACCGCAGGCCAGCGCCTCAAATTCGAAGCGCGCCTTGAGGTTTCTAGCGACGTCGAGCGCGGAGCGTCCGATGCTGCCGGTGGAGCCTATGACCGCGAGAGTCTGCATAAAGTTAGGAATTGAAACGGTCCGTGAAAGCTTTGAGTTCTTTGGTCAGAGCCGCGCCGTCTTCCGGCGTGTTGGCTTCGACGTAGCATCTAATGATGGGCTCGGTGCCGGAGGGGCGCACGAGGACCCACTCGTTGTTTTCAAAATTGAACTTGTAGCCGTCGAGTTTGTTTCTGGAAATGACCTTGCGTCCCAGGAAAGTCTCGCCTTCCTCTTTGGAAACGGCTTCCAAAATTTTCGCCTTGTTTTCCGGAGTCAGGAAAAGGTCAGTGCGGCCAGTCCAGACAGAGCCGATGGCGGCTTTGATCTCGGCCATCGTCTCGCCGAGCGTCTTGCCGGTAACGGCCACCAGTTCGGTGATCAGAAGGCAGGCGAGGATGCCGTCCTTTTCGGGAATGTGCGCGCCGATCGTAAGACCGCCCGATTCTTCGCCGCCCAAAAGGACTTTGCCTTCCAATACGTAAGGCGCGATGTATTTGAAGCCGACGGGAACTTCGATGAGTTCGGCGCCGAGGTACTTCGCCAGACGGTCAAGGTAGCCGGTCGTGGCGACGCTTCTGACGATGGCGCCTTTCAAACCGCGGTTCTTGGCCAGGTGCCAGGAAACGAGGCACAGGACCTGGTTGGCGTTGTAGAAGGTGCCGTCAGAATCAACGATGCCGAAACGGTCGGCGTCGCCGTCAGTGCCGAGGCCCAGAGCGTAGGGGCCTTCCTTGACCATCTTGATAAGTTCGGGCATGTTTTCCGCGGCCGGTTCCGGACGGCGTCCGCCAAAGGAGGGGTTCACCCAGTTGTGAAGAGCCGTCACTTCTGTACCGGCGCGTTTGAGCATCTCGTCCAGATATTCCCTGCCCGTTCCGTAGAGAACGTCGCAGGCGACTTTCAGGTTCGCTTTCCTTATGGCTTCGAGATCGACCAGTTTCGCCAGCTCGGCGAAATAGGGCTCCCTCGGGTCGAGCATGACGATCTTGCCTTCCTTTTCCGCGGGCGCGACCGGCTGGTCGATGTGCTGCTCGATGAATTTAGTCACTTCCGTGCCGGCGCCTTCGCCGTGCTCGACGGAGAATTTCAGTCCCTGATACTCGGCGGGGTTGTGGCTGGCGGTGTAGTTGATGGCGCCGTCGAGGCCCATGCTGCGGACGCAGAAAGAAAGGACGGGAGTGGGGCAGTCCCTTTCCGTGCAGTAAACGTTGATCCCGGCCTTGGCCAATTGTTTGGCCGTGCGTTCCCTGAACTCTTTGCCGAGGAAGCGGGCGTCGCTGCCGACTATGACGCTAAGGTTTGATCTGCCGGTCGAGCGCAGGTATAAAATG
>JAGCTE010000020.1 GCA_017963805.1 bacterium | reverse complement strand
GGCTTGACACCTCAGCAGTGTTTTTATGAATATTTGAGCGATTACTGGTCTTTGACTTATACTTCGCAAGATATTTGGTCTATATTCAAATTCACAGATGATGAAAGTTTCACATTCAACGAAAGCGGGCTAACGGTGGAACGTGGAAACATAACCGTAGGCGGCTCTGAAGTTGTTACAAGTTCAAGCCTTAGTAACGTGTTTATTTCATTGCTTGCAGAATATCCAAATCTTCTGAGCTCCAAAATAACATGGGATATGTTCTGTCAGGAACTAAAAAGGAGACTCATAACAACTGCCGGAGGCTCTGTTACCGGGCAATTGATAGTTAGCAATCTGCAAATTAACGGAAGCGGGGATTGGACTGTAGGAAGCAGTACCAATCCAAGCGATATAGTTATAGTTAATCCCAGCGGAAAAATAAGCGCGCCTAACGGCGACCTAACGCTTTTGGCAGCCGAAGGAGGCAATATCCAGGCCCAATCGTTTTTGCAGCTTCAAAACACGACTCAATGCGGAGTAGTTGAGATCCCGGTAAATGCTTATACATCGTCGAATATCTCATGTTCAGGCTTAACAAGCAACGCGATAATACTTTTAACTCCGCGTCAGGAAACAAAAACCGCCTACTGGGTCGAGATCGATGCAAGCGACAGTTCATTCAGCGTTAAGCGTCCGACTGACAGCGATGTTTTAGAAAGCATTTCCTTCAACTATGTGATTGTAAGAAAATAGCATAATGAAACTGTCAAATATAATTACTTCCGTTTTTTTGCTTTTGAATTATTGTGTTTTCGGCATAACACAACCTGAACCTGAGCAAGTTAGGTATAAAATTGTTAGATTGGATAAAAATGTTTCTTATTATATGATGGATTTAAAAAAACATTATCCTCCTAGTTATAATGTGGATGTAACGCTTTATGAACCTGATTGCAATTGGCTTGAATGGGAGCAAATTACTTCAGGTGACCCAGATGAACTTTATGTTGAATATATATTTACAGTTAAGCAAGAATTTTTAAGCGCTCCAGATCTCAGAGTTGAATTTCAGACAACTGAAGTAGCTATAAAAAATGATAATGGAAATTACGGATATTTTGATCCTTACCAAAATACAGAGGTTTCAGAGCCTCCGAGGAATAGAAGGACTATATGGATCTTTCAATGGGATCCATGCCCGTCAAACAATGATGATGACAGTAAGATACCTCAAATAACACCTGGCCTACCAGAGAATGGTACAGCCCAGTATACACTCTTTGGTGAGATAGATGGGAATGCCGTAAATACCAATGGAGTAGAGGAAATAGATTATTTCCGTTTCATGCCATCAGAATCATCTGGCCAGATTTACATGGCCTTCCCATCAGGTTCAAGGAATACGCAAGTTGTAGTTCAGTTAGGGCAATTTGGAGACGATAATTTTGAGGTTTTAAATGCGGTCACAAACAGACCATCAAATTCTGGTTTTAAACCTATGCTTGAATTTGAAAATTTGACACCTTATCAAACAGCTTATGTTAGATTATCATTTTTAAATTATAATAATTCAGAAAATTTGAATTATAAAGTTGCTGTTTTTAACTGTAAGCATATTTGTGAAACAACTAATTGGAAAGAGAACAACGATATAGTAAATGTTACAGATGTTTCAAAGCCTATTTTTATTTCTTTCAATAGCATCAACGAAGCGATGAGCTTTCAGACATCTACAAAAAATACATATTCAATAAATTTTTACAATGATCAATTCGAAAGTGCCTTTTATAATTTGTCATCACAATCTGAAGATTATAATAACGATCATCACAGGAGATATCCTTTTAATGGGCTAGAAAACGATAAGTTTATATTTATTAAACTTGTAATTAACCCCTTTTCTGATAATTCTATTGTTTTAAGGTTAAGTAGATTAAAACCATTAATACTTGTTCATGGCATAGACGCATCGCCACGTTATGATGGTGACGGAACATCGTTTGGAAGTCTTAGGAATAACAACACACTGTATTATGATATTCGTCCATATTCTGCACATGATTTCCCATGGAAGTCAACAGAAAGCATTAAACGCAAATATGTAGGAAATGGTGTTAGGAATGGGACATTAGGAGCGTATATCACAAGCAAAAGGCAAAGCAATGATTTAAAAGCAACTATTGTTGCGCATTCTGCAGGTTGTCTAATGACATATTATTACTGTCAGGAACACAACAATAAATTTAAAAATAATGTTGATAATATTTTATTTGCTGCGCCACCGTTACTTGGATCGTCATTAGCAGATCAATTCAAAGTGAAGAAATGGTTTTCTTATGTAATAAAACGCACAAGCGGTGATAATTTTGACTTAATCGCGAGAGGAACTAGAGCAAATTGGCTAAGAGGGAATTCGAAGTTTAAGTTTCCGACATCAAAAACAACAGTTATTCTTGGGACAAGAAAATATATAACTATTAATGAGGTTGCTATGACTTCAATTGATTCAATAGGGAAATACAAAAACTATAAATTACTATTTAACACATCTTCAAGATGGCGTTTGCATTTTGATGTTTGGTATGATGTCCTCATGGATACAATTGAAGGTATAGGAGAAGAGGGACTTGGATTAGAAGCTTTGTGGCCTTCCATAATTTCACATAGCAGTGAACTTAATAAAAGAAATATCTCTGACAGTGCTGTCGGGATTTATTCGGCTTGCTTAACAAATAATCCTAATTTCCGAGGAATAGGAACAAAATCAACATACGAAATACATAGCAACATTCAAAAATTTTCTGGGCGCGATAATCTTATTTTATATGAAGCTTTAAGAGATCGCTTGTCAGAAATAGAAACGGAGGAACAAGAATGAATAATCTTTTTGTCATGTTTTTTTGTTTAGCTTTTACTTTTCAAGCTTTTTCAGAAATGGTTTTAGATCTTAAATCCGGGGAGTACACCAATATCTCCAAGGAAGAGAAAGAAGAGCTGCAAAGGAAAAAGGATGCAGAAGATAAATTGAAAAAAGAAAAAAAGAGGGAGCATGACTCGCGATTGCTTAGATTTGTTTTGCCAGAAGACACGATGTCTAAAGAGCAATGGGAAGAGGAAACAAAAAAGAATCCTTGGAAAAAATGGGTTTTTCATAAGGGTATAGTTACAAATGATTTTATTAATTCATCTTCCAACGTTGTTGTGATTACCTTTCTTGATTATGAAGGCGCCGCAAGAGATAATATAAAGGATATTAACGTTATTAGAGAAAAATATAAACTTTGCTGTGTGTTGCATCCTGGCGACAAATATATTGAGACTCGCGATGGCAAAAACGGAGTTCGTCTCGCCAGTTATCTTCAAATCCATGAATATTGTGATGATGCTAAAAAATACTATGGCTTAAAGTATATGGATGGTGATTTGGACGGGGATGGCATTCCGAGTTGGGATGAGGTTAAGGGGAGAAATATTGTGATCAAATATAAAAACTGCTCTTCTAATTTGTTTGTGATCACTAAAATGGGGATGAAAGACACTGATATGGACGGGATAGATGACAATGACGAGATATTTGGCAAAAACGGTTTTGTTACAGATCCAACTAATCCTGATACTGACGGTGATAGTATTCTAGACGGAGCGGATAAATATCCAACATATTCCTGCGAATCTACTGATTCCAAATTAATGCCTGTAGAATGGGCAGAATACTGGAGTCGCGGGGCAAAAGACCTATATGAAAAATTGTTGATTGCCGACGCTGATCCTGACGGAGATGGCTTCACAAACAAGGAAGAAAAAAGGATTGATCTTAATCCAACTGTTGCTGATAAGGAAACAATAATCATATTTCCTAAAAATCCAAGACTTAGAAATATTAGTGGTGAAAGATACGAAGGGTATTTCAATGTTCTTATCAATACGAACATAATGAGTTATTTACAGACATCAATAGACTTATGGGACAGTGAAATTATGTCTTCGCTACATATTAAATATTTGGATAGTGAGCCGTTGAGAAGCAAAGTTTTCAAAGGTAAAAATTTATATAGCATGAACTTGCTTGATAGAAAAAAAGATTCCCTATTTGCGCATGTTCAGCCTATGGCAGTACATAAATTTAAATTTGTGTTCAGCAAAGATGGACCATTTAGTGATATAAATGTAAATATAAGCTGCAAGATTCCATTTTTATATGAAAACGAAAAAAACTATAAAGAAATTTGTTCTAAAAACATTTCATTTAAGACTTGCTATAGTAAATTTTTCAAACCAGAAGAACCAAAAATCCCCAAGTTGTTATATCCGAAACCCGATCAGTATTTTATAGAAGACAAAAGTGTTCCTTGCAAGTGGGAAAGAGACATGGAGTCTTTTTGGAGAGGACATCCTGAAATATGTTATATGCCTTGTTACGATGTTTTTCCTGATAACAAATGCAGTAGTTTTAAATATCATTTTTCGTTTAATGAAATTGTTGGGTCAATGGTTTGTTACGCATGGGATCTTGCTACGATCAAACTAGATAAATATGAATTTACTACTTGGGCTTATGGTTCTTGTTTATCATATTTTAATAATATTACTGTTATAAGTGATTATATTCCTGTTTTCAGAACACGCAGACTTACACTTGATTCAACCTTCGTTTTCAAGCCTGATACCTTGCGTAACATTAGATTGCAGGCTAAGTATGGGAAAAAACGATTCAAAAAAAATGATGAGGAAATTAAAATACATGAGAAAAATTAAGACTTACTTGATTATATTATTAATTTCCTTTTTCTTTGTATTGACTATATCAGCAGAAAACAAGGTGGCTGGGATAGAGTTAAAACAGCATTTTACAAATCTTAATTCTGTCGACTATTTTGATTCTGAGGTTCGGTATACATACGTACCTATCAATTTTTTCTTCGGCAAATCTAAAGTTAAAATTCCAAGTTCTTTTTTTACGAAGTTTACATGTTTTTATACTTGTATGGAAGCGCAAAATGACGAGTGGATCGTTTCGCTATTAAACAAGGGATTTAGGGAATATGATTATTCGAACGTTTATTGGGAAGATAGCAAAACCATAAATGTCGATTTTTATGCTAAATATTATAATCTTTGCTTGGAATTGCCTATCTTTGGAACGAAAGTTAGCAGATCTTCCCAATCGAGAAAACTGCTTATTGCACAAATTGGTCCATTATATCCTAGTACAATGTATTTTGAAGAGGTTCATTTTAATTTTGCAAATCTGAGTTTACAATCAGTTGAACCGGAAACAACATTGACGAGTTTTAATGGCAATTGCCCAACTGGCAGTTTTATAAATAATCTTTCAACCGACGTTGTTGTAAAAGTCATTTCGCCTAATAATCCTCACTATCACGACTATTGCGATTATATTAATGGTGGCAATAACATTTCTTCTGTTTCTACAAATGTTATTGATTGGTCGCAATACGCGACAGAGGTTACGCTTAAGTCCGGCGAGCTTTTTGTTATGCCTGACAGCAATAATTTTATACATGTTAATGCTAATTTTAGCGGTGACGAAGATGGAGATACTCTCTCCAACGCCGAAGAAATTTTCCTTTACGGGACAGATCCTACCGACAGCGATACCGATTGCGACGGATTAGCCGATAATATAGAGGTTTCTGATCATAATATTGTCTTACAGTTTCCTGGCGGTGACGAGATAATAACTATTAACACAATGCCTACATGGTATGATACCGATGGCGATGGCATAACAGATGGTGATGAAGTGCTGGGACTTTATCCCTATATCACGAATGGAGTGGAATCTCATTATGTGACAAATCCCTGTTCTGATGATACTGATGATGACGGACTAACCGATGATATTGACCCTCATCCTTTGGATCCTTGCAACGCTCAAGGTGCTACTTCTATTAACGCATACTGGATGAGTTATTGGCTAGATATTGCACAGAAAGCAGGCATTAATATTACAGATCTTTCCGATCCTTATGCTGATAGTGATATGGATGGTGTGAATAATCTTAATGAAATGATCAATAAAACAAATCCTATTTTTACCAACGGTTTTAGAAAAATACTTTTTGAGCCGGAGGATATTCATTTTAATCTGACAGATAATACTAAAATTACTAATTTTTATTTAAATGTTTTTTCATCCGGAATTGTTACGGGTGCGGTTTACATAAGCAGTTTAGACTGGGAACCCTTGCTTGAAATGGATGGATTCAGTGTTTTTTGGGAAGAGTGTCCTTTGGATAATGCCAACACGACGTTTTTAACCTATAGGGTCGACAATTATAAAAGGTTGAATTTTGTTTTGCTGCTTGATCATTCAAAGATGAACAATGCTGTTCGCATACAAGATGTTCAAGTCGTTGATATTAAAGGGCCATACAGTGAACAACTCACACTGTTCTGGGACGCCGAAGATGGCGAAACGATCAATCATGCTCCCTCCAAACCAATCTTGCTTGAACCTGCCAATGGCTCCGATTTGCTTTTAGATTGTTCCGTAATTACGGAGAACACCCAAGAATATGAAGACGTTAATTTTGTCTGGACCGCCTCGGAAGACCAAGAAAACGAAACAATAAACTACACATTTAATCTTTATCAAGATAATTTGGAATTGGTTTATTCACAGGAACTGAATGGAACGAATATTGCAATCTCGACTGAAAATTTTGACTTTTACTGCGGTTATTACTATTGGCAAGTTGTTGCGGAAGATTCCAGCCACAACAAAAGAAATAGCAATATGGGGATTTTTTTTATAATTATCCCCGGCGACAGAGATGATGACGGGTATGACGATTACAAGGAAATTAAAAGAGGATATGATCCAGATGATCCTTTGGATTACCCATTGACGATAGTAGATGATGAATTGGAAGACGCTACTGTTGGAAAAGAATACTTTTACCGTTTGAAGGCTGTAGGAGGTAAAAAGAAAAAGTATTCTTGGATAGCGTTTAACGAAGATGATCTTCCTGCTGGATTGCGCTTGAACCCGGAAGGAGAATTGAGAGGAGTTCCTTCCGAGACAGGCGAATATCAAATTAGGATATCCGTTTGTGACGGCAAGGATATAGCAGATAAAGACCTGAATATAACCATCTTGCCAGCGCGCGATGGTTTAATACTAAAACCTGGTGAAGGAAAAGTGGAACTAAGGGATTAATATGAAAAAATCATTTTTATTTATTTGCATCTTCTTTCTTGCTTCTTATGTTTGGGCTGGCTTTATCAATGAGCCGAAAGCGCCGTACGAACCTTTTACTACAAAGCGGAAAGAAAACAAAGTTACGGGATATTACGACAATAAGATCCTTTTTGAAATTGTGTGTGATACTAGCGAGAGAATTTATTCGACATATAATTCAAGCGATATATTGCAGTCTTATCCTATGACGCAGGTTAGGACGATCGTTTTTGATGATAGAAAAACTCATGAACTAATGGTTAATCTCTATTTAAGCGCCGAAGCCGGAGTAATGCGTTCTAAGAGGGCAAGTGGGGGAGAAGCGATCTTGGGAAGAGTGGGCGATCCGCTTATAAAAGGGATATCCGGTGTTTACGACATCAGGAGAGATTTTTTGTTAGAGTGGTTTGGAGCGGACTGGGAATGGCTCGGAAACAGGATGATTCGGGATGAAAACGGCAACCTATCGGCTAGTTTCAAGGCTACGGTAACAAACGGCTGTTTTAATCTTGTATTCCGGCCGAATTATTATAGCGTTGGGCTTTCTTACAGGAATTTTAAGCCTTGGGTAAGGAGGCCAAATTTAAAAAGCGTCAACGGGTGGTGCTCCTGGAAAGCTTATGGCGGAAAAATTAACATGGAGAACATTAATGACATATGCGTTTTTATAAAGGAAAATTTTTATACTTACGGGATGGATACAATACAAATAGACAACGGTTACCAAGCTAGCGAGCCGGATATTAGAGAGGGGCTTAGTCTGGCGGACTGTTGGATGAGACCAAGCGGGAAGTTTCCTGAAGGTCCTGTCTCCATAGCCAAAACAATATCGTCTTATGGATTGATTCCCGGGATTTGGATATCTCCTGGAATATCGATAAATTATCGCGGTGAACAAAGGCTCCGTCTTAGAGACGGTAAATTTGGCTCCTCACAGTGGATTCGAGGTCTTTTAGATATGTCTGATTTTACGATTACAAACACTTTTGTCCCGGTATTTCAAGCTTACAAGGATGCTGGGTTTAAGTATCTTAAAGTTGACGGACTGAGACATGTGCTTTATGAGGGGTTAATTTTAGCGTATGATGCTGATGAAGCGACAAGACGGATAAGGAATTTTGGCTTGGCCGGGAGATTGACTTTAGGAGATGATTTTTATTTCATGGCTTGCTGGGGCGTTATGCCGGAACTTACGGATTCCATTGATGCCTGCAGGGTAGCCAGTGACTGTGGGGATGACTTTATCAGTCATCATAGGCAACTGTATTATTTCGCGGAGATGTTCCCTTTGAATAGAGTGCTTTTCGTAAACGATCCTGATCATATGGTTATGAAAGCGGATCCGGAATGGGGAAAATCAAAAGTTTCCACCGTGTCTCTTGGCGGCGGAACGTATATGTTCAGCGACAAGCCGGAGGATCTTGATCAGGAAAGGATATATATTTTGCAGAGGGGCTTGCCGTCTTTGGAAACTTATCCGATGGAGAGCGGACAAATGCATACTGATCATCCGACTTATTACCCTTACGATGGCATTGACGAAAACAAGGAAGAAGACGCGATGTACAGAGTTGGTCCGAGAGTGGAACCGGGCATTGAAAGCCCGTTTTCGACGCTGTGGGCGGTGCATTTCACGAAAGATTGGGGATGCTGGTGCGTGGTGACTAGGAATGCGCTGTGGTCGCTTGGTGAGAGCGTAGTGGGGTTTGAGAAGCTGGGGTTGGATCCCAAGAAGACGTATCTGGCATACGACTTCTGGGAAAAGAAGTTCTTGGGAGAAGTCAAGGAAGGGCTGCCGATGAAGGCGTTGAAATACGGAAGCTGCCAGGTGATAAGTTTGAGGGAGAAGCGTGATGAACCGCAATTCGTTGCCTCAACTCGCCACGTCAGCATGGATGCCGTGAGCGTTAAGAATATTGAATGGAAAGATAAGGAACTTACTCTTACGCTTGACTGCGTTGAGAATACCAGCGAGACTTATTCCTTCTTCGTGCCTGAAGGGTACAAATTTGAGAAGGCTGAATGCGAAGGCGAGGAGGCTAAGGCCTCAGAGGTTGGATCCGACGGATTGTTGGAAATTGAAGTGAGCGCAAAGAAGAAAGATGTTGATTTGCGCTTGAAATTCAATTGACATTAATCTTCGAACATGTGCTCGACGGTGTTGGCGTAGTACTCGACTATTTCGGGTTTCACTACGCTTATCGTGTCGCCTTTTCTTTTGAGGATGCTGCGAAGCCTCCAGGGCATGGCGAGGTGCGGCTTGGCCATTTTCCAGAGGTAGCCGGGATTGGCGTTCTGATCGACGCCGGGGATCATCTTGTAACCGTTCTTGTAGGCGATGTTCTTTTCCCTTTCCATCCGCTCATAGAGCTCGGTGAGCGTCAGCGACTTGTCTTTGCCGAAGGCATGGCAGACCAGGGAAACGGGCGTGAGGACGGTCTCTTTAAGCATGGCGTTCCGGACTTTTTCGCCCAGTTCGTCCAGGTGCCTGAGGTCCTCCATTGTAACGTAGATCGGTTCGCCGAAAGAAAAGAGCACTTTGCCCCTGGCCTGGAGAAGGGCGTGGAGTTTGAAGGAGCTGAGGTCTTTGGAACGGTAGCGCTTCGACATGCCTTCCTTTTCCTTGATCTTCATCAGCTGCGGGAAGACTTCGTCCTCCGTGACGCGCTCGTATGTGATGCCCATGGGAAGAATGGCCATCTGCCCGTCTTCGTTGATGGCTCTTTTGGCCATGCCGAAGATGCCGTGGGCGAGCTTTCCGACTTTGCCGTTGTAGGAGCGCCCGGCCTCGGGGTATATGAGGACAGTTTCCGATTTCTTGAAGATCTCTTCGGTAAGGTAATCGTAGAAAGTCTTAAGGTAGATGATGTTCTCTTTCTTCCTGAGATTCTCTTCCTTTATGCGTTCGCGGTCAAGGCAGATGCCCTTGACTTTCGGGAGCATTCTTTTGAAGTAGCCGTGGAAAAGGTTCTTTCCCGCGACGGTGCAGGGGTAGTAGTTGAGCTTTTCCAATAGAACGCAGTCGATGAGCAGATAATCGAGATGGCTCTTGTGAGTGGCGCTGATGATGACGGGGACGCTCCTGGGTATCGTTTTGAAATTCTCTATGCCCCGCAGCATTATGTGTTTGATGGCGGTCTTGGCAATGGCGAGAATGACCCGCCTGATGTAATAAGAGTAGTTCTTATCGTAGTGGTGGCGGATCTCGTCCCTGAATTTGGCTTCCAGCTCTTCTCTTGAAAGATTTGATGTATCCACTTTTTAATTATTTATGTTGATTATCTTATATTTTACCAAAATGCCTCCCGGGATTGTAAGGGAAGAAACTTTACCGCGGCGAAAGTTGGAGCGATTTAAGGTATAATATAAATATAAGTTATGTCTTTTGTACATTTACATACCAGATCGGAATTCTCCCTTTTGGGCAGCGCCTTGCGTATCAAGGATATGATAAGGGCTGCTTACGAGTCCAGAATGCCGGCTTTGGCCCTGACGGATCACATGAACATGTCAGGCGCCGTCAGGTTCTATGACCTCTGCATGGAGAGCGGAATACTTCCCATTCTCGGCATCGAGGCGGAGCTTGCGCCTTTTTGCGCGAAGACGAAAGGCGGCGAACTGGACGAACCGGAAAGAAGAAGCTTCACGTCCGTCATCCTTGCAAAGAACAATGCCGGCTACGCGGCGCTCTGCTCCATTTTGAGCGACGCTTACGCCGAGGCGGGAGAAGGCGGCAGCCCCGTCATAAAAGCCGAGCGGCTTAAAGAAGCGGGACATGATCTCATACTTCTTACCGGCGGGAGAGACGGGGAAATTTACGATTTGCTCTCGAAGAACGCCGTTCTGGAAGCGACGGAAGTCCTGGGCGAATACGTGAGGCTCTTCGGAAAAGGCAACGTCTACCTTGAGCTGCAGTACCACGGAAGGGAAGAAGAGATCGCTATTCTGAAAAGTCAAACCGACCTGGCCAAGACCTTGGGGATCCCCGTCGTCGCGACGAATGAATGCAAATACCTAAGGAAAGAGGACGCGGGGATCTTAGGGCTCCTTAGCGCCATTGACCAGGGAAAGACGGTCGACGATCCCAGGAAACTCACTCCCGAAAACAACCAGTATTATTTCCGCTCCCCGGAGGAAATGCGCCGGCTCTTCCAGAATCACCCGGAAGCCTGCGACAACACGCTCGCCATTGCCGACGTCTGCCACGTTGAGCTGAATCCCGACAGGAGAACGGACCTGCCGAGGTTCCCCATAGAGAGCGGGGAATCGGCAGACGAAGTCCTTGAGAAGGAGGCGTACGCCGGCCTTGCGAAACTCTACCCTTGCGTTTCCGACGGGAGCGACACGGAAAGAGCCTCTAAGATAAAGGGCCGCTTCGAATACGAACTGGACATCATAAAAAGACTGGGTTTTTCGGATTACTTCCTGATCGTTTCCGACTATGTGCGCTTCGCGAAATCAAAGGGCATTCCGGTCGGGCCTGGAAGAGGCTCGGCTGTGGGCAGCATCGTTTCCTACGCTTTGGGGATAACCGAGATCGACCCCTTGGAATACGACCTCTATTTCGAGCGCTTCCTCAATCCCAGCCGGCGCAAGATGCCGGATATCGACATGGACTTCTGCGAAAGGAGAAGGGGAGAGGTCATCGACTACATCAGGTCCCGTTTCGGAATAGACCGCGTGGCCCAGGTCGCGACTTTTTCGACTTTGCGGGCCAGGGCGGCCCTGCAGGACTGCGCGCGCGTCTTGAAGACGCCGGCCGGCACGGTCGAGAAGCTTTGCGTCGTTCTGGACCGCTTCGCCAAGGATTCCGGTTTGAAGTTCGGCATCATCAGGGAAGCGCGGATGAAGTGCGAGGAAGTGAAGCGCATGATGAGGGACGGCGACAGCGGGCTTTTGGCTTTGCTTTACGCCTCGGAAAAGATCGAGGATCTTCCGAGGAACGTTTCTCTGCACGCCGCCGCGGTCGTGATCGCGCCGGAGCCTTTGAAGAAAAGGATCCCGCTCTTCGGAGGCGGCGGGGACACCAGGACGCAGTGCGACATGTACGCCGTGGAGCGCATGGGCCTTCTGAAAATGGACGTCCTCGGACTTAGGACGCTGACGATAATGGAGGACATGAGGGTCCTCTGCGAGGAGTCGGGGGAAAAGATCGTCTGGAGCGAGATACCGCTCGACGACGCGCCGACTCTTGAACTCATAGGGCGGGGTGACACGATAGGTATCTTCCAACTTGAGAGCGAGGGCATGAAGCGCGTCTTAAGAAGGCTGAAGCCGAGGTCTTTCAAGGACGTCATAGCCGTTCTTGCGCTCTACCGCCCGGGCCCCATGCAGTACATCGACTCCTTTGTGGCGCGCCACAACGGTGAGGAGGAGATCTCCTACGCCCACCCGAAGCTGGCCAAGGTCCTGAAAGAGACTTACGGCATCATGCTCTACCAGGAGCAGGTCATGCAGGCGCTGCATTTGATCCTCGGATATACGATGAGCAACGCCGACACGTTCAGGCAGATCATGTCCAAGAAGAAGGTCGCCCAGATGGAGAAGGAGCGGGAAAAATTCATGCAGGCGGCCATGATCAAGAAGATAGACGAAGCGGTGGCGGAAAGATTGTACGGCGACATCGCGAGCTTCGCGGGCTACGGCTTCAACAAGTCGCACGCCGCGGCCTACGCCCTGATCGCCTACAGGATGGCTTATATGAAGGCCCATTACCCGGCGCATTTCTGCGCCGCGCTACTAAACGCGCACATAGGGGACCATGAATTCACGGCCAGGACCATAAGGGAGATGGGCTCCATGGGATTTCTGTTCGCGCCTCCCGACGTGAACGCGTCTTCAGTGTACAATTGCGCCGTAAAAAACGAGGCGGGGAAATGGACGATGTCCATAGGTCTTGTCGGCGTAAGGGGCGTCGGCGAAAAGCTCGCGGAAGCGGTCGTCAAAGAAAGGTCGCAGGGAAAATACACGTCGCTGGACAATTTCTGCCTGCGCATCGAAAGGAGGTTGCTCCAGCCGGCCGCCGTAGAGAACATGATCAAAGCCGGCTGCTTCGATTTCACGAAGATGTCCCGCTCCGAACTTACGCTTCTGGCCAACGATCTGCTTTCAAGCTGGGAGTCAAAGAGCGAAAGCTCTCTCCAGCGTTCCTTCTTCTCGGTGAAGCGTACTAAAAGCGGCGAAAGCGAGTGGAATCCGGAAGAGAAGCTGCGCTATGAAAAGGAAGTCCTCGGCGTTTACGTTTCCGACCATCCTCTCAAAGCATGGAGCGGACTGTTCGGGGAAAAGGCCACGCTCAGTTCCGATAGGCTGAAAGAAACGGCCGAGAAGGAGCCGGGCAGGATCGTCGTCATGGGGGGCGTCGTGAACAGCATTAGGAAACGCTTCAACCGAAAAGGCGGAATATACCTTGTGCTCGGCATGGAGGACCTCGGCGGACAGTTTGAAGTCATGGTCTGGGACACCCTGGCGGAGGAAATGCTTGGGAAAGCGAAAGCGAACGAAGTCTGGTTCCTCAAGGGCTGCGTCAAAGCCGGCAGGGACTCGAGGCCCCCTTCCGTCTGGGCTTCGGCTTTCAAGCGCTTTTCCCCGGACGGACAATTACTGGATCAAAGCAATGCCTGAAATAAAAAAATACAAGTGCGCTCTTTGCAAGAAAGAGTACGTCAGGTCTTCCGATGAAAAGGAAGACTATTTTCCTTTCTGTTCCGAGCGCTGCCGCCTTATGGACCTCGGCAGCTGGCTGAAAGAGGAGTACGTTACCAGCCGGCCTCTCAGAGAGGAAGAGCTGTGTGAGCTGGCTAACGCCGAAGGGGAAGAAAAAGGGGAATGAGCGCGCTCTTCGAGCTTAATTCGCCCTACGCCCCCATGGGTGACCAGGTGAAGGCGATATCCGACCTTTCAACGGGCGTTGAGCGCGGGCTGAGGTCGCAGACGCTTCTGGGCGTCACCGGTTCCGGCAAGACTTTCACCATGGCGAACATCATAGCGAGAGCCGAACGTCCGACGCTTATTCTGGCGCCCAATAAAACTCTGGCGGCGCAATTGTACGGCGAGATGATGCGGCTTTTCCCAAAGAACGCCGTGGAGTACTTCGTTTCGTACTACGATTATTTCCAGCCGGAAGCTTACATTCCCGTCTCGGACACTTACATTGAGAAAAGCTGCGACCGCAACGACCTTTTGGACAGGCTGCGCCTTTCCGCGACACGCTCGCTCCTTACGAGGAGGGACGTCATCGTCGTCGCGTCAGTTTCCTGCATCTACGGCCTTTCGAAGCCGGAGACTTACCTTGAGATGAGATCCAGCATCGCCGTCGGCGACGTGATAGACCAGCACGCTTTTTTGAAGTCGCTAGTCGCAATGCAGTACCAGCGCAACGACGACGATTTCCACCGCGGGACTTTCCGCGTCAAGGGCGACGTAATAGACATCTTCCCGGCCTATGAGGACAAGGAATACCTTTCCGTCTCGCTTTTCGGCGAGGAAGTGGAAAGCCTGAGGCTCTGCGACGAGCTGACGCGCCAGACGCTCCGCCACACCGATTCCTTCACGATCTATCCCGCCTCCCATTACGCCACGAGCGCCGAGATAATGCGCCTTTCCATAATGGAGATAAAGGAAGATCTAGAGAAAAGGCTCGAGGAGTTCAGGCGGGAGGGAAAACTTTTGGAAGCCCAGCGTCTCCTTCAGCGCGTCACGCACGACGTCGAAATGATGGAGGAGATGGGCTTCTGCTCCGGCATAGAGAACTATTCGCGCTATCTCGACCGCCGCAGGGAAGGGGAGATGCCCTATACGCTTCTCGACTACTTCCCGAAAGACTGGCTGATGCTCATAGACGAAAGCCACATCAGCATTCCGCAGCTGGGCGGCATGTCTAGGGGAGACGCGGCCAGGAAAGAAACGCTGGTACACTACGGCTTCAGACTTCCGGCCGCCAAGGACAACCGGCCTCTGCGCTTCGAGGAGATAAAGCAGAAACTGAACCAGGTCATCTACGTTTCCGCCACTCCCGGGGAATATGAGCTCACTCTTTCCAGAAAGGAAGCGGAGGAGAAAAAAGTCTCCTTCCATGTACCGGTCGAGCAGGTCATCCGCCCCACCGGGCTGCTTGATCCCAAACTCGAGGTGAGGCCTTCCCGAACGCAGGTCACGGACGTCATAGGCGAAATAAGAAAACGCGTGGAAGCGGGCGAGCGCACGCTCATCACGGTTTTGACAAAGCGCATGGCGGAGGAGCTGACGGATTATCTTATCGGCGAGGACATCAAGGTAACTTACCTCCATTCCGATATCGACACGATGGAAAGGACGGAAGTCATCAACAGCTTAAGGAAAGGCGAGGTCGACGTTTTGGTAGGCATCAACCTTTTAAGGGAGGGCTTGGACCTTCCGGAAGTGACGCTCGTCGCCATCTTCGACGCCGACCAGGAGGGCTTCCTGCGCTCCACGCGTTCCCTTATCCAGACGATCGGGCGCGCCGCCAGGAACATCAAGGGCAGCGTGATCCTTTACGCCGACACCATGACCGACGCCCTTAGAGCCGCGATAGACGAGACGGAGCGCCGCCGCGCGATCCAGGAGAATTACAACGAAAAGAACGGCGTCGTTCCCAGGACGGTCTGGAAAGAGATCGACGCGCCCTTGCGCGACATGGTCGAGGCCGACTACATCGATCCCGCCAAAGACGCCATAGAGAATATGCTCCGCGACAGAAGGAAAGCCGGCGGGGAAAAAATAAAGAATTCGAAAAGGAAATTTTTGGCGCGCCGCGCCAGATCGAAGAAAATACTTGACAAGATAAAAGGTGAAAACGAAGGGGAGATATGCTGAACTTGAGGGAAGTTGAACCGATTGGCAGATCAGATCGCGAAGAGAGAATAAAAAAGGCCGCTCGCCTTCTTAGGGAGAACGGCTTTGCCGGCCTGGTCACGGCCGGGCCCAAGAACTTGTTCTATTTCTGCGGGGCAAGGGGAGGCTACAGCGACCGCCTTTACGGCCTGGTCATCAAAAGCGACGGAACGTATTTCTACATCTGTCCTTCCTTCGAGGAAAGAAGGATGCGCGAAACTTACGGCGAGGACGCCCAGGTTTTGCCCTGGCAGGAGGACCAAAACCCCTGCGCCATGATCGCGGAAAAACTTTCAACACTTGAGGGAAAGATCGGACTTGAAGACACCATGCCTCTCTGGTATTACAGCGAGTTTGAAAAAGTTTCCAAGCAGGGCGTTGCCGACGCGGGAATGATCGTGAGGCTCTGCCGGGCCGTGAAAAGCGAAAAGGAGATCAAGATAATGCAAAAAGCCAACGCCGTGATAGGCGAGGCGGTGAAAGCGGCTTTTGCCAACGCAAGAATTGGCATGACCAATATCGAGATGTCCGAGCTCGTTTCCCAGGAATGTCAGGCTCGCGGCTGCAAAGGCGGAGGCTTCGTGCTTTTCGGGGAAGCGGCCTCTTATCCCCACGGAACGAAATATCCGCAGAAACTGAAAGAGGGCGACATTATGCTCTGCGACGCCGGCTGCCAAATAGAAGGCTACACCAGCGACATCACGAGAAGCGTGGTGTTCGGAACGCCAAGCCAAAGACAAAGGGAAGTCTACAAAGTCTTAAGGGAAGCCCAGGAAGCGGCAAGGGAGGCCGCGAAAACCGGGAATCCCCTGGAGGCGCCGGATTTGGCGGCTCGGGAAGTTTTGGGCAAAGCCGGCTTCGGCTATGACTACGAGACCTTCACCCACCGCCTGGGACACGGCATAGGATTGGACGGGCACGAATGGCCGTACCTCTGCAGGGGAAACAAGATGCCGCTCAAAGAAAACATGACTTTCAGCGACGAACCCGGGATCTACATTCCGAATGAGATCGGCATGCGCCTTGAGGACTGCATGTATGTGACAAATGAGGGCGGGCAATTTCTCGCGCCCCGTCAGAAGAGCCTGGAGGAGTGTTGATGATAGACAGCCACGCTCACATTCAGTTCGAAGTCTACGACGAGGACAGGGAAGCCATGCTGAAGAGAGCCTGGGACCGCGGCCTTTCCAGGATCATCGTCATAGGCGGGGAGGAAAAAAGGAACGACCAGGCGCTTTCCATGGCGAAAGAGGACGAGAGACTGAGAGCCGTAATAGGCATCCATCCCCTGAACGCCGGGGAATACAGCCCTGATGCCGAAGAAAAAATAAAGCGGCTCCTTAGGGAAAAGGAAGCTGTCGCGATAGGCGAGATCGGACTTGACTACCACAACAACATCCATCCGAAGGAAACGCAGTGGGCGACCTTCGCGTCCCAGCTCGAATTGGCGAAAGTTTTAGACAAGCCGATCGTGATCCACTCCAGGGACGCCAAGGACGACACCCTGTCGATCTTGAAGGAGCATCCCGGCCTCAGGGGGCAGGTGCACTGCTTCTCATACGACGCCGAAAGCGCAGAGCGTTTTTTGGAACTGGGCTTTCATATCTCTTTCTGCGGTCCCATAACTTTCAAGAACGGGCAAATGCAGAGGAGCGCCTCCATGGTCGTTCCGCTTGATCGGCTTCTTGTGGAGACGGACTGCCCGTACATGGCGCCGGAACCGAACAGGGGAAAGCGCAACGAACCCTCTTACGTAGTTGAGATAGCGCTTGCTCACGCCAAGCTCAGAAACCTTACGTATAAGGAAATAGACGAGGCCGTGACGGCAAATGCCGAAAAGCTCTTTATGTTATAATCAGAAAAATGGCTGACAATATCTTTAAAAAACCCTTCATGCGTTTCAAGGTCATCCCGAAGCTGGCCTATTGGCTGACTTTGATCAATATGAAGACCTGCCGCTTCAAGTTCCACAACGAGGAGAACTACAAGCTTTACCTTGACAGGGAGAACAAGGGTGAGAACATAATCTTCGGATCCTGGCACGGCAGGGGGATGCTTCTGCCCGCCATATACCGTTTGAAATTCGGCTATGACAAGCTCTCAATGATGGTCTCGCAGAGCAAGGACGGCGACATCCTCGCCTCGTATTTCAACCTTCTCAACGTCGAGTGCGTGAGGGGCTCGGCCCATAAGGGCGGAGTGAGCGCCCTGAAGAACCTTTTGAAAATCACACGTTCCGGGAAAGACACCGCCATGGCCTTGGACGGTTCCAGGGGGCCAAGGCAGAGGATCGAGCCGGGAATGGTGCTTATTTCCCAGCGCACGGGGATCCCTATCATCCCGCTCGGCGTTTCGGCCAAATTCAGCTACAGGGCCTCATCCTGGGACCGCTGCATGATAATCTTTCCCTTTGCCACCGTGCACATAGTTTTCGGCACGCCCTTCATCGTTCCCAAGGACGCTGAGGATCTCAGCCCGTACTGCGAAAAGCTTCAGAGCATCATGGACGAGATAACCGTCCAGGGCGACGAGCTTGCCGGCATGAAGCCGGACGGCAAAGGCGAAATCAGAAATTCAGGAGAAAACAAATGACTACTCGCGACGGCGTTAAATTATCCGGCACGATCATAGTGCTTATCATAGTGGGCGTCTTTATCTTTTTAGGTTTGAAAAACCGCGAGAAGCCTACCCCCTACGAACCGCCCCGCCCGAGGAAAAGCGTTACGGAAAGGAAAGTGAGAACGCCCCGCAAGCCGAAAGCGGCGGTCACCGAGGTCGCTTCGTCCACCAACGCCGCGGCCGAAGAGACGATCTCCATGCGCCAGCTGAGGCACGAGAGAGCCGTTATGTTCGTCCCAGACGGCGATCCTATTCCAGGCTTCGACACCAAAGGGCTCGTTGACGATGCGCTCTCGGCTTTCCGCTCCAACGCGCCAACCGAGAAAAAACTGGAACTGATGAACCAAATTGCCATGGTGGGCGACAAGATGGTAATGCCGGCCGTGTTGGCCGCGCTGGACGACAAGGACGAGGAAATAAGGACGCTGGCCGTCGAGGCTATGAAAGCGATAGACGATCCTTCGGTGGTGGAAGGCGTTGAAAAAGCCTTGAAAGACCCGGATCCCGATCTCAGGGAGGAAGCCCTTGAATGCATCGCGACTTTGACTCCGGAAGCGAGCCTTAACGACATAATCATGCAGGCCCTGAACGATCCCAACGAGGACGTCAGGGAGAACGCCCTCGACATGCTCACGATGCTGGTCGACGACTGCATGATGCCGAGCCTTGACTACGCGCTCAAGCAGGGCGACGCCGACACCCAGGAGACCTCCCTTACGCTGCTCGAGCAGCTGCACGAGGAGGGAAGCCACAACGCTCTGCAGCCCATAATCGAGCAGGGATTGCTCAGCGATTACAACGAGGTCCGCCAGATGGCCGTCTCCATCCTCCAGAAACAGAGCGGCCAGAATTTCACCACTTACGAGCAGTGGGCCAAGTGGTATGAAGAAAACCGAAAGTGAAGCGAAAAAGGCGCTCCGCTTCCAAAAGCTTTTGGCTAAGGAAACGGAACTCATCGATACTTTCGAGCTTGTGGCCGGCGTCGACGAAGCCGGCAGGGGGCCCTTGTGCGGTCCGGTGGTCTGCGCCGCCGCCATGCGCGGGAAATGTTTTCCGAGCGCCGAGGAGCTTCCCTGGCTCGCTGAGATCTTCGATTCCAAGCAGCTGACGGAAAGCAAAAGGGAATACGTTTTCGAGCGCCTCATGAGCGAGGAGAGCCCTTTTACGATCTCCATCGCCATGGCGGATGCCGAAGAAATTGATGAAACGAATATCCTGAGAGCCACCCACAGGGCCATGAAGAGCGCGGTCATGGGACTGAAAAAGGCTCCCGGGTTCGTCCTGGTGGACGGGACTAGCATACCTGATCTTGGGATCCCCCAGGAGAAGGTCATAAAAGGGGACAGTCTGTGTTTAGCTGTCGCGGCGGCTTCCATCGCCGCGAAGGTAACCAGAGACCATATCATGCTGGAAATGGATGAATTGTACCCGGGATATGATCTCGCAAGGAACAAAGGCTATGGGACTGCCTTCCATCTTAAAGCACTACAAAAACTTGGTCGCTCGCCAATTCACCGCAAAACTTTCTACGTCGAAGGCCTCGACGAAGACCGAGGCGCAAAAAAGGGGAAAGCTGGGGGAGGATCTGACCGCAAGGGAGCTGAAAAAAAGAGGCTTCCGGATAATCTCTCGCAATTATCGCTTTTCGAAGAATGAGATCGACCTTGTAGCCGCCAAGGACGACGTTGTCCTTTTCGTCGAGGTCAAGACCAGGAGCAAAAACGTCTTCTTTCCCGTAAGGGCGCTCTCATATCCCCAGGAAAAGAGGATAATCAAAGCCTCGAAAGCGTTCCTTCTTGAGAACGGTCTGCAAAAGCGCAGGGTCGGCTATGTTTATTCCCTCATTCTTATAGACGAATCGGGGATCCCCGAAATTCATCTGAGGCCTTTCAGGGTAAGGAGAATTTGCTATAATCATACTTATGAAGATCATACTTTCCAATGACGACGGCATCTATTCCGAGGGGCTCTTGTCCCTGGCCGAAACTTTAGCAAGCGAAAACGAAGTGACGATAATCGCTCCCGAAAGGGAGCGCAGCGCCATAAGCCACGCCATCACTTTAAGGGAACCCATCATTCTTAAGAAAAAGGATCTGCTCCCGAATGTCTTGGCTTACGCCGCGTCGGGCACTCCCGCCGACTGCATGAAGATCGCCCTGCTTTCCTTCTGCGACCAGCCTGACTGCGTATTGATCGGATTGAACCCGGGCTCCAACCTTTCTACCGACATCATCTATTCCGGAACGGTCGCGGCCGCCAGCGAGGCGAATATGCTGAACGTTCCGGCTTTCGCTTTCTCCATGGACGATTCCAAGGACGGAAAATTCCATTTCGAGACCGGCGCCAAGGCCGCCAAAGACTTGCTCTCCAAGATCGACCTCAAAGCCGCTCCCAAGGGCGTTATCCTAAATGTCAACATTCCTAACGTTCCTTACGAAGAGATCAAAGGCTACAAACTGACGACTCTGGGGAAGACGAAATTCCACGAGCGCTACCTGCACAGGACCGACCCAGGCGGCAACGACTACTTCTGGATAAGCGGCGTGCTTCTGCCGGACGACGACGATCCAAGGTCGGATTATCTGACCATCAAGCGGAATTTCGTTTCCATCACTCCCCTTAACAGCAACTTTACTTCCGCGCCCAATATCGAAGAAGTGAAAGTCTGGCTGAAGGATCTGCTCACGGAATAAGAAAATGAAACTCCGCCTTGCTTTCACACTGATAACAGCGGCCGCGCTCCTCGCCGCCTGCTTCGACTATCGTGAAAGCTGGGTCTACGACAAAGAGGGGAACGCCGTCGTCCACATCGTCTGCGCGCTGAGCTCCGACTTTCTTAAGAAAAACCCCGGCCTCACCCTGGAGGAGGAGCGCCTTCTCCTAGTGCCTTTCTGGGCCAGCAACAATTTCCCCGCCAACGTCACGCTTCTAAGGTCGGCCCTGGTCAGCAGCAATTCGCATCTCGCGCTCGACATAAAATTCAAGGGCGCCATAAGCGACCTTGCCCAGCTGCCTTTTTTCCGGCACCGCACCATCAACGCTTCGGCAAAGAGCACCGGTCTGACCATCTTCCAAAGAATCGATCTGGGAGAGAGCGCCGCGAATTTGCCCTGCGACGGCACGGTGGAATTCTCCCAGACTTTCCCCGGAAACATCACGAGCGCCAACGCCGCTTTCAGCGGCCGGACCATAAAAGCGAAGATCAGGCTCTCGGAATTCCAAAGTTCGAGGCAGCTCCTTTTGAGCGCCACCTGCGTCTATCCTGAGCGCTGGCCCTGGAAGGAAACGCTCTATGTCGCCTTGTGCTTCCTCGCGTTCTTCCTCTTCGCCAAATATACCCGCAACAGAAGGCGCCTTTCGCCGAGAGACCCGGCGCCCATTCCCGGCGACGTCCACAACATATCTGACCTTATGGCGCGGGCCGCTTCGCTTTTCGCCAATCTTCCGGCTGTCAGGGACGCGACGAACAGGGGAAGCGGAGAACTTAGCTTCCATTGGCTCAGGGCCAACGCCAACAGGGTTTCCCATTACCTCATCTCCAAGGGCTTGAGGACGCACGACAAGGTGGCCCTGCTCGTTCCCAACGGACGCTGGCGCCACATCGCTTCTTTGGGCGTTTCAGGCGCGGGCGGCGTCATAACTTTCCTTGACACGGAGGAAAGGCCCGAGAAACTCGCCGACACGATAAGAAGGCTTGGCATAGGCTTCCTCATCGTCTCCGAAGCCTTCCAGTCCGAGGCCAGCGAAATGCTGCTCCTCAGCCTGCCTCTTGAATGCGTCCTGTGGCTCAGGGGCGATCTGGAGAAAAACATCCTTCCGGACTATCTGCTCGAACAGCCGACCTCCTCTCCGCTCAAGGCTCTGAACAGGGAAGATCCGGCGCTCCTCATTCCCGGAGAGAGGGACGTCATCCTAACCCACGGCCAGATACTATCCCAGGCGTTCGCCCTTTCCCAAACGATGCTTCCGGACGCCAGGGACGTTCTCTTTACGACCTTCCCGCCTTCTAGCATAGAGTCTGTTTCCTTCACGCTCTTCATGCCGCTCATTACCGCCTCCTGCGTAGTCAACGCGGAGAGCCGCGATCCCGAACGCTCGATCGAGGCCCTTAAGAAAGAAGGCATCACGATACTTCTTACCGACAGAAGCTTTGCCAGAGCCATGGCTTCGCGCTTCAGGAAGCTCATCCTTGAGGAAGGCGGACTCCGAAAAGTTAAGATAGCGAAGCTTATGAAACGCCTGAATCTCCCCAACGTCAGGCTCCTTTCCGGCCTCAAGGAAAAGACCGGCATCAAGGTCAAGCGCGTTTACATCCTCGACGACGTCAAGGAGAAGACCTATTACTTCTTCGCGCCCATGTACGGGGCTCAGATCATGACCGGCTACGCGAGAAAGGAGACCGCCGGCATAGTTCTTCTATCCAGCGCCTTAAGGAACGCCTGCGGAGCCCAGGGAGCCCCCCTTCCCGACATCCAGGTGAAAGTACTAGGCGAAGACGGAAAGGCCCTCAGAAAAGGCGAGGAGGGCCGTCTGGCTTTCCGCGGCCCCTTCGTCATCAAGAGCTTCTACAAACAAGAAAAAGACGACTCCGCCGTCTTCAGGAACGGCTGGTACATAACGGACACCATCGCCAAAGAAAACAAAGACGGCACAGTCACGATCATAAAGTGAGGAAAAAGATGTCAAAAACATACACTGCCGCGGTGATCATTGTAGGTGATGAGATCCTCTCAGGCCGCACCCAGGATATTAACGCGAATTTCATCGCCGCCAGGCTTCACCAACGCGGCGTTCACTTGAAGCGCGTGATAACCATCCCGGACGAGATGGACACCATCGTAGGGACCGTCAACGAATACCGCACCACTTACGACGTAGTCTTCTCCTGCGGCGGCATCGGCGCCACGCCTGACGACCTCACAAGGGAAGCGATGGCCATCGCCTTCGGCACGACTTTGGAAAGGAACAAGGAAGCCGAAGATATGCTCAACGGCTACTACGGAGAGAGGATCAACGATCTGAGACTCATGATGGCCGACCTCCCCAAAGGCTGCCGCCTCATCCTTAACGAGCTTTCCGGCGCCCCCGGCTTCGTCATGGAAAACGTCTACGTTTTTCCGGGCGTTCCGAAACTGATGCGCAAGATGTTCGACGTGATCGAACCTGAACTCCCCAAGGGAAGCATCGTGACGCTGGAATACCTTTCCCCGATAGGGGAAACGCTTTTCGCCGACCTTATGGAAGCGGCGCAGAACAAATATCCGGACGTGAAGATCGGCTCCTATCCTGAGCTGGACGAAGCGACCAACAAATGGCGCTGCAAACTGACCTTCACTTCCAGCTCGGAAGAAGCCATCGCCCCCTGCCGAGACCAACTGCTATCGGCGATAAACGATAGAGCGAAAAAGCAGTGACGAAGCAAAGTCGTCGCATGCCCCTCGCTCACGGACTACGCGTGACGCACAAAGGGCACATACCCCTCGCTCACGGACTACGCGTGCTTGGCCTTGATTAGCGTCCTCCGTGAGTTCGCTTAGGGGTATGTGCCCTTTGCGCTTGGACTCGAATGTGCGTCCTCCGTGAGTTCGCTTAGGGGCATACGCCGACTTTGCGACGTCACTGTTCCAATACCAATATCGGGATCTCGGCGGGGATGCCGAGACGAGTCGGAAAGCCGTTCCAGAGCGAAGCGCCGTTGGTGACAAAGACGGCCGTGCCGTCTTCGTTGTAGTAGAGTCCCGAGACCGCGCCGCAGTTGAAGCGTTCGACAATTTTGTGCAGGCCCCAGACCATGCCGCCGTGGGTGTGCCCGGAAACGAGGAGGGCTACGCCGCGCTCCTTGGCTTCGGGGCGGTAATTTGGCTTGTGGCCAAGCAATATCACGCATTTGCCTTCCGTGCCTTCCAGGGCTTTTCCCATGTCGGGTCTCGCTCCGCCGAAGTGGTTGGCGGCAGTGTCGGGAACGCCGGCGATAACGAGGCCTTTCACGACTTCCTTGTTCTCGTTTTCCAAAATGGGAAGGCCCAAGCTCTCAAGATAAGGTTTCCAATCTTCCCAGCCGTTGTAGTATTCGTGGTTTCCGCTGACGGCGAAAACGCCAAGGGGCGCTTTCAGTTTTTTGAGCGGCGTCAGCTCTTGCCCGACGTCTTCCGTTTCGCCGTCCGCGAAGTCTCCCAGCATGACGATAAGATCAGGTTTCGCGGCCATGGCAAGGTCGACGATCTTAGCGACCGTTTTGCTTTTCGTCAGGCGGTCGGCGTGGATGTCAGCGATAACGGCGACTCTCAGTCCTTTCGCTTCTTTGGGAAGATTTGGGATGCTAACTTTGTATTCTTTCACATACGGCGCTTTGAGGGCGTTGTAAAGCCCCAGGAGGCCGATCCCAAGGGCGATTGCGGTCAGAGCGGCGTTGATACCGTTAATTGGGAAACGGGCACCGAAAAGGAAGCAGGGGAGATATATTATGTCCCTTATGAGAAGCAGGAAAAAGAGAATGTAGACGGAAATGTAAAGGACGCCCGCAATCGCCGTTACAAAGCCGGGAATCTTGGGAGCGAAAAACTGAGGCCCGCCCAAGAGATGGATGAGCTGGAACTTCATGGCCGCCGCTATGACGAGAATGATGAGCGGGATCTTTACGGCCCAGCCTGATTGCATGGGGAAGATCGCTCTTATTATGATGTAGAGGGCGCACAGCCCGGAAAAGATATTGACGGGAAACATAATTTTATTTTAGCTTATTTTTGGGATCGAGCTACTCGGCGCAATCGTCGTGCTCCTGGACGAATTCGAGCTCGAAGTCCATGGTGTCGAGTTTTTCCAGGGTCTTCAAATATTCGTCGAAGGAGAGGCGGTCTTTTAGTTCAGGATAATTTTTGGAATTGAAGGTCGGGAAGTACTGGCACATGAGGCTGAAACCGAAGGGGACTTTGCCGCTTTCGTCGGCGAATTCAGAAAAAAGCCTGTCCATGACCGCAAGGGAATTTTCGACAGCATTTGGCAGGACGAGATGGCGGACGATCATGCCTTTAGTCATGTACCCTTCCTCGTCGAAGGAAAAGTTTTTCGTCTGGCGCCACATTTCCTTCAGGGCCAGGAGGTTTTTTTCAGGGTAGTCTTCGGCGTAGGAGTATTTTTTCGCGAGCGCATTGTCCTGGTATTTGGCGTCGGGAAGATAGATGTCGACGACGCCGTCCAGGGCTTTCAAGACCTCTAAGGACTCGTATCCGCCGCAATTGTAGAGCAGGGGGAGGTCCATGCCTTTTTCGCGCGCCAGATAAAGCGCTTTCAGAGCGGGCAGGATCTGGGGAGTGGGAGTGACGAAGTTGATGTTTTTGGCGCCCCTTTTCTGAAGCTTCAGCATCTCTTCAGCCAACTCTTCAACGGTCATGAAGCTTCCGTTGCCGTTATGGCTGAAGGCGAAGTTCTGGCAGTAGACGCAGCGCAGGTTGCAGCCGGAAAAAAAGACCGTGCCGGAGCCTTTGCCGGGAACGCCTTCTTTAAGCCCGGTGCCGGAAAGCGGCGGCTCCTCGCCGAAGTGAAGGTTGCAGCAGAAGACTTTCAGTTTGTCATCAAGGCCGCATACGCCGGTTTCGCCCTCCTTCCTTTTCGCCTTGCACTCCCTTGGGCAGAGCAGGCAGGGGGAGGAGAGCTCATCGATCTTTTCGATCGCGTCTTTAAGGCGTTCAAGGACGGTCATTATAGGCGAACTGCTTCTTTTCGATCCAATCGGAGCCTTTGGGCGTCAGAAGGAGCACGTCGATGGGGCCGCCCACGTTCTTCGAGCGCATCTGGAAGCGCTGCATGCTGGCGGTGATGTCGACGGCGGTCTCACAGAAATCGATGGCGTCAATAAGAGGCATGACGTCCCAGCCGACGGCGTAGTTGGGGAGCTCTGTCATTACGGGTTTTCCTTCCTTGTCGGTCTGGCCGCTCGGTATGAGAGCCCTGGACTGCAATAGGCGCGACATGACGTCGCCCTGGCCGCCCCAGGAAGTGCCGTAAATGATGTCGCCGGTCCTTTCGTTGGTGTTGAGGCGCTGGATGATGTTGTGCGAGATCTGGCAGTGGTAGACATGCGGGACGGAGACGCCGTTCTCAAGGGCGTAGCCGGCCACGTGGAAACTTGTGTTGGCCTTGGGATAGCGGGAGCTCATGAAGCGCATCAAGTTGCTAACTATGTCCATTATGCCGTCGCCCTGGTTGTTGGCTTCCTCTTCGAAGAGACGGATGGCGTGGCTGACGGGCTTGCCGTCAAGGATGGTGTCGCCGAAGGCGCTGATTCCGACGCCCTGGTTTTCCAAAAAGAAAAGTTTGTCGCAGTTGTCGGAGACGACGATCTCGACTTCAGGCAGATCTCCGCTTTTGCCTCTGGCGATCTGGCGGCTGTCGGCGGCCATGACGATCCCTTCCGGGACGTAGGTGGTTATTACGAATGACATGTTTTCAGCTAAGTTTCAGGGTTATTCTGGTTCTAAGGGCCTGCAGCTTGAGCCAGCGAAGGATGGGGCTGCCGGTGTGGGATTCGGATTTGAGGTCCCTAAGCATCAGTTCCGTGACTAGGGAGTGGAAGTCCTTGCCTTCGTAGAGGACGCTGTAGATGGCGGAAGTCAGGGGCATGCTGATCTTGTATCTTTCGGCGAGCTTGTGCACGCACTCCGCGTTGCGATACCCTTCCACTACGCCGGCCGAAGCCTTGAGGGCTTCCTCGACGCTCATGCCCTTCACAAGGTTCATCCCGAAGGTGTAGTTGCGGCCCATGTTGCAGGTCGTCATAAGGTCGCCGATGCCGGCCAAGCCGATGAACGATTCGACCTGGGCGCCCATGGCGACGCCGAAACGCATCATCTCGACAAGGCCTCTGGTCACAAGGGCGGACTTGGTGTTCGTGCCGAACTCCATGCCGTCCACGGCGCCGGCCGCGATGGCGATGATGTTCTTCAGAGTCCCGCAGAGCTCAACGCCTATTATGTCGCTGTTGGTGTAGACTCTCAAGTGCTCGTTGGAGAAGATCTGCTGTACGAAGGAGGCGAGCTGGGGGATCTTAGAGGCGACCGTCACGGCGGCGGGCATTTTCCTCGCGACCTGGGCGGCGTGACTGGGGCCGGAAAGGCAGGAGACGTGCTTGCACTTCGTCTCTTCCTCTATTATCTCGCTCATCCTCTTCAAAAAGATGCCGTCCGTCTCGATGCCTTTGGCGACCGTGACGATGGGGTACGGCTCTTTCATAACTTCGCCTAGCTGATGCGAAACGCTGCGCATGAACTGCGAAGGGGAGGCCATGACGAGAAGACGAGCGTCCTTTAGGGCCTCTTCAAGGCTGTTGGTGAACTCCAAGTTTTCCGGCAGGGGAATGCCCGGCAGGAACTTGTAGTTCATGCGTTCCTTTTTCATTTCGCTGGTGTACTCCGGGAAAGCGCCCCAGAGCATAACGCGGTATCCGTTCTCCAAAAGGGTGAGCGCGATGGCGGTTCCCCAGGCGCCGTCTCCGATGACGGAGATCTTCATGCCTTTCTGCGGTTTGGTGTAGTCGATCATAGTTTTAATTGTTTTTAGTTGAGTAGGTGACGCAGCAGTCCCGCGCCTCCCGCAAGGTAACGCTTTCAAGTTTTATGCCAACTCCCAGTTTCTTAAGGGGAGACTCAAGTTCGTCGTAGATCCACTTCGCGACCGCTTCGCAGGTCGCGTTCCCCTTGAAGGCGGGGATGTCGTTTAAATTCGCGTGGTCGAGCTTTGAGATCACAAGGCCGTCTGTCAGCTTCTTCAGCTCCTCGAAGTCCACGACCATGGCGCATTCATTGAGCGTTTCTTTTGCGACGCAGACGGTGAGCCTCCAGTTGTGGCCGTGCAGCGGTTCCGCGCAGCCGTTGCTGAATCTGACGGCGTGGGCCGCGCTGAAAGTTGATTCTACCTTAAGCTGGTACATGGTTACTTCGCGGCGAAAAGGTTCAGCTTTCCGCCCGCTTTGATGGTTTCGATGTCTTTTTCGGTGAGGGAGTGGGAGAGGGTTATCTCTTTTCCGTCTTCCGTTGCGGCCTTTATTGGTTCCCCAACTTTGAGCTGAGAACTGACGTTTTTGATGGAGACCTTTTCGCAGGCTCTCAGCTTCTCAAGCTCCTCCTCGCTCACGGTGAGCGGTAGGATGCCGAAGTTTATTAGGTTGGCGGAATGGATCCTTTCAAAGGAAAGCGCGATGACGGCTTTGACTCCGAGGTACATCGGGCAGATGGCCGCGTGCTCCCTCGAGCTGCCCTGGCCGTACGACAGGCCTGCCAGGATGATCCCGTGGCGGCCCTCGCTTTTAACTTTCAGGGCTCTTTGATAGAAGGTATCTTTGCCTTCCTCGTTGAAGCAGTTGAAGACGTACTTGGCGTATTCGGGGATATTGGACCTGAATTTCATGAAGGCGCCGGCCGGCATGATGTGGTCGGTCGTTATCTTGTCGCCCAGTTTGATCAGAATGTCGCCCTCGATGTTTTCCGGCAGGGGAGAGTTCTTCGGCGGTTCGCCGATCGTCGAGGCTCTTCTGATTTCCGGCCTTCTCCTGGGAGGCGGAACGACGAGCCAGTCGTCATGGTCGTAGCTTTCCGGTTCCTCGACAAGCGGGTACTTTATGACGTCCTGCTTCCTGGGGTCGACTATTTCGCCGCAGATGGCCGCCATCACGGCGGTCTCGGGGCTCGCTAAGAAGACCAGATCGTTGGGAGTTCCGGTGCGGCCCGAGAAGTTGCGGTTGAAGGTCCTTACGCTGACGATCCCCTCGGCGGGGGAGCAGCCCTGGCCTATGCAGGGCCCGCAGGCCGATTCAAGTATCCTCGCCCCGGCTGTCAGGAAAGTGGAGAGCGAGCCGTCGCGGTCGATCATCTGCATGACCTGTCTGCTCCCGGGCGCTATCAGGAAGCTGACGTCAGGGTGCACTCTCCGGCCTCTCAGCATGCTGGCGGCTATGGTAAGGTCGCGGTATGAGCTGTTGGTGCAGGAGCCGATGATGACCTGTCCGACTTTCGTTCCCTCCACTTCGGAAACGCTTTTTACGTTGTCGGGAGAGGGGGACATGGCGACAAGGGGCTCGAGCGCGGCCAGGTCGATCTCAATGATTCTGTCGTAAGAGGCGTCCTCGTCGGGAAGCAACTCCGTGAAATCGTTGGCGCGCCCCTGGGCGGTGAGGAATTCTTTCGTCCTCTCGTCGGAGGGGAAGACGCTCGTCGTGACGCCCAGTTCGGCGCCCATGTTGGTGATCGTCGCCCTCTGCGGGACGGTGAGCGTTTCGACGCCCGGGCCGAAATACTCGACTACGCAGCCGACGTTGCCCTTGGTCGTAAGGATTGAGAGAAGCTTTAAAATGACGTCCTTGGCGGAAACCCACTCGGGCAGAGAGTTCGTAAGCTTAACGCCTATGACCTTCGGCCACTTTACGGTGAAGGGTTCGCCTCCCATGGCGAGAGCGACGTCCAAGCCGCCAGCTCCGATGGCGAGCATCCCGAGTCCTCCGCCCGTGGGAGTATGGGAGTCGGAGCCAAGGAGCGTTTTCCCGGGCTTGCCGAAGCGCTCGAGATGCACCTGGTGGCAGATGCCGTTCCCGGGCAGCGAGCACTTTATCCCGAACCTTCCGGCGACCGACCTCAAATAGAGGTGGTCGTTCATGTTGTTGGGGCCCATCTGCGCAGTGTTGTGGTCTATGTATGAGAGCGAGAGCTCCGTTGCGACTTTTTCCTTGCCCAGCGCCTCGAATTCCAGATAAGCCATGGTGCCCGTGGCGTCCTGGGTGAGCGTCTGGTCTATTCTGATGCCGACCGAGGCCCCGGCTTTCTTCTCGCCGGAGACCAGGTGGCTGGAAAGTATTTTTTCGGTAACGTTCATAAGTCGGAATAATAAAGCTAATTAATCTTATTATTATAGCAATTTTCACCTTTTGTCCGCACCGGCGCGAAGGCGCGGCTAAGAGAGCGGGGCGGGGTTTGGAATTTGGGCCGATTACTGCTATAATAAATAAATATGTTAAGTTATCTCTTCAGCAATGATAAGGTCCGTCTGAAATGGAGCGACGTTGTAATAGCCTGGCTCTTCTTTGTCTTCGGGCTTTTCATTTTCACCCAGATGTACCGCATCCAGGTCGACATGTTCTGGCATTTGCGGTCCATGACGATCGTCGTCTTCGACAAAGGTAGGCTTTTCAAGCCTTCCTACGACGCCGTGACGAGGATAGCGTCGTATTTCCTCGGCCTTTGCTCAAGGGACGGCTTCGGGCTCGGATACGTCTGCTTCCTTTCTTTGATGCTGGCTTTCAAGTACGTCGTTCTGCGAGGCGTCGTGATCGATTACTTCTCCCGTTTGGGAAAGCCTGAGCGCGCCGAGCTTTTCTTTTTGCGCGCCGCCGTCGTTTTGCTCTGCCTGGGCGGGCATATGATCGCTTTCCCGCAGATGGTCTCCTTATACTGGCAGGCGGACGTTCTAAGGCTGAACGTCTGGCACAATCCGACCACCGTGGCCGTCATGCCTTTCGGGATACTGCTTTTTTATTTCGGGCTCTTGACGCTCAAAATAAGGAATTTGAAAAACTATCTTCTGCTGGCGGCCATAGTCGTACTGAATTTCTTCACAAAGCCCAGCTACATCCTTGCCTGGATACCGGCGATCTTTCTGACTCTGACTTTCACAAAGACGGACGAGGAAGGGAATCTCGCTTTCAGCTTCAATTTCAAGCGCCTCCTTATTGCCTGCGCCGCTGTCATTCCGCTTGTAATAGGGCTGCTCCTTATGAAAACGACCTCGAAAAGCCTGAGGGAACAGATCCTCTTCTCGCTTCCTTTCGCGGTGCAAAGCCATCTGCTTCACATCGATTTCGACCGTAACATCAATCTGATACTGGAACGTCTTTTGGGAACAAGCTTTTACGCTTTGAAAGGCTCCTGGCAGACTTTCTTTTACTTCGCGCTCTACAAGCCTTTGACTCTTTTCTGCGGCCTGGCTTTTCCCGCCGCCGCCTTCTTCGTCTCCAAAAAGAAAAGGGACTGCCTTTTCGTTTTTGCCTGGCTTTCCCTGTTCGTTTCCTTCGCCATCGCCTATACCTTGAGCCAGGACGGAGCCCACAGGACGCATTTGAACTTCACCTGGCAGATACCTGTCGTCGTGTCCACGCTGTTTTTGGCCTCGCTTTTGAATTTCTTCTCGGACGAGGACCATTTCCCCAAAATGACCTGGCCGGCGGCTTTGACGATCGGTTTGTTCCTTCTGCACGCTTACAGCGGATTGCTTTACCTGCAGCGTCTCATTTTCACCTGGAGCTGGAGGTAGGGCATGAAAAAAGCGCTGGTATTTTTGCTTTTGGCCGCGGCGGCCTATTTTGTCTACGTTTTCGCTTACAGGCCCAATCTGCTTTCCAACGGCTGCTTCGGGAGGGGACAGGCGCATTGGCAGTTCGCCAAGACTAGCGACGCCAAACTGATCGTCCCCAAGGAAGACGGGGAAGAGCCTCCTTATCTTTCCATAGCGCCGGGCGGGGAGATCTGCCAGTTCTTCCTGTCAGGCCTTGTGCCGGGCCAGATCTGCGAAGCAAGTTTTGAGGCGCGCGCCAAAAAACCCGACGCGCGTCTGACTTTCAGGCTTGACAACCACACCCACGCCATCGTAGCCGTGACCAACGTTGCCTGGCAGACGGTGAAGTTCAGTTTCCCGATCTTCGAATACGCTGACAAACGCTCTTTCAGGCTGGTGGCCGGCAAAAGCTCCGGCGTCGACGTCCGCGAACTTTCCTTGAAGCGCACCCTGCCGTGGGCGAAATACGAGCTGACCGCCATAAGGGGCGAACTCGTCACAAATCTGGTCGTGAACAGCGATTTCGCCGAGGGGACCAACGGCTGGGACGGCGCGGAGGAAAACGGTTTCCGCCCCTTTGACAAACGCGGCGTGCCGACTCTGATGTTCACCCAGTCCAGCAACGTTTTACTGACGGCCGCCCAGAAAGTGCGGTTGAAGAAAGGCGTTCCGTACGTCGTGAGCGCCTACGCGCTGATGGACGACAACCGCCCGGCGGCCAGGATCGCCAACGTGCGCTGCACTTACAAGGACGCGCGCCCCCGCAACGTGGAGCTGAAGTTCAACAGCGCCGCCAGGGGAGCCTGGGTCAAGGGCAGCGCAAAGATCACGCCTACGGAAGACTGCGAGATGACAGTCAACCTAAGGTGCGAGCACAGCAGGGGAAAAACGCCCGGGAAAGTCTATTTCCACGGAGTCAAAGTCTATCCCGCGGAGAAATGATCGCATGCCCAACATCTACGCCATAATCCCGGCCTACGAGCCGCTTCCTTCCCTGCCTGAGCTGATAAGGGAGATCCTTAAGATCAAGCTCTTGAAAGGCGTCGTCGTGGTCGACGACGGTTCCCAAAAAGAGGGGACGGCGGAGACTTTCGCCGAGATCGAGAAGATCGAGGGCTGCCGCCTTTTGCGCCATCCCAAGAACAAAGGCAAAGGCGCTTCCATGAAGACCGCTTTCAAATATCTTTTGGAAAAGGAAGGCGGGGACATGATCGGCGCGGTGACCGTGGACGCGGACGGCCAGCATCTTCCCGTCGACATAGAGAAGGTCCTTTCATCCTTTTTGGAACACCCCGAGGACTACGTTCTTGGCGTCAGGGATTTTTCCACGCTGGAAGTGAAGATCCCCTGGAGATCGCGCTTCGGGAACAACCTGACGGAAAAAGTCTTCAAGTTTTTCACCGGAACGCCCCTGAAGGACACCCAGACGGGCTTGAGAGTCTACCCTAAGGATTTCATGCGGGAAGCTCTCAGTATCAAGCCTGACCGCTACGAGTTCGAATTGGAGGCGCTGCTGCGCTACTACCGCTGCGGAATGGGAACGATCCGCCAGGTCCCGATCACCACCGTTTATGAAGAGAACAACCCAAGCTCTCACTTCAATCCCATAAAGGACTCCATCAGGATCTACGCCGTCTTTTTCAAATTCATCGGCGCTTCCGTCATAAGCAGCGTAATAGATTTCATAATCTTTTCCGTCATGATACTCTGCCTCGGGCCGGACAGGATCGTTTTCGGCTGTTCCTCCATCCTTTGGAGTCTGCTCACGGCCAGAGTGATAAGCTGCAGCGTGAATTTCGTCTTAGATAAGGAGGCGGTCTTCGGTTCCAGGGGGCACTGGTTCAGGCAGTCCCTGCTCTTCTTTCTGCTGGCCGTTTTCCTCTTTACGGCTTCCTACTTCGGGATAAGGGGGCTTAAGCTAATAGGCGTCCATCCCATCATCGCCAAGCTCATAGTGGAAGGCACGCTCTTCTTCCTCAGCTTCGCGATCCAGAACTCCGTCATTTTCCGCTCGAAAGGCGTTTTTGGTAAAATATCGGACAAATCTTAAGAAAATAAATAACTTTAACTCTACACCGCTATGACAAAAAAAGCTTTGGTCTCCGGCATCACCGGCCAGGACGGATCGTATCTTGCCGAGCTTCTGCTCAGCAAAGGCTACGAAGTTTACGGCATCATCCGCCGTTCCTCATCCTTCAACACTAAGCGTATTGAGCACATCTATCACGATCCCAAACTTAAACTGGAATACGGCGACCTTACGGACGCCACGCGCTTAAGAGAGCTTGTCCTGGACATAAAGCCGGACGAGGTCTACAACCTTGGCGCCCAGAGCCACGTGAGAGTTTCCTTCGACGAGCCCGTCTACACCGTGGACACGGTGGCCATGGGCTGCCTTAACCTTTTGGAAGCCATCCGCCGCCTTGACAACAAGCCCCGCTTCTACCAGGCTTCAAGTAGCGAGATGTACGGCCTGGTCCAGGAGACTCCCCAGAAGGAGACCACGCCCTTCCATCCCAGAAGCCCTTATTCCTGCGCCAAAGTCTTCGCTTTCTGGCAGACCGTGAACTACAGGGAATCCTACGACATCTTCGGCTGCAACGGCATTCTTTTCAACCACGAGTCTCCGAGAAGAGGCGAGACCTTCGTCACGAGAAAGATCACCAGAGCCGCCGGCCGCATCAAAATGGGCCTGCAGGACAAACTGTACCTCGGCAACCTGGACGCCAAGCGCGACTGGGGATTCGCGGGCGACTACG
>JAGCTE010000019.1 GCA_017963805.1 bacterium | reverse complement strand
TATGCCCTGGTAATAGGCGAGCCAGGAGCACCAGCCTGCGACGGGCTCCCTTTTGGGGCGGAAGTTCCAGGGCTCATAGTAGCGGTAGCCTAAATGCTCCTTGTAGTAGAGCGGCCTGATGTTGACGAGCCAGGGGCCTTTCTTTAAGTTCACTTCCAGCTTGGCAACGTAGTTGCCGTTCGTTCCTATTTCGAAGCGCTCGCCCAGCCATCTCCAACGGGCGTCGGTCCAGTCGATCATAAGGTCGTCCGTCAGGCTGTAGATGCCGTTCACGCCGTAGATGAGAGGGTGCCCGACCTGGCCAAGGACGGCCTGGTTGTCTAGCGCTCTTTTCGGCCTCATGCAGATGGCTTCGCCGGGAAGGTCGAAAGTCAAGGTGGCTGTCATTTCCTTGTCGGCGGAGAGATAAAACTGCTCGTAGAGCGGAGTGCTTATGATGCAGCCGTCACTGGTGGCGCGCGTGACGAGCTCCTCGCCCGGCGGGACCTGCGCCGTCATTATGACGCGCTTATTGTACTCCATCGTCAGAAGCCCCTTGTCCTTGTAGTAGCGGGCCTTGGGATAGACAGCGGGCGGCTCGGCGCCGGCAAGCTGAAAAGAGAAGGCCAAGGCGAGGATCGCAAGCGGGATTTTTTTCAGGCTGAACATAGGAGCTCCTTAAAAGGCCAGGGAAAGTTCGCAATTCTTGTCATTGGCTTTGACCGAAACGACGAGGAGGTTGTTTTCCGCGCTCTCGGATCTCGCGTCGCAGCCCTTGGCTTTGACTTCTTTCAGGCTTGTTCCCTTGGGAAGGTAGAAGAAATATTTCTCCTCGTCGCCGGCCGGAAGATCGAGCTTAAGCGTCAAGCCGTTCTTTTCTTTCTTGATGTCCTTTACGCTGACGGCGTCCATGGAAACGTGCCTCGTGGAGGCGACGAACTGCGGCGTCCCTAATTTTTCCCTCAGGCAGATGACTTGCCCGTCGCCGTAATTAAGCGCGGGAACGCTTATTTTGCCCGTGACTTCGCCGAGGAACTTTTTGCCCCAGAAATCGAAGGCCAGGTATGTCTTCTTAGGATCGAGGTTGACGTTCTCCAATGGGATCTCGGAAGCTTTTAAAGGCCAGTTGGCCACGCGCTGGACGACGCACCATTTGTCAAAGGGCAGCTCGATATGGTAAGCCCAGAGGCAGGAGAAAGGATGCTCGTCGTTCATGGTCTTGTGAGATCCGGCCTGGATCATTACTTCCTCGGGAGTAAGCTCGTTCCAGGTCGTGATGTCGCCCTTGAAGGCCGCGCCGTGCACTTTCGTCCAGGCGTAAGCGGGGTACCGGACGTCCAGGGGGCCGGTCTCGGCGGTCATCGTTTCCAGCGTCGGCAGGCAGCGCTGCGTGTTGTAGATCCTCTCCTCGTCGTAGGAGTCTATGGGGTCGCTTAACATCATGAGTCCGCCGGTAAGGGCGACGTTAGAGAGCAGCGCCTGGCCCCAGCTCGGCTTCGTCCTGACGCAGACGTGGTCCGGGTCGTTAAGGAAGAGGATGCGCTGGGTGTGCCACCAGCGGGCCTGCTCCGTTATCTGCATCCTGACTTTGTTCCAGTCAGGGTTGGCGTCCGTGGCGACGCGGCAGGCGTCGGCGCAGCCGGCCGTCTGGGTGAAGATGCCCCAGCAGACGAGAAGATAGAAGTCGTCGCCCAGTTCGCGGCGGAAGACTTCGTGCAGCCTCCTGAAGCGGCGCTCCGCTTCGTCGCTGGTAATAAGCCCTTCCCTCACGGCGGTGCCGAGAGCGTCGTAGAAAGAGTGTCTCAGGGCGTCGATCTTGATGTATTTGAAGCCCGCTTCCTTGAAAGCGCGCAGCACGGGAACGAAGTGACGCTCGATAGTCTCGTCTTTCCAATCCAGGGGCGTGGTGAGCCAGGCGGCTTTTATTATCGTGCCGTCCTCGTGGCGCAGCACGCAGTCAGGCGTCTCAGGGCCGGGGGCGTATTCCCTGACGTCGGAGTTCATCCAGATGGCGGGGCTGAGTCCGCGCGAGGCTATGGTCTCGGCGATGCCCTTGGCGCCTTTGGGGAAGGCTTCCGTGGGAGCCATCCAGGCTTCCGCCAGGGTGTGCTCAGGCGTTATGCCGTAGGGATTCTTCTGGTAGCCGTCGTCGATCTGGACGTACTCCAGACCGTAGGGCAGGAAAGTATCTTTCAGGAAATCGCAGACGTCCGCGACGTTCTTTTCCGTCACTTCCCTGCGGTAGGCTTCCCAGGAGCACCAGCCCTGCACCGCCTTCGTGTTCGGGCGGCATTCCCAGGGCTTGTAGTATTCGTAGCCGAGATGCTTGCGGTAGAACTGCGGGCGGCAGTTGATGATGAAGGCCCTTGGGCCGATCATGACTTCGATGGAGACTTTCGTGTTGCCGTTCTCGTCCTTTTCCATCTTGTCGGAGAGCCAGCGCCACTCGTTGCCGAACCAGTCGATAAGATAATCGTCCAATATGTCGTAGAGACCGCAGCAACCAAAGATGAGAGGATGACCGACCTGGCCTAGGATGGCCTTTTCCCTGTCGGCCCGCTCCGGGTTCATGCAGACCGCTTCCGGGCTGAGCGTGAAATCGATCCTGACGGGGACCGCCTTGTCTTCCTGGACCGCGAGGTAGATCTGCTGGAAGAGCGGGGAAGTGCAGATGTCGCCGTCGGAATAGAAGCGGAATCGGTATTTGACGCCTTCCGGCATTTTGACTTCCACGACGCGGCGGCCGTTGTATTCGTAGTAGAGTTCCCCCGTCTCATCGTTGTGATGACTCTGGGCATGGACTCGCGGTGGTTCGGGACGGTTGATGCGTTTCATTTTTTTCCTTTTTTTAATTATATTCGCGGAATATTTTACCCTATCGGCAAACGGGTATCAATAGACAGCAAAAACACCGCAAATTTAATTATAAAACGCCTGTTCAGGCCGAAACCGGCTCAAAACGGCCCCGGAAATGCTACAATAATTAGAATTATGAGAAATATATTATTAATTGCCCTGGGCGCCCTGGCTCTGTCTTCCTGCGCGGTAAACCGCGCCTACTGGAGGACGTGTTCGCCTGACGCCGCAAACGAGGCCAAAGAGACCGGCAAACCGCTTCTTGTCCTTGTCACGGCCCCGGACTGCTCGGCCTGCGAGAGCAACTGGTGCCGCATCTTCGCGAGGAGGGAATTCCTCGAGGAGGTCTCCAAGGACTGCGTTCCTCTCTTGCTCAACTGCCCCTACGAAGAGCCCTCCCTCCAATGCTCGACGTTCAGGGAAAAATACGACGCCGGTCCATCCCCCTCCCTTCTTTTGATCGAAGGCTCGGGGAAAAAGATCGCAACCGTCCCCTTCCCCTATCAGGATACGCAAAAGTGCCTTGAATCGATCAGATCCCTCCTCCCCAAATGAACCAGACTCCCATCATAGAGCTAATCGGCCTCTCCGTCTTCAAAGCCGCGGCCATTCTCCACAACGTCAGCTGGAAAGTGATGCCGGGCGAGAACTGGGTGATATTGGGCGCCAACGGCGCAGGTAAATCTACGCTTCTGCACGCCATCACCGCTTACGACAGCTTCTCCGGCGGAACCATCAAGATCGCCGGGAACACCTACGGCGAATACAACTGGCCGGAGCTTAGGAAAAGGATCGGCATCGTCAGCTCCGAACTCGAAGCCCGCATCCGCCCGGCGGAATCGGCCAGCGACGTCGTCCTTGGCGGGCACTTCGCCTCGCTCGGCCTTTACGACGAGCCGACGCCGGAACTCTGCGACAAAGCCGACGACATCCTTGACAGGATCGGCTGCTCGCACCTTAGGAACCGCGGCTGGGGCTGCCTTTCCCAGGGCGAAAAGAGAAGGGTGATGATAGGGCGCGCCCTGATGGTCGACCCCGTTCTCATTATCCTCGACGAACCCTGCTCCGGGCTTGACCCCGTGGCGAGGGAGCGTTTCCTAATGTTCCTGCAGAATTTCTCCGGTTCCGACGGCCCTTCGCTCGTTATGACCACGCACCACGTGGAGGACATCATGCCGAACTTCACCAACCTTCTGGCCTTGAAATCCGGCCGCGTCCTAAGGTCCGGGAAGATCGGCGAAGTGATGCAGGACGAAATAATCTCCGAGCTCTTCGACGCAAAGATCAAAGTCGACCTTAAAGACGGCCGCTATCATCTGAACATCATAAACATTAAGGAAATATAATGCCTGTCTATAACAACGTCCTTGAAGCCATGGGCAAAACGCCCCTTATCAGGCTGAATCACATGACGACTCTCGCCGACGCCGAGATACTTGTCAAATTCGAAGCTTTGAACGTCGGCGGCTCCATCAAGACCAGGACGGCCTACGCGATGATAGAGGCCGCGGAAAAGGAAGGGCTGCTCAATCCCGACTCCATAATAGTCGAGCCGACGAGCGGCAACCAGGGCATCGGCCTCGCTTTGGTCGGCGCCGTAAAAGGCTACCACGTCGTAATAATTATGCCGGACTCCGTCAGCGCCGAAAGAAGAATGCTCGTCGAGCAGTACGGCGCGGAAGTCATCCTTGTGGAAGACAAAGGCAACATCGGCGAGGCCATCGACCGCTGCGCCAGAATGGCCGAGGAACTGAAAGCCGGCAATCCGAAGGTCTACATCCCCCAGCAGTTCGAGAATCCCAACAATCCGAAAGTCCAGCGCGAAGTGACCGCTCGGGAAATATTAAACGACGTCGACGGACCCATCGACGGCTATTGCTCGGGCGTCGGCACGGGCGGCACGCTTTCCGGCATCGGCGAAGTCCTAAAGGAAGCGAACCCCAATATCCTCATCTGGGCCGTGGAACCGCAGAACGCAGCCATACTTGCCGGCGGCTCCATCAAGACTCACCTGCAGATGGGCATCGGCGACGGCCTCATTCCGAAAAACCTCAACACCGAGATCTTCTCCTCCTCCTGCATCGTCAGCGACGAGGACGCCCTCTACACCGCCAAGCAGCTGGCCCTGAAAGAAGGCCTGCTTTGCGGCATTTCTTCCGGCTCAAACGTCTACGCGGCCCTCAAAATGGCCCGCGAACTTGGTCCGGGCAAACGCGTCGTGACCATTCTTCCGGACACGGGAGAGCGCTACTTCAGCACTCCTCTCTTCCGGCATCACCTTTCATAAAAGGAAAGCACTATGGAATCTTACATCTGCTCCGTCTGCTCCTACGAGTACGACCCAAGCAAAGGCGATCCCGAGCACGGCATCGCTCCCGGTACCAAATTCGAAGATCTGCCGGAAGACTGGACCTGCCCTGTCTGCGGCATGACCAAAGACGCTTTCAACAAGAAATAATCTATTGTGAAACAGTCCGGCGCCGTAAAGGAAATTTTAGAGCTCTTGAAAAAAGAGCCGGCCGCGAGCGCCGGACTTTTCGGAGCCAACTGCCCGCTCGCGGCGTTAGCCGCCGGGCAGGTCTCCGAAGAATTGAAAAGTCCGCTTCTCGTTATCACAGGAACGCAGTTGGAAGCGGAAGAATTCCTTCTGAATTACAAGGGCCTTTTCGACAAACCCTGCGCGCTTTTCGGAGCGCAGAACTGGCAGAAGGAAAAAGAGCTGGAGAATATCTCCGTCAGCCTTGAGCGCATGGAGTGCTACTCCAATCTTCTTTCCGGCAAACTGGATCTGGTCGCGGCTCCCCTAATCTCCCTTCTTCAGGACACTCCCGACCCCAAAAGCTTTGCCAAAAGAGCGCTGACAATAAAAAGCGGCAAAGTCTATCCTCCGGAAAAATTGCTGCACGACCTCGCCGACCTCGGCTACGAAAGAGCCGACATGGTCCAGTTCAGGGGCGAATTCGCGCAAAGAGGCGGTTTGATCGACATCTTCCCCCTGACGGATGAGAATCCCGTCAGAATAGAGTATTTTGACGACGAAGTTACCTCCATCCGCCGCTTCGACTCCGCCACCCAGCGCTCCCTCCTAGACGAAGAGCTCTCGGAAGTTTCGGTCTATTCCGCCAACGAGCACAACATTCCCGACCAAAGCGGCAAAAGCACGCTCCTCGATTTCTTCCGGGAAAAACCCGTGATCGTCTGGTATGAATTCGACAGGATCCTAAGGGAATGGGAAAAATGGAGCACAGGCGAACTGGCGGAAGATTTTCTGCCCAACGGAAAAGAGCGCATGCAGCTTCTGCGCTCGAAAACGAACGCCTTAAGCTCCCTTTTCATCAGCGAATTCAGTTCCGACCTGCCCTTCATCCCCAAAGACAGCCTTAAGGAGATCAAGTGCCGCTCCTACTCCTCTTCGGAGCTTGCAGGGATGGCGATCTACCAAGGTAGCCGCGACATTTTCGACAACATCCTAAGGAACCTCGCCGACCAGCTCACGGTTTGGCACGAGCAGAAGTGGCAGGTGACGATCCGCTTCTCCACTCAAGAAGACGCCAAGCGCCTCGCCGAACTCCTAAAGGAACGCGGCGTTCCGAAAAACTATTACAAAAGCGCTGAGGGAACTTTAAGCGGCGGCTTCATCCTCCCGGAAACAAAGGAAGCCGTCCTCCTAGATGACGAGATCTTCAAGCGCGCCTTGAAGAAACAGAGGCCCTACAGGACCAGCAAGCGCTTGTCCGAACCGATCGACAATCTCGCCACCATCAAAGTCGGCGCCTATGTCGTGCACATCAACTACGGCATCGGCGTTTACGAAGGCATAAGGAAATTAAAGAGCGGAGAAAACGAAAGCGAGATGATCGCCATCCGCTACGCCAACGACGACATGCTCTACGTCTCCTTAGGCCAGGCCGCCCTCATAGAGCGCTACATCAACGTAGGCAGAAAAGAGCCCGAACTCGACACTCTCGGCGGCACGCGCTGGAGAAAGCGCTGCAAAAAGGCCGAGCGGGCCGTGCTAGACCTCGCTTCCGAACTCCTTGAACGCCAGGCGCAGCGGAAGGCCATTCCCGGTTTCGCGGCCATGAAGGACAACGAATGGCAATTGGGCTTTGAGAAATCCTTCCCCTACACCGAAACGGACGATCAGAAAAGAGCCTTCGAGGAAGTGAAAGCCGACATGGAATCAACTTCCGCCATGGACCGCCTTATCTGCGGCGACGTAGGCTTTGGCAAAACGGAAGTCGCCATCAGGGCCGCCTTCAAATCCGTCATGAGCGGCAAGCAGGTGGCGGTGCTCGTCCCCACCACGATCCTCGCCCACCAGCACGTCAAGACTTTCTACGACCGCATGGCCCACTACCCTGTGCGCATCGACGAGATGAGCCGCTTCGTTTCCCCCAAAGCGCAGAAGGAGACCATAAAAGCCCTATCCGCCGGCGAAGTCGACATCATAATCGGCACGCACCGCCTGCTCTCCAAAGACATCGCCATACCGAAGCTCGGCCTCATCGTTATCGACGAGGAGCAGCGCTTCGGCGTCCGCCATAAAGAAAAATTAAAAAGACTCAGCCATCTCTCCGACGTGCTCTCCCTTTCCGCCACGCCCATTCCCAGAACACTCTACCAGTCTTTGACGGGCCTTAGGGACATGTCGGTCATCAACACTCCTCCCAAAGACCGTCTGCCCGTCCAGACGACGCTCATAAAAAAGAGCGGCCCCATCATCAAGGAAGCGATCCAAAGAGAGCTCTTGCGCAACGGCCAAGTCTTCTATCTTCACAACAGGGTTGAAACGATAGAAGAGGAACGGGAACGTCTTGAAAAGCTCCTTCCCAACGTAAGGATCGCCGTGGGCCACGGGCAGATGCCGGAAGACGAACTCGAGGAAGTCATCAAAGACTTCGTGGAAGGAAAATACGACATTCTTCTCTGCACCATGATCGTTGAATCCGGCATCGACATGCCGAACGTCAACACGATCATAATCGACGACGCCCAGCGCTTCGGGCTTGCCGACCTCTACCAGCTTAGGGGAAGAGTCGGGAGAGCCGACCGCCAGGCCTACGCCTACCTTATCGTCCCCAACGCCCTCAGCTTGGATTCGCAGGCGAGGCAGCGCCTAAGGGCCATCATGGAAAACACCGCCTTAGGCTCCGGCTACCAGATCGCCATGAAGGACCTGGAAATTAGGGGCGCCGGCAATATTTTGGGCGACAAGCAGTCCGGACACATCGCCGCCATTGGCTTCGGCCTTTACTGCAAGCTCTTAAACCGCGCCATTCATTTGGTCAAGGAAGGCAAGTACGTTCCCAAGCAAAGCGAAGAGGAAAACGAGGAAGAAGAAACTGTCGGCAAAAAGAAATTCGACTGGCGAACTGAGCTTCCGAGCCTCTCACCCGTCATCGACGACGTCACATTGCATCTCCCAATAATGGGCGACCTCCCGGAAAATTACATCCAGAGCCCTGTCCTCCGCCTAGACCTCTTCAGAAGACTCAGCATGGCGAAGACCGTAAAGGAGCTCGAAGATCTCAGGGATGAACTGACAGACCGCTTCGGAAAACTCCCTAGGTCAACGGAAACGCTCCTCGACCTCACCGAAATTAAACTCAGAGCCAGGGAGCGCGGCATAGATACGGTGGAAATTTCCGGCGAAACGCTCGTAGTAAGACGCCAGGGCAAAGTTTACAATCCCTTCGGAAAATTCCCGAAAATACAAACGAAAGACCCGAAGGAAATAGCCTTTTCGATCCTCGCATTCCTCTCGAGGATCGAACCGCTTCCCAATTTCAAGAATTGATCACAGCTCTTTGACGAGCGTGTCGGGATGCTGCAGGGCTTGAAGCAGCTGATGGAATTTTTCGCCACTGAGTCCCGGGCAGACCATATTCCCCCTGTTCTGGATCTTTTTCAGCATCTCGCCGACCGTTAGGGATTCAACGGCGCACAAGGGAATGTAGACAAAATCGTCGCCCTTTTCCAGCCTGTGCAAGAGTCCGCTGTCCGTCAGGACGTTCAGGGCTTTCTGAACGAGCTGGACCGGCAGATGACGCTCCTCCGAGAGCTCCCGGGCCGTTTGCGGCTCCTTGCCGGCGATAAGGGCTCTGCTGACAGAGCCCATGACGTGGACGTATATGGCGAACCACAAGGTCAAACTCGTGCCGGCCGTAAGATCCCTAGGCTCGTAATAGCCGTGCGTCTGGATAGCGAAAGCCAGCTCCGCGCCGCACAAAACGATCGTCCAGCTCACCTGCAGCCAGGCGATGAACAAAGGAACGGCCGCGAAGGCGCCGTAGATCGCGGAATTTTTCGCCATCCCGACCTGGAAGGCGAAATAGAACCACAATACGACGTTGAAGGCCGTGCCGGCGGCGATGCCGGCTATGACGCCGGGCAGGATCTTTACCTTGCAGTTCGGCATGAAAAGGTAGAGAAAGATGAAGCCGAGCCAGATAAGAACGTAAGGCACGAGCTCGATAAGGAAATGCATCGAGGGGGAAAGGCTGGCCAGAAAGGGCAGCTTCTCGATGACGAAGTTGGCCTGTGATTCCAGAAAGACCGTGACGGTCGTGGAAAGTATCAAAAGGAAGGGCAGAAGGATTATGATGGCGCAGTAGTCGATGATCTTCCTGCCGAAGGAGCGGCTCTTAACGCCGCCGAAAATGTCGTTGAAGGAAAGCTCGATATTGCCAAGAAGCTTGATGACGGTCCAAAGCAGGATCAGTACGCCGACTCCCGCCATGGCTCCGAATTTGGTGTGCTCTAATGTATGCTGGGCCGCCTCGGTTATGTAGCTGAAGACCATCGTGACGGACTCGGCCAGCTGCTCGTTGCCCGAAAAGCGCGAGAGAATATTCTTCTCGATGCTCTCCAAAAGGATGTCCTGAAGATTGAAACCTCTCGCGATGGCGAAAGAAATGGCCAGCAAAGGCACGATCGCCAAAAGCGAATAGAGCGTCAAAGCCGTCGCCCTTAAGGTGCAGCGGTCATGGCCGAACTCCAGCCCGGTCAGGGCGAAGATCCGAAGCAAACGGATCGCGAAAGCCTTCATCGGCTTGTAACGGTAAAGAGGGAGCCGCCAGATCTCCTGGAGGAAAAAGCGCGGCGCCCTCTTCGCGGTCTCAACTACTTTTTTCATTTCAAAAGCTTATTTCTTGAAAAGGCCTTTGACGGCGTCGCCGGCTTTCTTGACAGCGTCGCCCACGGCTTCCGCGGCTTTGTCGACGGCGCTGCCGGCGGCTTTGCCGGCGGCCTCAGACGCGGCGTTCGCCATTTGGTTGATCAGCGCGGAAGTATCCTTTGTCATGTCTATCTCGCCGGCTTCCATAACAACTGACACCGCCGTGCCCTTGAGCGCCTGGGACAAAACTTTGAAGGCGATCTCGGCCGAGGTGCCCTGTATGTTCTCGAAGACGTTGCTGTAGTTGATGTCAAGTTTGAAGGTTGGGAGAGCCGGCACAGAGCTCTGGAACTCGACGGTGTCCAGCTTCAGCATAAGCTTGTCCACGGAGATCTGGGGCTCGTCCTTAAGCTCTTCTTTGGCCTGTTGGTCGCCCTGGGAGGCTTTCAGATCCTTGATCATATCCGGCTTGAGGGAGAGAATGTTGAGCTTGCCTTCCTTGCTGAGCTCCACGTTGAGGTAGCTTAAGTCGACCTGTACGTCCCTTATATGAACGTTCTTCTTGAACATGGCAAGGATATCGTAATCGCAGAAGAATCTCCTCACTTCATAAACGCTGTTTTCTTCCTTGAACCCTTTGCCCGTGGGGTTGCCGACGCAGACGCCGCTGATCTCGATCTTGGGATCCTCGATGCTGATGCTGACAGACTGGACGGTGGTGGGAACGCCCGCAAATTCACTGCCCTTCTCGATGCCGGTCTTGACTACCCAGTTGCGGAAGATGATGCAGAGGACCAGCAAAAGAATGGCCACGAAGATCACAAATTTGATGAAACTCCAGATAGCTCTCATATTTTTCCTTGGTTTATTTGTTGAACAATACCATATTTATTGTACAAAAAACGGCTTTCTATTCCAAATCAATCCTTTCCAAGGATCTCATCGGCCAAGACGCCCTTATCACCATAGCTTGTAATATCATACCACTCGGCTTCGATGTTGTTCCTGAACCAGGTGAGCTGATGTTTGGCGAAACGGCGCGTGTTGCGCTTTATGAGCTCCACGGCCCTTGCGAGATCGTACTCTCCGTGGACGTAGGCTATCATTTCCTTATAGCCTATGGCCTGGGCCGCCGTAAGATTTTTCTCCAAGCCTTCCCGCATAAGTTTCCGGACTTCTTCTTCCAAGCCCGCTTCCATCATAAGGTCGACTCTCTTCTCTATCCTTGCGTAGAGAAGATCCCTAGGCATCGTCAGCCCCACCATGCGGTAACCGACGATGGGCGCCTTTTGGGTCCACTGCTTCGTCTGCTCGGAAAAAGGCCTGCCGCTTAGCTTCGAGACCTCGATGGCCCTTATCACCCTAAGGGTGTCGTTGGGATGCAGCCTTTCCGCGCTGACGGGATCAAGCGGCCTCAAAACTTCGTCGCGAAGATACTCCGGCCCTTTTTCCGCCAGAATAGCGCGCAGTTCCTCCCGCAGACTTTCGTCCCTGCCAGGCCCCTCGAACAGTCCCTCCACCAAGCCCTTCACATACATGGCTGTCCCGCCCACCAGAAGCGGGCGCTTGCCCCGGGATATGACATCCGCTTCCTTCTCTTTCACGAGCCTGAGGTAGGAGCCCATGTCGGAGCTTTCCGTTAGAGCGTTCGTGTCGATAAGATGGTGCGGGACGGCCGCGCGTTCCTCTTTTGTCGGTTTGGCGGTTCCGATGTCCATGCCGCGATAGATCTGCATGGAGTCCATGGAAATAACTTCGCCCTGCGTCTTCTTTGCCAAGAGCAGGGCGAGGTCGGTTTTTCCCACCGCTGTGGGGCCGATCAGGACAAGGGGAAGCGGCATATCACTTGGCTTCGAAAGAGAGGATGTCCTCCCCTTCGTCGGGATATTTCTCGCCGATGACTGAGGAGGGCAGATCGTATACCAGGAAGCGGCCGGGAATATCCTTTACCTTAAGCACGCCGACCAGATCGTTATTCAGGTCGGGCATCAACTCGGAGTATTGGAAGCCGCACCATTCCTTCAAAAAGAGCAGATCGCGCGTTTCCTCACCCTTAGCGTAGCGCAGCGCGGCGGCCTTTTCCCTTTCAAGGTTGAGATAATTGTCGAGAGCGCTGCTGTCGGGAAAATAGCGCCTGACATAGCGGGAACCGGCAGGCTTCTTGTAGTCCTGGGCCGTGATGAAGAAAGTGTTGCTGGCAATGGTCAAGCCCTGGAGGCCCGTCCTTTCCATCAGGTTGGAAAGCGTGATTTCCTTCGCCCCAAAGGAACATACGGAGTCATCGACCTTGAATTCTTTCTCGGGCTTTTCAGATTGTAATAAATTCAGCTTGGCGGCCGAGCTCACCTTTGCCGACTTTTTGCAATATTCATCAAATTCCCTCCGCGCAACTTCAACTTCATTGCTAACAGGCGCTTTTGAGGAAGCAAGTACGGAGATGTTTTTGGGCCTGATCTCGTGGGCCTTCCCGAAGAGCTCCTTCGCCTCATCCCACAGGCCGGAGTGCATGGCGTATACGCCGGCTTTGTAGTAGTTGTCGAGGGTCTGCAGTTTCTCGTCCTGCGCCATCCTTTCCAGTTCCTTCTGCAACTTGCATTTTCTTATGAAATAATGGGCGAAGCGCCAGACGTCCGCCTCGTAGGTCTCAATGCATTCGTTGAAGTATTTGATGGCCTCGTCGTATTCGCCGAAGCCCATAAGATCGATGCCGCGCATGAAGAAGGAGCGGCAGTCCTTTTCCCCGGGCCAGTCCGCGCAGTCGCTCATTACGGCAACGGCTTTCACCGGATCGGTCAGGCTGCCTTTGTTGTCCTTGATGGTCAGAGTAAGTTTTCCGTCTTTTCCGAAAGTTTCCCAAACGCCTTTGGGCACGGTGAACCAGATCAGTCCTTCCTTCCCGGCCTCGCCCCTTGACCAGGCCAGCCACTTGTCCACGTTAAGGTCGAGTTCGTAGGAGCCAGTTTTGACCTTGACGCCGAAAAGCATGGAAGTCGGGACGATCTTGCCGTCAAACCTCTTGGCCAGCTCGACGGTAATATTCTTTATCGCCTCGTTGGTCGGGCATTGCTCGATCGAAATGGTCTGGCCTTCACACCAGTAATTGTCCTCAGCGAAAGCGCAGGCGCAAAAAGTTAGCGCGCAAAGAAAAATCAAGCAGTACTTACTCATTGCCGTTGTTTCCTTCTATTGATTACTCCTTACTTATTTTAGCAGAATTTGAGCGCAAAAAAAGCACATACCCCTTTTGGGAGTATGTGCTTTTTCTACATTCCACACAGGTAACTCTCATTTCGTAGCAACCATTGCATCTTATTATAAAAACGGCTCATTACAATAGTTGAACCAATCAATTTAAAGCTTTATGGGATTTGACTTAATATCTTAATTGTAGTATCTTATTAATAGACAATCTGGCACAATTTGTTAAGGAGTATGTACATGCTAAAGTTTTCCCTTCTGTTTATTCTTCTTGTGACAAATTTTTTTGTTTTTTCAAGTGAAGAAGTTGCAGATCAAATTGACGCAAACACGCTTCAAGGCCTGACACAGGAAGCGTTCGTTTCCACCAATGACTTTGAAAATCTCAAACTTACAATAGAACGGATCAAAAGTAATGCCGAATCCTGCGCCGACTCAATAGTCGATCTTCAACTTGGCTTGTCAAGTCTTAGCGATGATGAACGTTTTGTAAGGGAAAAAGATCTTAAAAGAATAATAGACGATTATTCCAACATAAGTTCTGAACTTGTCTCTATTTCAAGTGTTGAAGGGCAAGGAGACAGAGCGCAAACTTTATATGCTCTTCAGTCAGATCTCGAAGCTATTGAATCGGAAATCAACGCACTCCAAACTTATGTCCAGACCTATCTTGGCCATCTGACAACCGGGGATAAAAAATGGTATTTCTTAGATTCCGGTTTTCTCGCCGGAACCAACAATTCCTTTACGGCTAACGCGGCATTTTCGCAGTATATTCTCCTGGTCGGCCAAACTTTCCGCACAAAAACAGACAGCGTCATAACCAAAATTAAAATACGCCTACCAAATGGAATATACCCGTTGCCGGACAGAGTTTTCATTTCCCCCTACAATTCAACCTTAAGCACAAACACTTTTATAAACGCAATCTCAGTTGAT
>JAGCTE010000018.1 GCA_017963805.1 bacterium | reverse complement strand
ATCAACTGAGATTGCGTTTATAAAAGTGTTTGTGCTTAAGGTTGAATTGTAGGGGGAAATGAAAACTCTGTCCGGCAACGGGTATATTCCATTTGGTAGGCGTATTTTAATTTTGGTTATGACGCTGTCTGTTTTTGTGCGAAAGGTTTGACCAACCAGGAGAATATACTGCGAAATTGCCGCGTTAGCCGTAAAGGAATTGTTGGTCCCGGCGAGAAAACCGGAATCTAAGAAATACCATTTTTTATCCCCGGTTGTCAGATGGCCAAGGTAGGTCTGGACATAAGTTTGGAGCGCGTTGATTTCCGATTCAATAGTTTCGAGATCTGACTGAAGAGCATATAAAGTTTGCGCTCTGTCTCCTTGCCCTTCAACACTTGAAATAGAGACAAGTTCAGAACTTATGTTGGAATAATCGTCTATTATTCTTTGAAGATCTTTTTCCCTTACAAAACGTTCATCATCGCTAAGACTTGACAAGCCAAGTTGAAGATCGACTATTGAGTCGGCGCAGGATTCGGCATTACTTTTGATCCGTTCTATTGTAAGTTTGAGATCTTCAAAGTCATTGGTGGAAACGAACGCTTCTTGGGTTAGGCCTTTGAGGGTGTCAGCATCAATTTCTACCGCGTCCATACTGGATGTCATAAAAAAAACAGAAGTGGCTAAGCACAATGAAACAACTACAAATCGTTTTAACATAATAAACCTCCAACTTGTAATCATTTTGCCAAAAAAAGACCGTAAAGTCAAGTTGACGCTGCTCTTATTACACTTGAATGGCATATAAAAAAGGAGCGGCTTTTCGCCGCTCCTTAATTCACCAGTTGAAGGTGGGATTGAGGTCAAGTTCCCTCTCCTCGCGCCTGGGTTGGTTCCAGGGGATCGCGCTGTCGTCTTCCGCGTTGCGGGGATCAAGCGCTTCGCATCCTGCGATGGCAAAGGCTGTGGCCGCTAACAAGAGGACGAGGAGGAATCTTGGCATTACTCGTTCTTGATGCCGACTTCGTTGTTGACCTTGTCGCCTTTCTGGGGGATCTGGCCAACGACGAGATCCTTGCTCTCGGCGCCGCAGAGGTTCTCCTGGTCGTCATAGATGCGGACGACTTTCAGGGTGCCGATGTAGGTGGTGCCGCGGGTCACTTTCAGTTCCTGGCCGACCGGCAGTCCGGCGGCTTTGCCGACGGAAAGAATGTAGGAGGCGGGATAGTCGGGACCGGCGGGGTTGACTTCCAGGATCTCACCGGCGAAGACCGGGGCTTCCTCTAGGGAGAGACCGTGCTCAAGCAGGTTCATCTTGAAGCTGTTGGCCTGCTTTTCAGCGGCTTCCTCGGCTTCCTTGGCGGCCGTCACGTCTTTCTTCAAGCCGTCGATCGTTTTCTCGTTGGCTTCGATCGTGGCCTTCAGGGATTCAGCGGCGTCCTGGGCTTCCTTCAGCTCGTTCTCCTTCTGCTCGACCTGGGATTTCAGGTCGCTGATGGTCGTCTGCAGGGCGTTGAGGGCGTCTTCGCCGCCTTCTTCGGAACCGAGGTTGGCGGTCAGTTCTTCGTACTTGGCCTTCAAAGCGTCAAGCTGGGTCTCAACTTCTTTCTTGGCGGTCTCTAAAGCCGTCAGTTTGGCCTGAATGTCAGCGGTCTGCTGTTCGGCGGCTTCCTTGGCAGCCTTGGCTTCGGTAACTTCCTGCTGGCACTTGGTCAGCTTAGCCTGAGTGTTCTTCAGTTCGTCCTGAGTCTGGAACCACTTATAGCCGAATCCGGCCGCGGCCAAAATCGCGATGATCGCCACTAAAGTTGCTACTACTTTCATTTCTTGCTCCGATGGTTATGGATATTTATTATTTTTGATTTCAGTTTTGGATTATCGTATAGATTATACTAGACGCCCCTTTTCAAGTCAAGAAGCCCGCTTCACTCGGAAAGGCCCGCGGCGTTCTTGTAAGCGTCGCGCCAGGCTTTCTTAAGTTCGTCGATTTTCGCCTTGATAAGGGTGCCCTGGTTCATGGTTATCTCGAGCTCGTCGCCAGTCACCGTGCCAACGAGGTCGCACTTAACTTTGAACTCTTTGGCGATCTCCTCCAGGGCCGTGACGTTTTCCGGGGCCAGGGAAACGATGACTCTCGACTGCTGCTCGCCGAAGAGGAGCGCGTCGGGCCTCGGGGTGCGGCTGGCGACAGGCGTGAAGTCGAGTTTCGCGCCCAGCATTACCGCTTCGCTCTCCACTTCCATGGGAGCGGTGAAACAGCACTCCGCGGCGCAGACGGCCAGGCCGCCTTCCGAGACGTCGTGGGCGGATCTGATCAGACCGCTCGTTATGGCCTTCAGAAGCGCGTCCTGCAGGGCTTTTTCTTTCGCGAGGTCCATCTGCGGAGGATTGCCCGTCTTCAGGTCGTGGATCCTTCTCAAGTATTCGCTGCCGCCGACGCCGGCAAGATTGTCGTCCTGCAATCCGTCCAGGAGGCAGACCGCGTCGCCTTCCTTTTTGAACCACTGGGTCGTGATGTGTTCCTTTTTGTCGATCTGACCGACCATGACGACCAGAGGCGTCGGGTCGATGGCGCCTTCGGGATTCTCGTTGTAGAAGCTGACGTTGCCGCCCGTCACGGGAGTGTTGAAGGCCACGCAGCCTTCCTTCAATCCCTGCACGCAGGCTTTGAACTGCCAGAAGATCTCAGGTTTCGTGGGATTGCCGAAATTCAGGCAGTCCGTCAAAGCCAGCGGACGTCCGCCTGAGCAGACGATGTTCCTCGCGCTTTCCGCCACGGCGATCCTGGAACCCATGACGGGGTCGAGGTAGCAGTAGCGGCCGTTGCAGTCCGCGGCCAGGGAAAGATATTTGTCCGCTTCCCTCATCCAGAAGACCGCGGCGTCGCTTCCGGGAAGCACGACCGTGCCGGTCCTGACCATGTGGTCGTAGCGGCGGTAAATGTCTTTCTTGCTGCCGATGGTCGGTTCGGAAAGGAGCTTCACAAGAATGCCTGTCATGTCGCTGCCGGGCTGCGGCAGTTCGGAAAGCTGCCAGGCGGAAACGGCCTTCAGATATTTGGGCTTGCTGGCGGGAGGATCGTAGAGCGGAGCGTCGTCCGCGATCTCGCGGGCCGGGATCTCGGCCACCACTTTGCCGTTGTATTTGACGCGCATCAAGCCGTCGTCGGTAACGTGTCCGATCTCGACGGCGTGCAGGTCCCATTTCTCGAAGATCTTGTGCACAGCCTCTTCCCTGCCCTTTTTCACTATGACGAGCATGCGCTCCTGGCTTTCGGAAAGCAGGATCTCGTACGGGGTCATGTTCGCTTCGCGCTGCGGGACGAGCGCGACGTCTATTTCGACGCCGCTGCCGCCTCGGCTGGCGGTCTCGCAGGTGGAGCAGGTAAGCCCGGCGGCGCCCATGTCCTGGATGCCGACGATGTGGTCGGTCTGGAAGAGCTCAAGGCAGGCTTCCAAGAGAAGTTTTTCCATGAACGGGTCGCCGACCTGGACGGAGGAGCGCTTGGCTTCCGATTCTTCCGTCAGTTCGGTGGAGGCGAAAGTCGCGCCGTGGATGCCGTCTTTGCCGGTGGCAGCGCCGACGTAGAAGACCGGGTTGCCGACGCCCGTGGCCTCGCCGCGCTGGATCTCGTTGATCTTCATGACGCCCAGGCTGAAAGCGTTCACAAGGCAGTTGGTCTCGTAGGTCTCGTCGTAATAGACGTCGCCGCCGATCGTCGGGATGCCCATGCAGTTGCCGTAATGGGCAATGCCGCCGACCACGCCGTCAACGAGCTGCTGGACCGCTCCGGAATTCGGGCGGCCGAAACGCAGAGAGTTCATGTTGATGACGGGGCGGGCGCCCATCGTGAAGATGTCCCTTAGGATGCCGCCGACGCCCGTCGCGGCGCCCTGGAAAGGCTCCACCGCGGAGGGGTGGTTGTGGCTTTCGACCTTGAAGGCCACGGCCCAGCCGTCGCCGACGTCTATCACGCCGGCGTTCTCTTCGCCGGCTTTGATGAGGACCTGCGGACCTTCGGTCGGGAAATTCTTAAGCTGCTTTCTGCTGTTCTTGTAGGAGCAGTGCTCGGACCACATCACGGAGAAGATGCCGAGCTCCGTATAAGTCGGCTCCCTTTTCAAGATGCCTTTCAAGCGTTCGTACTCGTCCGGAGTCAGGCCGTGGTCGGCTATCAGTTCCGGCGTGATCGAAGGATCTTTCGGTAAAGATTCAACCATATATTTTTCCTTTTACTTCGCGATGTTCTTTAAGAGACTGACGATGATCTTCTGTCCGTCGGAGCTTCCGAGCCCAGGTTCGGCGGCGCGTTCCGGGTGCGGCATCATGCCGAGGATCGTGCGCTCCTTGTTGAAAATTCCGGCGATGTTGTTGCGGGAGCCGTTGGGGTTCACTTCCGGCGTCACGAGCCCGTCGCCCGTGCAGTAGCGGAAAGCCACCAGCTCCTCATCCTCGAGTTTTTTCAGCGTCTCGTCGTCGGCGTAATAGTTGCCTTCGCCGTGGGCTATCGGGATGTTGAGGACTTCCTTGCTCTTGCAGAGACTGGTGAAGATCGTGTCGCTGCGCTCGGTCCTCAAAAAGACGTGCTCGCAGATGAAATTCAGGTCGCGGTTCATGTAAAGCGCGCCGGGCAGGAGTCCCGACTCGCAGAGGATCTGGAAGCCGTTGCAGATGCCGATGACGGGACGGCCCTTCTTCGCGTGGGCCGTCACTTCCTCCATGATGGGAGAGAAACGGGCGATGGCGCCGCAGCGCAGATAGTCGCCGTAGGAGAAGCCGCCCGGCAATACGTAGGCGTCGAAAGTTCCGGGGTTGCTCTCCTTGTGCCAGACGTAGCCGACTTCCGCGGAAAGTCCGTTCTCTTTGGCGAGGCGGGAGAAGGAAGTCAGGCAGTCATAGTCGCAGTTCGAGCCCGGGAAAACTACAATTCCGATTTTCATAAGGCTTATTTCTCCAGTTCGTAGCGGAACTGCTCAATATTCGGGTTCACAAAGAGCTTCTTGCTCATCTCCTCTATCTGGGCGGCGGCCGCCGCTTCGTCGCTGCAGTTCAGCTCCACTTCCAAAAAGCGCCCGATGCGCACCGAGTCGACGTTCTTGTAGTTCATCTGTTCCAGCGCTCTCTGCACCGTTTTTCCCTGCGGGTCGAGAACGCTCTGTTTAAGCGTTACGTAGATCTTAGCTTTCATGGTTGTATTGTTTGATGGTTAATGACTAAATGATAGCAAAAATGACCCCTACTGGCAGAGCCGCAGCCCCTCCTGGGCTTTCAGGTGCGTTGGGTCGGATCTCAGGGCCGCTTCGAAACTGGCCTTCGCTTCAGACTTGTTGCCCTCGCTTAAGAGAACGTAGCCCAGAACCGTCAGCGACGAAGCGTCGTTGGGATAGGAGGAGAGTTCCTTCATGGCCTGCGTTTTCGCTTCCTTCATGCTGCCGGCGGAGTAATACATGACCGCCTTGGCGGCGCATATCCCCTTTTGTCCGGGACGGAAGGAGGCGAGCTTATCGAAGGCCTTGAGGGCGTCCTGGAGAAGCTCCTTGTCAAGCGGGTTCTTCATGAACATGGCGTATCTGACCTGGGCAAGTGTCTCCGCGACCTCCGCGTCGTAGATCTCGTTGACAGTCAGCTTTTCAAGGTTTTCAAGCGCGGCGTCGAGAAGGTCGCAGCTCAGGGACAGCTTGGCGGCGAAAAGACGCGCCTCGCGGTATTCGTTGTCGGAAGTCGGGCTCTTGCTGAGGCGGGCTAACTTCGCGGCGTCCTGGCTCGAAGCGTAGGCTTCGCCGAAATTGCCGAGCGTGACGTAGCGCTTTGCCATCATCATGCAGATCCGGCTGGCGGCGCTGCCGCTCGTCATTTCCAGGCAGTCCTTCAGGTATTCCAGAGCCTCTTTCGAGCCTTCTTCCGTTTCGGGCGAATAGTAGGCCAAAAGATAGCGGAAGTCGAAATCCTTTGGGAAACGGATGAGAGCCTTTTTCCAGACCCTTATGGCGCCGTTGGTGTCCCCTCTCCTTAGCCTGAGGTCTCCCCAGGCCTGCCAGTAGGTGTAGCAAAGCGGGAGTTCCGTCAAAAGCGAGGAATAGCAGACGTCCAGCGTCGCGGCGTCGACGCCCTCTGTTCCCCTAAGGCAGCTTGTGATGTACTGCACCTGGAGCTGGAGGTTCGTGTCGGAAGCGAGGAAGGAGAGAGCGCGGCGGGCGTTTTCGGGATACCCGTGGGCCTCGCCCAATTCGCTCATGAGGGCGGACAATCGCTTGGACGTTTGGGCGTAGTAGGGATCTATCGGCTCCGGGGCGTTGTGCTCGAGCTTTACGACTTCGCCCTGGCGCAGGACTCTTCCGTAGGCCGAGAAGCAATTGTAGAAATTCGTCTGGATGATGACCGGAGAGGAAGTCTTCAGGGCCTCCTTCAAGTAGAGCAGGCGGTAATTGTAATCGCTCCTTAAGGTCTCGTAGGCCTCGAGCTGGGCCGGGGCCTCAAGCTCCTCAAGCTTGTAGCGCCAGCCGCTGAGAAGCTTGTTCAGCTTAGACAATTTTTCCCTTTCGGCAGTCGTCTTCTCCTTCTGCTTGGCAAGGGAGGCCGCCAGGGGCGTAAGGCTTGAGAGCGCCCCGGTGTAGCCCCTCACCGCCTCGACATAGATCTTCGACTCCTCGTTGACCAGCGCGTATTCCAGGCACTCCCGGACGTTGGAATAGACGTTTTCGGAAAGCTCGGGAGGGATCTCCGGCTTAGCCGTCAGATTTAGGCAGGAAAGCAGCAAAAAGAAAAGAAAATAATTACGCATGAAGTTATTTTAGCATAAATGGACCCGAAGCTGTACCTTCTGGCGCCCCGTAAGGTCGTAATCGTTGACAATGCGAGGCTTTTTAGGTAGAATCTCTTATTAAAATGAATGAAAATTCATTCGTGTTAACCGTTATACTATACATCGTTTTACCCGATACAAGGAGTTCAAAATGAAAAACACCATCACCAAAGAAAACCTGATCACGAGAGTGTCAGAGAAGACCAACCAGCCCAAAGATGTCGTCAGAGCCGTCATCCAGCAGACCTTTGACTCCATCTGCGAATATCTGGAAGAAGGCAACCGCCTTGAGCTGCGCCGCTTCGGCGTTTTCTCCGTCAAAGAGAGACGTCCCAGAGTCGGCCGCAACCCCAACTCCCCCCAGAAAGCCATTCAGATCCCTGCCTCCAAAGTCGCCGTCTTCAAAGCCAGCATCATTTTGAAGAAGCAGGTCAAGAAGTAATATAAACCTCACCGCTACGGTTCACTGATGAAGAAGATTAGAGCCGCTATCTGCGGCGCCTCCGGCTATACCGGCCGGGAACTGTTGCTGAGGCTTTTGCGCCATCAGGGCGTGGAAGTCGCGGGCTTGGCCCACGGGCCGAGTTCCGAAGACTGCTCAATGCCCGACCTTTTCCCGGAATTCAAAACTTTATGCGAACTGCCAGTCCTGGGAGTGGAGACTCTCTATTCCCAGGATCTGGACGCGGTTTTTCTGGCTCTGCCCCACGGAGCCTCGGCGCCCATTGCCAAGGAATTTTTGGCCCGCGGCGTCAGAGTCATCGATTTCTCCGCCGACTACAGGCTGCGCGACACCGACGTGTACGAGAAATGGTACAAGGTCGCGCACTGCGACAAGGAAAACTTGAAGAGAGCGGCCTACGGTCTCTGCGAATGGTACAGGGACGAGATAAAGAACGCTCCCGTTGTGGCCGTTCCCGGCTGCTACGTGACGAGCGCCCTGATACCGCTCATTCCCCTTCTCAAGGACGGCGTCATAGAAAGCGAAGACATCATAATCGATTCCAAGAGCGGCATCAGCGGCGCCGGCAAAAAATTGACGCCCCAGGTCCACTATTGCGAATCCGCGGAATCTTTCAAAGCTTACGGCATGTTCAGCCACCGGCACACTCCCGAAATAGATCAGGAGCTGACGAAGTTCGCCGGGCGGAACGTGAACGTGACCTTTACGCCTCACTTGCTTCCCATCATAAGAGGCATCCTCTCCACCATCTACGTTAAACTTAAAGACGGACGCTCCCCCTCAGACGTTCAGGCTTCCTGGGAAAAAGCCTACGGGAACGAGTTCTTCATGCGCCTTAGGAAACCGGGGACTTCCGTCGAAATACGCCACATCGTCAACAGCAATTTCTGCGACATGTCCAACACCTCCCATGAAAAGAGAGTGATAATAACCAGCGCTCTCGACAATCTGGTGAAAGGCGCTTCCGGCGCCGCGCTGCAGAATTTTAACATCATGTTCGGTTTCCCCGAAACGGAAGGCCTTATCTAAAATGAAATCCCGAGTGCGTTTCGCGCCCAGTCCCACTGGCATGTTACATCTTGGAGGCGCCCGCACGGCGCTTTTCAATTATCTGTTCGCCCGCAGAACGGGCGGCGATTTTCTCTTAAGGATCGAAGACACCGACAGGGCCCGCTTCCAGGCTGAGGCTCTCGAAGACATCACGAAAAGCCTGCAGTGGCTCGGCCTGACGTGGGACGAAGGCGTCATGAAAGGCGGAGACTGCGGCCCCTATTTCCAGTCCGAGAGGCTCGACATCTACAAGAAGTACGTAGACGAGCTTTTGGAAAAGGGGCACGCCTACAAGTGCTACTGCAGCGAGGAAGAGCTCGCGGCCCAGAGAGAGGAAGCCAAGGAGAAAGGCCTCTCCGTCCAGGGCTACGACGGGCGCTGCTCGCGTCTCACCAAAGAGCAGATAGAAAAATACGAAGCGGAAGGCCGCGTCCCGACCGTGCGCTTCAAGATGCCGAAAACCGGCACGACCTCCTTTACCGACGCCATAAGGGGATTAGTGACCTACCAGAACGACCAGCAGACCGACTTCATCATCCTGAAGGCGGACGGTTATCCCACCTACCACCTCGCCAACATCGTGGACGACCATCTTATGGGCATCACGCACGTCATGCGCGGCGACGAGTGGATCTCTTCGACGCCGAAGCACATCTGCCTTTACAACGCCTTCGGCTGGACTCCCCCCGTCTTCGCGCACCTGCCTGTCATATTGAAGCCGGGCGGCGGCGGCAAGCTCTCCAAAAGGGACGGCGACGTCTCGGTCTTCCAGTACAAGGAGAAAGGCTATCTGCCCGAAGCCCTCGTGAACTTCCTGGCCCTCTTGGGCTGGGCTTATTCCGAGGACCAGGAGATCGTCACCGTCGACGAGATGATAAAGGCCTTCAGCCTGGAGCACATCAACAAAGCCGGCGCCCAGTTCCACGTCGAGAAGCTGAACTGGATGAACGGCGAATACATCAGAAAACTCACCGTGGAGGATCTCACCGAGCGCTGCTGGCCCTATCTGATCGGCGCCGGGCTCGTTTGCGAAGGCCAGGACAAAAGCTCCCTGCACTACATTATGAGCCTCCTGCAGCCCCGCCTTGTCCTTTTAACGGACGTTGTCGACATGATCTCCTACTTCCTTAAGGACGAAATTGATTACAACGAAGCGGACGTCAGGAAGATCCTGAAAAAGGAAGGCGTCAAGGAAAACCTTGCCGCTTTGCGCCCCGTATTGGAAAGCAGCGACTTCACCGTCGAATCCCTCGACAAAGACATCCACGCCTTCATGGCGGAAACCGAGCTTTCCCCCAAGAAAGTCCTGCAGCCCTTGAGAGTCGCCGTGACAGGCCGCTCCTGCAGTCCCGGAATGTTCGAGACGCTCTTCGCCCTCGGGAAAGAGAAAGTCCTGAAGAGAGTGGACTACGCCATCGAGAGCTTAACCAACATCGAAGCCTAATTTATGCTGACAGTAGCGCTCGTCGGACGCCCCAACGTCGGGAAATCCATCCTCTTCAACCGCCTTTCCGGAAAAAGGCTCGCGATCGTTGAGGAGACGAGCGGCGTTACCCGCGACCGCCTCTACGCTACGGTTACGCACGACGGCGTCTCTTTCAGGCTCATCGACACCGGAGGCCTTGTCACCGACCCGGACGCCCTGGAAAAGCACATAACGAAGCAAACCGACGTCGCCGTTTCTGAAGCGGACCTCATTCTCTTTTTGGTGAGCGCCCAGGACGGCAGGACGCCGATGGACGACGTGGTCGCTTCTAAACTGCGTACGCTCGGGAAACCCGTCTGGCTTGTAGTCAACAAAGCCGACAATGAAAAATTCAAGGATTCCTGGGCCGACTTCTGCGCCTACGAATTCTCCCCCACCGTGACCATTTCCGCCATGCACGCCATCGGGACCGACGAGCTCTTAGACCGCCTTCTCCGCGAGGCCTCGCTCTTCGAGGATGAGGAAGAGGAGGGAGAAAAAAAGGATGACGCCTACTGCGCCGTCGCCTTCGTCGGCAAACCGAACGCCGGGAAATCCTCCCTTACCAACGCGCTCGCGGGCTTCGAGCGCTCCATTGTCAGCGACATCCCCGGCACGACCAGGGACAACGTCGACACGCTGATAGATTGGGAAGGCAAAACGATAAGGCTCGTAGACACGGCCGGCATCAGGCGCAAAAGGTCCATCGACAGCAAGCTCGAAGTCTTCTCCGTCTCCCGCAGCGAAGCCGCCATCAAAAGGTCCAACGTCTGCGTGCTTCTCATCGACGCTACCGCCGGCATTTCCGTCACCGACAAAAAGATCGCGGCCATAGTGGCCGAGGCTGGGCGCCCCTGCGTCATCTGCGTGAACAAGTGGGACCTTATGCAGGGCAAGGCCGACAGATCGGCCTACGTCGGCTGGATCAGGCAGGAGCTCCCCTTCCTTTCCCACGCCCCCGTAATTCTCATTTCCGCCAAGGAAAACAGGAACATACCGGCGCTGATGAAAGAAGTTCTTAAGCTCTACGCTTCCGTCTCCAAGAAGATCTCTACCGGCCTTCTGAACCGCGCCGTCAGGGAGGCGATGGAAAAGCAGAGCCCGGCCGCGCTGAAGGGCAAACGCCTGAAATTTTTCTACGCGACCCAGACCGCCAAGGAACCTCCCACTTTCCTGCTTTTCGTGAACGACCCGAGCCTTGTCATGGGCTCCTACGAGACATACCTTGTCAAAGCGCTGCGCGCGTCTCTCGAAATGGAAGGCGCCCTCATAAGGCTCGAATGGAAGGCCAGGGAATCCCAGTACCACGACTGATATGGTCATAGCAGTTTTAGCATATCTCGCGGGGTCTTTGCCGCTGGGCTTCTTTTTCCGCCGCTTCAACGTTCTCCGCCTCAACGGGAAATTCGTCTCCATTGCCGCGGACTTTACGCTCGGCATCCTTGTCACGGCGCTTCTGCCCAAGTTTCCGCAGCTCATGACGCGTTTCGGCCTTCCGAGCCTTGTCTATCCCTTGGGCAACGAAGCCCAGATCGGCGCCTGCGCCCTCATCTTCGCCGTCTTGGGCCATTACTTTTCCGTTTACGTCTGTGGCTGGGGAGGACTCGGCCTGGCGCTCATCATGGGCGGCTTTCTTATCCTTGCGCCGTATGCGGCCCTGCTCTCCTTTGCCGTCATAGCGCTGACTCTGCTCCTTTTCCGCAGGATGAAGTACGCCTCCATAGCGGGGTCTCTCAGTCTCCCCTTCTTCGTCTATTGGCAGTATCCGCTTGACAGGATCTACCTAGGCACGGCCGTCATCTTAGCCGCGCTCATCGTTTTCACCCATACGCGCTTTTTCCTCGAACGCTCATGAAATACCTCGTCAACGTTTACAACAAGCAGCGTCTCGTCAAGATCGCCGACCTCATGATCAAGGAGATCGTCTCCTACGTTCTGGAAGCTGAAAAAGCTCCTAGGACGATGGGCATGAACATCATGCTGGTGAGGGATCCCGCGATCAGGCGCTATCACAGAGATTTCATGGGGCTGGACACTCCGACCGACTGCATCAGCTTTCCGCCGGAAGGCCTCGAAGAGGCCAACGTTCTCGAACCGGCCTGCGGCGACGTCGTGCTCTCCGTCGACCACGCGCTCGCTTACGCCCTCCAAAACGACGTTCTCTTCCCCGAGGAGATCGTCCGCTACGCTATTCACGGCACCTTGCACTGTCTGGGCTACGACGACCTGGACGCCAAGAGCCGCCGATCTATGTTTGCCAAGCAGGAAAAATACGTACGCGCCTGGCATTCTAATTTCTACACCACAAAATAATGGATCCTTCCCTGCAATACTTCCTGGACCATCTGCGTTCCGCCGGCCTCGCCAAATTCGCCGAGGCCTTGTCAACAAACAATTTCGGCTTCATATCGCGCACTCTTGAGGAGGCTCAAAGACCTATTGAGGAGATCTTCACCTACCCGGAAGCGTACATCCTGTTCGGAATGTTTGTCATCATGTTCGTGGCCTGCGTTTACGCGACCACCGCCAACACCGCGGCCAACCACCTGACGGTCAAAGATCTCATAGAGGATGAAAACGTCGACACCGACTTCATCAACGCCTGGCTGAAATACGCCGACAAGATCAGGATCTCGCTTTACCTCCTCCAGGCCGTCGCTCTTATCTACATGACGAGCGTCATCAACTGGATCTTCGACACCTTCGTCATAAGATCCTGGTGGCAGGAGCTCGGAATGACCCTGTTTCTCCTTTCCTTCGTCCTTGTCTTCGCCTGCTTAGTACCGTGGTTCGTGGGCGTGCATATGAAGAAGGAACTTCCCGTAAAGCACTTCGCCTTCCTGAAATTCATCTCGAACGTCATGCGCCCCGTCAACAGCTTCTGCCTCTTCCTGACCAGGAAAGTCATAAAAGGCGCGGGCTACGACATCAGCCAGGATGAAGTCTTGTCCACCGCCAGCGAAGTCGAGGAGCTTCTGAAAGACGAGAAGGAAAAGAAGATCGACGAGAACGAACACGAGATGCTCCAGTCCGTCTTCGCTTTCGGCGACACGATAGCGAGGGAAGTAATGACTCCCCGCCCGGTGGTCTCCGCCATCGACGAGTCCGTCTCCCTAAGGGACGCCGTCAAGGTCGCGATCAAGGACGGTCACATGCGCATTCCCGTTTATTCCGGAACGATAGACAACATCAAGGGCATCCTGCACGTCAGGGACGTCATGGACAAATGGAGCGAGGAAGCGGATATGCCGAGCCTCTCCTCCGTCATCAGGAAGCCTTACTTCATCCCGGAGACCAAGCGCGTGGCCGAGCTTCTGATCGAGATGCGCAAGACCAACACTCAGATCGCCATCGTAGTGGACGAATACGGCGGCATGGCCGGCATCGTCACCGCCAACGACATCATCAGCGAGATCGTCGGCGAAATGCCCGAGGAAGACATCAACGCCGAAGCTCCCGAAATAGTCAAAGTCGACGACACTACTTACGAAATGTCCGGCACCGTCCTTGTGGACGACCTCAACGACATGCTGGAACTGGACCTGCCGGATGACGAGAGCTTCGACTCCATCGGCGGATACGCCCTCTACAAGCTGGGGCACCTGCCCGTGGAAGGCGAAGAGATAAAAATAAAAGGCGGCTCGCTCAAGATCCTGAAGATCACAAGCAACCGCATTGAAAAACTCCAGCTGAAACTTTGGGAGAAAGCATGAGCGAAAGACCGATAGTCGCCCTCATATACGATTTCGACAAGACGCTTTGCACAAAAGACATGCAGGAGTACGCCTTCATTCCCAGTTTAGGAATGGATTCCGTCTCTTTCTGGAAAGAAGTCAATGACTTCGCATCCATTAACCAGATGGACCCGATCCTTGCCTACATGTTCATGATGACGAAGCTGGCCAGGGGCAAAGTGCTGCTCACCAAAAACGTCCTGAGGGAGCAGGGCAAAACCGTCGAGCTTCTGCCCGGCATTCCCGAGTGGTTCTCCAAGATCCGGGATTTCGGAAAGAACGAGGGCGTTATGATAGAGCACTACATCGTCTCCTCCGGGCTCACGCAGATCATCCTCGGCACCGGGCTTGCCCCTGAATTCTCCGGCATCTACGCCAGCGAATTCCTCTACGACGAGAACGGCGTGCCCATCTGGCCGGGACTGGCCCTCAACTACACCTCGAAAACGCAGTTCATCTTCAGGATCAACAAGGGCATCAGGGACATTACGGAAGCCAAAGCGCTGAATTCCTTCACGCCGCAGACCGAGCGCCGCATCCCGTACCGCAACATGATCTACATCGGCGACGGGCTTACCGACGTTCCCTGCATGAAGCTCGTGAAGCTGAACGGCGGCCACTCTATAGGCGTCTACCAGGGCGACGACGACTCTCAGGTCTGCGACCTCATACGCCACGACCGCGTCAACTACATAACGCGAGCCGACTACCGCTTCGACCAGGAGCTGGCCAGCATAGTCAAAAAGCTCATCGTCAGCATCAAGAAGGAAGAGGAATTGGGAGACATCGCCAAGCTCCACCAAAGCAAAGCCCTTTGAGATTTGCTATAATCATAAAGTAAACCTACCAAATCTTGTATTATGCTCTGCCCGAAATGCCATCATGTTGAAAGCAAGGTCATCGACTCCCGCACCGCCCATAACGACTCCGCGATAAGACGCCGCCGGGAATGCCTTGCCTGCGGTCACCGCTTCACCACCTACGAAGTGGTCGAGGCGCCTTTAATGGTCGTCAAAAAGGACGGGTCCAGGGAAGACTTCGACAAGGAGAAAATCCTTGGCGGTCTTAGGCATGCCTGCCGCAAGAGACCCGTTTCGGTCGGGCAATTCGACGACATCGTCCAGGCCGTCCTCAACAAGGCCGAGCAGGAGCACTTAAGGGAGATCCCGACCACGGAAGTCGGGCGCATAGTGATGGAAAAACTGAAAGCCATCGACCAGGTCGCCTACGTCCGCTTCGCCTCAGTCTACCTGCAGTTCCAGGCGGTCGGCGATTTCGAGGACGCGCTTAACAAAGTGAGGGACAACGGATAAACGATGCTGCCGACCCATGTCAGAAAACGCGACGGACGCCTTGTCAGCTTTGACATCGGCAAGCTGAAACGCAGCATCCAGGCGGCCCTTGTCGCCGCCGACGATCCCGACGCGGCTTATGCCGAAGACGCGGCCTACGCCATCGCCATGCATCTCGGCAAGACTTTTCCCCAGCAGCCTCCCCAGACCAGCGACGTGGCCGTAACGGTCGCGAGAGCGCTGGAGAAAGGCTACAGCGCCAGGGCCAGCGCCATCTACCTCGATTACAGGGTCGCCAGAGACGAGCAGCGCTCCAAGACCACCGTCATAAAACCGCAGCAGATCTCGCTTCTGGACGCCGACAGCACCATTTCCGTCATGACCGGCAGCGAGCAGAACTCCCGCCCCTGGAACCGCGCCTTCATCGTAAGAGCCCTGGAGCAGGAAGCGCACGTCAAGCATTCCGCTGCGGAAGCGATCGCCCAGGAAGTCGAAAAGCGCGTGCTTTCTTCCGGCCTCTCCATCGTCACCACGACGCTGATCAGGGCCCTCGTCGATTCCGAGCTCTTGTCCAGAGGCTACGCCAATTCCCTCCGCCAGCGCTCCTCCGTCACGATCCCCTACGACGAGCTCACAAAGCGCCTTGCCGAACCCGAGACCCTCAACGGCAAATTAGGCAGCAGGATCTCTCTCCCCTACTCGCTTTCGCACATCTATTCCGAGGACGTCGCCATGGCCCACCGCCAGGGGCTTATAGACATCGGCGGCTTGAGGCATCCCTACTCCCGCCACATAGAACGTTTCGAAGTCAAAGCGGAAACGGGCCGCGGGGAGCTCATAAGCGAATTCAAGAAGCTGGAAAATTATCTCCGCAACAACCTGATCCTCAGCTTCGACTCGGAATTTTTGAAAGACTGCCCGAGGGATCGCGTCATTGAAACGATCGAGCTCGCCTCCGCCTTCAAGGGAACCTTTTACTTCTGCTTCCCCGTTTCCGAAGCGGAGACCGCGGCCAACCTGATCAGATCCGTCGAGCCAAAGGAAGATCTGGTCTTCCAATTCGAAGGCGAGATCGAGGATAAGGAAAAGATATCCGGCATAATGGTGGAGCTTGCCAAACTCGGCCACGACATCCTCTGGGTGAAAAACGACCTGACGCCCATATCGCAGCTCATCGCCGTCAACCTTCCCAGGATCGTCTACAAGAACAAGGAAGCGAACGTAGAGCAGCTTCTTTTAGACCTTGAGCCTTCCCTCGAAGCTGCCGTGCACGCCTGCCGCCAATACCGCCTCTACGCCCAGGCCAACGGGCAGCTGAGAATGTCCGACATTCCTGGCTGCGAGCTCATAGGCTTGAGGGAAGCGGTCTCAGCCTTCTGCGGCCAGGACAAAAGCGAGGAGAGCTTCCGCGTCGCCTCCACGATCCTGAACACTTCAAGGGAGATCCTCCACAGGCTTTCCGGCGCCTATTACTTCGACATCCAGCTCGTCACGGGCTACGGAAAAGATTTCGGCAAGCGCTTCTCCGTTCTGGACGAACGCCTCTTCCCGGAGATCTTCGGCTTCCTGCCCTTCCACGATCCGGACGCCGAGGCCCTGCGCCACAACATTCCGCCCTACGCGCTCCTTGAAACGAATCCCGGAGACAGCCCGGAGGAAACGCAAAACTGGCTGAAGACCGCGAACGCCGGCTGCGACAGCGGCTTCCTTCCCATATCCATTCCCGGCAAGGAACTTCTTGCCAGCCTTTTCGACTATAATTTCGGCCTTCTGGTAAAAGGCGAAAAAGACACGGGCCCGGAAGACAGGCGCTTCATAGAGAACCGCGGACAAACTTCCCTTTTCTAATGGATCTTCCAGTTGTCGCCATCATCCCTTCCGCAGGAAAAGCCTCCCGCATGGGCTTCGACAAGCTCACCGCTCCCCTTTGCGGCAAAAGCGTTTTGGAAAGGACGCTGGAGGCCTTCCGGGGACTTCCTATAGCGAAGATGATCATTCCGGTAACTCCCGGCAGGGAAAATGAATTCAAAAGCCTTTTGAAAGACCGGGCAGAAGTGATCGCCGGCGGCAGCTGCCGCGCCAGATCCGTGCACAACGCCGTGGAAACGCTGAAAGACTACGAAAACGCCATCGTGGTCATCCACGACTGCGACCGTCCCTTCGTAAAGGCTGACATCATTCTCGAAACGATCGAGGAAGCCAAAAGATCGGGCGCCGCCATCGCGGCTATTCCCTGCGCTTCGACCGTGAAAGAGATCAAAGAGAACGGTTTCATCGCCGCCACCATCCCGAGGGAAAAGCTCTACTTCGCCTCCACCCCCCAGACTTTCCAATTGAAGACCTTAAGGGAGGCCTACGCCCAGCTCGGATCCAACACCGATTGGGAAACGCTCACCGACGAGGCGATGATCCTTGAAAGGGCCGCCTTCCCCGTCAGGCTCTGCCGCGACTCGGAAGAGAATTTCAAACTGACGACCAGAAAAGACTGGGACTTCGCCGCCTACCAACTTTCGAAAAATGCTTGACATTCGCAGCGAACACATAAAAGTCGAAACCGCCGTGCTGGTCCTGAACTGGCAGGGCGAAGGGCTTATCAGAGACTGCCTGGACGCCCTGAGATCCCAGGAATACAAAGATTTTCTCGCGGTCGTCGCCGATAACGCTTCCACCGACGCCTCCAAAGAGATCATCAGATCCGATTACCCGGACGTTCTTTTATACGACTTCAAGGAAAACTACGGTTTCGCCCGCGGCAACAACGAGGCCATCGAACTGCTCTTCAAAAGTTACCCCGAACTCAAATACGTCGTCCTTCTGAACAACGACACGAAAGTCGAAAGGCAATGGCTTCAGGAATTGGTATCGCTTGCCGAAGCCGATCCCAAAGCCGGTTCCGTCGCCTCGCAGCTTCTCATTTGGGACGGCGAGCACGAACCCACAGTCATCGACTCCGCCGGAGACATGTTCTTCAAGCACGGCGTGGCCGGGAAAAGGGGCTACGGGAAGCCCAGGGACACCTACACCGACGATTCGGGCGTCTTCGGCGCCTGCGCCGGCGCGGCCCTCTACCGCGTCCAAGCCCTCAAGGAGACCGGCCTCTTCGACCCCGACTTCTTCGCCTATAACGAGGACGTCGACCTCGCCTTCCGGTTAAGATTGAGAGGCTGGGGCTGCCGCTTCGCCTATAAAGCGGCGGTCTGGCACAGAGTCGGCTTCTCCACGACGAAATACTCCGACCGCGCCCTCTACTGGGCCAAGCGCAACAGTCTCTGGGTAGTCTGGAAAGACTTCCCCACTCCGCTGCTTTGGCGCTACGGCATAGGCATTTTCCTCTACGCTTTCCTAAGCGACCTGCTGTGGACCGCTAGGGGCCGCCTTAAACCGATCTGGCGCGGCCGCAGAGACGCCTTCAGGGCCAAAGCCAGGCTAAGAGCCCAGCGCGAAGAAATACAGGCTAATTGCGCCGTAAGCGCGGAAGATCTCACCAAACTTATGATCCTGAAGACGCCCTGGATGGAGTCAATACTCCGCAATCTCAAGGATCCCCGGGCCAAATGACACGCCTTGACTTGCGGAAGCCCTTTTAATATAATCTACTCTACCATTCTGAAAATGGTAACAAGAAAAAAGCACGGGCCGTTAGCTCAGTTTGGTAGAGCATCTGACTTTTAATTAGAGGGTCGCAGGTTCGAGTCCCGCACGGCTCACTTTTTTCTCAGAACATAAATATTAAGTCTCCATCGTCTAGTCCGGCCTAGGACACCGGGTTTTCATCCCGACAACAGGAGTTCGAATCTCCTTGGAGACGCCAAAATTAAAAGCGCGCCAACAGGCGCGCTTTTTTTATATCTTCAGCGAAGGAAAAAGGGCGTTGACCGCGCGTTGGAAATCATCGGGCAAAGGCGCGGTGAATTCCACTTCTTTTTCGGTAATCGGGTGGCGGCAGACGAAGGACATGGCGTGGAGAAGCTGCGTTTCGATTCTGACTCCGCAAATGTTCGCTTCCTTTTCCCGGCCGTAAAGTTTGTCTGCGACAACGGGGTGGCCTATGGCTGACATATGCACCCTGATCTGGTGCGTGCGGCCGGTCTTGATGGCGACGTCAACCAAGGAAAGTCCGTCCTGAAAGCCCGCAACGCAAGGCGCGCTGGCCTTGACGGTGAAACGGGAAAGCGAAGGCAGCCCGTCGGAACGGACCATCTGTTTCAGCCTTATGTGGGAATATTTGTTGTCGCCAATGGGAAGCGTAACGTCCCCTTCCCTTTCCGAAAAAACGCCGTGAGTCAAGGTGCGGTAAACTTTTCTTACTTCGCGTTTCTCGATCTGGCAGGCTAAGTGCGTCCTGTATTTTTCGCTTTTGGCGAGGATCAAAACGCCCGAGGTGTCCTTGTCGAGACGGTGGATGAGCGTCGGCCTGTAGGCTTGATCCTTGTACTGGGCGTGCACAGCGTTGAGGATGGTGTCGTAAAGGTGAACGCCCGTGGGATGGACGATGGTTCCGGGCTTCTTGTTGAGGACAAGCATGGCTTCGTCCTCGTAGATCTTGTCAAGCTCGATCTTGGCTTCCCGGTGCTCCTGCTGGTATTGGGAGATGTCGATGTGGATCCTCTCCCCAAGCAAAAGATAGCGGCCGGCTCGGGTCCTCTGCCCGTTTAAGGTAACGAGCCCGTCGTCGATCATCTTTTGGAAAAAGGCGCGGGAACGCCAGGGAAGTTTCCTTTTGACGAAGCTGTCCACCCTGCAGGGCAGGTCGTCCTCCGAGACGACGTAATCGAAACTTTCGATCGCGGCGGCCAGGTCCTTCAGGGGGCCTTTCTGTCTCAGTCTCTGGGGGTACACTTTCTGAAGAGACCGTCGGTTATGAAGAACAAGGCGCCGGGAAGCGTCATTATTACGGAAGCGGCCCTGGCGATGATGAGGCAGGCCAAAAGCGTGGAAACTTCGATCGGCAGGAAAAGACAGAAGACGAATTCTCTCGTGCCTATGGTCTCGATGCTTATCGGAATGACGCCCAGAAGAGAGGTGGTCTGGACCAGGGCGAAGATCAGCGTGAAAGAGAACTTCTGATCAAGCACTGCCCAAAAGCAGAGGTAGAACGCGATGGCGAAAGAAAACTGCAGGAGCGTCGAGACAAGGAGCAGTTTTATGATAGTCTTGGCTCCGCGAACATTCAGGTTCAGTTTTTCCAAAAATTCGACTAAAAAATTCGAAACTGTCTTGTAAGGGATCTTGGAAAACCAAGCGCTGAATTTGAGCACGGCTTTTCGGCTGGCGGCAATGACGATCATGAAGACCATCGCAAGCAGAAGAGCAAAGAGCGCCGCGCCGATGAAAACGAGCGCGGTCCTTGCCGTCCTGTCCCCTCCCGACCAGGCCCGCGAAACGTCTGTTGCAACGAAAGGCAGAGTCATGACGATCAGAAGCCCGATAACAAGGAAGCCTATGAGTCTTTCGAGGAAAAGCAGACCAGTTCCCTCCGCGGCGGAGACGCCGTGAGGAAGCATGTTGATCACCCTGGTTATGTCGCCGCCGAAACCGGTGGGCAGAAAGTTGTTGCAGAAGCTGGCAGTGAAACTGTACCTTATCAGCTTCGCGAAAGGAATGTGTTTCTCAGCGCCTTTTAATACGACTTGCCAGCGCCAGGCTGTGATGACGTAGGAGAGAAGAAAAACGAAGAGCGCCGCTATAATAAGCTTGGGATCGGTGTTTTTCAAATTGGCCAGCACCGCCTCGGGATCGCACATGAAATAGAGCGCGGCGACGAGAGCGGCGGCAATAAGGAGGCGTATGATGAAAAAGACTTTCTTCATTGCTTCTTGAGATAAGGCTCCTCGGGATCTTCCAAGCACTTGATGAGGTAATCCCCCACTTCGAAGCGGTAGTGGGAGGTCTCGACGTAGTCGTTCCTGTTTGTGGTCTGCGGTATCGTGCTGAAGTCGTAGTAAGGCGTGATTTTTCCAAGCTCAGTCAAAAAATCGCCGTAGCCTTCCTCAAGGCTCTTTTTGTAAGTGTCGACGTAAAGAGGATTGACGAAGACTTTCAGCTTTATGCCGTTCTCTTTGCAGAGGTCGACTATCGCTTTGATCTCTTCTATGGACTCGGGAAAACGCGGAACGAAGCGCTTGTCCCAGGCCGGGCGGTTGGCTTTTTCGTCAAGGTTCGTCTCCTGGCTGAGCCAGGAATTGCCGGTGGCGTAGAAATCTTTTTCCTTTGTCCCGTCGCTCTTCTTCGCTCCCAATATGGTGTCCAGGGCATGGAATGCCTTGGAGCAGTTTATGTACGGCAGATAGAATTTCCAAAGGTTTCCGTCCGCGGGATAGGGTTTGCGCATCAGGGACTTTTTATGGCGCTCGGGATCCGAGAAGCAGCTGATGTTGTCGAGGCCGAGCCAGACGTTGCTGATCTTGACGCCGTTAGCGACGAAGCATTTCAAATTCCCCAAATGCTCCTGGGGAAGGCCCTCGGAATAGCTCATGTTGTAAAAGCGGCCTTCCTTTATTTTCGAGACGTCGATCATGCCGACACGGGAGGAACCGAAAAGGAAAGAGTCGAAGCGCGTCGGATTGTCGAGGATGTAGCGCGTCTTGATGAAATTCTGGTTGGGCTCCACGCCGTTGAAGCGGATCGCGTCGTAATGGAAAACGTTATAGGGGTCGAGCCAGATCGGGAAAGCGACCGTAACGAGAAGGATCAAAATTAACGCAAGCGCGGCTTGCCAGATCATGTGAATGCTGAATTTCATAAATCAAAATTTTCCGTAGATCAGTTCCTGCGATTCCCCGGCCTTGCAAAGTAAGATCAGGATAAGCGTCACAATGTAGAAAACAACGGGGGCCTTTTTTGCTGAAGACGTCCAGGGATCCCTGTCGCGGTAAAAATACTCCGAGATGAAAACGATCAGGAGGGGAACGCAAATTCTCAGAACGTTCACTATGCCGGCCTCCCCCGCCATAATGGAAACGAAGCCTTCCCTGAAGTAAACGAGAGGAGAGCTCGCGCCGACGAAAGCGTTCTGCATGATGTAGGCCGCCTGCTGGATGGATTCGGCCCTGAAGAAGAGCCAGCCGAAGAGCACGAGGAAAGCGGTGCAAAGCGCCCAGATGAATTTCGCGGCTTTCGACTTCGGGCCTTCCTTGGCGGGGAAAAGCAGTTTTTCCGCGACGAGTCCGAGGCCGTGCAATCCGCCCCAAACGATGAAGGTCCAGTTGGCGCCGTGCCAGAGCCCGGAAAGCAAAAAGGTCACCATGATGTTGAAAGACCTTCTCAACTTCCCGCAGCGGCCGCCGCCCAATGGGAAGTAGACGTAATCCCTGAACCAGGTGGAAAGGGAGATGTGCCAGCGGCTCCAGAATTCCTTTATGGTCGCGGAGACGTAAGGGACACGGAAGTTCTCCTCCAGGTCTATGCCGAAGAGCCTCGCTACGCCGATCGCCATGTCGGAGTAGCCGGAAAAGTCGCAGTAGATCTGCAGGCTGTAAAGCAAAACGGCCAGGATGAAAACGAAGCCGCTCTTCGTTTCGCAGTCCGTAAAGGCGTTGTTGACGAGGACGGCGAGGTTGTCGGCGACGACCGCTTTTTTAACCAGGCCCCAAAGTATCTGCCTGGCTCCTCTGTCAAAACGGTCAAGAGTGAGCTCATTTGGCTCTCTGAGGGCCGGAAGGAAGCCGCCAGCCCTCTGGATAGGGCCGCAGATGACAAGCGGGAAAAACGCCGCGTAGGTGAAGAAATAGAAGGGGTCCTTCTCCGCTTCAACGCTTCCTCTGCTCACATCCGCTAGGTAGGAGATGAGGCGGAAGGTGTAAAAAGAAATGCCCAAGGGAACGAGCAGTTTCAAGCTCCAATCAGCATCGACAAACGATCCGCAGATGAAGGGAGTGTATTTGAAGAACAGAAGCGAAAGGAGCGAGACCAAAACGCCGGCAAGGAAAGAGGCTTTAGTGTTCTTCAGGGCGCAAAGGTAAACTATGCCTGTCGTTATGACAAGGTAAACGACGCACCACTTCGACAGGAAGACGTAAAAGAGCAAACTGGCCGCGAAGAGCAGCCATTTTCTCAGTCCCCTCGTCGGCTTCAGATGGAAAAGAAGAAGCGTTAGAGAAAGGAAAGCCAGGAATTTTAAAGAGAAAAAATCCATACTAGGCCTTCAGTTTTCCTTCCGGTATCTTAAGTTCCTTCATTATGCCGACCATCAGGTCTGTCGTCTCCTTGTCGGGCAGAGCCGCCAGACGCTGGCCGTCCGCGGTCTTCATTATGATGACCGTGGAGGCGTAGGCGCCTTCCTTTAATTCTTCCACGACGTAAGCCTTGAGTTCCGAGAGCGGCTGGCTCACGTAGTCCCCTTTGCGGCTCAAATAATAGGCGCCGTCCTTTTTTTCAAGGGTGACAATTATGGCCCTTCTCCTCTCCAAGGACCGCCAGATAAAGGAAACGCCGAACGCGGCTATGAGAGCAGAGGCGATCTTGGCGGGCTCGAAGACTTTTCCTATGTCGCTGCGATAGTAGAAGGCGAAGAAGATCAGTATAAGCGAGAAGATGAGCGCCGTGTTGATAAAGAGCGGCCTCGCGTTGCGCCAGAAACTGCGCCTCCTTAGGCGGCGCAGTCTCAATAGTTCCTGGAAGGACATAGGCTCCTCCCAAACGATCTCTTCGCCTTTAGCTGTCATTTGATGTTGACGGGTACGAAGTCGCCGGCTACAAGGTCGGCGGGAATGTCGCCGATCTTAACGGTGTAGAAGCCCGTTCCGACCGCGAAGCGCGGAAGCCTCAGTACGGAGACGATGTCCGCGTGGCGGTCCGTGGCCGTGCAGTAGTTCTCGTCCGGATACGAGGGGCGGCGGGTGATGGGGCCGAGGTCGGTCAGCTGGACGTTCTTGAAGACCTTCGCCATCTTGTCGGGATTGGCGCCGATCGGCTGATGGTT
>JAGCTE010000017.1 GCA_017963805.1 bacterium | reverse complement strand
TGATCTCGAAGATGTCCGCTCCGACTTTTTTCGCTATCGTTTCCGCGGCGAAGCGCGTGTTGCCGTCGGGGCTCCAGGAATAGTATACGACCGCGATGCCGTTTTTCACTTCTTTCTCCTCGTTTTCGGTTGTCGCTTTCAGGTAAGTCGAGTCGTCCACAGGCTCGAGCCACTCGTTGGAATTGCCCTCGCCCGGAACTTCCAGGGCTATGTGCTGGAACCAGCTTCCCGGCGCGGCGCCGTGCCAGTGCTTGACGCCTGCGGGAATGTTGACCGTGTCGCCCTTAGAGAGCTTGCGCGCTTCTTTTCCCCACTCCTGGTAATAGCCTTCGCCGGCCGTCACGATGAGGATCTGGCCGCCGCCAGCTTTCGCGTGATGGATGTGCCAGTTGTTGCGGCAGGAGGGCTCGAAGGTCACACCGAAGGCCGGGACCTGCTGGAGGGTCAGGGGATGCAGATAGCTTCTGCCGATGAAATATTGCGCATAGGCGGTGTTCGGTTCGCCAACGGGGATGGGCGACCAGTCGGCGGGCAGATCCTTGGGATCGGCCGGCCTTTGCGCCAGGGCGACGATCTCTTCCGCCTGCTCTTTGGTAAGCCCGTTCTTCAAGCCTATGGCGACGTGCGCCTTCAGCTGCGGTTCGGTCTCGGGCCTGGCAGACAAGGCGGCTATGGTCACCAGTTCGCGGGTTCTCCAGTCAAGGTTGTCGCGGGCGAAAATGTCGCCAAAGAGATGGGCTTTCAGATATTCGTCCAGCTGGGGATGGAAGTCGAAAAGCTCGCCCTTGACCGGGCCGCCGCAGAGTTTCGTCTGGTTTTCCGTTCCGAAAACGAGGCTTTTGCCTTCGGGAAGCGCGCCGGGCGCTCTTCCTTCCTTAACAGGCTCGCCGGCGGCGGCTTTTTCCTTAGCCAAAATCATGAGCGTCTGCGCCGCGTTGAGCGCCCTGGGGAAACCGCAGTAGGCGTAAAGCTGACCGACGATCTCCTTGGCCTGGTTCAGGGTCAGGCCTTCTTTGAAAGCCGCTTCGAAATCCGATCTCAATTTATCCTGTTCGCCGCGCGCCAAAGAGGCGCCGATATTCGCTAAACTAACTTCAAGCGCTGTGAGTTCCATACGTTTTGTCGAGGGTGGTTCGTTGTTGTCAAGGGAAATAAGTTTGTAAGACTTCGTGCCGTAGCCGAGCGATTCGGCGTGGTCGAGGATATGGGGGCCCAATTGCTTTTCCATCCTGGCTCTCAAAGAGGCGCTCTTTTCGGGATCGGAAGCGTAAACGAGATCCACGCAGGCTTTGTCCAGCGCGACAGGGTCAAGAGAGGCGAGGATGCCGACGTCCGCCATCTCGGGCTTCGCCGGATGTCCGTTGCAGTCGCAGTCGATGGAGATGTTGTTCATGACGCTGATATAGACCGCGCGGTCTCCCATGAAATCGACGATCGCGCCGGCGGCCTCGGCCATGGATTCGATGAAGTCCTTTTGCGGAGTCTCCCCTATTTTCGACCACATCTTGTCTAGGTCGTCCGTGCGGTTGGCGGTGTGGATGCGGGATTTTCCCCTGCTGGAAGCGCAGCCGATGGAAAGGTTTTTAAGCGCGCCGCCGAAACCGCCCATCTGGTGGCCCTTGAAGTGATTGAGGATGACGAAGCCGTCGTAATTGGTCAGCGCGGCTCCCACAAGGTCGCTTTTAAGATGCACGGAGCCTTTGGGCGTCGGCAGTTCGGTCTCCGCAAACTCGTCCATGATGACGACCTTGGCGATAGCGTTGAAACCGTGATCCTCAATGGTCTCGCGGTGGTCTTTCGTTTTCATGCGGGAGCCGGCGTAAGCCGTGTTGCACTCCACTATGTCGCCTTTCAGGCTTTTGACGAAAGGCCCGATAAGGGACGGCTGAAGGTAATGGTTGTTGCCGGCCTCGCCAGTGGAAATTTTGACGGCCACGTTCTTCCCTTCCAGCGGGCGTCCCAGGGCCTTGTAGGCCTTCATGAGCCCCTCGGGAGAGATGTCGTGGGTGAAATAGACCTCGGATAGCTTTTTCGTTCCGGCCGGCTCGGCCGAGTAAAGATTCGCCGCCACAAGGGCCGCGCACGCGGCGAAAAGAAGAACAGATCTCAAATTCATAGCGTTTTCCTTATTTTTATGTTAGTTCTTTCGGACAAAATTAGTCATGTGATCTTTTTCGGGGCGGGGAGGCTCTATGCCGGCAAGACGCCCCGCTTCCAGGCACTTCATAAGGTAGACCATGTTGCGGGCGAGGTTGCGCAGCGTCTGCGTTCCCTCGGGGTCGCCTGGCACGTCCTCCTTGGTCAGGGCGTGGAATTCGTTCCAGTAAGTGGAGCCCACGGTCACCATTTCCGTTATGCCGGCGTACTTGTTCATAACGTCGAAACTGGCGCTCGTTCCGGCTCTCCTTGCGACGACTATGGCCGCGCAGGGTTTGTGGCGGAAAGGAGAAGCGCCCATGGCGTGCATCTGGCTGAAGAAGACCCTGTCCAGGAAACTTTGGATGCGTCCGCTGGGATGGGCGTAATAGACGGGCGTTCCGAAGACGAAGCCGTCGGCCTCTTTCGCTTTCTCAGCGAATTCATTCACCCTGTCTTCGGAGAAAACGCAGCGGGAAAGCTCCGCGCATCTTCCGCAGGCTATGCAGTCGGCGATAGGTTTCCCCCCGATCTGCACGATCTCGGATCCCACGCCTTCCGCTTCGAAAACGCCGGCCATCTCCCTGAGGCCCGCCATGGTGGAGCCGTCCGGGTTCGCGCTTCCGTTAAGCATCAGTACTTTCATGATTCCTCGCTTTTGTTTCGTTATCAGCAAAATTATTTCAGGTTCTTTTTATAGAACTTCTCAATCTTGTCAAAGGGAATGGCGTTCTTTTCACCGCCATCATAAAGATCGCAGTGGCTGGCGCCGGGAACAATCACAAGCTCCTTGTTCTCGCCTTTTAAAAGTTTGAAGGCATCCTCGCCGAAATAGCGGCTGTGGGCTTTCTCGCCGTGCAGTATCATGACGGCGCCGTCTATCTCGTCGATGTAAGCCATCATCTTGGCATTGATGATTGACAGCGCGCTGGTCTTCGCCCAGCCGCCGTTGGAGTTCAACGAACGGGAATGATAACCTCTTGGCGTCTTGTAATAGGCGTAGTAATCCTTTACGAATTGCGGCGAGTCCTCAGGCAGAGGATCGACAACGCCGCCGGCGAGTTCGGGAACGCCCGCTTTGAAGTCCAGGCTGCGCTGGGCGTTCATAGCCTCTTTTTTTGCTTTTCTCGCCTCTGCGCTGTCTTCCTTATCAAAATATCCGTTGGCCGTGACGCGCGTCATATTGTACATGGTTGACGCAACAGTTGCTTTCACGCGCGTGTCCAAAGCCGCCGCGTTCAAGGCTATTCCACCCCAGCCGCAGATCCCAAGGATGCCGATCCTGCCTGGATCAACGTCTTCCCTAGAAATTAGGTAATCAACCGCGGCCTGGAAATCCTCAGTGTTAATGTCAACTGAGGCCACATAGCGCGGCTCGCCGCTCGATTCACCTGTGAAGGAGGGGTCGAAGGCCGCAGCAAGAAAGCCCCTTTCCGCCAAATTCTGAGCATAAAGCCCGGAGCATTGCTCCTTGACCGCGCCGAAGGGCCCCGAGACAGCGATGGCGGGAAGCTTTCCTTCGGCGCCCTTGGGCTTGTAAACGTCCGCCGCGAGCGTTATTCCGAAGCGGTTTCTGAAAAAAGCTTTGGAATGCTCGACCTTGTCGGATTTCGGAAAGACCTTGTCCCATTGCTCGTCGGCGCCGGAACTTTCATCCGCGATGATCTCGCCAGGTGGCATCAGGGGAATAAGCTCAGCCCTAGCGTCCGCTAAAGTGAAGCACATCATCCTTTTTCCGGGAGTGCCGTCGTAAATGGCTTTCAGATGGGGCATGGCGGTAAGGAACAGCTCCTCCAGTCTCTCCCCTTCCTTGCCTTCCGCGAACTCGGCCCGGCCACTCCAGCGAAGCCATCTGCCGCCTTCCTTTTGCAGCGCCACCACTTCGCATTTCGGATTCTTGCGGAGCTGACGATAAACGTTCTTGAATTCGCCCACGCCAAGCCAAACTTTGCCGTCCGAGACTTGGTGGGCCCCAAGCGGGCGCAACTTCGGCTGGTCGCCGTCGGAGGTGGCTAGATAGAAAACGCCAGCTCCCTCCAAAAGATCATTGATACGCATAACAGGTTCCTTATTGTTTTTTTCAACGCTAATTTCATCAGCCGCGGAGAAGCAAACTCCGGCAAAGATCATAACGCAGATAGAAAACATCAATACTTTCATAGATTCCCTCCATTTTTTACACCCTCTTCCGTCAAATAGGGCTTAAGTAAAGCGTTCAGCTGGAGCTTGGCGAAGCGCTCCACCCAGTCTTCCGGCGTGAACTCCGCGTCGCTCATGCACCAGCAGGCCATCATGCCGTACAATTGGCAAAGGAAAAGCCTGACGAGCTCTTCTATGGGCGCGTTCTTTCTAAGCATCCCTTCCTTAACGGCGTCCTTGAAAAAATCCCTCAGGTGCCTGAGGTCGTAGGCGTATTTTCCGCCGCACATGTCGCCGGGCGCGTCCTTGGGGTCGATGACTTCCCTGACCCACTGACGGCAGAGCTCAAGGCCGCCGCAGGTCACGCCTTCCATGAACCCCTTGAAATAAACCGTCAGCTTTTCCGCGAGCGTACCTTTGTGCGATCTGGCCATGCGGTCAACTTCCCCGAACCAGTTTTCGCAGCACTCGAATATGATCTCTTCCTTGCGCTTGAAATAAACGTAGAAAGTTCCCTTGGCCACGCCGCAGGCTTTCGTGATATCCTCGACGGAAACGTTCTGAAAACCGCGCTCCTCTATGAGCCGGCATCCCGTCTCATAGATCTTTTTGCGCGTCTCCTGCGCCTCAAGCTGTCTTTTGTTCATGGCAATTCCTCATTTTTAAAGAGAACGCCGCCATTTTAGCACATAGCTGACTGAAAGTCAATGACCGCAAGTCAGCGGCAGGGCAAAAAAAACGCCCGCGGAGGGCGGGCGTTCTTGTTTGCGCTTGCTTTAAGCTCGCTTATTTTTTCTTGTTCATCTTCAGCATAAGGCTCTTGCCGCTCTTTTCAGTCACCGTCACGTTGATGTCTTTGCGATAAATGTCCCCTCTTATCCTGGACGAGAAGGGAATGGCGTAGGTGCCGGGTTCCAGGCGGTTGTAAAGGTCCGTGTAATAGGAGTATTTGATCTTCAGCGTGGTTTGATTCTTTTTCTGGTTGACGCTGAGAACGGAGTCGACAACATTCTGGCCTTTTATAAGGTCGCCTAATTTCACTTTGTTTTTCGACGCCTTTAAGGATACTCCGCCGCTTATGAAGACCGTATCCAAAAGGACAAGGCTCGAAGGAAGCTCGACGATCTCTTCGGGTTTCTCGATGGCGAAGGGGAAAACAAGCGTGGCGTTTATCGCAGTCATGCGGGACGCGCGCACTTTGCTTTCTTTAGTAAGATCAACCTTCGCTTTGAAGGCTTTCAAATCGAAGGTGTTTTTCTTATCGTCAGCCATGATGTTGACTTTAAGGTCCTGGGTGACTTTATTCAGAGAAAAAGCCGTCGAGCCGTCGTCAGGGTGGACAGAAAGCGCGTAGACGCCGTCGTGATCAGCGACATGCCCGAAGCACCAGCTTTCGGCCAGCATCGGATTGCTGATAACAGGGTCCTGGCCTTTTTTTATGATGTCCTTAGTGAAATCGCAGGCCCTTTCATAAACCTCCCGGAAGGATACCAGCCCGTCTTTGTCAGTGTCGGCGGCGCAGGAGGCGCAAAAGGAAAGGAGCCCTTTGGTGAAAGCGCTGTTCTCGCCTATGTCTTGCGACGCCTGATTCTTTCTGGCGGCGCACAGAAAGACGCAGTCGCTGACTTTGAGATCGGCTCCCGGAGGGGCGTTTTGAACTTTTATTTCGGAAAGTTTTGATTGGAAAGCGTCGGCAAAACCCTGGGCATAGCCGTCTTCCTCAAACATGCCGCCGGAATGGCAGGCGTCAATTATGATGACGACTTTCACGCCGTCCCTGAAAAGCGATATGTCGTACGCCAGATCCTCGGCGGTGTAGTCGGCGTTGTAAGTGCAGACGCTATAAACGGGATCGTCCGAACCGTGGGAGGAATGGTAATAGAGGAAAGAGTCGCCCTCCACCAGCTTTTCCGCGCATTCATGGATGATCTCCCTTATGTTATCTTTCATTCCCTGCTCGTCCAGCAAGGTTTGGAATTTATTGTACACTCCGCCTTTCTTCAAGGCTGCCGCCATCATCTTGGCATCGTTTACGGCTCCCTTCAGCGGTTTGGATCGCGTATATGAAGTGTCATATTTGTTCAATCCCACCGTCAGGCAGCAGTTGGTGTGGCCCTCTTGTTCGCACGTCCCTTCCAGCGTTACCCGGTTCGGCAGGACGCCCTCAGGCAGAGGAAGCTCGGTAAAGAAATTAGAGCCTTCCACGACCTGGGCCGTGAAGTTGGTCGCGACCTCGCCTTTTATGGTGTAGGTCACTTCGACGCTTTTTTCCTCAGCGGCAAGACAAAGCGCGCAGAATACTGCGGCCGCGAATATGAGAGATCTTTTCATTTTTGGATAACTCCTCGTTTGTAATAGCAAATCTTATTATCTGCCATATTTTACCACAAAAAGAGCGCAAGCAATAAAAAGCGGACTTTGCTAAAATAGGGTAAAAGTTTGATAATAACTGCAACCACGGTAAACTTATGCGTATCAAAAATTTTTTCCTGTTCCTGGCGGTGATCCTCTGCGCCGGTATGGCTTACGCCAAGGGCGGCGGGAAGCTTATTATGCAGGTCAACTCCGATGATTGGTTTCCGATCGAGGGCTGCGTATTCTCCGTTTACGCCTCTGACGGCGACAAGCCTGTCTGCTTTTTACGGACAGATGGTGACGGCAAGGCCACAAGCAAAAAGCTGCCGAACGGAAGTTACGTCGTATACAACGCACTAATGACCATGGGATTCAACAACCTCGGTTACTCCAGCTTTACCATCGACGACGCTGACGTTAACTATCAACTCACGGCGAAAACATCTGCGGATTACGTGTTGGCTGACAAGCCGGATCCCAGTGTGGTCAAGGCAACCATTTCCGGGACGTTGCCGAAGGACGTGCTGGCATACGTTACCGCTTTCCCCCATGTCGCCGTCGTTGACCATTATATCGGCGGCTCGTTTTTCACTTATTCCTACCCTCTTGTTTGCGCCAAAAACGGGAAAAGCGCCAATGCCAGCAAAGCCTATAAAAAATGGTCCGGCTTAAAAGCGAAACTCGTGCCCTCAGGAATGCTTAGCTTTTCCTTTCCTGCCGAAGACTGCAAAGAAATGTTTGCTTTCGGTTTTTATATCGACAACGAGCTGTACGAATACAGGCCGGACGATTTCAAGGCCAGCTGCAGCGGCAAGATCGCGATCCAGGATCTGGACACCAAATACAGACTGGGAACCAACGGAGCGTTCTGGCTCGAGACCTTCTGGCAATCTCAGAATTTTCTCTTCGGCGGACAATCCATAGACCTTGGCGACAAGTGGAGCGGTACGGCGTCAGGCACATGGGACGGGATAGAAAGCAAGGTCGCCGTCAGCGTCAGCAAAAAGACCGGCAAGTTCAAGATCGCCATCACCTCTTGGGACGCGGTGGGAGTCTGCGTTAGATACGGCACCATGCCGAGTGAATAATCATGCGGCTCAAAAACCGTTTGGTTATCCTTGCTTTGATATTTGCCGCCCTAAGCTCGCACGCCAAGGGCGGCGGTAAGGTATACGTCGTCACCGATCTTGAAGAAAAATGGTTCCACGCGGAAGGCTTCACCTTCGGCGTTTTCGAGGAAGGAAGCGACGAACCTCTCTGCTCCATGGTGACCGACAAAAGAGGCGTCGCCAAAAGCCCGAAACTGCCGCCGGGAAACTACGTCGTGAAGAACACGGTGGCGACCATGGGATACCGCCTCTCGGATGACGAACCTGTTACCATAGAAAAAGGCAACGTCGCCATCTATGTCGACGTGTTGAAAAACTCATTGAATGACAAGACCAACGAATACTTTTCGGTTGGTCCTAACAAGGGGGATGTAACCCTGACTTATTCCGCGAAAATATCGCAAAAAGGCTTGGCGGTCATTGAGAGTTCCCGCCTGCTGGGCTTCTGCTGCGTGCACGAACGCGAATGGGACGATTCCTTCACGCCGGACTTTTCCATGGTCTATTCGCCTTCCTTCAAGAAATACACCGCCCGCGCCCCGAAAGATTTTCTTAAACATCGTATGAAGTCATATCTTGTTGGAAACGACCTCAGCCTTTCCTTAATCGGCATGATCGATTATTTCAGGCTTTATTCCATAGACAAGAACGAGGACAAGGGCTATTATCTCGGCCACAAAAATGGGAAGGCCGCCCTTTCGGGAAGCATGGCTTTGAGCGACAAGGAGTGCGAGTTTTTGAAAAACGGAAGATGGTCCCTGAAATCCTTCTGGGAATATTCGTATTTTTACGGCGGCGCCACCTTCATCCTGGAAGAATCGGGAAACAATTGGGTCTTTACCGAAGATTTTTCCGGGGAAAACGGCTTCGGCTGCGCGACGAACATCAAAATAAACCGGAAAAGCGGAAAAATAAAAGCCGTGATCACTTCCAAGAACGCCCTGGGCGTGAACATCCGCCACTTCCCCGCCACGCGTTGAATTGTTAGACGCCGCGGTGCTTCCCGAACTTTATTTTCGAGGAAAGGAAAGACATTATGATGATGCCGCCGGCTATGGCGGCGGCGACTTTCAGCGCCATGAAACCAGTTTCAGCGGCGGGATGCAGCCTGTCTTTCACCATGAAATAAGCCGTCCAGAAAATGTCGCCTCCGGGGACCAGCGGGATCAATCCGCAGGTCAAAAAGACCGTGGCCGGAGTTTTCCTTAAGTGCGCCAGCGCCCAGCTGACTAAAGCGACCGTCACGGCTCCCATAAAAGCGGCCTCCGCCGTAGACAAAAAATTGCCGGCCAAAATGAATACTCCCCAGCCGGCCATGCCGGTAAGACCGCAGTCGAAGTAATTCTTCCTCGGGGCGCCGAAGAGAGCCGCAAAAGCCGCCGTGCCAAGGAAAGCCGCCGCAAGCGTCCAGTACCACGCGTTGGCGACGCGTTCCGCGTACGGCGAACCTGAGAAAGCGAAATTTTTGAAAAGCAGGGCGTCCAAAGACAAGGAGAGCGCGATGCCGATGGCGATACAAACTATGGCGAAAAAGGCGTCAAGGACCCTTGTGGTCCCGGAGAGATAATCCTCGTTGCCCAGGTCCATCATGCCGTTTGTGAAGCTCACTCCCGGGACCAAAACGATGATGGTCCCGATGAAAATATTGGCAAGATGAAGCTTCACAGGGCTTACGTGAAAAAGCAGCAGACAAAATATGCCGCCGATAAAACCGCCCAGCAAATTCCCGATCATGCGGGGGAAAAAGCGCGAGGCGAAGACCACGAACAAAACCAGAAAGAGGCCGGAAACAAAAGTCGCCGCCGCGTCGTACACCGTTCCGCCGAAAAGAAACGAGAAAAGGAAGAGGCCCGCGACCGTCATGGGAAGAAGCTCCCACCAGGGTTTCCTCTTGCTCTGCTTTATCTCAGTCAGTCTTTTTTCCAGTTCCTCAAGGCTTACTTTGCCAGCCGCGCAGTCCCTGCTCAGCTGGTTGACGGCCGCGATGCAGTCCAGCCTCGTTCCTTTCATGGGAACGTCCTTGACTTCCGCGTAATCCTGGCCTGAGGCGATTATGCCGTTGCCCAAAACGATGAAGTTTTTCTTGTCAACGCCGAAAGAAGAGGCGATCCTATCCATCGTCTCGCTGACGCGCCTAATTTCCGCGCCGTTTTCCAAAAGGATCCTCCCCGCCTCGGCGGCAAGGTCAAGAGCTTTCTTCTTATCGTTTTCGGTCGTTGCTGTCATGCTCATATGTTATCAAAAAAGAAAAGGCGCCTTGAGTTTCCCCCAAAGCGCCTCTAAAATTGAACTGGCAGCGTCCTACTCTCCCAAAGTCTATTCTTAAGTACCATCGGCGCTACAGAGCTTAACTGCTGTGTTCGGAATGGGAACAGGTGTACCCTCTGCGCTATAACTGCCAGTAAAAATATCGGAAAG
>JAGCTE010000016.1 GCA_017963805.1 bacterium | reverse complement strand
TTCAGGGGGCGTTTTAGTATAATCCTCATACTAATCATTTTGAAATTAACTTTTAAAGGAGGATAAAAATGAAAAGAACGTTCCAGCCCCATACGCTGCGTCACAAAAGGACCCATGGTTTCCGCGCGCGCATGAGCACCCGCGGTGGCCGCGCTGTAATTGCCAGACGCAGAGCCCACGGCCGCGTCCGTCTGTCCGCCTAAAGGCTTGAAAAGCGGAAAAAAGTACGAAACGACGGTCTTTAAACCGTCGTTTTCTTTTCCTAGGGAAAGGAAACTCAAGGGCCAAAAGGCTTTTGATTCGATCTTTAAAGGCGGGAAGATTGCCAGGGCCAGACACCTGTACCTGGCCTACGATCCGGAAGGGCGCGACTCTTGGCAAGTGGCCGTGGTGGCTCGCAAAAGGGACTATCCGAAGGCTTTTATGCGCAACCGCGTCAAGAGGCGCCTGAGGGAAGCCGTAAGGCTCGCTCAGGAAAGCTACGCTCCTTTCAGGGGCGTCGTGGTGGCCAAGAAAGGTCTTATCGAGCTTCCCTGGGAAGAGCTGGTCAAGGAATGGCGGAAAGTGTGCGTTTCCGCGGGCATCGTTTCCAAAGCGGAGGAACTTCCTCCTCCGAGTTTGGGAGCCAGGCTTATGATAGCCCTGGTGAAGTTTTACCGGGCCTGCATCTCGCCCATGTTGCCGCGCTGCTGCCGCTTTACGCCGACCTGCTCGCAGTACGCCCTGGAAGCTTTGAGAAAACACGGACTGATAAAAGGATCTGGCCTGACTGTCTGGCGCATACTGCGCTGCAATCCCTTCAACCCCGGCGGTTACGACCCGGTACCCTGAAAACTTTTATTTTGAGCTGATCTTTTATGGATAGAGACAAACTTATAGGCGTGGCCTTGCTGGCTTTGGTCTTTTTGCTCTTTTTCACGCAGATGAAGAACAAAAAGGAAGCCGCTAAAAATGAGGCGCCCAAAACACAAACCACCCAGAGCGCCGCGCAGCCGTCCGGCGGCTCTTTCAGCGCCCTTTCAACTTTTGAAGGTTACACGGGAGACTTGCTGAGCACCCTTTCGAACAGCCTTTTGAAGATCAGCTTCGACAAGCAGCTGGGCGACATAGAAGGAGTGGAGCTTTTTCCCACCGGCGACAAAGTCATAAAGGAAACTTACGACACCGTCAGCAAGGGATCCGCGGAATACGAACTGCCTTTGAGGATCTACAGCTACGGCGAACAAATGGGCGGAGCGCTCTCTTTTACCGAGGGCGACGCCGCTTTTGAAAGGACGCTTTCCTTTTCTGGCAAGTGGAACGACGGCGTGGAAGTGACAAAATCCTACACTCTTTCCGCCAGCAATTATCTTAGCGAAGTTTCCATCACGCTCCGCAATTCGGGCGAAAGCGTGCTTCCCGCGAGAGAACTCAAGCTCTGGCTGGGAACCATAGACAAACTCAACGAAGTCAAGGAGCGCCCGCCCGTCAGGAGCCTGACCGTCAGCTACCTCAATGAGGACGGCAAGGAAAAGATCAAGCGCTTCAACCCCGGCAAAGACAGCAAGACCCTTGGCGGCGCCATCATCTGGGCGTCCATCGGCAACCGTTACTTCGTGCACGCCCTCAGTTCCAAAACACAGGCCTCGAAGCTCGAGACCGGTTTCCGCGGCGACAAGAAAGCCGGCTGGCTCTCAGCCATACTGACCTATCAGGTCCCGGAACTCAAGCCCGGCGAGTCTTACCAGTGGCAGGGGACGCTGTATACCGGACCTAAGCAGTACGAAAGGCTGAAAGCCCTCGACAACGAGATGGTCTGCGGAAAAGATTACGTGAAGATCATCGACCTCGGCTGGTATTCCGTCATCGCCACCTGGCTGATGCAGTACGGCCTCAAGCTCACTTACCGTTACGTCGGCAGCTACGGCATCTCCATCATAATCCTTACCGTCATCATCAAGATCCTTTTGTGGCCTCTGACCACCAAGAGCACGATGGCCATGAAAAAGATGCAGAAACTGCAGCCCGAGATCAAAGCCATCCAGGAAAAATACAAAGACGATCCCAAGAAGCAGCAGGAAGAGATGATGCTTCTGTACCGCAAATACGGCTACAACCCTATGGGCGGCTGTCTCCCCATGCTGATCCAGCTGCCGATCTTCGTCGCCCTCTACCAGGCTCTCTCGAACGCCATCGAGCTGCACAAGACGCCCTTCCTTTGGATCGCGGACCTTTCTTTGCCCGACAAGGTCGGCTCTCTCTTCGGGCTTCCCATCCATCCTCTGGCCATCGCCATGGGATTGGGCATGGTGGCCCAGCAGCTTCTCACTCCGAAGATGGGCGACGCGAGCCAGCAGAAGATGATGTACTTCATGCCGATCATCTTCACGGTGCTTTTCTACAACATGCCGAGCGGCCTCGTCCTTTACTGGTTCGTCAACCAGCTTCTGACGATGGGTCAGACCACTTATCTCCAATACAAAAAAGACTAATCTTCCTTCTATGAAGGCAGCCTTTGATACCATAGCGGCTATAGCGACCGCCCGGGGCAGAGGCGCCATCGGCGTCCTCCGCCTGAGCGGACCTATGACGGCAAGCGTCATAGACAGGCTCTTTGCTTCCGTAAGCGGCAGGAAAGCGAAAACTATGGGGAATTTCAGGCTGCGCTTCGGGGACCTTCTGAACGCTTCCGGGGAAGCCATAGACAGCGGGCTGGCCTTTTTCGCCAGCGCGCCAAGAAGCTACACCGGCGAAGACTACGCCGAGATATTCTGCCACGGCAATCCGGCGATACTTGAGAAGCTGCTCGCTTCCGCGATCTCTTCCGGCGCCGTCGCCGCGCCGCCGGGGGAGTTTACCAGAAGGGCTTTCCTCAACGGGAAAATGGACCTGACGCAGTGCGAAGGCGTAGACGAACTTATCAGGGCGTCCGGCGAAAAACACCTTAGCGCGGCCTGGAGGCTGCAAAGAGGCGACCTCAAGGCCAAGCTTGACCCCGTTTCCGAAAAGCTAAGCCGCGCTTTCGCCCACATCCAGGGATCAATAGAATTTTCCGACGACGTAGCCGAGGACGTTTCAAATTGGAGAAGAGCGGTTTCGGAAGCGAGGGAGGAGATCGGCAATATCCTTAAGAATTCGGAAGTCTCCGCCAAAATAAGGGACGGCCTGATAGTCGCCATCGCCGGCAAACCTAACGCCGGAAAGTCGAGCCTTTTCAACGCGCTCATCAATGAAGAGCGCGCCCTTGTCACGAAAGTGGCCGGAACGACAAGGGACACGCTGAGCGCGGAACTGGAAGTTTCCGGTTTGAACATCACTCTCCTCGACACCGCCGGCTTAAGGAAGACGAAAGCCGCCGTAGAAGCGCTGGGAGTGGCCCGCGCCATTGAGAATTTGGACAAAGCCGACGCCATAATCTGGACCGTCGACGGGACGAAAAAAATGACTCCTTCGGAAGAAAGGGAGATCAATAAATGGCAGGCCGAAAAACCTGTCCTCGTCCTTAGGACGAAAAGCGATCTTATGGAAACAAAAGACGCTTCCGGAGCTTTGCTTTCCTCTTCTGTCAGCGGGGAAGGGCTGGATGAGATCAGATCTTTCTTGAAGGCGACCGCGGAAAAAGTTTTGAGCGGAGGGGAGAGCGTCATACTTCTTAAGGCGAGGCACTGCGAGCTTTTGAAGAACGCGCTGGAAAATTTAAAAGCCGCGGAATCAGGCTTGGCGTCCGGAGAATATCTGGAACTGTGCGCGAAAGAACTGGAGCTGGCGCTCGCCTCCATCTGGGAAGTCACGGGCCAAAAGACGCCGAACGAGATACTCGACATAATCTTCGGGGAGTTTTGCGTAGGGAAGTAAGTTATGCGGAGTCGTCTCATTTACCTCTTCTGGCTCGTTCCGGGGCTTACGATCCTGCTGCTGCTCGGCTACTACTACAACCAGCTGAACCGTTCGGAACGCCACCTCGCGAAAAAGCTCCGCTATTTCAAAATGGCGGACAACTACAGGGCGTATCAGGAACTGATGCCGGCTCTTCACGCCTGGCGCAAACCGGAAAATCCCTATTTGCTGAAAGAATTCTTCACCCAGGGGCGCTCCTACGTTTATCAGACAAACGAGGAGTTCAGCGACCAGATCAAAAGTTTCGGGAAAGAGGCGAGGGAAGCTTACCTCAAGGCCGTTAAAAGGGTTTTGCTTTCTCCCTGCTCAGGCACCATGAAGCGCCGCTACGTCGACGGAAGCAACATCGAGTTCGAGCAGACGGCTTTCATCAACGCCCCCACCAACGCCCTGAAGCGGCCGCGGCACGAATTCTTCTGGATGGAGGCGGTGAGCTCCGAAGAGGCGGCCTGGGAATGGTGGCAGGAAAAGAACGGGATATTGGATCGCGCCAAGGAAGAGGGGATAATAGCTGATTACCGCGACCTGTATTTCCTGGCCGTCGATCCTGACAGCTGCACAGGACGCTACGAAAGGCTGAAGGAAGCCGCCGACGAGGAGCTTTACACCGCGGCTTTGCGGAACGAAGCGAGCTCGCAGGGGCTTGACCGCAGGCTGTTCCGCAACAGCGAAGGGCGTTTTGAAAAGAACGGATTCACGCTTAAGCCGCCTCTGACGGTGGGCGAGCAGTTCAACCGCTGGCGGGAACTTGGGCTTACCAATCTGCTGCACAATTACCTCCTGCCAAGGTCCAACGGCTTCTGGGCCGTCATCAGGATCGACGGAGGAAAGGAGAAGAAAGCGGAGGCGGCTCTTAGATTGAGCGAATTCCACGGCACCAACGACCTTCCGCTGGTCATTTGCGAAAATGCCCTGAAACTTGAGTTCCAGACGAAGATGACTTCCTTGATCGCCTATTTCTGCAAGGTCTGGCTTCTTGTCTTCGCGGTCATCTTCCTCCTTCAGACCATTCATCAGTTCTTCGTGCATTACCTGATGGGCAGGGGATTCGTGCCGGAAGTCATGTACCGCTATTACTCGCCGGGCGCCAGGGCTTATCTCATCAGGAACGGATACAAGACCTTCACGCACGTCATGACCTTCGAGGAAGTGCAGAAAAAGCGCGAGGCCGGCCAGGAAGTTCCGGAAGTGATGGTCATGCGCGTGCACGAAAAGCGCGGCAACATAAGGAGGATCGACTCCCTCCAGATGGAAGCCGGCTTCCGCTCTATCTGTCCCAGCGGCAAAGTCTATCTGAAGCGCGCCTACGGGAAAGGCATGAAAGAGCTCAGGCGGGAATACATCAACATGTGCCGCATGAGCAGAAGGGGACTGAAGGTTCCCAAGATCCTCTCTTACTGCGAAGCCCAGTGGAAGGGCTATTGGTGCGGCTACCTTATGACCGCCAACCTCGATTCCCAGATGCCGCTCGACCACTGGCAGACTTACGTCGCGCCTTTCCTCAGCGACGAGGAGCGTTCCAATACGGTGCGCACGCTTTCCAAATGCCTGTCCGGCACTTTGCGCAGGGCTCACAGGCACGGCATATTCAAACTGCAGCTCTTCGGCAAGCACATTTTCTTCGACCCCAACAACCTTGAGTGGGGAGTGACTTTGATCGACGTGGAAAAGGCCTACTGCCTGAACGACACCATGCTCTCACTGCTCAGGCGCTTCCCCTGGCTTTTCAAGCGCTATCCGGCATATGACCTGGCTTTCCTTAACCGCTATCTCTTCTGGGAACTGTGGCCTCTGAGGGAACGTCTGAGAATGTACGTCATGTACTGCCGCCGCTCCAATTTCCGCGGCGCCTTAAGGGCGCCCCTTACGGAAGAGGAAAGGAAACGCCTGCGCAAGGTCCACCTCATCTCCTTAAAGAAGAATTACGGCCAGTACCAGAAAGTCGGCAGCATCGTCGTGAACGTCGCGCATTACGCCAGCATGAAGGAAGTTCTGCCGGCCGACTTCAGAGATTATTACGAGATCGAGTCCAGGGAGCACGTCACGAGGAAGAAAGGCCGCACGGTCGTCAAGATCCACGCCGGCTGGAGCACTTATTACCTTAAGCGCCACTTCGGCATGAAACTGAAAGACGCGCTGCTTGAGTTCTGGCGCCACGGCAGAAGGATGAGCAACGCCAGGCTTGAGTGGAAGGCGATGGAGATCTGCGACGCCCTCGGCATCAAGAACACGCCTTTCAGGGTCTTCGGCGAAAAGTTCAAAGGCATAAGGGAGAAAGCTTCCTTCCTGCTCACAGAATCCCTGCCGCCGGGCAAGACCGTCGAGGATCATCTCAGAGACGGCTTGAGGCTCGGCTTCAAGAAAAAGAAAGAGCTCATCTCGAGGATAGCGCGCATCGCCAGGCGCCTTCACACGGAAGGCTACACGCACAAAGATTTTTACCTCGGCCACTTCTACGTGGTGGGCGATCTTGAGGGCGAATATGATCTGCATCTTCTTGACCTTCAGCGTTTGGCCAAAGGCGCGAAGCTTCTTAACCGTTGGTCGCTGAAAGACGTCACGGCGCTCTATTTCTCATCTCTGCCTTTCGTCCCAACCGGACAGATAACCCGTTCCGACATGCTGCGCTTCTATCTGCGCTACGTCGGTCAAACTAAGCTAAGGAAGCGCGACAAGAAATTCCTGCGCGCGGTGACGCTGAAGGAGCGCAGGATGGCGCGCCACACGGAGAAGCTTTTGGCGAAGCGCAGGAAACGGGGCGAGCTGACGGACCTCGTGAAGTGATTTACGCTCACTTGCGCTTTGCTTATCTGCGTCCTGCGTGAGTTTTGTCGAGGACGAAAAAGTTATGCTCCCGTAAGCAAACTCAGCGAAGCCTGTTTGCCAAGGGAACATAACTTTTCGTCCTCGACAACAATCGCGTGTTCATCCGTCAGAAATAACAAGCCCCTCAAGATTTTGTTACGAAGTAAAATCAAGAGGGGCTTGTTTTTCCTTACGGAAGAAAACGGAATCTTTCGCTTTGAAAATTCAAGCGATATTCTGCGCAGGCTCAGTCGGCAGCGTATTAACGATCGCGCCCGTCGGGCAGTTCGCCAGACAATTTCCGCACATCGTGCACTTCTTTTTGTCGATCACAGCCACCAGCCCGTCCATGGAAATGGCTTCGGAGGGGCAGTTCTTTACGCATTTCTGGCAGCCGATGCAGGCGGTCTGGCAGAATTTTCTCTTCACGACCGGCTTGTCCTGCGAGGCGCAGGCGACCTTTATCGAGCGGGAGACGGGGCCGACGGCGATGACTTTCTTCGGGCAGGCCCTGGCGCAGCTTCCGCAGCCGCCGCAGATCTCAGGATCGATAACGGGGATCTCGCCGGGCTTGATGCTGATGGCGCCGAACTGGCAGGCCTTTACGCAGTCGCCGAGCTTGAGGCAGGAGAACTTGCAGTCGAAGGGGCCCTGGGCCGTGATGTTGGCCTGGGCGCAGGTTGCGGGGCCGGTATATTCCACCGCTTGCGAAGAGTGCCCCTGACAGCGGACGTAGGCGATGGATTTTTCGAAATCGCCCAGTTCCTGGCCCATGATGGCGGCGATCTTCGCGGCGACTTCCTTGCCGCCGGGCGCACAGTGGTCGAATTCCGCTTTGCCCTCGGCGACCGCCGAGGCGTAAGCCGAGCAGCCGGCGAAGCCGCAGCCGCCGCAGTTGGCGTTGGGAAGCACTTCCATGATCGCCTCCACTCTCGGATCAGTTTTTACCGCAAATACTTTCGAGGCAATGGCTAAGATTATGCCGAAGATCAGGCCGAGGCCGCCCATGCAGATTAGCGCGTACAACATAATTTGTTCCCGTTTTTTGATTCAGTTGAAATTCTATCAGAAAGGATTTGGGATTGCAATTTGAGGGCGGCTTTTGGTTTGACACCCGGGGCCACAATAAGGTATAATATCTTTAATAATCACTTAAGGAATATCTATGAGGATCAGCAAACTATTTTCCCTTCTGGTTTTTCTTATTTTCCTGAGCGTCCCGGCTTTGGCGGCGCCGTCCGCGGCTGCCGAAGAGGCTGTGAACAAGGCCCTGAAGACGGCTGACAAAGCCCTGACCGCGGCCATCCCGCTCCTGGAGAACGCCGAGAAAAACTATCCCTTCCACCCGGCGAACATGGAAGTGCTGTATCAGCTGGCCATGGCTTACGTTGAAGTCGGACGCTACGACGACGCCAACAAGACTCTCGACAAACTCTCCCAGCGCTACGGCAAATACGCCGACACCATCCAGCGCGTGGACGAGGCCAAGGTCGCAAAAGCGCATGTCCTGGTCGCCCAGGGCAAGTACGACGAGGCGCTGGCGGTGGTGCAGAAGTTCCTCAGGGAAGTCCCCAAGAGCCCGGCCAGGAACTCCGCCTACCTCGAATACGCCAAGGTGCTTGTCAAGAAAGGCAAATACGACGAGGCGAAGAAGGCCATCGCTGACTTCACCAAGAACCCCAACCACGAGCTTTTCATTCCCTCCTCCTACGTTCTGGCCGAGATCTTCGTAAGGAACGGGCAGCCCGAGGAAGCGGAAAAGATGATGCGCAACATATTGAAGACGAACAACAACAAGGACGTGCGCATCGCCACATTCTACAAACTGGGCGAGATCTACCGCGGATGCAGCAACTACGTCGGCGCCATCAACGTTTACCGCAGGATCAAGACGCCCGGCAAAAAACCGGACGAAAAAGCCCAGAACGCCGGCATCCTCTGGGAGATCGCCCAGACTTACGAGCAGCTCGGGCACTTCCTTGAGGCTAGGATCGGTTTCGAAGGCATCATGCGCCTTTACCCGGAAGTCGAGTTCAGCACCCAGGCCTGGTTCAGGGCTGTGCAGAGCGACATTTCCGCCAAGGACTTCAAACGCGCCGAGAGCTCCTATCTTGATTTCATCAAAAAATATCCCGGCAACGATATCGCCGCGCCCATGAGGCTCGTTTTGGCCCAGGCGCTTCTCGAGGACAACCAGCCGGCCGAGGCGGTCAGGAACCTGAAAGCCGGACTTGAGGAGTACAAGGAAGGCGAGGTCGCCGAGAACATGTATTTCCTTCTGGGCGACGCGCTCCTGAAAGACCAGAAATACAAGGAAGCCGAGGAGGCCCTGAAGCAGTTCGCGGAGAAGTTCCCCGAGAGCACGCTCGTGCCCCAGAGCTACGTCCGCCTTACGGAAGGCTACATCGAGCAGAAGCGCTACCAGGAAGCCCTTGATTTTCTCCAGAAGACCATAGAGGAATTCCCCGATTTCGCCAAGGAATACAAGCTTGAAGAGTACGTCTACGAGATCAAGCTCGCTTATGCCACTGCGGAAGCGGAAGCCAAGAATTTCGAGAAGGCCGCTGAGCTTTGCGGGGAAGTCACGCTCCCGAGGCTTAAAGAGCAGGCCCTGTATCTGCAGGCCGACATGTGCGTGAAGCAGGGCAAGGTCGACGAGGGCGTGGAAGTCCTCGAGAAGATGCTGACGGAATTCGCCGACAGCGACCTGCAGGCCGACATCCTTATGACTTTGGGCGGCGTCTATATGTCCGAGCAGAAGTATGACAAGGCGAAAGAGACCTTCGACCGCGTTCTGGCGCTCGACAAGGAAGCGGCCGAGAAATCCAAGCCCGTCGCCATTCTGCAGAAGGCTTTCTGCGCCTACTACGCCAACGACATGGCCGGCATGAAGGAGAATCTCGACAAGATCCTGAAAGATTATCCCAAGGCTCCGGAAGCCGGCGACGCGCTCTACTGGATGGCTTATTTCGCCAAGACCGACCGCAAGTACGCGGAAGCCGCCGAATACAGCGCCAGGCTCGTCAAAGAATATCCCGAGCACGGCTACGCCCCGGAAGCCGCCTATGAAGTCGGCGAGGACAAGGTTTTAGGCAACAAATATTTCGAAGGCGTGGAAGCCTTCAAGGAAGCTTACCAGAAATATCCCGAGACCGGCTACGGCGCTCTTTCGCTTGTGAGAGTAGGGGAGGTGCTCGTCAGCCAGCAGTACTCCACCGAAGAGTGGGAGAAAGACCTCGCTGCCATGGGCAGCGACGCCGCGAGGATCGCTCTGCTATCCATTCCCGTGAGAGCCAAGGACAGGGAAAAAGCCGACGCCGCTCTCGCGAAGCTCGACAGTTTCAAGATGAACGACGCCCAGAAAGGCTACGCTCTGGCTTTCAAAGCGGCCGCCGAGAATCTGGCCGGCGCCTATCAGAAGGCCGCGCAGACCGCCGACGAATCGCTCGCCCTCACCAGGGAAGTCGCCGAGAACGTCGACGAAGCGCTCTTCCAGCGCGCGGAGGCCTCCTATCTTTCCGGCGACCACAAGTCCTGCGCGCCCCTCTACGACGACCTGCTCGACAACTTCGTGGTCCCGAACGCCCAGATCAGGATCACCGCGCTGCTGCACCGCGCGCACTGCGCCCTCGAAGCCAAGGAAGCGAAGCTGGTCGACCAGAAGTGCCAGGAAGTCCTCGGTCTGAGGCCCGACGCCAAGCAGTCCGCGGAAGCGGTCCTTATGCGGGCGGAAGCGAATTTCATTTCCGGCAACGTGAAGGAGGCGGCGCAGTTCTACAAACGCTGCACGATCCTTTACGGCAAGATGCCCGACTACGCCGTTCCGGCCTACAAGGGCCTCATCGCCTGCTACAAAAAACTCGGCCTGACGAACGAGCTTGCCGAAGCCCAGAACCAGTTCAAGGCCCGCTACCCCAACGAAGCTGAATAACAAGGAAAAATCACATGAATAGAATTTGTTTGATCATCATGCTTCTTACGGCTTTTGCTTTCGCCGCGACCGCCGACGAGCTCGTGTTGGTGAACGGCACGCGCTACAAAGGGACCATTTCCCGCAACGCCAAGGGACAGATCGAGATCTCGACCAGCAAAGGAAACTTCTCCTTCGACGACGAGAAGGTCTCCTTCAAGCAGACGAAGATCAACGAGCCAGGCGATTTCACAGATTTCCAGACAGCCCTGAAGAAAAAAGACTTCGCCAAGATCAAGACCATCTCAGCCGCCTGGGGCAAGCGCTTCCAGGGAATGCCGGTAAGATGGAACGAAATGGCCCTTTACGGCAAAGGCCTTGTGGCTGTCAACGACAAGAAAGACGACGAGGCCAAGAAGATCTTCGAAGAGTACGGCAAACTCTTCCCGAAGGGCGCCTACAAGGGCGAAATAGACGTCATGAACCTCGACCTCAGGTCCGACGAGATGAGCAAGGAAGAGCTCATCAAGACCTACACCGAGATATTGGCAAGCGGCTCCGGCTCCGAGGCCGCGAACGCCAGGATGCACCTCGCGCTGGCGAAACTGCAGATGGAAGCCAAGGAATACCGCGGCGCCCTGGAGAACTTCGCCTCCGTCGTCGTCCTTTACGGCGACATTCCGGACCTTGAGCTGGAAGCCCTGTGGGGATGCGGCGAAGCTTACGAGGCTTTGGGCGAAACGAAAAACGCCCTCTTCTATTTCACGCAGATCGCTGAAGAGAAGGAAGGGCCCTACAAAAAGGAAGCCCAGAAAAAGATCGAAGAGCTCAGGAAAAAAGAAAATAAATAATAATCAATAAACCTTCATAAAAAAGGAGAGATCCCATGTCCAAGAAGAACTTCAGTTTTTTGCAATTGGCCGCCTGGCTGACCGTTATGTTAGGCCCCTTAGTCGCTTTCGCTGACGAAGTGGCGGAAACCGCCGAGGGCGCCGAGGAAGCGGCCGCGCAGAGCGTGAACCTTATCGACCTTATTTTCGTCAAGGGCGGCGCTTTCATGTACCCCATCGTGCTGCTCTCTTTCTACATGGTGTACCTGATCATCGACGCCATTCTTGTCATCCGCAAGAAGAAACTCATGCCGGAAGATACGGTCAAGTATCTGAGGGAGAACTTCCATAAGGACAAAGTCGACGAATGCGAGAAATACTGCCAGGAGCATCCCTGCGCGCTGACCGTCGTCGTCGGGCACGCCATCACCGCCGAGAAGAAAGGCAAAGGCCCCTTGGGCATGCAGGAAGCTGTCATGGAATACGGCGGACGCTTAGCCAACGATCTTAGGGCGAGAGTCGCTTACCTTAACACCGTCGCAACTATCTCCCCGATGCTCGGTCTTCTGGGCACGGTCTCCGGTATGATCAAAGCGTTCTCAAACATCGGCGCTTCCGGCGTCGGCAAGGCTAGCGCCCTGGCCAACAACATTTCCGAAGCTCTGATCACCACCGCCGGCGGCCTGGTCGTCGCCATTCCCGCCCTGGCGGCCTTCTTCTTCTTCCGCAACCGCATCACCGAAACGATGGTGGCCGTGGAAGACGAGATCGGCGAACTCATCGAGCAGTTCTAAACTTATCTTGAATTTTATACCGGGAATCAACGGTTCTTATGAAATTTAGAAAATTCAACATAGAAGATGTGCCGATGCAGACCACGAGTCTGATCGACATCGTCTTTCTGCTTTTGATCTTCTTCATCGTTTCTTCGCAGTACAAGAACATGGAAGTCGAAACGGAAGTGACGCTGCCGATCGCTGATTCCGCCAGCGTCGTCCAGACGGAGGGCGTCGACGAGATCACGCTGAACGTGACCGGCAAAGGCAACATCAAGGTCGGCGGCGAAGTCTTCTCCATGGAGCAGCTGACCAAAGCGTTGCAAAACGAGATAGACGCCGATCCCTCCCGCGAGCGCCGCGTTATTATACGAGGCGACAAGAAGGCCCTCTTCGGGCGCACCATGCGCCTTATGGCGGCCTGCGCGGAGGCGGGTCTTTGGAACGTCTCGTTTGCGGTTTATCAAGAAGATCCAGGTGACAACTAACATTTGAGGAAATATGAAATTCAAGAGCGAACCAGACAATGACGTCCGCGACATGGATATTTCCTCCATGTCGGACGTGGTCTTCCAGCTTCTCATCTTCTTTTTGGTGGCTACGAACATCCAGCAGGAAGAGTCCCAGCTCAAAGTCGCCATCCCCGTCGACCAGCAGGCGACGGAGGCCCAGGCTGTGGACCTTGCCGAGGAAGTCGTCATAGACATCTACGACAACGGAGAAGTGTATTGGAACGGCCAATACGTAGACAGCCCGGACAGCGTTGACATGCCTGAACTGAAAAACATTCTCTACGAATTGAAGCAGGCCTACCCGAACCAGTCGGTGGTCATACGCGGTCAGAGAGATACCCAGCACCAGAGGATCGTGGCGGTGCTTAACGCCTGCGCCTTCGCGGGTATCGATCAGATAACCTTCCCTTCGGATCCCAGCATCTATATTGACTGATTATGAAATTTAGCTTTAAAGAGTTTCTGAAGAAGAACTATCTGGCGCTGCAGCACGCGGAGTCCGCGACGATCACGATCGTTTTGCACGCGATCATGTTCGTGGCCTTCGCCTTCATCATCGTCTCGCAGTCGGATACGGCCAAAGAGACGATCAAGACCTTCTTCAAGAAACAGGAAGAACGCCAGATCGAACCGCCGAAACCGGTCGTCCAGCCCAAGGACATCCCGGTGACGATGGCGCCGCCCCCTCCCAGGACGGAAAACATGCCGGACATCAACGACCGCATGATGGTCAAGAAAGACATCACCTCGAAACTTCTGCCGAAGACCCAGGTCATCATGAAGAAGACCAAGATCGAGTTCGACACGGCCAAGGAAGTCGGCCGCGGCGTCAGGCAGAAAATGAATTCCGACTACCGTAAGAAATACGGCGTGGCCGGCCACGGCAGCACCGTCGAGGCCGTCATCGACAAGTTCGTGGTGGTCGAGTACGAGGGCGGCGACTGGTATTGCGAACTGGTGAAAAACGATAAGAAAGTCGACCCGGCGCACGGCACGATCCCGAACCTTATCGGCGAAATAAGGAAGAGGACCAACATCCGCGTGAACCAGGACACCGTCACGGTCGTGAGAGCCGACTCCAAGGAGATCCACGAGAGCCCCTTCGTCTATTTCACGGGACATGACAATTTCGTCCTTACGGAAGCGGAAGTGGAGAATTTGAGAGCCTATATCATGCAAGGCGGCGCCATTATCGCCAACAGCGCCCTGCCCGGCAGAAGATCGCGCTTCGACATGGCGTTCCGCAGGGAAATGAACCGCGTCATGCCCAACTTCCCGCTGCACGCCATCGATATGAAGCACCCGATCTACGAGGCTTTCACGATCTTCAAGGAAGTGCCGGAAGGCATGAACTACTGGAAGGAACCGCTGGAAGTCATCGAGGTCGACGACCGCATCGCGGTCATCTACAACTTGAACGACTACGGCGAACTGATGTGGCCTGTGGTCGTGGACAACTGGACGAAAGTCAAGAGAGGCTATTCCTCCGAAGTCAAGGGCTGGTGCTATGAAGGCCACCTCGCCCGCTGGAACAAGAACGTCTGCGTCAACGCCGACAGCCTCCCTCACATCGACAACGCCCACAAGATGTTCATCAACATGCTGGCTTATCTTTTGACCAGATGACATGGCATTCCTGGGCGTCATAACCTTTGTTCTCCTGGCCACTCTTTTGAGGGGAAAGCGCGCTTTCAAAAGGTGGCCCTGGAGAATAGTCGCGGGCGGTCTGCTTTTACAGGCCGCCTTCGTTTTTCTAATGAAGCCCGACGGCGCCGCCTATAAGTATCTGGGCGGCTTCTTCAAACTTTTGGGCGAGTCCGCCGCGGCCGGCGGCAGGAGCGTTTTCGGCAGCGTCGACATCAGAATGTACTTCGCCCTGAACTGCCTCTGCACGATCATAATGATCTCGGCTTTCATGGGCGTTCTATACTACCTTGGGATACCGCAGAAAGTCATATCCTGGATAGCCAAACTCTTTAAGAAACTCTTCGGGATCGACGGCTCGGCCGCTTTCGCCGCCGCCTGCTCGATCTTCTTCGGGGTCGGCGTCACGGTGAGCATTCTGACGCCTTACGTGCCGAAAATGAGCAAGCGCTCACTGATGATCCTGCTTGTCTCTTCGCTGGCCACGATATCGTTCGCCCTCATGCCTCTGCTGTCATCCATGGGCATTTCCTCCGGCGACCTTGTCCTCGCCAGTTTCATGTCAGCGCCCTCCGGTGTGATGTTCGCCGCGCTCATGTGCCCGGAAGAGGAGGAGAGCGCGCCTGAGGACGAAATAAAGGCCGATCTCATGTCCGGCAGGGGAATTGCCGAATCCTTCGCGAAAGGGGCCCTGATGGGCCTCAAATTGGCCGTGAGCGTCATCGCCATGCTCATCGCCATTTCCGCCGCCATTTATTTCATCAACAGGCTGCTTGTTTCTCCCAGGGCCTTTTTCCCGAATTACCCGGAGATCTCGCTCCAGGGCCTTTTCGGCTTCCTAGGCTGGCCTTTCGCAATCCTAATGGGCGTTCCCGCCGCGGAATGCTCGAAGGTCGGATACGTTTTGGGCTGCAAAGTGGTCCTCAACGAGATCGTCGCTTACCAAGAGCTGATCAAGATCGCGGGCTCGCTCTCGGAGAAAACGCTGAGGATCGCGACCTTCGCCTGCTGCGGTTTCGCGAATTTCGGGACCGTTGCCATTCTCTTCGGGCTCGTCTCTCCCTTGCTTGACTCCAAAAGGCTGGAAACCTTTTCAAATCTGCTTTTCAGGGCGCTTTTCGCCGCGGTCTTAGCTTCTTTCACGACCGCCGCTTTGGTCTCCGCCGCCGGGCTCTAAACTGCCGAAATCACGGCGTGTTGATTTTAAAAGGCCTTTTTGATAACATATCTGAGAATTGAAACTTCTTTAAGGATAAAGAAGCGGGTGGTGTCATCCGCTTTTTTTGTTTCTTAAGGGAATAGAAACTTAAAGCGAGGACCCAAAAATGAAAAGCGAGATCTCAACCTTGATCGACTACCTGGAAAAAGAACACGGCCTTGACAAAGGCACGATCGCAACGATACTGGAAAAGAGCATCGAGGCGGTGGCTAAGAAAAAGGACGATCTTCCTCCCATAACCGTCTCGATAGACGCCGAGGACGGCTCCATCAACATGTCCAGCACTTTCGTCATCGTTCCCGACGATTACGAGGAAAGCCTGCGGAACGAAGACGGCGAGATCGTGGAAGATCCCGAGATCGGCCATCACCTGACGGTCGACGAGGCTAAAAAGCGCTGCCCTGACCTCAGGGACGTCGAGCTTGAGCCCGGCATGGAAGTGGGTCCCATCGAATACGAATACGACCAGGTCTTCGGCCGCATCGACGTCCAGACTATCAAGCAGATAACCTTCCAGAGGATCAGGGAAGCCAAGCGCGACATGATCCTTAAGGAATATAGCGACAAAATTGGCGACCTTGTCTCCGGCACCGTCTCAAGGATGGAGCGCGGCTCCTACATCGTCGAATTAGACCGCACCGAAGCCATCCTTCCGCGCCGCGAGCAGGTCAGCAGGGAACATTACAAAGTGGGCGACAGGATCCGCGCGGTCGTAAGCGACGTCAAGGATTCCGAAGAGAGCAGGAGCCCGAGAGTGGTTCTTTCCAGAGCCGTCCCGGCCTTGGTCCGCCGTCTTTTCGAGATCGAAGTCCCCGAGATCTACGACGGCATCGTCGAGATCAAGGCGGTGGCGAGGATCGCCGGCTTGAGAAGCAAGATCGCGGTCCTTTCCCACGACCCGAAGGTCGACTGCGTCGGCGCCTGCGTCGGCGTCCGCGGCGCGAGAGTCAAATCCATCGTTCAGGAGATCAACGGCGAGAAAGTCGACATCGTCAGGTGGAGCGACGACCTTGAAACGCTTCTGAAGAACGCCGTCGAACCCACCGAGATCTTAGAGTATTACTGCGGCGAGGGTGACGACGCGATGGTAGTCGCGGTCGTTCCCGACGATCAGCTCGAAGCCACGATCGGCCGTTCCGGTCAGAACGTCCGCATGATCTCCAAACTTATCGGACACCCCTTTAACGTCATCAGCCAGACCAAAGCGGCTGAGCTTCAGGCCGCGGACGAGGATGGAGAGGAAGAAGAATAATATATGAATTATGACGAAATGATTAAAGGCATGAGGGAGGAATTCCGCTGCAAAACGGAGACCGACCGCCGCTACCTTTCCGATAAAGTAAGGGACTACCTTAAGAAAAAAGGACTGGGCCCCTTCAAGCCCACGGACGTCTTCCCGGACAAAGAGTACCGGCCGCTTTTCAATGCCGTTACGGAGGCCTTCGAAAACCGCGAGAAAAACAGGGCCGCCATGGCGGTGAACAAAAACGCGGAGAAGGAAGCGCAGCCGAAAGCGGAAGAGCCGAAACCCAAATCCGACGCCAAGAAAAAGACGGAATCCTCATCCGAGGAAAAAGCCCCCGCCAAGAAAACGGCGGCCAAGAAAGCTCCCGCGAAAAAAGAGGAAGCCGCCGGGCAAAAGAAAGCCTCGGCGGGCGCGGCTAAGAAAACTTCCGCCGCCAAGAGCGCGGAAGAGCAGCCGGAAGCCCCCGCTCAGAAGAAAACGCCCATCACCGCCAAGCTGAAAAAGCAGCAGGAGATGGAGGAGGAAGCCAAAAAGAAGGCGGCGGAGGATAAAGCAAAACGCGAGGCCGAGAGCGAGGAGGACAGCGGTTCCGACGACGGCCTGAACGTTGAGTCTTCCGCGGATCCGCGCATAAAGAAAGTCAAGATCGTAATAAAGAAGATCAACTTCAAAAAGCCCGCTCCCGTTGAGCCTCAGGAAGAGCCTGAAAAGCCGGAAGAGCTTCCGGAAGCTTCTTTAGAATCCGCTCCCTCCGAACCTGCCCAGGAAGAGAAGGCAATAGAGCCCGCAAGCGAACCGGAGATCGAAACGGCTCCCGAACCGGAAAAAGAACCGGAAGCCGAGAAAGAACCGGAGCCGGAAGCGAAGCCGCCTGAAGAGGCGCCCGCGATTGAAGAGCCTAAGGCCGAGGAAGCGGAAACTCCCGCCGAGCCCGAAAAAGAAGAGAAAGCGCCGGCCGCTTCCAAAGAGGAAGAGACGGCCCGCATCGTCAGGGACGCCGTCAAGCCCGTTTCCACCGTTTCCGTGGAATCCTTCGTGGCCCAGCAGAAAGAGGATCTGCCCCGCGTCACCGAGACCGTTCCTCTGGACCGCTTGAAAGGCTGGCGTCCGCCCGAAATAGGCAAGAAGAAAAACGCCAAGAAGGGCGAAACTTCTGACAAAGGCCAGCGCCCTGCCGCAGGAAAACCCAGCGCAGCGGCCCAGCCCGCCGGCCCCATGCCCGACGCCAACAGGAAAGGCGACTCCCGCCGCGGCAAGAAGGACAAAGAGAAAGATTACAAGTCTTCCGCCTCCAGGGAAGAGATGATGAACAGGCCCAGGATCTCCTCCCAGGCCTCCCTGCGTCAGAGAAACGCCGACGAGAGAGCCGGAGAAGAAGGCGAATACAGGATACGCCGCAAAACGAAGAAGCCTCAGGTCCAGGCTCAGCCGACCAAGGCTGATATTGTTAAAGGCGATATCAAAGTCTCCGTTCCTATCAGCGTCAGAGACTTCTCGCAGGAGATCGGCGTCAAGGTCGGCGACATCATCAAAGTTTTCTTCAAGATGGGTGAGATGCTTAACATCAACAGCGCCCTGGACGAAGATCATGTCGTCCTGGCCGCCGCCGAACTGAACGTCAATGTTCAGGTCAAGAGCAAAGAGGAAAATCTCGAGGAAGAGACTTTCAGCGAGGAAGGACACGAAGAGGAATTCACCGCGGAAGAAGCCCCCAGGGCTCCCGTCGTCGTCTTTATGGGACACGTTGACCACGGCAAAACTTCTCTTATCGACGCCATCCGCCAGAGCAGAGTAGCCCAGGGCGAATCCGGCGGCATTACCCAGCACATCGGCGCTTACGAAGTCGACACCAAGCAGGGCCACATCACGATCATCGACACTCCGGGGCACGAGGCCTTCACGACCATGAGAGCCCGCGGCGCCAACGCGACCGACATCGCGATCCTTGTGGTGGCGGCCGACGACGGCATCATGCCGCAGACTTTGGAAGCCATCAACCACGCCCGCGCCGCCAAAGTGGAGATCATCGTCGCCATCAACAAAATGGACCTGCCCGGCGCCGATCCCGAGCGCGTCATCAGGCAGCTTTCCGAAAACAACATCCTCGTCGAGGAATGGGGCGGCACCACGCAGTGCGTGAAAGTTTCAGCTCACACCAAACAGGGCTTGGACGATCTTTTGGAGCGCATCGCGCTTCAGGCTGAGATCATGCAGCTGAAAGCCCGCTCCGAAGGCCCCGCCGAAGGCGTAGTCCTCGAGGCCGAGCTCAATCCCGGACGCGGCACCAGCGTCACGCTGCTCGTTCAGAAAGGCCGCCTCAAAGTCGGCGATCCTATCGTCTGCGGCACCTGCTACTGCAAGGCCAGGGCAATGAAGAACTACCGCGGCGACGACCTCAAGGAGGCCGGCCCCAGCCAGCCTGTACAGATCCTGGGCTTCACGGAAGTCCCGCAGCCCGGCGCCAAATTCAAGGTCGCCGCCAGCGAGAAACTGGCCAAGGAACTGACCGAGAAACGCAAGGAAGAGGAGCGCCTCAGGAAGCACGCCGAAACGACCAAGGTGAACCTGGAAAACTTCTACAAGAACATGAAGAATTCCGACAGCGCCAAGGAATTGGCTCTGATCGTCAAGGGCGACACCAAGGGCACTACGGAAGCCGTGCACGCCGCGCTTGAGAAGCTGACCACCGACGAGGCGAAGGTCACCGTCATCCACAGCGCCGTCGGCGACGTTACGGAAAGCGACGTCAACCTCGCTTACGCCAGCAACGGCATCATCATAGCCTTCAAGACCTCGGTGCCGGAAAGCAGCCGCGCCGAAGCGAAGAGCAAGGGCGTCGAGATCAGATCCTACGACGTCATCTACCACGCCACGGAACAGATCCAGAAAGCCTTGATGGGTCTTCTGGAGCCCACCTTCCACGAGGAAGAGACCGGCATTGCCGAAGTTAGGCAGATCTTCAAGATCCCCGGCGGCTTCGTGGCCGGCTCCCATGTTGTGAGCGGCGAGATCCACCGCAGCGACAAGGTGAGGGTCATAAGGGGCAAAGACGTTGTCTTCGACGGCGACATCCTCACCCTGAAGCACCTCAAGGACGACGTCAAGGATGTGCGTTCCGGC
>JAGCTE010000015.1 GCA_017963805.1 bacterium | reverse complement strand
CGTGACCGTCCTGTTGGTCGGGCAGGGCGGCTCGAGGTCGGCGTACCATTCGACGAGGTCGGGCCTGGCCGAGGGGCTGGAGGCGTTGTAATGACGGTACGGCCACCAGGAAGGGTTCTGGGCTTTTTCCGTCCAGATCTCATCGGCCATAAGCGCGGAGACGAAAGAAAGCGCCAGAAGGGCGAAGAATAAGCGTTTCATAAGATCCTTGTTTCGTTGGTTAAAAGTATCGCGGGGCGTATAATGACCCCTTAACTAAGGTGTATTATAACAAAACGCAAGCGAAAAATAAACCGAACTTCCTCCCCAATTGCGATTTTTGCTACAATCAAAGCATGAATAAACTTTTCATCATCCCCTGTTTCAAAGCCGCCTTGAAAAGCTTTTCCAAGTGGTGGCTTCTTCTGTGCCTGGTGGCGGCCGTCCCCTGCCTTTATTCCCTTTTCCTCGTCAAAGGCGACCTTAAAGCGAGCCTTGAGGAAACGCAAGAGGAACTGCAGGCCTTCTCCGAAATAATGAACGACGACTCCGTGGACGGAACGGAGAAGGTTGAAAAGCTCCAGCGCTTCCTGGAAAGCTACCAGGCCAAAAGGAAGGAGAACGTGAAAGGAAAGAAGGGTTTCGCGATCCTAGCGGGGCTTGCCGTCGTGACGATCGTTCTGCAGGTCGTTCTGATCCTCTGCTCGAAGAGAGCCACCGCAAGGGATGACGAGGAAGGCAGAAAGGACCTGAACCGGGGGCTGGCGCGCTCTTTGCTTTTGTCGCTCTCCTATGTCGTTCTGGCTTTCATAAAATTGGCGCCTTTTGTCGTTCTGTTCTTCCCGGCCCTGTTCGCGGGCGTCATCTTATTTTTCATCTCCCCTCTTCTCGCGCTTCTTGCCTTGCTACTGTGGCTCCTGGGGGGCTTGTGGTTTTATTCCCGCTGGTACTTCACGGACTACATCATCACCGAGACTTCCGCCAACCCCTTCACGGCTTTGGGTGAAAGCTGGTCGCTTACCAGGGGCAACCAGTTCGCGGTCTGGGTTCTGGTGCTTACGGCCTTCATTCTGCACATCCCCGCCTTTTTCACCCTGGGGCTCTCCACCATACCTACAAGAAGCTTCGACTTCACCCTGCGCGCCACAGCCTATAGGCAGCTTAAAGGGGAAGCATGAAATTAAGGGCGATCGCCTGCGTGGCCGGAAACGGAGTCATCGGGAAAGCGGGGGCTCTTCCCTGGAACGTTCCCCTTGACATGGCGCGTTTTAAAAAATTGACCATGGGGCACGCTTTGATACTGGGCCGCAAGTCGTACATGGGCCCGCTTACCGGCCGCAAACTGATTGTGCTTAGCCGTAGGGGCTTTTCGGCGCCGGAGGGTATAGAGATAGCCTCCTCGAAAGAGGAAGCCCTTAAAATCGCTTTGGGCGCCGATCCCGAGCCATTCGTGATAGGCGGAGCCGAGATCTACAAACTGTTCGAGCCGGAAACAAGCGTGATATACCTCACGCGCTTAAAAAAAGAATACTCCGGCGACACGCTTTTCCCAATCGATCTAAAGGGATGGGAAAAAACGGAAGAGAGCGCTTTTCCGGAAGGCGTTTTCGAGACCTGGGTGAAAGTTCAGCGCATGCGGTAAACGAGATAGGCGCCGACGCCCAAAAAGACGACGTTGGCAGCCCAGCAGGCTACGATGGCGTTGACTTTCCCTTCCTTTGCCAAATTGATGAGCAAATAAGCCACCACAAAGTAGCCAAGGCAAAGGATAATGCTCGTCAAAACGCCCTTCATCATGCCGGCCCTGGTGTGGAAGATGCCGAACGGCGCGGCCAGAAGAACGAAGACGAAACAGGCGAAGGGCATGGCGTAGCGGCGGTGCAGGTCGGCCTTCAGGGAATAATAGCGGCTGGACTCCTCCTTCACCGTGCGGGCGGCGTTCTTCAGCTCCTTCAGGTTCATGTTCATCTCGTCGTCGATGGCGTGGCTTACGATCACTTCCGGCGTCTCGTCGTAAACGGAGATCCTTCTCTTCTTGTAGTTGGAAGTGTCCTTGGGCTTTTCGTCGGCGTCGTAGATTATTTCCTTGACGTTGAAAAAGTACCAGCCGTAGCCCGCGATGTATTCGGCGCTGTCGGCTTCCAGCTGCCTTATTATGCGGCGGGTGCTGGGCTTGTAGTGCCTTATCGAGATGTAGCGGAATTTGTTGGGATCGTCGGTCGCCTGGAGGTTCCAAACGCGGTTGGCTTTCGTGTTCTCGAAGGTGACGAAAGACGTGCTCTGCCCCTGGCTGATGCTCTGCGTCAAAGTAGAGGCTTTCTTCGGCATGATCTCCTGCGCTTTCCTCCTGGCTATGGGGCCGCAGTATTCGGAGAGGCCGAAAGTGGCCAGCGCAATGAGAAGCGCGCAGCAAAGATACGGCCTGATGATCCTGGTAAGCGCGATACCGCTGGCGCGCATGGCGATGATCTCGTTGGTCCTGCTGAGGTTTCCCAGGCAGTAAAGGATCGCGAGCAAGACCGCGAACGGCATGACGATCGAAAAGATCTCGGGGATCCTCATGACGTAGAAGGTCGCTATCTCTCTGACGGTCTTCTCCTCCTCAAGGAAATCGGAGAGGTTGTTGGTCATGTCGTAAGCGAAGAACAGGACCAAAAAGGCCGCCAGACAGTAAAAGAGCGGCAGGAAGAAAGACTTTATGAGATAACGGTCGATAAGCTTCATAATTTTCAGATCTCCTTTTTGGGGAGCAGTTCCGGTTCGTAAAAAGACCGCTTTTGAGGCTTCTTCTCAAACAGATGCGCGAAAAGGAGGCGCCAAACCATGAAGACCGCCTCGTAAACGATCTTTTTGTTCATTTTGGAGATGCCGTTGCTCCTTTCGTAGAAAATGATCGGCACTTCCCTGATCTTGAATCCCTTGATCCAGGCGTAGTAGGTCAGCTCTATCTGGAAGGAGTAGCCGTTGGAACGGATGTTGTCCATATCGATAGACTCGAGCACTTTTCGCCTGAAACACTTGAAACCGCCGGTCGCGTCGTTGGCGGGCAGCCCGGTTATGACTTTGACGTACATCGTGGCGAAGACGGAAAGCAGGACGCGGCGCAACGGCCAGTTGATGACGCTTATCCCGGAAGTGTAGCGCGAACCGAGAACGAGGTCGGCGGAACCGGCCACGTGCAGAAAATCCGCCACGTAGGAGGGGTCGTGGGACAAGTCGCAGTCCATCTCGAAAATGAATTCGTAATCCCTTTCGAGCGCCCAGCGGAAGCCCGCGATGTAAGCAGTTCCCAAGCCCAGCTTCCCTTCGCGGTGGATGGCGTGGGTAAGGTGATCTTTTTCGCAGAGCTCGTCAACGACGGCGCCCGTGCCGTCCGGCGAATTGTCATCGATGAAAAGGAGACTGACGGAAGGGTACAGCGACCTAAGAGCGCCGTGCATCTTGACGACGTTCTCCCGCTCGTTGTAGGTCGGTATGATGATAAGGGCACGGCCCTCGTTTTTTTTCGCTTCCTCAGTCATAATTATCCATTCTGTGAATAGTAAGGATAACAGAAAGCGGAAAACAAGTCAACAAAAGCCCCCTTTCCCCTTCTTTACATTGGAAGCCCCTTTTGCTACAATGCTTCCTACAAATTCGAGAAAAAACGGGCCGGTAGCTCAGCTGGGAGAGCGCAGCGTTCGCAATGCTGAGGCCGAGAGTTCGATCCTCTTCCGGTCCACCAAATATCAAGCCTTTCCGTGAGGAAAGGCTTTTTTGTTTTCAGACAAGAATAAAAAAACGGCCCGCTTGCGCGGGCCGTTCTTTTTGCTCCTTTAAGGAAGATTAATACACATGAGTGGATTCTTCTTCCACGACCGGGTTCTTGAGCAGGTCGGAGTTCAGGTAGGATTTGATACGAGCATCGCCAACGGCTTCGCCTTTGGCTTTGATCGTCCAAGTCACAGCCTGCTTCGGCACGAGAACAGGAACGGTCTCGAAGGTCACTTCTTTGCCGGTGACAGTGCCGTTGGTGGCGCCGCCGCAGGAGATCGGGGTGATCTCGGCCGGGAACACGACCTTCATCGTGATGTTGGAGTCATCAGCAGTGCCCTGGTTGGTCACGGTGATGGTGTAGGTCACTTCTTCAGCGGGCTCAGCATCGAGCTGGATCGGGTCGGGATCGTCGACCATTTCGATCAGCAGAGCGGCCTGGCCGTACCACTTGGTGTTGCAGCAAGCCTGCTTGGTCACACCGTCGATGGTGGTGGTGGCGCAGTTGGTGGTTTCGCCGACCACAGGAGAGGTGGCGACCACGCTGAATTCAACTTTCTGGCCGGGGCCGAGGGACGGGACGGTCCAGGTGTTGCCCTGAGCGCCGTTGGCGTCGAGGACCTGCAGATTGGCGCCGGGCTGTTCGGAAACGGTGAAGTTCTCGAACGTGGTGTCGCCAGTGTTGACCACGGTGATGGTGTAGTTGGCTTTCTTGTTGACCAGCTGGGATTCGGTGCCGGACTTGTAGATCTCAAACTGAGGCTTGAAGACCTTGGTGCAAGCCTGAGCATCGGCCTGGTTGGTGTTGTCGCCCTTAGCGGTGACCTTGTTGCAGTAAGTGCCGCGATCTTTGGCAACAGCCTGGAAGGAAGCGGTCTTGACGCAGCCGGGGATCATGTCGCCGGCGGTCATGGTGAAGGTGCGGGCTTCAGGATCGGAGACGAGAGAGACGCCCTCGGGGAGGGTATCGGTCACGACCACGTTCTTGGCTAAACCGGAACCAACGTTCTTGATGGTGACGGTGTAGGTGAAGGGCTGGTCGACCAGAGCGGTCTCAGGAGCGGTCTTTTCGACTTCGATTCTGGGGTTGGTGGCTTTGACCACGAAGCAGGTACGGGGGTAAGCAATGACGTAAGCGCACTGCTTGAAGGTACCTTCCTGGTTGGCCTGCCAGTTGATCTCGATGTTCTGGCACTGGAAAGCATCCAGGTCGCCGAGAGTCCAGGTCAGGGACGTGCCGTTGACCTGAGCGGCAGGAGTAGAGCTGACGTAGGTCAGACCTTCCGGAACGGAGCTCTTGACCACGACTTCCGCCACGTCCTGATTCGGGGTGACGATCATCTGGCTGCTGAACTGTTCATTCAAGCTGACTTCAGTGGTGCCGGCATACTGGATGCCGACCAAGCTGGTGCAAGCAGCGGAACCGTTCTGGGTGATGGGGGCGCAATCAGCGATGGCGCTGCCGGCGACTAAGCAGGCAACGAGGCTGAGGGCCATGAGGCTTTTGAGAAGTTTCACTTCTTTTCTCCTTAGTTGTTAAACGTTTAACTGTTATGGCGGGCGCTACCCGCCTTTTGCTTATGGAACTAAAAAATATCAGTACAGGTGCGTGGATTCCTCTTCGCAGACCGGAGTCTCAAGCAAGTTGGTCTTCACGTATACTCTGAGACGCGCGTCGTCGACGCTCAGAGCCTGGGCCTTTATTCTATAGATTATTTCCTGTTTGGGCTGGATCGTCGGGACAGGAGCGAAGATGACCTTCTGGCCCTGGATCTGGCTGCCGATGGCTCCGGACACGGCCAGAGGCTTCAAGCTGTTCGGGAAGACCGCCGTAACTTCGACGTTGCTGTCCTGAGCAGTGCCCTGGTTCATGACGGAGATGGTGTAGACCGTTTCGCCGCCGATCTCGACCGGGTCGGGATCATCGACCACCTCGACTCTGACAGCCGGCATGCCGCGCCAGACGGTCGGGGCTTCAGCCTGTCTGCGGAGTCCTTCGCGGCACTCGGCCGTGACGGTGTTGACATGCGTGCCGGGCGTATGGCAGGTGACGGTCACGTTGAAGGTCTGGGACTGGCCGGGGCCGAGCGTGTTGAGACGCCATATGACCTGGTTGCCCTGGACCTGGCCTCCGCTGGACGAGACGTAAGTCGTGTGCGGCGGGAGCGTGTCGACGACAACGACGTCGGTCAGGCCGGCGTCGCCAGGGTTCGTAACGACGATGTTGTAGTTAGCCTTGCGGCCGAGGAACTGGCTGGGCGTGCCGTCTTTGGTCAGCTGCAGCTGGCGTTCCTGGACGACCGTGCAGGCGGTGGATTCAGCCGTGCCGGCGTTGGAGGTCGTCACGACCGCGCGGTTGCAGTGTCTGCCGCGGGCGACAGCCGTGGCGGCAAGGGAAAGCGTCCTGGATTCGCCCGGAGCGAGGGAACCGATCTCCTGGCTCAGCTGGGAGGAGCCGCTGCTGTGGCGGAGGCCCTCCGGCAGATAGTCGTTCAGGACCACGTTCTTGGCGGTGCCGTCGCCGACATTGGAGATCGTAATGGTATAGGGAACGTTCTCGCCGAGGACCGCGGTCTCAGGGCCGGTCTTCTCGATGGCGATGCGCGCTCTCACCGTCTTGGCGGCGGAGCAGGAGCAGCTCGTCGTCTGCAGGAAAGCGCAGAGCTTAAGATCGACGTCGTTTATGGAGCGGTACTGGACCTGGAAGGTCCTTTCCTCGCCTCTCTCGACGCTGCCCAGATCCCAGACGATGTTGTTGCCGGATCTGGTGGCCTGGGGCTGCGTGCCGACGCACTCGAGGCCGTTGGCCATCGGATGGACGACCTGGCAGGTCTGGTAGCGGTTGGCCGCCCTGAAGCGGATGACGCAGACCTGGCTCTCGCCGACCTGCCATTCGCCGGGGGCCGTGACGACGATCTCGTCGGTGCCGCCGCAGGAGAAGGCTCTCGGAGCGTAGGTGCGGACCGGAGCGGGAGCGGGCTCGTCAGCGAACGCGTCGCCGTCGGCAACCGCGTTGCCAACGAAAAGGCATACCATGGCCGTCAAAGCGGCCAAACTAAGAAGTTTTGTACGAGTATTCATCACGGTCTCACACACATTGGATTGTTAACTAGGCACATTCTACCAAACCTCACTCCGATAAGTCAAGTAAGCGCCCTTGGAGGGTCACTGTTTTTTCACCTCCGCCCCGTCTACTGTGAGCGTCCAGTTGCCCGGAGGCATAAGCTGGGGCTTCACGCTGCCTTTCACGAGTTTATACTCGGCCGTGCAGCCCGTATCCTGGTCTTTTAAGGTGAAGCTTTCCGTTTGTCCGCCCGGGAAGAAACGCCAGACTTCCCGGCCGTCGAGGTAGTAGCGCGATTCGTCGGTCATGCCCAGGCCGCAGCCGCCGGCCAGCAGTCTTCCTTCCTTGTCCTCGGGATCGAGCTTTTCGGCGCGGGAGGCCGCGGCGTCCCTGCTGACTTCTTCCCTTGACGCGACCGCGGCGGAAACGTTCAATTTCCCTTCCGCGCCCTTGGGCAGGTATATTTTGACCGTGCGGGCGGCCGCCGAGTATTCCGTCTTGACCGGCTCGCCGTTGAAGAGCGCGCCCTCGAAAGAGGAAACATTGCGAATTGTGACTGTGTAGCCTCTGTCTTTCATCTGCCCCTTGAAACTGCCCCTCTGGTCGCCGATAAAGACGAAATGACTGTTGAGCTGGCGGATGTAGCGGAAGTTCGTGAAAGCGTATTCGCCTTTCTTGTAGTTAGGCGTAATGCCGTCGTCCTCGTAAAGGCTGAAACTGCCCTCGCCGTCGCCGTCCGTCGGGAAGATCATGATGTCGATGGTTTCCGGCAGGTCGGCCATTCTCTTGCCCATCCTGCCCAATGGCAGCGGCGTCCCCTTCTTCACGAAGAGCGGCATTTCCATTATCCCGCGGGATACGAGCGCGTATCCCAAATCGTAGCTTTCGCCGGTGAAGTAATCGGCCCAGCCGTCCGAGGGAAAATAGACGACTTGCGAAGCGAGCCAGTCGCTTCCCCTGCCCGGCTTGGTTATGGGCGCCGAGAGCATGTGGTCGCCCAGCAGATATTCCTGGGGATTCACATAGGAATCACGGTCGGATGGATAATCGTAGTACAAAGGCCTCATGAAAGGCAGGCATTCCTCGTAGAGCTTGTGCGCGCCCGTGTATATATAAGGTAGAAGCTGGGAGCGCAAAGCGTAGCTGCTCTTAAGGGAAGGCTCGAACTCTCCCCACAGCCAGGGCCGGCGGTCGAGCGTTTTGTCGTAAGTGGAATGGATCCTGAAAGAGGCGGTGGTGGCGCCGAACTGCAGCCAGCGGGCGTAAAGCTCGGGGTCCCTCCTGCCGTAATGCCCGCCCATGTCGTGCGACCAGTAGCAGCAGCCGGCGTTGGCGGAACAGGAATTCATGGCGATCTCGAAAGCCAGCATCGGCCAGCAGCAGCCGGTGTCGCCGGAAAACTCGATGGGGTACTTCTGGTCGCCAAGACCTCCCCAGCGCGCAAACGAGAGCCCTCGCTGATCCGGCCTGTCGGTGTGCTCGTAGTAGAGCTTGTTCAGCCAAGTCCAGTGTTTCAGGCCGGGAACGCCGGAAACATGAGGATACAGGCTGTCCTGCTGCCAGTCCACCCACCAGACGTCCACGCCTTCCTTTTCAAGAGGTTCGTGGGCGTATTTGAAATAGGCGTCCATATATTTCTTGCTGCCGGCCTGGAAGGGCACGATCCTTCCGCCCTCCGTGCTCTCCCCTATGGCTTTCATGAAATCCTCGTAGCACCATTCGTGGTCCCTGATGCCGTCGGCAGGGTGAACGTTGAGGGCGATGTGCAGTCCTTTTTCCCTCATTTCCTTCAGGAGGTCCTCGGCGTCCGGCAGCAGTTCCCGGTTCCAGGTCCAGCCCGTCCAGCCTTTGTCTACCCAGAATCCCTTGGTGGCTTTCCTGTCGTGCCACTCCATGTCCCAGACCAGGACGTCCAGGGGATAGCCTTTCTCCTCGTATTCCTTTACCAGGTTGCGGTAATCGTCGGAAGTGTAGGAGTACCAGCGGGAATACCAGGAACCGAAGGTGAAGCGCGGCGGCATGGGGATCTTTCCGGAAACGTCGCAGAGTTCCTTAAGCCCTTTCTGATAATCCTTGCCGTAGCAGAAGAGATAAATGTCCATGTCCCCTTCCCTGACTTCCCTGACCTTCGCCTCGCCGTCAACGACGAGCGGCTTTGTCGTGTCGTCATACATAAACCAGCCTTCCTTCGTCATGAGCCCGTCGTCAAGCTCGAAAGGCTCCCACTTGGAATCCAACGTTCCGGTGCTGCCGCCCAAGTTGTGCAGCTTGGGCTTGCCGTAGGAGGGCCGCCAGACCATGATGCCCGGCATGTGCACGCCGAAATTATGATCGAGCATCGAGCCTTCCGGGTGATTCCTGTCCACGAAGAAGATGATGCTCTTCGTCTTGACGAGGATCTGGTCGTCCTTGTCCTCGATCTCGAAATCGAAGAAATCCATTTCCCTCTTCTGGGCGAAAAGCGTCTGCTCGTCGTGGAAGGTTCCCCTTTCTATCCTGACGCAGCCTTCGTCGATGATGGAAAGCCTGAGCAGCCCGTCGATGATCATGGGGTTGGCTTTAACGGTCGGGGTGACAGCCGTGGACACCTCGGTCCCCTTCACTCCGGCGAACAGGCTCGCGCAGGCAAGGAAGGCTAGCAGAAAAACGTTTAGCATATGTATCTCCTTTTAGTATTTTAATTCAAGATCGGAAAAACGCACCTTCATTTCTTTGCCCTTGTCCGGCGGAGGCAGGACGACAGGATTTGCGCTGCCGGCTTTGAAGTTCAGCGTAACTGTGTCATCGCTCCCCTCTTTCGTTACGACAGCTTCTTCAACTACGCCGCCTGGGAAGAAGCGGTAAACGTCCCTGCCCCGGTAGCCGTAGGCGCTCTCGCTCGTTTTCCCCAAGCCGCAGCCGGCGACGAGGAGTTTACCCTCCTGGTCGTCCTCGTCGAGCAGAGCCTGGCGCCTCTTTGTTTCCGTATCGGCGATCTCCTTGGGCTCTACCGTGGAAGCTTCTATCACAAGGTCTCCTTTCAGCGTGTCGGCCAAAGCGACGGTAAGCGTCCGCTTTTCGGGATCGAATTCCGCCTCAACGTCCTGATCCTGGAACTTCACGGCCGTGAAAGAGGCGACGTTGCGCAGGACGACCTTCAGGGGGCGCGCAGAATATTTGCCCTCGAAGTCGCCTTTCGTCTCCCCTATCGTTACGATGTGGGTGCACCCTTCGCGCTGATAGGAGAAAGCGGTGCGCGCGCATTTCCCTTCCTGATAAGCTTTGCTGACGCCGTCGTCCTCGTAAAGCTCGCTCTCACCGCTGCCGTCCCCTTCGGTGGGAAAGATCATGACGGTCAGTTCGCTTGGCAGATCGGCCATCCTTTTCCCGGTCTGACCGAGGACCAGAGGATAGCCCTTCTTCACGAAGAGCGGGAATTCGTAGAGGTCGGCGCTGACCAAAGAAAAGCCCTTGTCGTAGCTTTCGCCCGTGAAATACTGCGCCCAGCCGTCGCTGGGGAAATAGACGACCTTCGAGGCGACGAAAGATTTTCCCCTGCCATGCTCAGCGACAGGCGCCGCAAGCATGCCGTCTCCCAGAAGAAATTCCTGCGGGGTGACGTAAGCCTGCTCGTCCTCGGGGAAATCATAATACAAAGGCCTCATAAAAGGCAGCGATTCCCTGTAAAGTTTTTCCGCCGCTGTGTAGATGTACGGCATAAGCACAGACCTTAAGTCGAAACTGCCGCGCGCTGACTTCTGGGCGTAGTCCTGCCAGAACCAGGGGCGCTTGTCGATGCTGCCGGCGGAATGGAGCCTGAAGACCGCCGAAAGCGCGCCGAACTGCAGCCAGCGGGCGTATATTTCCCCGTCGTCTCCCGCGAAGAAGCCGCCCAGATCGTGCGACCAGTAGCAGCAGCCCGCGTTGGCGGAAACAGGCGTCATGCAGACCTGAAACTGCAGCATCTCCCATGTCCCGCCGGTGTCGCCGGAAAATTCCACGGGATGCTTCTGGTCGCCAAGTCCTCCCCAGCGCGCCAGCGACAAGCCTCTTCTTTCCGGCCTGTCGGTGTATTCGTAGTAGAGCTTGTTTAGCCATGACCAGTGGCTCAAGCCAGGCACTCCCGTGACATAAGGCACAAGGTAATCCTGCTGCCAGTCCACCCACCAGACGTCCGCGCCCTGGGCTTCCAAGGGATCGTGCGCGCACTTGAAGTAGGCGTCCATATACTTTTTGCTGCCGTCCTGGAAGGGAATGATGCGGCCGCCCTCGGTGCTCTCACCCATAGCCTGCATGAATTCCTCGTAGCAGAAGTCGGTGTCGCGGATGCCGTCCGCGGGATGCACGTTCAGGGCGATGTGCAGTCCCTTTCCGCGCATTTCTTTCAAAAGCTCCTCCGCGTCCGGCAGAAGCTCACGGTTCCAGGTCCAGCCCGTCCAGCCGAGCGTCCCGCAGTGGCCCAAGCCCTTGTTGCCAAATCTGTCGTGCCACTCCATGTCCCAGACCAGAACGTCGAGGGGGTATCCTTGCTCCTCGTAGCCCTTCACGATATTGCGGTAATCATCTGAAGTGTACATGGCGTGCCTGGAATACCAGGAACCCATGGCGAACCTGGGCGGCAGCGGGATCTTTCCCGAAACGTCGCAAAGTTCCTCCAATCCGAGCCTGTAATCCTTGCCGTAGCAGAAAACATACACGTCCTGGTCCAGCGGGCCGTATTCCCTCACGACGGGATTTCCGTCCGCCTTGATCAGCGCTGTCTTGGTGTCGTCGATGACGCACCAGCCTTCCCTTTTCAGAAAACCTTCGTCAAGTTTGCACGCTCCCCATTTGCCGTCCAGCGTGGCGATGCTGCCGCCCAGATCTTCCAGGTCGGGCACGCCGTTGTCGCCGTGCCAGCAGCCGTAGCCTGGGACGTCCACGCCGTAGGTGAAACCGTCGAAGCGGTCCATGAAGCGGTGCCGGTCCACGAAGAAAATGAGCTTTTTCGTTTTGACTAATATCTGGTCATCCCTGTCCTCTATCTCGAAATCGAAGAAATCCATTTTCCTTTTTTGGGCGAACATGCTTGGCTCGTCATGAAAGGAGCCCTTCTCCACCCGCATGCAGCCCTCGTTCAGAATGGAGAGCCTAAGAGATCCGTCGATGATCATGGGGTTGGCTTTCGGCGTCGGCTTCTCCTTGGCAGAAACGTTCGTGCCTTCGTAGGCGAAGGCCGAAAAACAAAGTAACAGCAGTATTAAAATACGCGGGCGCGGCATTGATGTTTCCTCCTAACTTAATTCTAGCAAACTTTCCTCTGTCAGAAAAGGGAGACGATTGTTTTCCCTTTTTTCTCTCAATGAAAGCGCGCCCGTTTTCCTATCATAGGAAGCGGAAACTCAACTTGCGGTTTCCACAAAAACCGTCCGCTGACCAAAACGCCATAAACGGTCAATATCCCGACCCTCTGGACGGTTCGCGCGGGGAAAGGTTCCCCGCGCGTTTTTTTATTCCGCTTCTATTGTGAATTCGAAAAGCTCGCTGGCCCGGATACCGTCTATGACGTAAAGGGCTTTTTTGATCTTTTCGCCGGGCTTATTGGGCGCCTTGAACTCCTGGACCCTGCCGCTTTTGAAATTGGAGGCGTACCAATTGTTGGCGTCATGCCAGTAATACAAAAGCGGCTGGAGCTCTGGATCGAAGCTTCCCTTGGCGTCCAACCTTATCGTCTTCCCGGCTTTGACCTTGAAGTAATTCGTAGAAAGCAGCGCCACGGGCGCCCTGTTGAATCTGCGGCACTCTTCCGGGATGTCGGTCTCCCGAAGACCCGGCCTCTTGGTGTTTGTGAGCTGCGTTCTGATCTCGTATACGCCGCGCATCCTGTCGCCAGCAAAAAACTGCTCGTTGAACTCGGAGAGGGGCAGCAGATGGAAGTCCACGTCCGAAGCCGTTTCGATCTTAACTAAAAGCAGGCCCTCGACGTGCCAGACGCTTGGCGTGCAGGGCGCGTCCTTGGTCGCGTTGCTTTCGTCGGTCGTCATGCCGAAGGGATTCCAGACCGCGGTCCTGCCGTCGAAGCGGTCGGTATAAACGGAATCCCAATCCTTGTCTGTGTCGGTAGGGATGAGATACTTCCCTTCCTTGTCCGTGTAGCCCTTGAATTTCGGAACGTCCGCGAAATATTTGTCCGCGAAGGAATTTATCTTTCCGTGCGCGACATGGTAAACGTAGACCGCCGCGTCCTTCAAAGGTTCGTCGTTGACGTCGTAGATCTTAAGGATGTTTTCGGAAATGGGAATGAAGCGTCCCTGCACGCCCCAGAACCTCGGCCCCCTGTACCCCATGCAGTAGACGATCTTCCCGGCGTTGGAGCGGTTGATCCACATGTGGCAGCCGCTCATCAAAGGCGTATAGGCGGAGCCGCAGGGCACGTTCTCGGCCGAACTGTACATGATGTCGGAGCCGAACTTCGGCATCCTGCTTCCGCCGGCGTAGTATTTCCCCTCCTTGTCTTTCAATAAAACGTTGTGCCACCTTACGGGATAAGAGTAAACGTCCGGAAGCGCCAGACAAGTGTGCCCCAGCTCATGCACCACGGAAGCGTTCAGCGACGAGAAATGCGGCGCGCTCGCTTGGTGCGAGGCGCGGTCGTTGGGATTGTCCGTTATGGGGAAGCCGCCGTCCCTGTATTCCTCCATCTTGAAATAAAGGTTGTCCTTGTCCTTTTCCCAATAATGGTAAACAAGATTGTCGATGCGGTATTTCTCCTCGATGCCGTTGGGGCAGATATCCGGATAGACCGTGTTCTTTAGAAGCCAGTCCAGTTTCAGCTTGTGCCCGGCCACCCAGTCGAACATGGAGAAAGACCCCACGCAGTTCATTTTCCTTTCCTTGAAATAATTCGTTGTGACAATTGGCGAAAAAGCGAACCACAAGGGCCTCGCGTCGCACCATTCGGAGACCTTATTGTTGACAAGGCACAGATCGTCATCCAGCGCCACCTCGGCGTTCATCATTAAGCTTTCTTTCGGGAAGGTCCAAACGAAGGAATACTTCCTGATCTGCTGCGGCTCGAAACTTTCCAGATCCACGGATTTGCTGCACAAAGGCGCCGACTCTTCCCCCACCCAGAAACGCAGCTTAAGTCCGGCAGGCGATGTCACCGGCCCGTAGTTGGCCACATGCACGACGGACGTCACAGAATCTCCCGGCGCGATCTTAGTCTTAAGGTCCTTGTAGCTGTAGCGCGGCAGAAGCTCGATGAACTGCACCGTCATGTCGGGCTTTTCGCAAGATATGACGGAAGTCTTGAACGCCGCCTCTTTTCCCCGGTAACTAGTCCTGACCGTGACCGGCCCTTCCGCGAGGCCCTCTATGGCCGCAGGCGTTTTTGCGTCAGGACGGGCGTTGCCGTTGTCGGTCGTCCAAGTAATGAATGGTTTTGCGTCGAAATACGACCAGTTGCCGTAGGCGTTCATCTCGTCCGTCACCATCTCGAACACGCCGTTTCGTTTCGCCCTTAATCCGAACTTTTTCGAATATCCCTTAAGTATCCTTTTGTCCGCGTGGATCCCCCAAGGCTCCCAAGTGATCTCGATCTCCTCCGCCGGGAAGGTCCTGAAGTAATCCGTGTAGACTGTCCTCAAAAGCGCCGCGTTGTCCAAAGCAGACCTTTTCCCCAGCTTCTCGCCGCGGAAGACCAGATCCTTTATTTCCCCGCAGTCGGAAAACGTTTCCAGTTTCCCCGGAACGCCCTCGTCGAAGAAGGCGTCCTTTCCCGGCACTTCCCCGGCCACGCACTCCTTGTCAAAAAACAAAGGCAGGCCGCAGGGAACGCCCTCGTCGTTCACGAACCAGGAAAAAGCGACGTGGTGCCACTCCCCCGCCTTGAAATCGACCTTGCTTCTCGTGGCGGCCGTCTTCTCGCTCGAGACGTTCCTGATCCTCAGAAGCCCGTTCGCGGTCTTCTCCAAAAGCATGCCGTTCTCTTTTCCGCCGATCTGCAGCATCAAATGATCCTTCCCGTCGTCGGCAGCGAAATTCGGCTTGAACCAAAACGAGACGTAGCCGAACTTCGGCGAGATCCCGACGTTTTCCGCCGCGGCGAAGATATTGGCCGCCGCCAAAACGGAAACGCAAAGCAAAATCCTTTTCATAACAATTCCCCTTGGTTATAACTCAATTGTAACAAAATTACGACAAATCAGCACACAAAAGCCGCTTGTCTTTGCTATAATTGAAGCCATGATAGAAGTCCTGAAAACAATGCCTCCCCGCCGCCAAGTCATAAAAGACCTGGCGTATGAGCTTTTCTTAAAGCACAAGACCGGAAGGCTCCTCGACCTCTCGGACTACACCATGCTCCTTCCAGGCAAGCGCGCCGGCAGAAGGCTGATGGAAATACTCTCCGAAATTTGCGCCGAAGAGAAGATCCTTTTTCTTCCCCCGAAAACGGAGACCGACATCTCTTTCCTGCGCCGCCTGGCCCGGGAGGCCGCCGGCGTTTCCCTCGCCTCCCCCTTTGAGGTCCTGGACATCTGGAGGAAAGCCCTTGACGCTGAGCGCGGCCGTCTGGAAAAAGTCTTCGCCCTCAGATCAGAGGAAACGGACATACCGGAAAGCGTGCTCATAAGTTTCAGCGAGCGTTTAGAGGAACTGAGAAAAGAGCTGGCGCTGAATCTTGTCAATTGCCACAAAGTCAGGGAAGCATTGGCAGACATGGCCGGAGAAAGGGAAAGCGAGCGCTGGGAAGAATTGGAAGAGCTTTTTGCACGCTACCTCGTGGAACTTGAGAAAAGCGGGCTAAAGGACGAGTGCCTGTCTCTTGAAGATTTTCTTAATTCACCGCCCGGCGAAAAAAGAAAGCTGTATGTCATCGGCTATCGCGAACGGATACCTCTCTTGGAAGCGCTTTACGAAAGGCCGGACTTCGACGTCAGCGTCATGGCGGTCGGGGAAGACTGGTTCGACGAAAAAGGCCTTCTCAAAAAAGACGCTCTCTTCCCTCCCCTCTCTCCCAAAACCGGATCGATAATGATCTTCTCCGATCCTCCAACCGAAGCGGAAGGCGTCTTCGCGAAACTTAGAGAACTTTCCCCCAACGGCGAACTGTCTTGCAGCGACGTCTCCGTGGCAACCCAGGACGGCGATCTCGTTCCTTTTTTGAAAGAGTTGGGAAAAACCTCAAAGATCCAGATACACGAAGCCTCAGGACGGCCTTTCGCGGAAACGGAAGCCGGCATGTTCCTGCGATCCATTACTGAATTGTTGGAAAAGCCGGACGTTTACGCCTACTTGAGAGCGCTGCGCCTGCCCTGCCTGGAACGAGCCGTGACGAAAAATCATCTTGAAGACTTTCTGCCAGGCTGGCTGGACAGCCTCGAGAAAACATTGGGCGAATATCCCAAAGACTGGATGTTCGCCAAGACCGGCAACGGAACGGCGAGACAAGTCTACGACTGGCTGGAAGCGTTTCTGGAGCCCTGGCGTCAAGAAAGGTTGAAACAAGAATGGCTGACAATCTTCAGGGAGACTCTCGCTAAAATCTTACCAGGCCAAACCCCCGAGAACGCCTCGGCTTGGGAAAAGCTGACGGAGTATGCCATAGCCCTGTCTTCATCGAAAATCAGAGAAGGAAACATTTCCGGATTCGCCTTCCTTAATCGCCTATCAAAAGCAGCGCGCAAGATCCATATTACTTCTCAAACTGAAACGAACGCCATAGACCTTACGGGCTGGCTGGAAGTTTTCCTCGACGATTCTCCGGTCATAATTATCTGCGACCTTAACGAAGGCATTCTGCCCAAGAGAGAGTCCGCCGATATTTTTCTGCCGGACCAGCTCAAAACGCGGCTTGGAATGACGAATTGCGAGGACATACTGAGAAGAGACCGCTACTTTTTAAGAACGCTCGTGGAACCTGCCGCGGAAACCTGCCTCTTCTCCTGCAAACAGTCCCTGGACGGCTCCTTCCGGGATCTTTCCCCGCTGCTTTGCGACGAGAGTGAGAGCATTCGCGCCAGGGCCGAATATATCAGGAAATTCTACTCCGAAAGTTCTGGTGAAAAAAGGCTTTTCCCTTCCCTTTTCCTTCCAAAAATCCCCGAAAAAGAACTCAGCTTTCATATCAGGGAAAAATTGGAGCATAGCCTTAAGCGCATCAGCGTGTCAAGGCTCAACGATTTTCTGGAATGTCCTTTCAAGTTCGCCCTGCGGCAGCTGGGAGTGGAAGGAAAAAGCAGGATCTACAATGAACTGTCGCCCCTTTTCCTGGGCAACATCGCCCACGAAGTAATGGAGCTTTTCGCCAAAGCGAAGATCGAAGGCCGCTTGAGTACTGACTACGAAGAATGCGAAAAATTCCTGATCGATTCCCTGGAAACCGTGAAACGTCGGGAACTGACAAGCTTTCCGCCCGCCCTGGCAGAATTCCAGCTGAATCAACTCGTAAGAAAATTCGAGCCCTTCTCTCTAGAACACTGCAGGCGCGAAGAGGAAGGCTGGCGGATAGTGCAGGCGGAAGAAAAACTGGAAAAGGAGATCGACGGGATCGTCCTCACAGGACGTCTCGATAGACTGGATCAGAAAGGTGAAAAAGAATTCTGCGTCGTGGATTACAAGACCGGAGCCGCCGCGAAAACGGAAAAAGACCTGGAAGACGATATGCAGATGAGCTCCTATGCCGCATTGCTTGAGGAACGTTACCCGATGTCGTCCTGGCGCTCATCCTTCGTTAGTTTCAGCGGCGAGAAACGGCAGACCGCTTTCTATCTCGAGCGGGAACTTGAAACGCCCATGATCAGGCTACAAGCCGTACTGGCGGATATTAGGGAAAGTTCTTTCGGGAATGTTTACGATCCGAAAAACAAGATCTGCGAAAAATGTCCCTACCGTTTCTTCTGCGAAATGTCCGCGGAGGAACGCTTCGCTTCCGTGGAGGAACTGCTATGCCAATGATAGCCAACAGCGCCATCATCGCCTCCGCCGGCACGGGCAAAACTTTCCGCTTGGCCAAGCGCTATATCAAGCTCCTGAGCCTGGGTGTCCGCCCCTCGGAGATAGTGGCGCTCACTTTCACAAAAGCCGCGGCACATGAAATGCTTCAGCGCATCCTGCTGGATCTGGTGAACGCCGTTCTTTGCGAAAAAAATTTGCGGGAGCTTTATGTTTCCGCGGAATTGGACGGCGTCCCCAGCAAGGAAGATTGCGAAAAATGGCTGGCGCTGCTTATCAAGGAACTGCCTTTCGCCAAGGTCTCAACCTATGACAGTTTCTTCTATAAACTTCTGCGCTGTTTCGCTTTCGATCTCGGTTTGGATCCCTCAGTGGAGATCCTCGACGAAAAGTTCCAAAATCAATTGCTGAAAGACGCTCTGAACGAACTTTTGGTTCTGAAGAGCAGGAAGCCCGCCAGCCTTTTCTACCTGCTCTCGTCGCTGAGCGAAGACAAAGAGCTGCGCCACGTCTCCAAAACAGTTCTGGAGGAGCTAGGGAGGCTGGGAAAGCAGAGTCTCTCCATCCCGCCGGAAACCGTAGCGAAAATACGACTCAGTTCCCCGGTATCATCCTGTGATCTGAAAGAACTGCATACTTCTCTTCCGAAGAAGGAAAGCGTTTTGAAAACGCTTTTCGACGCTATTTCCAAAGCGGCATCTACCGGGAAATGCTCTGATCTTACCAATAAAAATTCCCAAGTTAAAAATCTCCTTAAATACGGCAAGCCTGACTGGTCGGCCATTGACGGACTGATGCTGACGGAAGAGTCGCTGGAGGATCTGAAAAATATGCTGCGCTATCTCGGCACCCGCGAGATCATGAAAAAGTGCGGCGAAACGACGGCGGCCTACGAGCTGGCCCGGGATTACCAGAAAGTCCTGCTGGCCCTTAAATTCGAGCGGAATATCTTCACCTTCTCCGACGTCTCCCTGGCCGTTTCGAAACTTCTGGCGATCCCGGAGATCGGACTGGACGTCTATTTCCGGCTCAATGCCGGAATCAGCCATTTCCTAATAGACGAGTTCCAGGACACTTCCTGGCAGCAATGGGAGATCATGCACCCCCTGGTGGGAGAAGCGGTATCCGACGAGGAAAAAAGTCTTTTCGTGGTTGGCGACGTCAAGCAATCCATCTACAGCTGGCGCGGCAGTTCCCCTGAGATCTTCAACAAGTTCCTCGAACGTTACAGCGATGGCTTCGAAATAGAGCGGCTCTCCACGAGCTACCGCTCCGTTCCGGATATCCTGACCATGGTAAATCGCGTCTTCGCTCTGCCCTGTTTCACCAAATGGGCCAGTGATGTCGATTACAGTGAACATGTCTCCGCTATCGATGGTTCAGGCTTTGCTTCCATAAGTTTTGTCGATGACGCGAAGGATATTTTTGAGGCGGCTGTCAAACCATTGGAGGAAGTCGAACCTTGGAAACACGGCCTTTCTTCCGCCGTCCTTTGCCGAAAAAACGACCAGGTGGAAGCAGTGCTCGCCCTGCTGAAAGAACGGGGCATCCCCTGCGCCTCATCCTCCAACGTCACCATAAAAGATTATCCCGAGACCAGGATCATGCTGGCCTTTTTACGCTGCCTGTCCGACCCCGGCGACACGCTTTCCCTCTTCGTTCTCAGAAATTCCCCCCTAAAGGCACTCTTTTCGGAAGACAATCTTGAGGAAACACTTTCCAGCTGGAGAAGGAGACTTCTTAGTGACGGCGTTTTTGAAACGGTATCCCGTCTGCTGGCGGCTTGGAAAGAGGACGCCGATCCCGCCGAAGCCAGAAGCGTTTCCCGGAACCTTTCCGATTTTATGCTGGCGATCGCCGCCTACAAGGGACACCCGAACAACTTGGAAGACCTTATCGATTATATCGAAACTTACGAGCATCCACGCGAAAAATCTGACACTGGAAAAGTAATCGTCTCCACCATACATACGGCCAAAGGCCTTACCTACGATATGGTCGTGGTGCCGGTAAAAGATCTTCCTTTACGCGAGCTCAAAACCGGCAGCTATCTTAGAGGCGAGATTACTTCCAAAGATCTCGAGCGGCCGCAAGTGTCGACTTTTATCAAGAAATGCAACAAGATCGCGTATTTCGCTTCCGAAGAATACTACGATTTGGAAAAAGAACTTCTTGATAAAAATTGTCTGGAAAACTGCAACCTTTTCTACGTAGCCCTGACAAGGGCTGCCAAGGCTCTCTATATCGTCTGCAACAAGTCAAATTCCGAAAACATGATTAATTCCCAACTGCAGGAGCTGGAAGGCTCTGTTGGGAAAAGCGACTGGTACAAAAAGGAACAATCTGGGAAGCCAGACAGTGAGCAAACCGAAACCTTCCTCTCCCCTGCTTTCAACAGCAGCATGACAAGAAGACGGCAAGTCATCTCTCCTTCCAAGCTGGGAGAGAAGGAAAGAGAGGAAGAGATCAGCGACGAGATGCCGTTTGTCGCCAAGGAAAGAGACGAGGCCATGCGGCGCGGCAGCGCGATCCACGCTTATTGCGAGAACATTCTCTGGCTGGATGAGCGAGCTGATACTTCTTCGGAGGAAAATGTTGAAGCAAAGGCAGTGGTCGACGCTTACATCGCAAGACATCACGAGAATGTTTTTGTAAAGCCCACGGAGGAATGTGAAGTCCGGCGCGAGATGCCCTTCATGGCGCTGGTGGACGACAAGCTTGTGAAAGGCATCATGGACAGGGTGCATTTCTTTCCCAGCGCGCAGGCTCCGGAAAGGATCGTCGTTTACGATTTCAAGACGGGGCATCCGCACGAGGAGAACCAGGTACAGATAGACCTTTATGTGAAAGTGCTCAAAGATATTTTCAATCTTGAGAATATCACGGGCGAACTTGTCTATTTGGAGAAATAGAAATATTTTTAATTTTTATTTGCGTGATCTGTGAAATAGGTATTAATAATAGACTTGAAAAACGTGCATATTTGTGTATGTCATTTCAGTATTTGTAATTATCAAATAGTTGGTATAGTTTAGCAAGTTGTCCGGATAACAGTAGAAGAAAAAGTTGTCTCCCTCCTTTTTCAACTCAATGTCATTTCTCAAAGGAAAAAGAAATCTGGCACCAATTTGTTTTTCGTTAAACTTATAATTATCTTTTCCCGATACCATTGTATAATAGTTTGCATCGCGTTTCTTCTCATCTTTGATATATGAAAGAAATTTCATGCCATCTTCGACAGTTGCAGCAATATCATATCGAACGTCATATTTATAGACCATTCCCTTATTATAAGTATGGATTATCTTATTTGGTGAAATCTTTACAAACATAGGCGGCCCGGGGAAAGGAATAAACGGCAACCTTTGTCCTGGTCTTGGCTTATTTATATCAGGAAGAGGTTCGCTAATATTTTTGATTCTAAAAATATGTCTAGCTTGACTTCTATTCTCACCATTAGCAACCGTTAAAAAATTTGTGAAGATTCCTTCTTTCTTAGGTATCCCTTGAATAACATAATCATCGCAATCGCCTGTCATTTTCAAACCTTCAGGCAAATGATCTTGGAAAGTGACTTTGCTTTCTGTTTTGATCTTACAATTATCATCTTTAGCAAAAAAGTGATTAAAGTATGTTTTAACTTTGCAGTAAAAATTTGTATTGACTGTCAAATCATAGATCACTTCGTTTTTGTTTACATGGTAAACAGAACGAGAAACGACATCATCAGGTTGATTATAGACACTGATGATATGTGTTTCTTTAAATGTCTTGCCGGAAGAATTAACCATAACAAAAATGTTGGTGTATCTACCTGCAGCAGTAGGAACACCAAAAACAGAACATTTTTTGTCCTTATTATTTTGAATCAGACGCAACCCGTTCGGCAATGGGTACAAATAAGAGACCTTTACACAATTTCCGATTGTCGCCAACTCGATTTCCTTTTGCTCACCAAGCTTCCAATCTTGTTTTCTTCCTCCTAAAACGCCACCCCTAAACGGTGTTATAGCCGTCTTCACTGGTTTGTCTATCTCTCTCCCAATCAAAAAACTATTCCAACGAGAGGGCGTCGGCTCAGAATTAAAGGTTGTTTTAATAACCCTCCAAAAATAAATTCCTGGAGAAAGACTATTCATATTGTCGCTCGTGACTTCTGCGGCATGATTAGACTCTGTAAGAGTGAAACAAACAGACTTTTCGTCAAAACCATTATTGTATCCAATGATTTGAATTTTATAGTCATTGTCCCAGAACAAATGATCGTCATCTGACCATGAAAATTTCATGTTTGATGGTTCGATAAGCAATGTGCGATCTTGAGGCATTAAGTCATTAACAGATTTCGTCTTTTGGGGATTTGTTTTTGAAAGATAAAAGAAGGCGCTTTTGGTACAGTCGCTATTATCCCAACTCACATAGAAACTATAATAATCATTCAAAAATCGAGGTATATTCCTTGAATCAAAAAGAATAATAAAATTAGCCTTTTGATTAGAATTTAAACTGATTGTCATATTACCAAAATGGTTTGTCTTAACCTCTATAGGATCAACACATTCCAATTTGGGGATAAAACCATTATCATTTATACGAGAATATAAGCGCAAAATACATTCAATATTAGTGGTGGATAAATTCGAGAGATTAAATTTGCCTGTTAAAATAGAACTACCATCATTTATTACCTCAATAGCATATGGAGACAATCTAATAGTGTCCTTCAAAAGAGGATTGGAATCATCAAGAAATTCATCAATGTTATTTATGCCATCTCCATCCAGATCTCTCAAAGGATCATTGATCAAATTAACAGTTTCTTCAGTAATATTAGTCAATGAAATATATTCGTCTTTAATACTATTTAAGAATTCGTCGTCATATGGAACAGACAATTTGTATTCCAAAGTGTGCTTCAAACTATGGAAGTTGCTAATCTTTTTTTTGCACCAAGCTTTTGGAATTGTATTTGACAAATAAATTTCTCTGCGATTTTTCAAATCCGTATTTTTATCAATTTTCTCAGATTCATCCTTGCAGTAAGAAGTGAATTTTTTTTCTTCCTTCTCTAGATTTGCCAATATTTCCGGTATTTGACCATATTTTTCAAAAACATATCCGTTTCTATTTTTGACCGAACGATACATATCTCCTGGCTTAAGGATTATATCCAAGTCGCCCCATGTTTTAGAATTGTTTTCATAAAACGGAACAGTTAAAAGCACAGACTCGGAGCAATCATTAAGGTATTTATTAATTTCTTTCTTCTCTTCCCCATAAACGAAACAGGTTACAGAAAAAGCAATAAAAAATACAAATAATTTAACGAATTTCATAGAACCCCTTCTTGTCTATTGAGTTAAAACTGTTCCTTCAATTTTGAGTCTCGATTCACCAGATTGATTAATTGTGATAGACATTGTTAATTCATCACTCTTATCACGATAATCGGCCACAATAGTGAAAAAATATACTCCTATTTCTTCAGGCCTTCCTGAGATTATACCGCTTTTTGAAAGCCGCAACCCGGGAGGCAATTCAGAATATGTTGACCATTTAACTAAATCTTTTTTATTGTTAGAGTTAAGTTGAATAAAATATTGCTGTCCTTTATTCCCACTAGGACAATTCGGAGAAGAAATTATAAATAGAGGAACGTCATTAGGATCATTGGGATTAGAATTTCTTATGTTTTCTTCAAAATCAGTATAACCATCATGATCGGAATCTTGAGTATCAGATATGATATAAAAAACTCTTTTTTCGCTTTCGATTAATTCGTTTTGACCATTCTCACAACTAATTTGCCACCAATACATTCCTGACGATAAATTTGAAGGAATAGACCAATTATAGGAGGATAAATTTGTTACATTAATTCTTTGTAAGTAGATTTGATCTTCACTCCCGATTAACAAATATGAACTAAACGATGGCGAATTATTACAACTATTATCCCACGCGAAAAATGCATTTGTGGCTTTTACTGAGTTTTTTGAAGGCTGAAGAAGAGATATTCCATATGGGTCTTCGACATATTCCTTAATTCTAAAGGTGATATCATAATACTTAAGATTACCATAATTACTTAGATTATGATTAACCTCTCCATTACCAACTATTCCTTCATGTGATATATCTAAAGCTAAAAATGTTGTACAATCTTCACGGACATGAATTTTATGAATATCGCTGACAAACGTGTTACTTTTATTTAACAATCTCAAAAAAACATCGTCTTCCTCGTTTATTAGATTAAAATCAATGGACATATATTTTAATCCGTTCAATTCTTTTATATTGTCAAAGCTCAAATCATCCCATCCTCTTGGATTATTCTTCGTAAAATTTCGTTGTAATTTATAATTCTCAAACATTTGAAAATTATACATTTTAATCTCCAATCCTGATTCGTGTGATGATATTGCCAAATTGGCCCAAAAGAAAAAAACAATTATAAAAACCTTACGCATTAATCATTATCCTCTATTTTTACTTTTCTTTTTATAAGATCAAGCACTTGCTTTTTTTCTCCTTTACATGGAAACTTTAACCATTTCATATCACTATGTCCTAAACTAATGAACAAATAGTCAGAACTCTTGTCCATTGTTTTTGGCAAATTTGCTGATGACTTGGAAACGCAACCGTCCTTTTTGCTAATAACGAACGAACTTTTTGAAAAAAGAGCAGAAGGAATGCTTTTCAACAAATTCCAGTGCTCTGGATTTCCCCTTTTTAAAGCGGCTATATTTTCTTCGCTTGTATGTGTGGCCAACCCAACACCCCATCGGTTCACTGAATCTGATCCACAAAAAGGTGTTCCAAAAAAAATAAAAGAATGTGTATCACTTAATAAATTGGCATTATATTCGATTTGTTTGACAATAAGAATACCACCCATGGAATGAGCAATAATTGTAGGTGCAAGTGGCCAATCATCACTGTGTTCATTTACATAGCCGTATAATTGTGTCAAACCATTACCGCAATATGCGGTATATAATCTATTATTTGAGTCCCAAGGAAACTCAAAAACATAAGTTGGCTGTGCCTCCAATAAATAAGGAAACTTTTCAGGAAGCTCCCCAAAGGCTTTATCACTTAAAACTGCACCCCTAGGCTTGGCACCTATTCCATGAACAAGTATCATCGGTCTGGTCTTTTTTATAGTTACTTTATAACTATGATCAATATCATAATAAATGTTATTGGCAGGATCTCCATATACAACGACATAATACTTCGTCATGGGAACAAAATCTATTTTATAACTTCTCTTAATTTGTGCCGTTTCAACTCCATATCCCGTATAGCATTTTTCGAATTGTAGCGGAACAAGATTACTCTTACTGGTACCAATGGCTATTTTCACGTTACTGTCTGCTTCAAGTTCAAAACAGTAAGCCTTGTTTTCAGGAGTGAAGCAATAAATATCTATGTCATTGTGACTATCATCATTTGAATCAACACTGCAATTATATGGTGTCCTAAGTAACACACCTGAAATTGATACTTCTGGCATTAAATTACTTTCATTTTGCTCATCCCATTGGCATACAATATAACCGCCATGTTCCGGCCAATCATCCGGCATTCCACCAGTTCCAGGTGCAGGATAAATCCCATAAAAAAAAGTCTCAGTACTATTTTGCAATAAAGCCGGTATATTAACACTAAATGTATGCCTTCCAATTTCAACAGATATATCGATCCAGTCTTTAGATTCTAGCGTCGATGGGCCATAAAAACAACGTTCTACTTGCATTTTAAGGGGAGAAAATCTAATACATTCTCTATGAGTATAGAATGCATAAGACGAAAAAGTATTGATAAGAAACGTTGCCAAAAATAATAAATGTAATCTATTTAGATTCATATACTATTTTCTCATGATTGTAAAATAAAAAGAAAGGTCAGTTGTCGCTTCATCGTCTATTTTTAGTGTTCCTGTCCCCGAATTATCTATTTCAATCCAGTATTTTTCTGATGTTTCTTGTGCAGGAGTGACTGTTATAACAGAACTTGAAGTCAGATCTGTCGCAATTGTTTCGGAATCATACCCCGTGTGAATTGTTATTTTTCCGCATTGTTCCGTATCGGAAAATTCAAGAAATTTTTGAGCAATTATTTTGCTTCCCTGTCCGCAACAACTAAGATTTAGGTTACCATTTTCGGTGGTTATTGTTCCTTGTGAATTTCTTATTATGATATCACATCTTTCTGTATCTGTCCCAAAATACCAAATTCCGTTGTTCGGCAATATACAATTAGCAACAGTTAAATCTCCGGTAACAGTTCCACCAGCTGCAGTAATTAGGTAATCCCTTAGATTTTGACAAAACGCATCCCAAGTTATTGTTCTTTCCAGAATCTCGGGTTTGTTAGTTATGGTTGTTCCGAGATTGGAATCCGTAAGTACATTTTGTTTTTCTTCAGATATGAATCCCTTCTTGATCTCCAGTCCGCTATCATTAAATGTGAAGTCTATATCTTCGGAAAAATGAAGGACAGACCAAATTTCGTAAGGAGAAAAGCATGGCACCATGTACAGGGTAAAATACATATCCATATATTGAGTAAGAGTCATTTGTGGAGGATCTTGAGGATTTGGGGGATCCACTATCCTTGGACCTGGATCAAGCGGTTCCTCTTCACTTGCTCCATAAGGTTTGAATAATCCGCCGTTTCTATAACCTGCGCAAACATATGGATATATCAAGTTATTGTCAATTTTACGTATTCCTAGAAGATGCGGCCTGTCTGATTTGATTAGAATAGGATCAGTAAACGTGTACGTGATGAGAGGAAACGCATCTGTGTTAACTCCCGTGCAATACCAATTGGTCATCTGGTAATTGCCATTTTGTTCTTCGGCGGCTGAAACGTATACGCTTTCAGGCAGAGGTATTTTGCTCGCGTCGCTGCAATAAAGCGTTATGCTTGTCAAATGTGAATTGGTAGCAACATTAAATTTACTGCATATCTTTTCCCAACTCCATATTGATGGATATTGGAACAAAAAAGGCGTTGTTTGAGGTTCTCTATTTCCGATAAGTGGTGAAAGTTTTAAGATAAGCCTTCCATCTTCCTTTATGTCGATCACCCTGTCCAATGTTTTGTGCTTTTGATTGAGAGTTTCGCATTGTGTGTTCAAATTATGAATCGCCGCGGACGTCATGCTCATTTGCTGAGTAATACCGCTGACAGTGTTTGATATTGCCAGCAAATTGGCTCTTAAGGTTTGGCACGAGGCGCTAAGAGTAAAAACGAGATCGGCTAACTGATTAAACTGTTCAGTTGTCACATAACCTGATCTGGTCTGATCAACGTTGTTGGTATCAGAATCTCCAGCATTTTCAGATTGACTATTTATTACGCACACATAATCTCTTATATCACGATTATCAAAATAGATATTTCCATCTGGACCAACGATGAGATTTTGATCATCAAAATTAAAAATAGCTGGGAAATTCTGCAAACTTTGCGGTATATCTAACTGAATCTTTTCCAGACTGGACGTTATGGAAACATACTGATATTTAATTTCCATTACTTGAGCTTGAAGATCTTCCACGCTTTTTAGAAGATCAATATCGCGAATGTCGTTAAAGTTGCCATAAACCACCAGACTTATGGCAAACAATGCCGTGAAACAGACTTTTAATCGTATACGCATAATAGCCACTCCTTTCTCTATTATTGTATAATGTTTCTCCAAAAATGTCAAACAAAAAAAGGCGGAGGAAAAATTCCTCCGCCTTTTTTTGTTTCGGTTTTTGATTATGCCGGTTTATCTGCGGCGAATGCCGAGGGCCAGAAGCGCGATGAGCGCGACGAGCGCGGCCGGTTCGGGAACGACCGAGACCTTGACGTTGTCGAAGGTCAGATTGGCGCCGTAAGAGCCGCACAGGCAGAACAGGGTGCAGGGCACGCCGGCGTCTTCGGTGACCAGTTCATCGGTAACGAAGGTGTTGTCGTCGATCGTGACTTCGGTCACCAGGCCCTGGAGGTAGTCGATGACATACGAGACGTGCATCCATTCGTAAGCGTATTCCGTTTCGCAGAACGTCATGTCGTAGTCTTTGGCGGTAGCGTAGACATACGGGACGCCGTCCACGGAAGTGATGTTAAGCATCAGTTCCTTCGAAGGCGTTCTTTTGCTGTTCTGCTTGAGATAGAGTACGGTCTGGTCCATCCACTCGGGATCGTCGAAGAGAGCGGGCGGAATGAACAGATCCATGTCGAATCTCACCATGCTGTTGGCCGGCACTTCGAGGGAGTGCATAAAGCCGCCCCAGTTGCCGCCGTGTTCCATATAAAGGGACTGCTGGTCGTTGGTGGAGCAGATGTAGGCAATGTTTTCGCCGCCGTTGTCGTCCACCCATTCATCCTGGCCGGCAAAGTCGCCCAGCGTGAAGAACGGCTCCTCAAAGTCGGCGAAGTAATAGACGGTGCCACTGACGAAGGCGAAGATGGTGGTGGAGCAGCCGGCTTCCCCGGCGTCCACTCTGACTCTGAACCTGTAGTAGTTGTCTTCCAAAACTTCCCTGTTGACCGAGACGTCGATGTCGACGGAGCTTTCCACCGTGCCGCTGGTCTGGCTTAAGGTGACGGCGTCGTCGAGGTCGAGGACTTCCGCCGTGAAGTCGAAGCTGCCGGCGCCGCCGTTGCGGACGCTGTAAACTATGCCGTCGTCGACTCCGATGGAAACAAATTTGTCAACCACCAGCTCGGGATCGGCTTCCCTGGGCACTCTTTCGATCCTAAGGTTGTCGACCGCCACGCGGCTGCCGTTGTCTACGCCGTTCCAGGCGGAGTGGCCCCAGGAGTTGAAGAAGTTACAGCCCTGGTTCATCAAGGGCCAGTCGACGAAGTTTGTGACGTTCTCGCCCATTGAGAAATAGAGAAGCTTCTGGCTCTGCAGGTCAAGGCAGTATTCCACCCTGTTCCAGGTGTCAAAAGGAGAGAGCGGGAAATCTTTGACGCGTTTTTCCTGCTCGCTGCCGTCCTTGTTGCTTCTCTTGATCATCTTGATGCCGAGGCCGTCGGGATAGGTGGGCATGAACTGGCCTTCGAACTTTTCGTTCTGGCCGTTGTCCTTCATGAGAACGTAGGAGTCGTCGCAGTTGCTGTCGCTGGGCCAGTAGAGGTCGTAGCTGACCTTGACGATGATGTTTTCATACCAGGGTTTCGGCAGGTACATGCTGCAGGCGTAGCTGCCGCCGCAGCGGTGCATGAACATGCAGTTGCCGGAGCAGTCGTAGGCGTTGGTGACGCTGACGTTGCCGACGTCCACCGTCCAGCCGCGCTGGCCGACGATGTTGCCGGGCGTCATGTCGTCGAAATTCTCCTCGAAAATAACGTTGCCGTTGGAGCACATGACGGAAACAACTTTCGTTCCGGCCTCGCCGCCGTCAACGGTCATGGTGCCGCGGTAAAAGCCTTCTTCCAAACCTTCCGCGGCTTTGAGAGTCAGGACTGCGGATTCGTTGAATGAGCCGCTAGTCGGAGTGACGCTCAGCCAATCGCTGGACGTGGTGATGGAGTAGTTGATGGTGGTGGTGTCCGGCCCGGCGTTGTAGATCTCGAATTCAACGCTTTCGGCATCCAGCGGGATGAGCGCGTCTTCAGGGCAGTAAAGCATAGGATCGGCGGAACGGGGCGAATAGGAAACGTCCACATAATCGTAGTAAGTGCCCTCGGCGCCGTCCAAGGAAGTGTGCTGCAGGGAAAGGCGCAGCCTGGAAGGCTGAGCGCAAGTGCCGCTGGGCAGAATGCTGCATTCCTTTTCCTCGCCGTTGCAGGAGACCTTTACGACCTTCTGTTCGAAGGGATCCCAAACGAAAGCGATCTCGTCGGGGGTCGTCGCGTCGGTGTAGAGGTTGCTGAAAACGACGCCGGAGGGGTAGCTTTCCAGCGTACCGTTGCTGCGGTCGCCCTTCAGATAGAAGTAGCGGTTCATGTCCTTGTCATAGATGGCGAAAAGATCGATGCTGCTGGCCATTATGACTTTGGCGCTGACGGTGACCAGATTGGCCGCCGCATTGGGCGTCGTAAGATCAACGCTCGGCGTCAATACCATGACGTATTCGTCGTGACCGGTCGCGGAGGGAGAAAGGATCATGGCTTTGCCCTCGATATTGGGAGCGTTGGTCACAACCGTGCTGTTGCCGGTGTAGGTGCTGTAGAAGTCCCAGCCTTCCTGATCTGTCATCTGCGTTCCCACTTCATACGCTTCGAAATCTTCCCGATAGAGGGTATCGGAAAAGGCCAGATTGGAGGCGGCGAAGGAAAGGAGCGCTAAAAGAATAAGGATTCGTTTCATAACTCGTTCCTGTGTTAGTTGTTAGTTGGTTTGCTATGCTTTAACAAAAAATCTATTCGTTGAACATGGATGTCAGCGCCCGTCCGCGCCAGGCCTTGGGGATCTTGAGACCAAGAGCGTAGGCGAGCGTGGCACTTAGGTCGTACTGCATCGTTGGCTCGTCCAGGACATAACCTTTGCGGATATTTTTTCCGTAGAGGATGAAGGGCGTCTCAAGATGCAGCATCTTAAGTTCTCCGTGCCCTTTTTCCGAACCTCCGTGGTCGGACGAGAAGGCGAAGATCGTATCGTCCATGATGCCGGCGTCCTTGTACGCCTGAATAATGATGCCTACCATCTTGTCAACTCTTTCAAGACTTTCGTAATAACTGGGGGTGTCCCAGCCTTCATTATGACCCACTTCGTCCGGTTCGCCGATGTAAACTGTGAAGAACGTCGGCTTCTTCTCCAGGATATACCTGACGGCGTCTTCCCTGACATACTTTTCAAGCGCGCTGCTGTCCGGCTTGCGGTACAGGTGATAGTTGATGACCTCCTCGTCGATGAGCGGGCCGATGCCGTCCCAGTCGTATACGCAGCCGGTCTCAGCGTCCGGGCGCTGTTCCCTGAGCAGCGTATAGATGGTCGGCGGCATTCCCCTGCCGTTGTCCAAAACGGGCGGGACCTCTGGCTTTACGGTGTTCCAATGCCCAAACCCGTGCTGCTCAGTGGGAAGCCCGTTGAAAATGGAGGCCCAGTTGATGGCCGAAGCCGACGGCATCACGGAGCGTTTTTCCAGGGTGTAACTTCCCTCGTTCATCATCATCTTGAGGTTGGGCAGACCATCCAGAAGCTTGGGATCCTTAAAGGCGGGCGTAGACACGCCGTCCACGCCGATGAAAATGACGTGTCCGGCCTTCGGCTGCTCCTTATCGGTACAGGACGGGCAGAGGGCCAGCGCCACAAGGATGAGGAGGAGAAATCGTTTCATAACTCGTTCTCGTGATCGGTTAATTTGTTTACTCTATTTTAACAAAAAACCACCCGTTATGAAATTTCACCTGCGCCTCAACGCGAGCGCGGCCGCGAACGCGAGGAGCAATAGCGCGCAAGGCTCGGGAACGACGCTGATTTTCACGTTGTCGACCTGGAGATCCACCTCGCTGCCAACGCAAACGCAGAACAGCGTGCAAGGCACGTCGGAGTCCCTGGTGTAAACATACTCCGGGAACTCGGTGACGTCGCCGATGCTGAATTCCACCAGCCTGCCTTCAAGGTAGTCTATGGTGTAGCTCAGGTGCGTCCAATCATCAGGATAATCAGCGATGGCCAAAGGATAGTCTTCGTAGCCCACGGCGTCGCCGACTAGAATAGGCACTCCGTCCATCAGGTCGGGAGCGATCCTCAGCTCTATGGAGGGGTTGTATTTGTCATTCTGCTTCAAGTGCAGGATGGGGTTGGTGAGCCTGTCCGGATCTTCAAAGATCGCCTGCGGGACGAAAATATCCATCTCGAACCTTACGAAGTTGTTCTTGGGGACGTCGAGGGTGTGATAGTAGCCGCCGTAACCGCCGCCGGTCTCGACGCAGAGAGTTTGCTGGTCGTTGGTGGTCAGAACGTAGGCAAGGTTCCAGTCCGGATTGTCGTTCATCCAATCGTCCTGTCCGGTGATGTCGCCGGAATGGAAGAAGGGTTCCTCGAAATCGGCGAAGTAATAGACGTTGCCGACCACGAAGGAGACGATGGAAGTCACGCAGCCGGCTTCCCCGGCGTCGATCCTTACCCTTGCGTGATAATAATTTTCGTCAAGCTGGCTCCTGTCGGGGGTCACGGTGATAGTGCCCACGTCACTAATGGTGCCAGTCGGCCTGTTGATCTTCAAAGCGTCGTCAATGTCTAAGATCTCCGCGGTATAATCGAAACTGCCGGATCCGCCGTTGCGCATTTCGATGGTGAAGAAGGGTTCAACGCCGCCGTTGACATAGGAGGGGGCGATGAGGGTGGCTTCCTGGGACCTGGGCACTCTCTCTATGGTGAGGTCGTCGACGGCGTGGAGCGAGGTGGGGCCCGTGGGATCCCAGTCGGCGTGTCCCCAGGAGCAGAAGTAATTGCAGGAGGGGTTGGGCAGAGACCAGTTCACGAAGTTCGTAATTGTGCCGTCCCAGCCGAAAGAGAGAAGTTTCTGCGTCTGCAGGTCTAAGGTGTATTCGATGGGCACCCACTGGTCGTAGGGAGCGATCGGGAAATCGCGGATGGATTTGGCGACCGTGCTGCCGCCGCTCAGCTTGTTGATGTAGGAAAGCGTGAAGCCTTCGCCGCTGTTGTCGGGCACGTAGCCGGCCTCAAATTTTTCCGTGGTGCCGGAATCTTTCTGCAGCGGGCAGACGCCGGTGGCGCCGCTGGTGCTGGGCCAATAGAGCTTGTAGCTGACCTTTACGATCATGTTCTCATACCAGGGCTGCGGCAGATACATGCTGCAGCCGTTGTTGCCGCCGGAGAGATAATGGAACATACACTTACCTTCGCATTCGTAGGCGTTGGTGATGACCACGTCGCCGACGTCAAGCGTCCAGCCGCGCTGCCCTACTATGGTGCCGTCCGTCATGGAATCGAAGTCTTCCTTGAAAATGATGTTGCCGCCCTGGTACATGACGGAAACGACTTTCGTTCCGGCCAAGCCGCCGTCAATTGTCATGTTGCAGCGGCGGAAAGTGTCCTGATAGCCTTCCTTGGCGGAGAGCGTAAGCGTCTGGCTGTCGCTGAAGGTGCCACTGTCAGGCGTAACTGCCAGCCACTCGTCGTCGGATGTCACCGTGAAGGTGATGTCGGATTCGCCGCCGTTCTTTACGGTGAACTGCGCCTCGGTCTTGTCGAGTGGAATAAGCGCGCTGTCGTCGCAGATGATGGCCTGGCCGGCGGGACGGGGAATGGTTTGAATCAGGATGTCGTCGAAATAGGAGGCGGTGCAGCCTTCCTGCATGGTGGAGAGCTGCACGTAAAAGTACAGCCTGGTAGGCATCACGCAGCTGCCGGAGAACTCGACGGCGCATTCCTGCGTAACGCCGTTCAAAGTTGCTTCAACGGCCTTTTTATCGTTGAAGTCCAAGATCACTGAGAAGGTGTTGGGAGTATGGCCGTCCTTGTAGAGATTGCTGAAAGAAACGCCGCCAGGCACGCTGACCAACGCGCCGTTCACTGAGTTGCAGCGGAGATAGAAGAAGGGGTTGCCGTTGGCGTCGTGCAGCGCTATCATATCGTTTTCGGTGGAGCAGACGAAGGAAAGCGAGACTTTCGTGAGCTCTTTCAAAGGATCCGCCGGAACAAGATCCGCGCCCGGAAGCATCACCACCACATCGTTGGGGTTGCCGCTCTCGGACCGGCTCATTTCCATGCATTTGCCGCTGAATCCGGAAATGCCGGAAACGACCGTGGTGTTGCCGTCGAAGTTGCCAAGTATTCCCCAGCCTTCCTGTTCGGACATCTGAGTTCCGACTTCGTAACTTTCGAAGTTCTCCTCAAAGATCACCGTTTCAGCGGCGAGGGAAAGCGCACCGAAGAGAAAAAGGATAAGAAGCTGTTTCATAAAAACGCCTTTTGTTCGTTGATTAAAAATTTCCACAGATTTGTACCTAAGATTATACAAAACAAGACCTTGAAAATTAATACCTTAAAAAAACCAAGATAATTATACATTAATAACAAAAAAAGGCCCGGCATGGGCCGGGCCTTTTTTTGTTAGAGAAGCGCTCTTTTATTTGCGTCTGATGAGAGCCAGAGCAAGGAGAGCGAGGAAGCCTAAGACAGCCGGTTCAGGAACAACGCTGACTTTGACGTTGTCGAACTGGATGTTGCCTTGATAGGTGACGCACAGGCAGAAGAGGTTGCAGCCGGCGCCTTTGTACGAGTCATTGATGTAGGCGTCCACGGGATATTCCGAATTGTCATCGATCGTGAATTCCACAAGTTTGCCTTCCTTGTAGTCGATGACGTAGGAAACGTGCATCCAATCCTCAGCGTACTCGGTCGTCGAGAACATGTAATCGTTGGCGTGGTCGAGACCGTAAACAATGGGAACGCCGTCCATGAAGTCGATGTCCAAAGTTATGTCAGCGGCGGAAGACCCCATGCTGTTCTGCTTGAAGTAAATTACTTCCCTGCCGATCAGATCTTCCCTTTCAAAGATGGCGGGCGGGAGGAAGACATCGCAGTCGAACCTGACGATGTTGTTCTCGGGAACTGCCAAGGAGTGGTAGTAGCCGCCGTAACCGCCGCCGATCTCAATCATCACGGTCTGGTTGTCGTTGGTGCTGAGAATGTAGGCAACGTTGGCTCCGGGGTTGTTGTCGCCCCAGTCGTCCTGGCCGGCAAAGTCACCAAGCGTGAAGAACGGTTCTTCAAAGTCGGCGGAGTAATAAACGCCGCCTACCACAAAGGAAACGATGGTGGTGGCGCATCCGGCTTCGCCGGCGTTGAACACCACTCTGGTGCGATAGTAGTTGTCCTCTAAGCCTTCCCTGTCAACGGTGAGCGTCACTTCCTGAGTTTCCTCAACGGTTCCGCTGCTTGGATCAAGGGTGACGTTCTCGGGAAGATCGAGAACTTCAGCCGTATAGTCGAAGGTGCCTTTGCCGCCGTTCAAGACGGTGATTGCGGCGCTTTCGTTAACGCCGACAGAGGCGGACATGGGAACGATCAAAGTAGGATCCGCTTCCCTTTCGACTCTTTCGACCTTCAAGTTGTCGATGCCGTGATTGCATTCAAGAACACCGTTGGCGTTATCCCAAACGGCATATCCCCAGGAATTGTAGAAATTCACTTCGGGTTTCTTCAGCTGGAAGTTGTTGAAGTTGGTGATGGCGCCGTCCCAGCCGAAACTGAGAAGCATGTTGGCCTGGAGGTCGATCGTGTATTCGACCGTGACCCACTTGTCATAGGAGGCGAGGGGGAAATTCTTGATGCTCTTGGCGCCGCTCTGCTTCTGGATGTTCACCAGTTTGAAACCTTCGCCGCTGTCGTCTCTCGAAACGTAGTTTTCAAACTTTTCGTGGCTGTTTTTCTGCAGCATGCAGACGTCTGTGGCCGTGCCGTCGACAGGCCAATACACGTCGTAGGAGACCTTCACCACAAGGTTTTCATACCAACAAGCTTCCGGCAGGTACATGCTGCAGGCGTTGTTGCCGCCCGCGCCCAAAATGAACATGCATTTGCCGCTGCAATCGTAGGCGTTGGTGACGATGACATCGCCCATGTCAAGCGTCCAGCCGCGCTGGCCGACGATTGAGCCGTCTTCCATATCGTCGAATTTTTCTTCGAAGATAACGTTGCCTTTCGAGCACATGACGGAAACCACTTTCGGTTCGCCGGCGCCGCCGGAGACGGTCATGCTGCCGCGGTAGAAGCCGTCGGGCATGTCTTCCTTGGCCTTCAGGGTAAGGGCGGTGGAGTCGGTGAAGGTGCCGCTGTCGGGAGTGACTTCCAGCCAAGCGGCGTCGGTCGTGACGCTGAAGTTGATCTCGCCTTCGGGGCCGCCGTTGAAGAGCGTGAACTCCGCGCTGGTGGAATCAAGAGGAATGACCGCGTCGCTGTCGCAGAAGATGGTGGGCTCTTCGGCGCGGTTCACATTCTCGACCGTAACGTAGTCATAGTAGGTGCCGGCGGCGCCTTCGACCAAACTGCCAAGATACGTGGAAAGACGCAGTCTCCACGGCTGTTCGCAGGTGGTTTCCAGCATAATGGCGCATTCCTGAGTCTCGCCGTTGCAGGTCACAGACGTGATCTGATTGTTGAGATGGTCGAAAACGAAAGAGATCTCGTTGGGGGTCAGACCGTCAGAGTTGAAATTATCAAAGGAAACGCCGCCCGGGTTCGAAGCCATCAAGCCGTCCACCGCGTTCAGATGCAGATAGAAGAAGCGGTTCATGTTCTTGTCATAGAGCGCGAAAAGATCGGTGCTGGAACTGGAGACAACTTTCGTGGAGACCTTGGTGACCTCTTTGAAGATACTTTCAGGCTTGGCATCGAAGGTTGGAGTCAGGACCATGACGTACTCGGTGGAGCCGCTCATGGACTGACTCAGTTCCATGGCCTTGGAATCGATATTGGGAGCGTTGTCAACGACCGTGGTGTTGCCGCTGTAATTGTTGTAGAATTCCCAGCCTTCCTGTTCGGCCATCTGGGTGCCCACTTCGTAGCTTTCAAAATCTTCCTGATAGACGACGCCGGCGAAGACCGGAACGCAGACCAGGAGCAGCAAAGCTATAAGAACTCGTTTCATAATAACCTCGTTGGTTTTGGTTAACGGATGTTTATAAGGATTATCTCAATCGATAACAATGATACGCAAAAGCAAACTATATATAAATATCCTTAAAAAACAGCCTTTTTTATAGATTAAAAACATTCACTTCGCTTTGTCATTTTGACAAAATCCAGCGAGGCCAATTTATTAAATTGCTCAAACATAGTTGGTTAATTTTTGGCACGATTTTTGCAATATATCCGGCATGCGTAACATTTCTTACATATTGGCAATTTTTCTCGCGGCGCTGAGCGTCTATCCGGAAGTGAAGTGGGAGATCATGCCGGAGAGCACGAACGTCGTCTCGCAGAAGAGCACGCAGCTTAAGATGACGGCCACTTGGACCGGCTTTGAGACGATCTCGGTGCGCACTCCCCGCTTCAAGGAACTTAAAGGCGCGCTTGTAAAAGACATCGTCAGCTACAACGAGTCGAAGCCGGGAGCGGGCGGAACGCAGCACACCGCAACCTACGTGATAGAGCTTCTGGTCACGAACGCTCCGGGCACGTCCGTCGAGACAGGCTTCATCGAAGTAATGTCGAGGGGGTTGGAGGACAGCGAATTCAAAAGCTCGGATCTGTCCGGCGTGACTCTTAACGTAAGGGGCTCCGCCCTCCCCTGGCTTCTGATAGGATCAGCCGCCGCCGTCATTTTTGCCGCTCTTCTGATCTTTTTCGCGGTCAAAAAGAAAAACGCGAAGAAGGCGGATGCGCGCCCGGAACAGAACCTCGAGGAAGAATACTTATCGAAGCTTGAGGAAAGCAAGGAGCTGAGGTTGAAGGGCGAGACCGCCGCCTACTTCGGCAAATGCGAAGGGCTGCTGAGAAACTACCTGCGCGCCAAATATTCCATAGCCGACCTCGATTCCTTCGGCGAAAAGGAAGCGAAGGAAATGAGCGTTGACCAGAGGATGCTGAGGACCGCCAAAGATGTCTGCGCCCTCTGCTTCAACGTGCGCTACGCCGGCTACGAGCCCTCCGCCATGGAGGAAAAGCGCGCCTATGATTTTTTGAAAGAATTATTAATCCGTAACAAGCCCAACCGTCAAAAGGAAACGGATGAGCTTTACATCTAAAAGGAGAAAACATGAACACAGACGTTAAACAGATCCAGGAACAGGTGCAGTCCGCCAGCGCCAAATTTTCCGTGCTGCGCCAGGAGATCTCGAACACCATCGTAGGACAGAGCTACATGATCGACAGGCTTCTTATCGGGCTTCTGTCCAACGGTCACATTCTTCTGGAAGGCGTTCCGGGACTGGCCAAGACTTTGTGCGTGACCACGCTCGCCAAGGCCGTGAAAGCCGATTTCAAACGCATCCAGTTCACGCCGGACCTTCTGCCCGCCGACCTTATCGGCACCATGATCTACGATCCGAAGGACGGCTCCTTCAAGACCAAGAAAGGCCCGATCTTCGCCAACCTGATCCTCGCGGACGAAATAAACCGCGCCCCGGCCAAAGTGCAGAGCGCGCTTCTGGAAGCCATGCAGGAACACCAGGTGACTATAGGCGACCAGTCCTTCGCCCTGGACGAACCCTTCCTCGTTCTAGCGACCCAGAACCCCATCGAGCAGGAAGGCACCTATCCCCTGCCGGAAGCTCAGGTCGACCGCTTCATGCTGAAGCTTAGGATCACCTACCCCAACAAGAAAGAGGAAAAGGAGATCCAGAAACGCATGGCTAGTACGAACGTCAAGTGCGAGGTCAACCAGATAATCACGCCTGCCGAGATCCTCGAAGCGAGAAAGATCGTCGATTCCATTTACATCGACGAGAAGGTCAGCGACTACATCCTCGACATCATTTTCGCCACCAGAGAGCCGGAAGCCTACAAGCTCCCCTTCAAAGACTACATCCAGTACGGCGCTTCTCCCCGCGCGACCATCGCCTTAACGATCGCCGCCAAGGCCCACGCCTTCCTTGAAGGACGCGGATTTGTCACGCCGCAGGACGTCAAGTCCATAGGTCCGGACGTGCTGCGCCACAGAGTCATCGTAAGCTACGAGGCGGAAGCGGAAGGCATGACCTCCGACGACCTCGTCCAGAAGATCTTCGACGAAGTGCAGGTGCCCTGATAGTTTTTCCCTTAGGTTAAGGAGAAATTAAGATGTTATCCAAAGAACTGCTCCAGAAAGTCCGCCAGATCCAGATCAGGACCAGCCATCAGGTGACCGAAGTCATGGCCGGCGAATACAAGAGCGCCTTCAAAGGGCGCGGCATGGAGTTTGACGAAGTCAGGCTCTACCAGCCCGGCGACGACATCAGGACCATCGACTGGAACGTCACGGCCAGGACCGGCGTGCCGTATGTGAAGCGCTTCGTCGAGGAGCGCGAGCTGACCGTCATGCTTATGGTGGACGCGAGCTCTTCCGGCGCCTTCGGATCCCTTGATAAGAGCAAGAACGAGATCGCCGCGGAGATCGCGGGCCTTCTGGCCTACACCGCGATAAGAAGCAACGACAGGGTAGGGCTCATCATCTTCACGGATCAGATCGAGCTCTACATCCCGCCGAAGAAAGGCCACTCCCACGTTCTGAGAGTGATAAGGGAAGTCTTGGGCTTCAAGAAGAGCGAGCGTTCCAAAACGGACGTCGGAAACGCGCTCGACTTCCTCAACAAAGTCTGCCGCAGGAAAGCCGTGGTCTTCCTTATCTCGGACTTTCTGTGCGAAGGCTATGAAAAGCCGATCAATCTCGCCAGCAAACGCCACGACCTCATCCCGGTCTGCGTTTCCGACCCGAGGGAAAGCTCTCTCCCGCCTATAGGCCTCATCACCTTGGAGGACGCCGAGACCGGCGAAGCCATAACGGTCGACACCTTTGACGGCAAAGTCCGCCGGACTCTGGAAAAGCTTTCCCTTATGAGGAGCGAGGATCGCGACAAAAACTTCACCTCCTCGGGCGTCGACTCCATGCGCGTCTCGACCGGCGCCAACTATGGCGACGAGATCGTCCGCTTCTTCAAGCGCCGGGAAAAAAACATTTTCTAAACTTATGTCAAAAACAATTTCCTTCATACAGATCCTTTGCTTCATACTGCTCCTTCTGATCGCGTACAGGCTCTACTTCCCTCCCAAGGCGGAAAATTGGACCGCCGAGCAGCAGAGGGCCCTGGCCGTCAACTTGAGGACAAAAGGGCTCGACCTGCAGGCCGCCAAAGAGCTGCAGAAATACCTTAGCGATTACCCGATCCCGGCTAAGGAAAGGCCCGGCATCTGCGTTACGATCGGCAACATCTATTACGACAAGCTCGATTTCGCCAACGCCGTCGCCTACTACTACCGCGCCGAAGCCCTTGACCCCACCTTCGCGAACGACAGGGACGTTCCCAAAAGAGTGGTCGATTCCTTAACGAAGCTCGGACGCCAGAAAGAGGCGGCCGCGGCCAGGAAGAGATACACCGCCTTGGACCCCAGTCTCGCGGAGAAAGAAACGGAGAAAAAAGAAGCGAAAGAGGAAGCGAAGGTCGAGAAGCAGGAGGAAAAATAACATGCGTCAATTTTTTCTGCTAACACTTTTCGCCGCGGCGCTGCTCGGCTGCCAGAAGAAGAAGGCGGAACTCGCGGTTCCCCAGACCAGCGATCCCGTCGCGGTGAACGTCTTCGTCGACAGGCCGCAGGTCAGGGTGGGAGACCTTGTGAAATACACCATCTCCGTCAACGCCCTGACCAACATCGACGTCGCGATGCCCGATTTCGCCGAGAACCTGGCGCCCATTCAAAGCCTTCTGATCCACGATTGGGAGAACCTGCCGGATGAAACGCTGCCGGGCGGCCGCGTCGTCAAAAAACAGACCTACGAGCTCGAGACCTACCTGACCGGCGTCTACGAGATCCCGCCCGCGAAAGTCGATTTCGTTATAAACGGCAACACCAACACGCTCTATAGTTCCGCTCTCTGCGTGGAGGTCGTCTCCATCGCGAAGGAAGGAGAGATGAACGACATCAGGGACGTCAAGGGCGTGGTCGAGCTTCTCTTGAAGGAAAAGAACAGAACGAAAGTGATAATCGTGCTCGCCTCGCTGGCCGCCGTCGCCCTCGTTCTGCTCCTCTGCCTCGGAAGGAAGAAAGAGAAAACCGCTCCCCCGCCGGTGCCCGCGCACGTCAAGGCCTTTGCCGCCCTTGAGGCCCTCCTCGCCGAGGGGCTATTGGAAAAGGAACTTTACAAAGAATATTTCAGCCGTCTCTCGCTTGTTTTGAGAACTTACATTGAAGACAGATTCGAGATCCGCGCTCCGGAACTGACCACGGAAGAATTCCTCGCCGTCTTAAGGCAGGACCCCAAGTTCAGCTATGAACAGAGGGAAATGCTCCGCTCCTTCCTGGGCGAATGCGACATGATCAAATTCGCCAAGGGCGAGACTTCCGCGGAACTGGCGAAGGAAGCCACTGACAACATCAAAAATTTCATCGAGCAGACCAAGGAGACCGCTGAACAAAAAGAAGAAGGAGGAAAGCAATGATCCTTCACGACCCATATTGGCTCTTGCTTCTGCTGCTCATCCCCGTGATCCTTTGGGACGCGCTGAGCAAGAAAGGAAAAGCCGGCGTCAGATACTCCGACATCAGCCTGCTTAAAAGGATAAAGCCGACCCTGGCCGTCAGGCTCCGTCCCTTCATAGTCCTTCTGAGAGTGGCCGCCGTGGCGCTTTTAGCCATCGCCCTGGCCCGCCCCCAGAAAGGCAAAGAGGACACCAAAGTGACTACGGAAGGCATCGACATCATGCTGACCATAGACACGTCCGGCTCCATGATCGCGGAAGACCTTGCCAAGGACCGCAACAGGCTCGACGTCGTCAAAGAAGTGACCGCCGACTTCATCAAGCACAGATCGAGCGACCGCATAGGCCTGGTGGTCTACGGCGCCGACGCTTACACGCAGTGCCCGCTGACGCTTGACTACGGAACGCTTTTGCAACTCTTGGAGCAGTGCGAGATCGGCATGGCCGACCAGAGCGCGACCGCCATCGGCGACGCGCTTGCCACGGCGCTTTTGAGGCTGAAAGACTCCAGCGTCACGAGCAGAGTGGTCGTCCTCCTTACCGACGGTATGAACAACGCCGGCAAGATGGCGCCTCTTGCCGTCGCGCAAAGCGCCAAAGCTCTCGGCATAAAGATCTACACCATAGGCGCCGGCACCAGAGGCATGGCCCCTGTCCCGGGCACCGACTTCTTCGGCCGCAAGATCCTCCAGCAGGTCCCCGTCGAAATAGACGAGGATCTTCTGAAAGAGATCGCCAAGACCACGGGCGGCCAGTATTTCCGCGCCACCGAGAAAGCCTCGCTGGAAAAGATCTACAAGGAGATCGACCAACTTGAGAAGACCAAGACGGAATCCATGACCTATATGGAATGGATAGAAAGATTCCCGGGACTAGTCTTCGCGGCCGCCGCGCTTCTTATCATTGAAACTCTGCTTTTGGCTACCAGATTCCAAAAACTGCCTTAAGGAGACAAAAATGTACTTTGAAAAACTTTATTACATACACCTTCTCTGGATCGTTATAGCCCTGGCGGTCTTCCTCTTCTACAGAGACCGCAAAAGGAGCGCCATGCTGGAAAAATTCGCCTCCAGGGAAATGCTCGACAAGCTCACTACCAGAAGCGCGGGCGGACGGGTGCTCAAGATCTTCCTCTTCCTTTTCGGCCTGACGTTTTTGGTCCTTGCCCTCATGGAACCGAAGTGGGGCTACACTTGGGAGGAGATGAAAAGGGAAGGCCGCGACATCATAGTCGCCGTGGACGTATCGAGAAGCATGCTCGCCCAGGACATCGCGCCCAATAGGCTTGAGCGCGCCAAGCGCGCCATCCTTGACCTCATGCAGATCATGCAGGGCGACCGCATAGGCTTGGTCGCCTTCGCCGGCAGCGCTTTCGTCCAGTGCCCCCTGACCCTGGACTACGGCGCGGCGAAGATGTTCCTCTCCGAATTAGACCCCTCGCTCATACCAAAAGGCGGAACGCAGATCGGCGAAGCCATCATAAAATCCGTCAACGCCTTCGAGGGCAACGAACGCAACACCAGGGCGCTCATCCTCATAACGGACGGCGAGAACCTTCAGGGCGACCTCGACAACGCCATAAAGATGGCCAAGGAAAAAGGCGTCAAGATCTTCTGCATCGGCATCGGAACGCCCAGCGGAAGCCCCATCCAGATCACGGACGAGAAAGGCCGCAAGACCTACATCACCGATCGCAGCGGCAACCAGGTTCTAAGTAAGCTCAACGAAGAGACGCTCCAGAAGATCGCGCTGGAAACCGGCGGCGCCTACGCCCAGGCCGTCGCTTCCGGACTCGAGCTGGACGCCATCTATACGAAAAGAATAGCTGGTATGGACACCAAGGAGCTCGACTCTTCCAAGAAGAAGCACTACGAGCACAGGTTCCAGTGGCCCTTGTGCGCCGCGTTTTTCTGCTTCTTTCTGCAGTCCGTCGTAAAAGACGGCCAGAAAAAAATCAGCTAAAGGAGAAGCCGCATGAAAATGAAAAACATACTTCTACTCTTCGCGCTTTCGCTTTTAAGCTTTGCAGCCGATATCAGCGCCGCCGACAGCAAAGAGCTCGCCTCCAAGATAGCGGACGGCAACAGAGCTTTCCGGGACGGAAATTTCCAGGAAGCCGAACAGAAATACGCCGACGCGCAGATCGATTCCCCCGACAATCCGGAAGCGAACTACAACGCCGGTCTCGCCTGCTACCGCCTTGAAAAATACGACGAAGCGATCTCGGCCTTCCAGAGAGCCGCCAGCGGCGCCTCCCAGGACCTGGAAGCCAAGTGCCATTACAACATCGGCAACTGCCTCTTCCGACAGGGCAAACTGAAGGAATCCCTGGAGAGCTACAAAAGAGCCAACGAGCTGGACCGCGACGACGAGGACACCAAGGCCAACATCGAGTACGTCACGAGGCTGATGAAAGAGCTGGCGAGCCAGCAGAAGGACGAGCAGGAGAAAGATCCCCTGCAGAAGCTTCTGAGAGAACTCGAAGCGCTCATAAGAGCGCAGAACCTGACGCTCTTAAAGACCGTAAAGAGCCTCGAAAAGAGCAAGGACATCCCGCCCGACTTCTTTAGCGGCATCATGACGAACCAGTACGCCCACTCTGAGAAAGCCGACTACCTCATCGTCGGTTTCCAGGCGCTCTTCACCAACCTGCCGCCGGAAAGGCTGCAGTCCACAGGCGAGGCGCCGATGCAGCAGGGACTCCCTCAAACTCCGGAGAACGAAGCGCTGGTCAACCTCTACCAAGCTTTCGGAAACGTCGGCCAAGGCCTCAGCCAGTGCATAAAGGGCGGCGTTCCCCAGACGGACGTTTTCCAATCTCTCTCCAACCGTTTCCAGGAAGCCAGGGCGACCGCCGTCGGCCTTGTTTCGGAAAACGTTTCGCCCTACGTCAACGATCTGGCCGGGCGCTGCGCGGAAGTCTTCAACAATTTCTACGACCTATCCATCGACCTCTCGCTCTTGGACGCCCCCGCCCTGAAGGAATGCGCCGACAAGTTCAACTCCATCGGCCAGGAGATCGTCAAGGAACTGAAGTCCCGCAGCGGGCAGAAGGACGAAAAGGAAGGCGAGGAGAAAGAGGAAGGCGAAAGCGAAGAGAAAGAGGAAGCCCTCCCCGCCGCCAGCAAAAAGACGCTCGCCATGAGCATCACCAACGCTATTGAATACCTGAAGCTCGGTTCCGCCGCTTCCAAAGCCGCTGAGGAAAAACTTAAGAATCTAATTGTCGAAGCGCCCACGAACCAGTTCGTCGCCCTTGACAATTTCATCAAGGCTAGGAAAGAGTTCGAGGACGACAACCAGAACAACAACGAAGAGCAGCAGAAGAACCAGGATCAGCAGCAGAACGACAACCAGAACCAGGATCAGGATCAGCAAGAGCAGGATCAGAAAGATCAGCAGGAGCAGGACCAGAACCAGGATCAGAATCAGGACCAGAATCAGCAAGATCAGCAGCAGCAGGATCAAAACCAGCATCAGCAGCAGCAGGATCAGCAGCAGCAGGATCAACCTGAAAGCGAGGAAATGACCAAGGAACAGGCCGAGCAGATGCTCCGCGCTTTCGAGGAAGACAACTCCGACAAGGAAAAGAACCGCAAAAAAATGCCCGGGGCGATCGTGCCTGTTGACAAAAACTGGTAAAATATTCCCCTATGAAAAATACGATGAAAATTAAAGTCTTTTTCCTAACCCTGATGTTCGCGCTCTCGGCGCTGTCCGAGGTCAAAGTCTCGGCCAGCTGCAGCAGAAGGTCCATCAGCATGGACGAATCCTTGCGCTACACCGTTCTGGTGGAGAACGCCAAGAACGCCTCGCCGCCCGCGCTTGGCGAAATGGACGGCTTCCGCGTCATCATGGGGCCAAGCCAGAGCAGCAACATCTCCATCATAAACGGCGTGCAGTCCTCCTCCCAGGAATTCAGCTACGAGCTGCAGGCCACAAGGACCGGCAAACTGACGATCGGCGAAGCGAAAGTGAAGGCCGACGGCAAGACTTACACCCTGCCGAAGATCTCCATCGACGTTTCAGAGGCGAGGAAAAGCTCGGCCAACTCCCCCGCCACGACGGAAGTCGGCGGCGAACTCTTTTTGGAACTGGACGCCAGCTCTACGAACACCTTTTTGGGCGATCAGATCTTCCTTACGATCACGCTCTACTACAGGGACGTCAATCTTTCCGACGCCAGCCAGCCGGAACTTCAGTTCACGGGCTTCAACGTCCAGGACATCGGCAAATATCAGCAGGACCGCCAGCGCTACCGCGGGCAGATCTACAATTACCTGCGCTTCCAGAAACTAATCATCCCCCTGAAAGCCGGCAAACTCTCCATAGGCCCCGCCAACATGCGCGTCGCCGTGAACATTCCCATAACCCAAAGAAGCCGCTCGCGCGATCCCTTCGACGATCCCTTCAGCCTTTTCCAGCGCTACCGCACAATAGAGAAGAACGTCGTTTCCGAACCTCTTTTCATCAATGTCCAAAACCTTCCCGCCCAGAACAAGCCGAAGGACTTCAAAGGCGCAGTCGGACGCTTCGCCCTCTCGGCCGAAGTAACGCCCAAGAAGGTCAAGGAAGGCGAGCCTGTCACGCTTAAGCTGACTCTGACCGGCATAGGCAACATAGACCAGGCCGTCGTCGATCTTTCCAGCACCAATTCGGCGGGCTTCACAGTCTACGATCCCGTCGTGGACAAGAAGACGAGCGTGGCGGACGGACAGCTGAAAGGCATCAAGACTTACAGCCAGATGTGGGTGCCCTTGAGTTCCGAGATAACGGAACTGCCGGCCGTCTCCTTCTCGTATTTCGACACCGCCAAAAACGATTACCAAACTCTTGTTGCAGGGCCATTCCCGCTTACCGTGGAAAAATCCGCGCAGAGCCAGAAGGTGACCGTTTCCGAGGCCATCCCGATCCAAAGGGGCGCCTCCCCCGCCATCAAGATCTTAAACCAGGATATCTTCGGCATAAAGTTGGAGAGCGGCGACGATGCGCTCGACAGCATCCGCAACAGAAAGCTTCTGCTTGCTTCGGCGTTGATCCCTCCCGCTTTCTTCATTCTCTGCGCGCTCTTCGCCCTCAAACGCTCCAAGGAGGAGGACCCGAGCTTCAAGAGGAAAAGCCAGGCTTACTCAAAAGCTGAGCAGAATCTTAAGAAAGCGAGAAAGCTCAAAGGAAAGCCGGAAGCCATCAAAGACTTCTGCGGCTGCCTCTCGGCCGCCCTCAACGACTACGTCGCCGACACCCTGGATCTTCCCAAGGGCTCCATTTCCGCCGACACCATCGAAGATCCGGCTCTCAAAAAAGAATGGCAGGATCTCATGACAAGGATAGAGATGGCGCGCTTCGCCGGCAACTACGGACCGAAGTGCGACAACGACCAACTGCTCTCGGACACCTCCCGCCTCTTGAAAGAATTAAGGAGGACTTTGAAATGAAAAAGATCATAACCGCTCTCTTTATAATCGCCGTAATTTCTGCGCAGGCCGGCTCTTTCGAGGCCGCGAAATACTTCGCCCAGGGAAACTCCGCCTACACGAACCAGAATTACCAGGAAGCCATCGCGTGCTACAACCGTTCGGCGCGGGAAGGACTCTCCTCCCCCGCTTTGAGCTACAACCTTGCCAACGCCTACTACAAGACGGGCGACCTTGGCAACGCCATCGCCTATTACAGGAAAGCGGAGCTCTTCGCTCCCAGGGACGCCGACACTTCCGCCAACTTATTGCGCGCCCTGAGCCAGACCGAAGACAACATAGTGAGGAAGGAAGTTCCCTCCGCCCTAAGATCCTTCTTCTTCCTCTACTTCTACCTCGGGCTCCAGGAACAGGCTAAACTGGCCCTGATCTTCTGGATCATCCTCTGGCTTGTCCTGAGCGTTTTCATTCTCTCCAAGAACGGGAGCGTAAGAGGCGTCGCCAAGAAGTTAGCCCTGCTCTTTCTCGTCCTGACGCTCGTCTTCTTCGCGTTCGCCTCCTACAAATATTACGACGCCACGCATCAGGGCGTCGTAACGGATAAGGAAGCGAAGATCCACGCCGGTCCCGACGCCTCCTACACCGAAATGTTCGTCCTGAGATCCGGCTCGGAAGTCAAGGTGACGAGATCGCAGGGCAATTGGAAAAAGATCCTGGTCAATCAGGAGGAAGGGCAAAGCCAAGCAGGCTGGCTGGAGGAAAGCCAGATAAAAACGATACTATAAAAAAAGGCGGCCTTTCGGCCGCCTTATTTTTTTCTTTTTTATTTGTTCTCGAAGGCCTGCTTGAGGTCGGCGATGATGTCGTTGACATCCTCGAGGCCCACGGAGAGCCTGATAAGGCCGACCGGGATGCCGGCGGCTTCCAACTGCTCGTCCGTCAGCTGACGGTGCGTATGGCTGGCGGGATGCAGAACGATCGTCCTGTTCTCGGCCACGTGCGTTTCCACGCCGATGAACCTGAAGCGGTCGATGAATTCCGCGGCTTCCTTGCGCCCGCCCTTCACGCGGAAGGCTATGACGCCGCTGCAGCCGTTGGGCAGGTACTTCTTGGCTAGTTCGTAGTCCGGGCTGCTCTTAAGGCCGGGATAGTTGATCCATTCCACTTCCGGCCTGGATTCCAGGAATTCAGCGACCTTCTGGCCGTTCTCGGAGTGCCTGGGCACGCGGAGATGCAGCGTCTCGAGGCCGTGGTTCAGAAGGAAAGCGTTCATCGGGCTTTGCTGGGCGCCGATATCCCTCATGAGCTGGGCCACCAGTTTCACTAGGTAGGCCTTCTTGCCGAAAGCCTTGGTGTAGGTGAGGCCGTGGTAGCTCTCGTCCGGGGTGGTGAGACCGGGGAACTTGTCAGCGTGCTTGTCCCAGTCAAAGTTGCCGCTGTCGACGATAACGCCTCCGGTCACGCTGGCGTGGCCGTCAAGATACTTGGTGGTGGAGTGGATGACGATGTCGCAGCCGAACTCGATGGGGCGGCAGTTGATGGGCGTCGGGAAGGTGTTGTCCACAATGAGGGGCACGCCGTGCTTGTGGGCTATACGGGCGAACTTCTCGATGTCCAGGACTTTCACGTTGGGGTTCGTCAAAGTTTCGCCGAAGACGCACTTGGTGTTGGGACGGAAATATTTGTCCAATTCTTCTTCGGACAGATCCTGGTCGACGAGCTCCACTTCGATGCCGAGCTTCTTCATGGTGACCACGAAAAGGTTCAGCGTTCCGCCGTAGATGGAGGCTGAACTTATGACATGGTCGCCCGCGGAGGCGATGTTGAAGATCGAGAAGAAGCTGGCGGCCTGGCCGGAAGCGGTCAGAACGCCGCCGATGCCGCCCTCAAGGTCGGCGATCTTGCAGGCCACCACGTCGTCGGTCGGGTTCTGAAGTCTGGTGTAGAAATAGCCGGCAGCTTCCAGATCGAAAAGCTTACCCATCTCTTCGCTAGTGGCGTAGCGCCAGGTCGTGCTCTGGAAGATAGGGAGTGCCCTGGGACCGCCGTTGACGGGCTGCCAGCCGCCCTGGGTGCAGATGGTGGCAAGGCTGTGTTCTTTGTTGGAGAGATGTTTGTACCCGCCGCCCAGGCAGGTGATGTCGAACTTGGGGTTCAGAAGGGGGTTTTCATTGTCGTTCATGGTGGACCTCTCTAAGCTTATGGTTATTTTGTTTATTACTAGCGAATAAAAAAAGACCGCACAAGTTCTTCCCCACACGCGGCAGGCAAAAGCTTATGCGGCCCTTTTGGGACGTCTATGATAAGAAGAAGTCAGGCTTTCTCGGCCTGGATCTTGTTGGCGCGTTTGGCCAAGCGGGAGATGCGACGGCTGGCGGCCTTGCGATGAAGAACGCCGAGCTGCGAAGCTTTGGCAACCGTGGAGATAGCGTTGCGCAGATCTTTCTCGAGATCCTGGCTCTCGGGAGAGACTTTCTTGGACATGGTCTTCACGCGGGATTTGACCTGCGTGTTGCGTTCCTGACGTACGGCAGCCTGCTTGAGGCTTTTGACGCGATGCTGATGTGAAGGCATAGATGAACTTGGTTTTTACTTAGTTAAATGTTTCGAAAATTTTCAAATGGTGCTGATAATGGTATCACAAGCTTTTTTAAAAATCAAGAGCCTCTTCCCCTTAGAAGAGGCCCTGTTCCAGCATGGCGGTCGCGACTTTCTTGAAACCGGCGATGTTGGCGCCGGCCACAAGGTCGTAGCCCAAGCCGTATTCTTCCGCGGCTTCGGCGGAAGCGTCGTGGATGTTCTTCATCATGACGGCCAGCTTCTCGTCCACTTCCTCGGCGGTCCAATTGAGGCGCTCGCTGTTCTGGGACATTTCCAGGGCGGAGACGCCGACGCCGCCGGCGTTCGCGGCCTTGGAGGGGGCGACCACTATGCCCTTCTCGCCTCTCAGGTAGTTGAGAGCTTCGTTGGTGGTGGGCATATTGGAGACCTCAATGTAGTACTTCGTGCCGTTGGCGACGATCTTTTTGGCCTCGGGAACGTCAACTTCGTTCTGGGTGGCGGCGGGCATGACGATGTCGCCCTTTATTCCCCAGGGTTTCTCTTTCGGGAAGAACTTGGCGCCGAACTTGTCGGCGTAAGCCTTGATGTTCTTGTCATTGGCGGCGCGCATCTTGAGAAGGAAGTCGATCTTTTCGGGAGTGGTGACGCCTTCTTCGTCGAGGATATAGCCCTGGGAGCCGGAAATGGTGATGACCTTGGCGCCCAATTCGGCGGCTTTCTTGCAGATACCCCACGTCACGTTGCCGTAGCCGGAACTCACGATGGTCTTGCCTTTAAGGGAATCTTTTTCGTGCTTCAGGACTTCGTTGAGGTAATAGATCGCGCCGTAGCCGGTCGCTTCCGGGCGGATGAGGGAGCCGCCGTAAGTCAGACCCTTGCCCGTCAGGACGCCGTTCTCGAAGGCGCCTTTCAGCCTGCGGTACTGGCCGTAAAGGAAGCCGATCTCGCGGCCGCCCACTCCGATGTCGCCGGCCGGGACGTCAATGTCCGGTCCGATGTAGCGGTAGAGGGCCGTCATGAAGCTCTGGCAGAAACGCATCACTTCCGCGTCGCTCCTCCCTTTGGGGTCGAAGTCGGAGCCGCCCTTGGCGCCGCCAATAGGCTGGCCGGTCAGGGCGTTCTTGAAAGTCTGCTCGAATCCTAAGAAACGGATGATGCCGGGATAAACGGAGGGATGGAAGCGCAAGCCGCCCTTGTAGGGGCCGATGGCGCCGTTGAACTGGCAGCGGTAGCCGGTGTTGGTGTGCACTTTTCCGTTGTCGTCCGTCCAGACGACGCGGAAAGTGAACATTCTTTCAGGCTCCACCATCCTGCCTAAGATGTCAGCCTGCTCGTAGGCGGGATCGCTCGCGATAACGGGTTCAAGCGAGGTCAAAACCTCCTCCACGGTCTGGCAGAATTCCGGCTGATGCGGATATTTCGCCTTAACTTTTTCGATGACGCTTTGAACGTAGGCGTTCATTTTGCTTTGTCTCCTTGGATCGTTGTGTATTTCTCTGTGTTTCTTATTTTCAAAATATCCGGACAGATATGGTATCAAATAAGAAATCCTATTTCAATAGGATAATATAAATCCCTCTCCCCATTTTTGGTGTTGGCACCGGACGGGCGATAATAGTATAATGAATCATTATTACCAAATCTATCCGAGACTATGACTAAATTCGATCCAAAAGAGTGGCAGGGCACTATCTGCGGCGAGTACAGACTTTCTATGCTTTTAGGCCAGGGCAGAGCCGGCGGCGTGTTCATCGCCGAGAACGTAAAGACTCACGAACTGGCCGCGCTTAAAATCTACAGCCCCGGGCGCTACGCGGAAGCGGCCCAGGCGATAGCGAGGGAAAGGGAAAGCCTACACCATCCCTCGATAGTCCCGCAGCTGGCCAGCGGATCGATCAGGGACGGCTATTTCTACACGGTCCAGGAATACGCGGCCTACAAGCAGGTCGGCGGCAGGAACGACCGCGACTGCCTCAACCTCGAGGAATATCTCAACCAGTCCCCGGGCTTTTTGGAAGAGGACGTGATCGCCGATCTTCTTACGCAATTGACGGACGCGCTTACCTACGCGCATTCCGCGGCGGATCTTCCCTACGGCGGCATCAACCCGCACGGCATCATGATCGTCGAGGGCAGCGGCACCAATTCCGGCCGGCCGCTCGTCCGCCTTACCGACATCGGTCTTCCCGCCGTCAGGACTTCCAGCGATCCCGACGACGCCTATATCTCCCCGGAGGAGATCCAGGGAACGCCCACCGTGCAGAGCGACATCTTCGCCATGGGAGCCATCTGCCACCTTATGCTGACGGGCGCTCCCCCGCAGGGCGAAATAGCCTCGCTTTCCAACATGCGCAGCGACATCGCGCCAGGCTGGGAAGGCCTCATCTTCCGTTCGCTCTCCTTTTCGCTTGCCGAACGCTACGCCAACTACCAGGAATTTTTGCGCGCCATAACGCACGTGGACGACATACCGCCCGTCGTAAGGGAAGAGAAAAACACCAACATCTGGTTCTATCTCTCCTGCCTCATCTGCGTGCTGCTCGTGCTTGGCTTCGCCTTCAAAGACCAGCTCAGGGACAGGTTCCCCTTTTTGGAAAAAGTTTTCCCCTCCAACATAATCAAGCCTCTGCCGCCTGAAACAAAGAAAGAGGACGCTCCGAAGACTGTCAAGCCGACCGAAGCGGTCGAAAAAGAGCAGCCAACCAACGCCGCCTCCGCCAAACCAGCCGAAACAAAACCAAAAACCGACGACTTCTCGGACATCGGCTCACTCAAGCTCGTCTCCGATCCTCCCAAGGAAGAAGAGAAAAAGAACGACGATCTTTTGACGACCGCCGACGCCGCGCTCTCCGGGCTTACGAAGGAGAAAGAGGAAGCGGAAAAAGCAGCCAAGGAAGCCGCGGAGAAAATAGCGGCCGAGAAAGCCGCGGCTGAAAAGGCCGCCAAAGAAGCGGCCGAAAAACTGGCCGCCGAAAAGGCCGCCGCTGAAAAAGCCGCCAAAGAGGAAGCGGAAAAATTAGCGGCGCAGAAAGCTCAGGTCGAGCAGGCCGCCAAGGAAGCCGCCAAAGAAGCGGTCGACAAACTCGCCGCCAAAGTTGACGAAGCCGTGCTCAGGAAGACCGAGGAAGCCCCGGCGGAATACACCGTGAAAAAGGGCGACTCCCTCTGGGCCATCGCGAGGAACTACAAGCTCAAAGTGGAAGACATCAAAAAGTGGAACGGCATGAGCGACAACAACCTCAAGCCCGGCATGGTCTTGAAATTAAAGGAGCCCGCTGAAGCGCCCGTCGAATCCAAAGCGGCGGAACCCGAAACGAAAGAAAACGCCCCTGATGCCGAAGCTTCGGGAGACGGGACCTACACCGTTCAGAACGGCGACACCTACTACAGCCTCGGCAAGAAATTCGGGATCGGCGCTGAAAAACTGAAAGAATTGAACGACGGTCAGGAACTGAAAGCCGGGCAAGTGATCAAAGTGCGCGAGTGATGAGCGAACAACTTGACGCAAAGAACAGGATAGAATCGCTGCGCGCCCAAATAAGGCGCCACGACAGGCTCTATTACGTCGAGAACGCGCCGGAAATAACCGACCAGAATTACGACCGCCTGATGGCGGAGCTTATTGAACTGGAAAAACAGTTCCCTGAATTTAGTTCCCCCGACTCCCCCACCCAAAGAGTCGGCAACGAGCTCGCCGGAGAGTTCAAAACCTTAAAGCACGCCGTCCCGATGCTCTCAATAGGCAACACTTATTCCTACTCCGACATGCGGGAATTCGACGAGAGGATGGCAAGAGAGCTTGGCTTAGGCGTCAGCTATTCCGCGGAACTCAAATACGACGGGCTCGCCGTCTCCCTAACTTACGTTGACGGCAGGTTCACGCTCGGCGCCACCAGAGGCGACGGCGAAAAGGGCGACGACATCACCGCCAACTTAAGGACCATCAAAAACATTCCCCTCTTTTTGGAGAACGCCCCCAGAGGAACGTTCCACGTGAGGGGCGAAGTATTGCTTCCCCTAAAAGAGCTGGAGCGCCTCAATAAAGAGCGGGAACTTAACGGCGAAGCTCTTTTCGCCAACGCGAGGAACGCCGCGGCGGGAAGCCTGAAGCAGCACGATCCCGCCGTCACCGCGGAAAGGAAACTGACCTTCGTGGCCTATGCCTCCGCTCGCTTCCCCGCCTTCGACGATCTGGAACTTCTGACGGCCTACAAAAAACTCGGCCTTCCCGCGGCCTCCCCTTGCAGGATCTGCCGCGATATCGAGGACGCCGTCGCTTTCTGCGAAGAGTGGAAGGACAAGCGCTTCACGCTCCCCTTCGCCACCGACGGGATAGTCATAAAAGTGAACAGCTTCGCCCTCAGGGAAAAGCTTGGCGCCACCGCCAAATCCCCGCGCTGGGCCATCGCCTACAAGTTCCCGGCGGAAACGGCCGCCACCAAACTGCTCTCCGTATCGATGCAGGTCGGCAGGACGGGCGCCATCACGCCTGTGGCGAACCTTGAGCCGGTGAGACTGGCGGGCACGAAAGTGTCAAGAGCCACCCTCCACAATTTCGACGAAGTGGAGCGCCTCGACATAAGAGTCGGCGATACTGTTCTGGTCGAGAAAGCCGGCGAGATAATCCCCGACATCGTGGGCGTTCTGAAAGACAAGCGCGACGGCTCTGAAGAGAAGATCGTTGCCCCCGACAAATGCCCGGTCTGCCAAAGCCCTGTCTACAGAGATCCGGAAATGGCCGCCATAACTTGCAGCAACGTCAGTTGCCCGGCTGTCCTTAAGCGTGCGATCGCGCACTTTGCCTCCCGCAACGCCATGGACATCACGGGGCTTGGTCCGGCCGTGATAGACGAGCTTGTCGACAAGAAGATCGTCTCCGACTACGGCGACCTCTACGCCATCAAGGGCGTGAATTGGCTGGCTTTCTCCAACATAGGAGACAAGTCCGCGGCCAACCTCGATCACGCCCTGAATTCGAGCAAGCAGCGCCCCTACGACCGCCTTCTCTTCGCCATCGGGATACCGGGAGTCGGCAGCGCCACCGCCAGGACCCTGGCGAAAAGTTTCCCCACCATGGAAAAGCTTGCCTCCGCCACCTTAGAAGAACTGACCGCTGTGGAAGGCATCGGCGAAATAAACGCGAAAGGCATCATGAGTTTCTTTTCCAACGCCAGGAACCTTGAAGCGCTGGAAAAGCTCCGCTCCGCAGGCGTTGCCATGGAATACAGGGAAAGCGAGGACGTTCCGAAAATTCTTGACGGAAAGATCTTCGTCATAACCGGCGCCATTCCCGGCGTCAGCAGGCTGGAGGCCGCCGCCACCATCCTGAAGTACGGCGGCACCGTCAGTGAATCGGTCAGTAAGCAGACCAGCTACCTCATAACCGAGGATGTCTCCGCCAAGAGCTCCAAAATAGACAAAGCCCTGGAACTCGGAACGAAGATCATCTCATGGAAAGAACTGGCCCTCATGTGCGGCTTCGAGCCGCCGGAAATCGAGGAACCGCGGCAATTCTCGCTTTTCGACGAACCGAACAAGGAAGAGGAGCTGAAAGCCAGGAAAGCCCGCCTCGCCAAGGAAAAGGCGGAAGACAAAACAGAAAATGAAAACAAGGAAAAGGAAGCGTCCCAGACCGACCTTTTCTCCGAGCTTTTTTAACCATACAAACTTTAAAACCATGCCTTACACTTGTGATGTTTTCGTAATGGGCGCCGGTCCGGGCGGATATCCCGCGGCGATAAGAGCCGCTCAGCGCGGGCTCAATGTTGTCATAGCCGAAAGGACCGCCGTGGGCGGGACCTGCCTCAACTGGGGCTGCATTCCCACCAAAGCCTTGGTGGCCTCCGCGGAAGCTTTCCATACCGTCAAGAACGCCGCCGCTTTCGGCGTGAACGCTCCGGAAGGCGCGGTCATCGACTACGCCAAAGCCATTGAAAGAAAGGACGGCGTCGTCAAGAAACTGACGGGCGGCATCGCCCAACTCCTCAAGGCTCACGGCGTAAAAACCGTCATGGGCAAGGCCCGCCTCATCGATCAGAACCACGCTGAAGTTGAGACAGCCGACGGAATTGAAACGGTTGAATTCAAAAACTGCATCATCGCGACCGGCAGCGAATCCGCCCGTCCCCGCTTCATTCCCTTCGACGACGAAAAAATAGTTGAGAGCAAAACTTTCCTCTCCCAGACTTCCCTCCCCTCCTCCGTCATAATAATAGGCGGCGGCGTAGTCGGCTGCGAATTCGCCGGCATCCTGGCGGAATGCGGAACGAAAGTCACGATCGTGGAAATGCTCGACCGTCTACTGCCGCTGGAAGATCCCGAAATATCCAAGCACATTCTCAGAGCCTTCAAGAAACGCAAGATCGAAGTCATGCTGGGAACAGGCATTTCGGATATCGCGGTAACGGAAAACGGCGTGACAGGCAAGGTCGGCGAAACGACTATCGAAGCGGAAAAGATGCTGGTGGCCATCGGCCGCAGCATGAACACCGCGGATATCGGCCTCGACAAGGTCGGCATCGAAACGGAGCGCGGCTTCATTTCCGTCAACGAAAAAATGCGCACCAAAGTCCCCAACATCTACGCCATCGGCGACATCACCGGCAAGATCCTTTTGGCGCACGTCGCCACGGCCCAGGGGCTGGTGGCCGCGGAAAACTGCGCAGGCTTTGACGAGACCATCGATTATGGCGTGGTGCCAAGCTGCATCTTCACGGTCCCCGAGATCGCTTCCGTCGGCCTCTCCGAACCGAAGGCCGTGGAATCGGGCCACGAGGTGACCATCGCGCAGTTCCCCATCGGCGCCTTGGGGAAAGCCATGGCCATGGGCGAAACGGAAGGCTTCTTCCGCCTCATCGCCGATGCCAAAACCGACGAGCTTTTAGGCGCCCAGGTAATGGGCGCGCACGCTTCCGACATCATCGCGGAATTGGCGCTGGCCGTTTCCCAGAAGATGACCGCCAAGCAGCTGGGCGACGTCATCCACGCTCATCCCAGCCTAGCCGAAGGCGTCATGGAAGCGGCCCACATGATCCACAAGCTCTGCGTCCACCAGGCTCCGCCCAGGGAACGCTGATCAAACGCAACAAAAAAGCCCGCGGAACTCCGCGGGCTTTTTTGTTTCGGCGTTCAAGCGAAAGTTATTTCCTTTCCACCTGCGCGCGCTTGTTCATCTGCAAGCCTCTTTCGGCCAGGGCTTCCTCGCCGCCGATGTCGAAGGTGTAGAAGTGGATCATGTCGCGCTTGTTGATGTTGTCCGCGTCCACCACCGCTTCGGGAATGCCCCAGACAGCGGAGAAGGGCCAGAACAGCATGTTGACGAAGCCCAGCACAAAGTGCTCGCTGTCGCCGGCGTTGCCGCAGGCCAGATAAAAGTTGCCGCAGCCGGGAAGCAGGTTAAGAAAACCGGCGGCCACAGGGCTGGCGGGTTTTTCCCACAATCCGATCGGATGGTCGATGGTGATGCCCTGGGACTGCAAGCTTCTGTAGGACTGTTTTTCCTGGATCGAAAGGCCGGAGCAGCCCGTGAGGATGAGTACGCCAAAAAGCAGCGCCGCTAATGCAATTTTTTTCATGATCGTTCCTTTGTGTTGTGTTAATTGCTTATTTGTCTTCGTTTTTCGTAAACCGGAAATTGCAGCCTATGCAGTCATAAGCCTTCATGGTCAGTTTAAGTTTGTGATTCTTCTTGCCAACGGAAGCCTTGAGCGTGACTTTCATTCCTTCCACAGTCGTGGTTTCATCGCAGGAATACTGGCTGCCCTTGTCGGTAAATTTGAAACTCATGCCTCCGAGCATTGCCGGTTCCTTGACCCAGCCGTGGCGGAAGGTCACCGTGCTGTTGTTGAAAGGATCTTTGTCCTGGTTGTGAACGTTGGTGTTTTTTCCGGAGAAATTATTTACCGGAAGCAGTTCCTCGACAAAGGGGGTGTCTTCAGAATAAGTTCCCAAATTGAAATAATTGTTCGCGTAAGCCGGGCCGATCTTGAAAGTCAGCGTGGTTTTTTTGCGCTTGAAATTCAAGCTTATGTCCTTGCCTTTCAAATATCCGTCGGAGCCCTTAGGAATAATGCAGAAGCCATCGGAAAAGATGTTGCCTTTGCAGCTGACGAAAAATCTGTGCTCGCTGTCGGCATCTATCCTTCCCAGCGTCTCGTCCGTAACAATGGCCGACATCTTCAAAGTGCACTCCGATCCCGGCGGATCTATCAGCGCGGCCTTGTTGCCGCTTTTGACTTTGAAGACCATGGAAGTGCCGGCCGCGGGGAAAGAGAAAGCTCCGCCGCCTTCGTAGGGAGCGTAGCCGCCGGAAGTCCCGCTGTTGAAGATGTAGTATTCGCCGGGTTTCAGCTTTTTGCCCCAACCCCAGCCGTTGATATCAGTTTTGACCGTGGAAATGATCTTGGTGTGGTTGTAATCCTCGCTGACGGAAAACTCATAGCCCGGGACAGGCGAACCGTTTTCCTCGTCCAGCACTTCTATCCTGAGTTTCCCCTTAAGATCGATCACGGCCTGCGCCGACAAAACAGCCATAGATACGCAGAGCGCCATGAGCAAAGAAATCTTCCTCATCGTCAATCCATTCGGTTGGTTATCCATAACATTATAACAAATTGGCCTGCGGCCGCGGAGTCGAGTGCGAACGCGGCATATACCCCTAAGCGAACTCACGGAGGACGCAAGTAATTTGCAGTGCGCGCTAAGCACATATCCCCAAGCGAACTCACGGAGGACGCAAATCAAGGCCATGCACGCGTAGTCCGTGAGCGGGGGATATGTGCTGGCGCGCACTTCACGCGTAGTCCGTGAGCGAGGGGTATATGCCGCGTTCGCGACTAAGCAAGGGCGGTTATGATATAATTTCATAAATAACCGAATAATAAAGGAACAAAATGGATTTTCCACTTTCAAAAAGACTTTCTCTTCTGCCGCCGTATCTCTTCAAAGAGATCGACGCCCTGAAGAGCGAACTGAAAAAGTCCGGCGCCGACGTCATCAATTTGGGCGTTGGCGACCCCGACCTGCCCACTCCGCCGCATATCGTGGAGGCTTTGAGGAAGGCCGCGCTGAACCCGGCCAACCATCAGTACGCCCTTGATAACGGCAAGCAGACGCTTAGGGAAGCCTGCGCCGCCTATTACAAGACGCGTTTCGGCGTGACTCTTGACCCCAACACCGAGATCATGCCGCTTCTTGGTTCCAAGGAAGGCATCGGGCACATCCACCTTGCTTTCGTCAACCCCGGCGACATAGTCCTCGTTCCGGAACCGGGATATCCGGTCTATCATTCCGGCACGCTTTTCGCGGACGCGGAAACGTACTACATGCCTTTGAAGGAAGAGAACGATTATCTCCCCGACCTTGACGCTATCCCGGAAGAGATCGCGCAAAGGGCGAAGATGATGTTCCTGTGCTACCCCAACAACCCCATCGCCGTCACAGCGCCTCTTAGCTTCTACAAGAAAGCCCTGGATTTCGCAAAGAAATACAATATCATCATCGCCCACGACGCGGCCTACGCCGACGTCTACTACGACGGCATCAAGCCCCACTCCTTTTTGGAAGTGGAAGGCGCCAAGGAATACTGCGTGGAGTACTACTCGCTCTCCAAGACTTACAACATGACCGGCTGGAGAGTGGCCTTCGCGGTGGGCAACCCCTCCCTTGTGGCCGGGCTCTCCCGCATCAAGGGCAACTTGGACTCCGGCATCTTCGGCGCCGTCCAGGACGCTGCCGTGGAAGCGCTGACGGGCGACCAGAGTTGGCGCGAGGAGCTGCTCAGGACTTACCAGGAGAGAAGGGACGCGCTGGTGAAAGGCCTGCAGGCTCTGGGCTGCCCCGTGAAGCCGAGCCAGGCCGCTTTCTACGTCTGGGCGCCGGTTCCCAAAGGCATGACCAGCAAGGAGACCACCATGAAGCTCTTGAAAGAAGCGGCGGTCGTGGCTACGCCCGGCAACGGCTTCGGCCCCTCCGGCGAAGGCTACATAAGAATGACTTTGACCGCTCCCAAGGAAAGACTCCTCGAAGCGGTGGAAAGGATCAAAAAGCTCAACATCTACAAATGAGTCTAGTTTTTCTCAGTCTCGGCTCCAATCTGGGAGACCGCTTGGAGAATCTGAAAAGCGCGGTGGAGAAACTGCGCTCCAGGCTCTCTTTCGTTTCCTGCTCCTCTGTTTGGGAGACCGCGCCCGTGGACTGTCCAAGCGGAAGCGGCGCGTTTCTCAACGCGGTCTGCTCCTTCGAGTGCGCTATGGAGCCAGTAGAATTGCTACGTTTCACAAAAGAGATCGAGAAAACGCTCGGCAGAAAGGAAAAGCTTGTCCTGAACGAGCCGCGGCCAATTGACATAGACATCCTCTCGATGGGAAACGTCGAAACAAGTTCCGAAGAACTGACTATCCCCCATCCCAGAATGAAGGAAAGGCTTTTCGTCCTGGCACCCCTGAGAGAACTTCAAAAAGAGTCCTTCCCTTTCGCGGAAGAATTCGCTTCCCTTTTTGGCAAGCAGAAGGTTAGCCTCTTCGCTCCCCCATTCGCAATCACAACAGTCTAAAGATATGGAAAACAAACTTCTCAAACTTTCCTCCTCGCCGCACATCAGGTCTGGAGACTCCGTCCCGAAAGTCATGTGGACGGTCTTTTTGGCGCTGCTGCCGGCTTTGATCTGGAGCTACGTCATCTTCGGCCTCATGGCGGTCAAGCTGACCGTCGTCTGCGTTCTTTTCGCCATGGTCTGCGAAGCGGCCTGCCTCAAAATAAGGAAGCAGCCTGTTAAGTCCTGCTGGGACGGCAGCGCGGCCCTGACCGGCCTTCTTGTCGCCTTCAACGTTCCGCCGACCATTCCTTTGTGGATGCCGATGCTCGGCACGGCCGTCGCGGTCGTGATCGTCAAGCAGTGCTTCGGAGGATTGGGCTGCAACATCTTCAACCCGGCTTTGATCGGGCGCGCTTTCCTGCTCGCCTCTTTCCCGAAGCACATGACGAGCTGGACCTTGGGCGCGCAGTTCGGCAATCCCGTGGACGCCGTCAGTCAGGCGACGCCTCTGGGACTGCTAAAAGAAGGCGGCCAGGAGGCTCTCCTTGAGGCTTTCGGTTCGAAGGGCAGCATGTACCTTGACCTCGCCTTCGGCTACGGCAGAGGGGCCATAGGCTGCGTCGGCGAGATATCGGCCGTCCTTTTGCTTTTGGGCGGTCTCTTCCTGCTCATAAGAGGCATCATCAGCTGGCACATTCCCATAAGCTTCCTCCTTACCCTGGCGGTCGTGACCTTCCTCTTCAAGGGAGATCCGCTTTTCGCGATCTTAAGTGGCGGCGCGATGCTGGGCGCCTTCTTTATGGCGACCGACATGGTCACTTCTCCCCTGACGCACAAGGGGCAATTGATTTTCGGATTCGGCTGCGGACTTTTGACTTTCATAATAAGACGCTGGGGCGGTTATCCCGAGGGCGTTTCCTACTCCATTCTGATCATGAACGCTACGGTGCCCCTTATAGACGGTCTTGTTTCTAACAGAGTATTCGGGACGGGCAAAAAATGAAAACGATTCTGCATTACGGCTTAGTCCTTCTACTGATCGCCGGAGTTGCCGGCGTAGGGCTTTCCCTGGTCGACCGGATCACCAAAGGACCCATATCCGAAGCCCAGAGCAAAAGGCTTGAAGAGGGCCAGAAGCTGGCCTTCCCTTCCGCCTCCTCTTTCGGCGAACTGAAAAAGCTTGAAACCGACGGCAAAACGATCGAGTACTACGAAGTCTTCGACGAAGGCAAAAACGTTATCGGTTACGAACTGCTCTACTCCGTCGGCGGCTACCAGTCTAGGATCAAAGTCCTGACTGGCATCGAGCCAGACGGCAAGGTCGTCGCCATCAGGGTGCTCGAGCAGGCCGAGACTCCGGGCCTCGGCGCGGAAGTCGACGCGCTGCCAAGCAGCGACACGATATTCAGCGCGATCACTGGACTCTTCTCAAAGAAGGAAGACAAATCGGAGGAAGTCCAGATACCCTGGTTCCAGGCCCAATTTTCCGGCAAGACGCCGGAAGAATTGATAGTCGTGAAGACGAAGGATCAAAAACACATCACAGCGCTTTCCGGCGCGACGATCACAAGCACGGCTGTCACGAAAGCGGTCAAAGAGCCAATAGAACTCTTCCTGAAAGCTAAAGCGGAGGGACAATTATGAGTCTTTTCAAAGAATTTTTAAAAGGCATTTGGGAAAAGAACCCCGTCCTGGTCCTATCCTTGGGCCTGTGCCCGACTCTCGCCACGAGCGGCAGCATGAAGAACGCCGTGGGCATGGGACTTTCAGTCATCGCGGTCCTGACTTTCTCCAACATCATCATTTCTTTGATCAAGAGCTTCGTGCCTTCCAAGATCAGGATCCCCTGCTACATTATCGTCATCGCCTTTTTGGTGACGGTCGTCGACATGCTCATCGCGGGCTTCGCGCCTGAACTGAGCAAGGCTATCGGTTTGTTCATCAAACTGATCGTCGTGAACTGCATCATCCTTGGCCGCGCGGAAGCTTTCGCCGCCAAGAACAATCCTTTGAGAGCAGCGCTCGACGGACTGGGCATGGGCATCGGCTTCCTCATCGCCATCTCGATCATCGCGACCGTAAGGGAAGTTTTGGGCGCCAACAAATGGTTCGGGCTCACCGTCGTTCCCGGCTGGGATCCCATCGGCATCATGATATTGCCCGCCGGCGCGCTCCTTACTTTCGGCCTGGTCATGGCCGTGCGTAACGTTCTAGCCCAAAGGAGGGCCAAATGAACTTAGCCACCGCCTTTTTGGTCATCATCTCGGTCGTTCTTGTCAACAACTTCATCTTCTCGCGCTTTTTGGGCTACTGCCCGTACATCGGCGTCTCCACGGAGAAGAAGTCGGCCTTGGGCATGGGGCTCGCCGTCATCTTCGTCATGACTCTCGCGAGCGTAGTCTGCTGGCTGGTCTATCACTTCTTCCTCTACCCCTCCGAGAGCAATCTCTTCTACAAGATCTTCGGAAACGGACAGAATGTTGAGTCTTTCGACCTTAGGTACCTGATGACGCTCACCTTCATCCTTGTCATCGCGGCCCTTGTGCAGTTCGTGGAGATGGTCATCCAGAAGATCGCCCCGCCCCTTTACGCGGCCTTGGGCATCTACCTTCCCCTTATCACGACGAACTGCGCCGTATTGGGCGTTACGATCCTCAACATCGAGGGCGTCACCATCAACGGCGTTCAGTTGGGCTACGGGCACCCAATGAGCCTCCTGTTCGGCGTCCTGCAGGGGTTTGGCGCCGGATGCGGCTTCCTACTCGCCCTCATGCTGATGGCGGGCATCAGGGAGCGTCTGGCGCTTGTTGAGATCCCCAAGCCTTTCAGGGGAATGCCGATCGCCTTCCTTACCGCCGCCCTATTAGCCATAGCCTTCATGGGCTTCGCCGGACTCGTTAAATAAAGGACATTTATGGAAAACGAAAAAGAAGTCAAAAATCCTCCCGTTCCCGAGAAAGAGGAAAGAGTAACGACCAAACATTCCCTCAAACTGGGAAACACTAAGCTCAACTATACCGCCACGACCGGCACGCTCTTCCTAAGGGAGCACAAGGACGAGAGCAAAATAAAAGCCAGGATCTTTTTCACCTACTACGAAAAAGACGGCGTGAGAGACAAGAAAAGCCGCCCCGTTATCTTCATCTATAACGGAGGCCCCGGCTCCTCCTCCATCTGGCTTCACATGGGCGCCTTCGGCCCCAGGCGCTGCAGGATGAACGCCGACGGATCCGCTCCGAAACCGCCTTTTGAGATCGTGGACAACAAGGAAACGCTCCTTGACATAGCCGACCTTGTCTTCGTAGACCCTGTCAGCACGGGCTTCTCCCGCGCCGCCGACCTAGACCACGAGGACGAGTTCCACGGTTTGGAAAAAGACATCGAGGCCATGGGCGACTTCATCATGCGTTTTTCAAGCCAGCAAGGCCGCTGGATGTCCCCCAAATACCTCCTCGGCGAAAGCTACGGCACGACGCGCTCCGCGGGCCTTGCCGGATACTTGAACAACGAGCAGGGCATGTACCTTAACGGCATCATACTCGTTTCCTCCATCCTTGATTTCGGCACCGCGAGGTTCGACTTCGGCAACGATCTCCCCTACATTCTCTTCCTGCCGACTTACGCCGCGATCGCCCACTATCACGGCAAAGCCGGAAAAGGAACGAAGCAAAGCGATTTCCTTTCCGAAGTTGAAAGCTTCGCCGTCAACGAATATCTCCGCGCACTCTTTCTGGGCACGGCTCTTCCCGAAGAGGATAAGCTGGAGGTGGCCAAAAAGCTCTCTTCCTACACCGGTCTTAGCGAGCAGTTCGTGCTTGACTGCAACCTGAAGCCCTCCATCTGGCGCTTCACCAAGAACCTCCTGAAAGAGGAAGGCTACAGCGTCGGCCGCTTCGACGGCAGGATCAAAGGAAGAGACGGCGAAAGAGCCGGCGACCATCCCGAGACCGATCCAAGCCATTCCGCCACCGCCGGCGTTTTCACGACCTGCTTCAACGATTACGTAAGAAGCGAACTGAATTACGATTCGGAAAAACTCTATCTTGTCCTGACCGGCCGCGCGCATCCCTGGAAATTCGACCACGAGGGCAAATACGTCAACGTCAGCGACAGACTGCGCCAGGCTATCTGCCGCAACACGGATCTCAAGGTCATGATCGCCAACGGCTACTTCGACCTCGCCACTCCGTATTTCGCGACCTGGCACACGGTGAACCATATGCCGCTTACTCCCGAACTGCAGAAGAACATCTCCCAGACCTACTACAAGGGCGGGCACATGATGTACACCATAGACTCTGAGCGCGCCAAACTCAAAGCCGACATCGTAAGCTTCATTAAGAAAAGCTCGAATAAGAAGTAATGTTCGCTTTCGGTTCATCTGACACCGCATTCGTTTCCCAAAGGCACGCCCTGTACCCGCACATGACGGTCTTCAAGAACGTCCAGGGCGACCTTGCGCTGCGCGGCTGGAGCCAGGATGAGATAAAAGCAAGGATCGCCGAAATGGAAAATTGGCCTTGGCTCTCCCCCATCCTTTACAAGGCCTGCCGGGATCTTGATGAAGAGGAGCTCTACCTCGCGGCGCTCTCCAGGGCCATAGGCCCCAATCCGGAAAAGCTTCTCCTTGAGCTTCCCGAAAAGCCATCCCAGAGGATTTCCGAAGCGATAGCCCACATAAAAAACCTCTTCGCGCTCACAATAACCAACAATAAGACCGGCACGGCCTGGAACAGACAGATATGAAATTCGCCCATTTTTTCCTCTACGCCTCCATGCTCGTCCTCTCCAACATCTTCATGACCTTCGCTTGGTACTACCATTTGAAGAACAAAGCGGACGCCCCTGTTTTCCTCGCCATTCTAACAAGCTGGATAATAGCCTTCTTCGAATACAGCATCATGATCCCGGCCAACCGCTTCGGCAACCAGTCGCTGACCCTGATGCAGATGAAGATCACCCAGGAGATCGTCACTCTCTCCGTCTTCGTTCCCTTCGCGATCTTCATCATGAAAGAGAAAGTTTCCTGGAACTTCCTCTACGCCGCCCTCTGCATGGTGGCCGCCTGCTACTTTATTTTCAAGTAAAAAAGCCCGTAAAATTATTGGGTTTTTACTTTTTCTACTCTGAAAATATGCATGTTTGTATATACGCCATCTTGACTGACTATCCTGATAAGATTCGTAAAAGCTCCAACTGAACGCAATTCACATTCAAGGTAAAATTTGCCGTCGCTTTCTTCTAACCTTATGCCGTTGGGGAGAGGCGATAACAATTCTACTTCCTGCTGATTTTCGTCGTGCTTTTTATATGCTCTCCTCTTTTGTCCAAAACTAGTTTCATAAGAATCAAGCATAATACGTTTTCTCCCATACGCTAGATAATCTAGAGATAAAGGATATCTGACACTTTTTTCATCGCTCAAAATATGCCTGACCATTCCTTTTTTAAACCCCACCATGAAATATTGGTAATGCCCCCAAGGTTCTTCGCTTAGGTAAACGACATTCCACTCTTCGGCAAAAGTAAGCGGCTTGGGATTTTTGCTTGTGCGTATATTAAAAATATGCTTTTCTTTGAGCAAATTATCCTTTTCATAAGTTATTTCTGCAATAAACTCGCCGACATTTTTAGGAATACCGGATATGATATATCTTCCGTCTTCAAATGATAAAGTCAATCCATCCGGAAGATCTGGTGAGATCTTGACAGAATAATCTTTGCTTAAAACGGTATCAGAAGTTTTAGAAATGATATCAAAATAACTTTGCAATGGATATTCGAATCGATAATCAACTGTTAAATCATGAACAACAGCTTTCTTACCCAAATCGTAAAAAGAACGCGACAAAATCTCTTCGGCAGGATCATAAACACTAAAAACACAAATGTTAGTCCAGGCCCTATCCGCCTTAATACGGAACCACATGTTTGTCCATCTTCCGACTTCATGAGGGGTTCCCTTTAAATGCCAATAATTGTCATCGAAAAAACATTCAAAATCTTTTGGAAGTTTGTAAATGAAAGGTTGTTTTTCAGAAGCTTTCAGCGGACAAATATCAAAATCAAATGGAATTCCTTTATACATATCGTAATAGGCTATTCCACAATTATATTTTTTCTCCGGAATTAATCTCTTTCCTTTTTCCAATGTATTTGAGCAGCCTTCGTCTGCTTTTTTCCCTATGGAGAACCAATTCCAATCTGAACAAGCAGGGGCGCTGAATGCATCTTGCTTTATGATTCTCCAAAAATAAATGCCTGGCGAGAAAGTATTGAGATCATTCTTAGCCGGAGCAAAAAACTTGTTTGTAAAACAGAAATAATCAAAAGCCATTTTTTTATCCGCATTATAAAACTGTATAACATACCTTATCTCTTCCTCTCTATTCTTCGAAATATTGCGCTCACCAGATTTCCATATAAATGAAAGAGTATTGTTCTCCGGCTGTAATCTTGCGCCGGATTTCGGATAAAGATTATCCGTCTTTGAAATCTCGGACCCCTTGTTGCCAAACATATAAAAAACTACATTTCCAAGATCCGTCCCCATAAATCCCAAATCGTTTTTAATCCTTACGCTGACACTATAAAGATTGCCAAAACAATAAGGTAGATATTCAGCATTTAACAGATACAAAAAATACTGCTTCGATTTTGGAGGTATGTTAAACACCATATAACCATTTTTATCTACGCAAAATTTAGAATTTAGCGGTACGATTTTGGGAGCATAACGATTATCAGAACTTTGATATCTACTGTAAATAGAATATGTCCTGTTGGTGTTTGTCAAATTTGCAATACTGAATTTACCGGTGTAAACAAGACTGTCGTTAAGAGTAAATTTATAAAAAGCCGGAGATACGGCAAGCCCGCTTCTGACAAGAGGGTCTGACTGACAGTAGAATTCTTCCAAATTGGTTAATCCATCCTGATCAAGGTCAAAGTCAGGATCTGATATTTTTTCAAATATTTTTGAATCGCTATATCGGTTCGTATAAAAGGCATATTCTGCCTTTAGCTGTTTTATCTTTTCGTCTGCTTTGGAATTTCCGGATACCTTCAAACGATCGATCTCCCTTAAAAGTCCTTCTTTAATAGACTGATAACGACCTTCCGGGTTATCAACCCAATTATCGGGCAGTTTTTTACTTCTGATTACGGATTGAAAATCATCATATTGTTTTTCCAACTCCTTATTAACATTTTTATACGGCGTTCTAGACGGCTCGATATTTTCTTTAATAAAACTTCTGGTCATGTCATCTATAAAACCGTATTTTTCGTATATATATCCGCATCCATCGCATTCCTCATAAAGATCCCCCTTGTTAAGGAAAATTTTGTTCTCGTCCCTTTTTCCGAATAATGCATTTCCACTTTTGGTAGTTATAGCAACTATGCCAGGGTATTTATTTAAATAAGAATTTGATGTTGACCAAGCGCTTAATATCAACAAAAAAATAACAATAACTAAAGATTTGCCTAGTTTCATTCTTCTTCTCCTTCTGATTTAAAATATCCAGTTCCAGTTGTAACTTCAGAATTTGGTGGTATTAAAGTTTCCAAGGTCATATTGATTTGATCTTCTTTTAGCCCAGGACCGCAAACAAGAATTGTGAAATTAAAAGTTCCAAGTTCTTTTGACATGCCGCTTAAAATTCCATTGTGACTTAGCTTTATTCCTTCTGGCAACTTTCCTCTATAACTCCATGAAATATTATTTCTGAAACTGGTCTCTATTTTATAAAAGTATTGTTGATCTAAATATGCTAAGGGACAGATTTCACCAGAATCAATTATTAATGGAATGTCGTTTGCATCATACGGATTGGAGTGCCTTATATACTCTTCATAATCATCATAGCCATCTCCGTCAGAGTCATCAAAATAGTCTTGATTTACCACATGAAAAGGTCGCTTTTCGCTTTCAACCAAATCATCTGTATTATTCTCAGCAACAAGTTTCCACCAATACTCTCCTTGAGGCATATTGTAATCGGAAAAGCTCAGATTATAGGATGTTAGATTTGTAACGTTGATTCTATCAATAACATTATTATTTTGCGATCCAACAACTAGCCAAATAGAATAGTCTTCGCCAGATCTACTATTATCAACACATTCCCATCTAACATTTAAATGTCTTGATTCTCTATGATGTCTAGGGGGCGACAACAATTTGAATTTAATCCAAGGTCTAGGTAAATTTTTTAAACGAAACTGAATATTATAAAACGGAAGAGAAGAATCATTACTAAGAGAATGTGAAATAACATCATCGCCAGCAATTCCGTTAATAATTTTCATTTTAAAAAAAGTCGTTTTACCAGCATTAATATTAACAGAATGTATATCACTGACTTTATCTAAATGATCACTTTTTAATCTAATCAAAATTGGCTGGCTATCATAATTTAGAATTCCACTATGATAATAGTTTAAGTTGTTTTCAATATCACCCTCAACTATTCTTAATGTTGTCCAATCTTCCGTTCCGGAATTTGAATCTCTATATTCAATTTCATAAAAATCAAAATCGTGATAATCAATCATTTGTAGTTCAATGGCGGAATTATATTCTCCAAAAAATCGCAATAAAGGATCAAATATATTATTTACAGTATTATTATCTGGAGATTCGTTAATGTATTCCTTTAAAATATTGTATACAACCAAATCTTCTTCTTCACAAGGGAATGATAACTTCTTCATATCTGTATGATTCTTGTCAATGGATATTGCCAGAGAAGATAAACCTAAAGTTGCGGGCAAATTTGCAGACGAAATAGATACAACGCTATCACTATCAATACCGCCATATACTAAGAAGAACATAAATCCAGAGCTGCCATAAAAATAGGTGGACTGCTTATCATTGATGAATGAAGACGGAATATTAGATAGCAAATTCCAAATGTGTTTAGAGCCCCTTTTAAGGTGATTTAAATTATCGTTGCTTGTTATATGTATATTTTTTGTTAGCCACCAGCTTGCTTTATCAGAACCGCAAAAAGGAGTTCCATAAAAAATAAATTTGTCAATTTTACCCAATATGTTATCGTTATTAATAATTTGTCTCATTATCAACATGCCACCAATCGAATGAGAAATCACAATTGGTTTTTTATCAAGATATTGACAATTATTATTTATAAAAGTTGACAAAGAGTAGTTGTCATTCAAACAATAATCTGTATATTCCCCCACTGAATCATTCCACGGAAAATCAAGAGGTAAAATAGGGTCAAGATCATCAGCTCTAGGTAAATGTTTTTTTATGCATTCAAAAGCTGTCTTGTTATCATTAGAATCTATAGGATGCGAATTAATGCCATGTACTAATACGATAGGTTTAACGCTTCTAATGGTAAAACTATAATCATGTACCGATGAATAATAATCGTTAATTTCATCATGACCATAGACTTTTATATAATACTTGTGATTTCTAATCCAATCCGTTTTGTAATATCTTTTATGATTGTTTCCAGATCCAATAGTAGTTTCTATATTATCTGTAAATGTGCATGGCACATAATTTAAATTATTATCAGATATTTCCATTTTAACATTACTGCTATTATCCATCTCAATACAGTATGCGGTGTAATTCGGGGTAAAACAATAAATATCGACATCGTGTAATATTGTTATGGCTGGATCTTCATAATATTCTTTTAATATATCCCCTCTAACTTCATCTTCAGCCTCTATGTCTTCATAATCAACCTGATCCCATTGAAACACTAATTTAAAATCACGATCCGGAAAGTATTCATTTCCCTGAGAGTCATTATATATAACATCAGTCGCCGTTTTGTTCTCCAACGGTACATTCGCTATAAATGTAGGTAAATGTCCTTGACCTTCCACTTTAATCCATAATTTGCTTTGGATGATTTCACAAATCCCAAACGGGAAACCCATGGCAACATTAGTCATAGAATTTCTATTAAAACAATAGTAATAATAAAAATGATCATTATCCGCGAAAATCATTAGCGAACACATTAATGCCATAAAAATCAATATGATTTTTGTTTTTAATGGTATGAATCTCATTTTTATTTTCTCATAATCATGTAAAAGAAACTCAAATCACAGTTTGTTCTATCATCTATAACTATCGATCCATCGCCTAGACTGTTGATTTCAACCCAGTATTTGACATCTGTTTGTTGAGAGGGGGTTACAGTTACAACTGCATCCGAAGAAAGATCTGATGCAATTGACACAGAAGTGCTACCAGCACTTATAACCACTTTCCCACATTGTTCTGAATCGCTAAACTGCACAAAATCATGTGCAATTATTTTTGTATCTTCTCCATTGCAAGCCAAATTTAAATCACCAGAAGATGTCGTTATGCATCCATTAGGATTGTTAATTTTTATATCTGATCTAGTCGTGGCATTTCCTATAAGCCAACTGCCATTGTTAGGCAAAATTAGATCTTCAATGTACAATTCTCCAGTTATTGTTCCGCCGTTAACAGTAATAAGATAATCTTTCAATCCTTGGCAAAAAGAATCCCAAGATATTTTCCCTCCTAAAACTTCCGCTTTGTTGGTTAATGCTACGCCAAGGCTTTCATCAGTTACAACCCTAGTTCCTGCAATCGATATATCTCCGCTTTTCAATTCAAGTCCGTGTTTATCAAAGGTAAATCCGACGTCTTCAACAAAATTGAACACAGACCATAACTCATATGAATCGAAACAAGGTTCCCAATAATACTCAAATGTCATGTTCATAAATTCTGACAATGTCATAGGCGGATCTGATGGCCCAACCCTAGGTCCAGGATCAGGCGGATCATCTCCCCTCACCGGAAGTTCAGACTCGTTTGCTCCATAAGGCTTGTACAATCCGCCATTCCTGTATCCATTGCAAACATATGGATATATAAGGTTATTACCTATTTTTCGTATTCCTAATAAATGGAACCTGTCGGACCTAATAAGGATTGGGTTTGAAAAAGAGTAAGTACACAAAGGAAATCTATTGGTATTTACGCTATTGCAGTACCAATAGGCCATTTGATAGCTGCCATTATTGGGAACACCAGTAGAAACGTAAACGCTTTCTGGTGACATTATTTTATTGATATCATTGCAATACAAAGTTATGCTTTTCAAATGCGAGTTAGTCGAAACGTTAAATTTAGTACATATTCCATCCCAACTCCAAATAGAAGGATAAGAATAAAGTGAAGGTGTGAAATTAGGTTCAATGATTCCTATTATTGGAGATGTGGCGTTCATCACTATCCTGCCGTCGTCTTTTATGTCTATTGCAGAATCTATCAGGTCACATTTTTGACTGAGATTTTCGCACTGAGTTGATAAATACTGTACAGTAGCCGCCATCATGCTCATTTGCTGAGTAATATTGTAAACAGTATTTGATATCGAACTTAGATTATTGCTAAGCGTCTGGCAATTGGCGCTTAACGAAAAGACAAGACTAGCCAATTGATTAAATTGCTCAGTCGTAACATATCCCGATCTTGTTTGCTCAGTATTGTTTGTTGAATTATCGCTTTCGTAATAACCGTTTATAGAACATAAAACGTTTCTTACATCATATCCGTCATAATATATATTCCCGTCTGGCCCGACAACAAGCGTGTCATCATTAATGACAAAAAGGTCTGGAAAATTTACAAGTCCTTTAGGAATGTTTAACTGTATCTTCTCCAATTGGGAAGTTATTGAAATGTATTGCCCTTTTATGTCTTTTACTTGAGCCTGAAGTTTCGTTATCCGTTCAAGCAGATCTTTTTCTTTTTCGAAGTTTGAAGAAAAATCCATATCCTCGTTTGCAAAGCAAACATATGACATGAAAACTAAAGAAAGAAAAAGGGAAAATTTAATAATTCGTCTCATAAATACCTCGTTTTTTATCCGCAAACATTATACAAAAAAATCAAGTAAAAGAAAATAAAAAAAGCGGACGGGTTGCCCCGTCCGCCCAAACATTGTAGGAGAAGAATCGTTTGGTTTATTTGGATTTATATACGTCGCGGGGCTGCTTGTACCCCGGTTCGCAGTAATTGTAAGCCATGATCTTTTTGCCGTCCACGGAAAGCGGGCTCTCGTATTTTTCGGGAAGATCGGCCAAGCCTTCCTCGGAAACGACGTAGACGTCGACCTGGAAGAATTTCGGAAAGTTCATATTGAAGAAGCCGAGACGGGAGATCTTCTGGGTCTTGCGCAGATAGAAGGTCCTGTCGTCGTCGGTCCTGTAATAGTAAGCGAGATAATAGCTCCTGGGCTTCACTTCCTTGCCGTAGTTGTAGAAGACGTCGCCCTTGACTGTGCGTTTGGTGCTCTTCAAAAACTTGATGTGGAAGATGGGGTCGTCGGCTCTCTGCAAAGTGGCGTCGACGTAATCCGGACCATGCGTGGCGTCCATCCACTCTCCGGAAATAAGGTCGGTGGAGTTGGCATAGCCCTTGAAAGTGTACTGGGGGTACAGGAGGCGCATCTCCTGGCGGCCCTTCCAGAATTTCACCTTGCCGGCCACGGGGTCTTTCAGCTGGCCGCCGAGGCAGGTCGTATAGCCGTCCCTGGCCACTATGACGGTGTAAGTGCTGCCGCCGGCGGTAAGGTTGTAGGAGCCGGTGTACTTTTTAAAACCGGGCTTCTCAGCCAGGGCCGCCGTCGCTGTTATCGCCAATATGAGTAAAAGTATTTTCTTCATATCCATACCTTATTTTTTGTACCCGTAAGTGCACATGGGGAACTGCTGCATCATGTCGCGGAAGAGTTCGTCGTAGCGGTTGTGGATCTCTCTGGCCCACATGACGTCTCTTTCATACATGTACATGAAGCTGATGCCCATGACCAAGGAGTCGCGGAAATCCTCGGATTCCCAGACTTTTTCGCCGGTAGAGGCGTCGTAGAAAGCGACTCTGACGGTCACGCTGTTGTAAGAGAAGACAAGGCCGTAGCGGCTGCACTGCTCTTTCACTTCGCCGTAGCAGACAAGGTCGACCCCCAGGGCGCTCCTCATCCTGCCGGCGGCGCTTTCGTCGAGGTCGCGGCGGGTGAGCTTGCTTAGACGGCTGTCGGTCTCGCCCATAGGCTGGACGTTCCAGTTCTTGTAGGAAACGAGGTTGCCGTAGAAGGAACGCCTGGCGTAGGTGTTGGCGTTCTTAACTCCGGAATTGTTTATGAACGGCATGACCGCGATGGTCGTGTACTTCGGGGTGACCGCGAGGTTGATGTGGTTGCGGGTGTTCATCACAACGCCCTCGTGGATGTTTTCCATGGTGGCTCTCGCGCAACCGAAGAGCATAACGGAAGCAGCGGCCAGAAGTATGTATTTCACGCTTTTCATCAGAAGGAGAATCCTGTGCCGAGGGTTAAGCCGTCCAGCGGTTTCCAGTCTTTGGAATCGGAATCCTTGAAGATCGGGACGCCGTAGTTGACTCTGATAGGCATGCGCCACAGCTGCAGTATAAGACTGCCGCCGACGCTCGCGTTGATCTCGCCGAAGTTGTCGAATTTCTTTTTCTCGACCACGTACTGGCCGTTGACGGCGCGCAGGGCCTTGTAGTAGGTCCTTTCCTTCCACCAGACGTTGCCGATGTCGGTCCAGACCGCGCCGTGCACGCTGATGTTCTCGTTGTAGCGCCAGATCGGGAAGATGTATTCCGCGGACACCATGAACTTGAAGTTGCCGCCCAGGGGGTTGTCGCCGGAGTAGTCCTTCGGGCCGACAAATCCGTAGCGGAAGCCGCGCATCTCTTCGGAACCGCCCATGAAGAAGCGGTCGAAGATCGGCGTGTTGCGGGAAGCGAAGCCGATCGATCCGCGCAGCAACAGAACGTGCGAACCGGCGAATACGTAGTTGGGCTTCCTTTCGAAGAGCTCGAAGAGCTTGAAGTACTGGGAGTGGGATGCTTCCACAAGGCCGTAGATGGTGGAACCAACGCCGACTCTGCCTTTCAAAATGGTAAGAGCGCCGGAAGTCGGGAGGAACAGGGCGTCCCTGGTGTCGCGCGTCAATGTGATGGTCGGAGCGAGCACGGCGTAGCTGCCCTTCTCTTTCTTCAGGTACTTGTCGTAGCGCTCGTATTCCAAAGGCACCATGCGTTTCTGGACGCGGCCGTTATGTCTGTTGACGTGGCGGCGCTTGATCCAGGCGGTGTCTTCGCCGACGATAGTGTCGCCGTAATCAAGCGATTTGTCGACGCCGACCCTGATGTACTCGCCCGCCAGCGCGCCTTCGACTTTGATGACGCCGAGATACTTGCCGACGGTCGGGATCCAGGCCATGCTTATGGGAGTCGCGGCCCTGATGTCGCCGCCTATCCTCATGATCCTAAGATCCGGGCCCAGGGCGTTGTTGTTCTTCCAGTAGACGTCGAAGCCGGCCGCGACTTTTCTTCCCTTCAGCTGTTCATGCAGGAAGTAAGGCTCGGTGAAGCTTAGGATGACGTCCTGGCGGTGAATGCCGAATTCGCCTTTGATGCGGAAATGCTGGCCGCCGCCGGTGAACCAGTTTTTGTAATTCTTCCAGTCGAAGTTGGGCTGCGTTATGGTGATCGTGCCGAAGAGATAATCCTGGCTGGAGAAGCCGACGCCTACGCCGACCTGGCCGGTCAGCTTTTCCTTGACGTCGACGTAAATGTCTTTCTTGCTGTGATCCTGGGGATTCGGCGCCTCGACGATGTCCACTTTCTCAAAGTAGTCCATGTTCATCAATCTCTGGCGGCTCGTGTCGATGCGGTAGTAGTTGTAGCGGTCGCCCGGGAAGAAGCTGAGCTCCCTTCTTATGACGACGTCTTTCGTGCGCTCGTTGCCGGTGATGTAAACGATGCCGATGTCAAAAAGGGACGATTCGTCCATTTCGTAGAAAACATCGACCCTGACGCTGTCGTCAGGCTGCTCTTCGGCAAGGAGGACTTTGGAGACGCAGACAGCGTCGGCGTAGCCCAAAGAGCGGAAGTAATTCCTTAAGTTCTCCGTGTCCCTTTCCACAGCCTGCGGCGTATAGGGTTCGTCGCGGTGCACCTCGATCATGGAAATGATGTTGGTGAGGTACATGTCCCTAAGCTTGCCCTGCCTGACGGTGATATCGTTGACAAAGTAAGGACGCCCCTCGTCGATAGTGATGTCGAGGGCTAATCCGTCGCCTTTTTCGGTGGCGTGGAGGTCATAATCGACCTGGGCTTCGGGATATCCGATCTCCTGGTACATTTCCGTGATCTTCCAGATGTCGTCCCTGACCTGGTCTTCCTGGTAGGTGCCGAACATGAACCAGAAACGCGCTTTCGTGCCGATCAAAAATTTGATCTTGGTAGTGGAGATCAGCGTGTTGCCGCTGATGTTTACTTCCCTGATGTAGGATTCCTCGCCTTCGGATACGAGAATGTTGACGCTGGCTTTGGTGCCGTCCGCGGTGTCGTCTATCTCGTAGGTGACGTCCGCCATGCCATAGCCTTTCTCAGCGTAATATTTGCGGATCTCCTCGACGGAATTCTCGAGTTTTTCAAGGCTCAGAGGCTCGCCTATCTTGATCTGGAGTTTTTCGACGAGGTCCTTTTCCTTGATGCTGTTGTTGCCCGTGAAATCGAGCTTGTCGAGTATCGGCCTTTCTTTCACGGTGTATGTGACGATGGTGCCGCTTATGCCGTCGCTCGTAGAAGTGGAAGCGCTCTCGAAATCTCCGGAGGCCAGAAGCCTCTCGGTGTCGGCCATGGCTTTCTCTTCACTGTAGATCTCGTTGGGATGCGTGCTGATCATGTCTCTGATGACCTGCTCGCTCACTCTCCTGTTGCCCTCTATGTCAATGCGCTCGATTATGGTCTCGCCGTAAGCGGAAAGACCAAGGACCGCCGTCAAAACGAGAGCGGCCAGTCCCAATTTCAGGCTTGATGTCTTTTTTCCGAAGGTTGATTTCATAATATCCAGTTAAGTCTCCAAGACAATATTTCAAATATAAGATTATCTTCTGACATCGTACCACAAAGCGCCCTCTAAATCAAGTGTTGCTAACATATTCCACAGTTTATTGCACATTCATAAGATGGCTAAATATACTATATTATAGCACTTACTAACAGATATCCACAAGTTATCCACAATTTGATAAGATGTGGAATTCAGGTGGATAAGGGAAGGAAAACCTGTTCATTTCGGGAGGCAATAAAAAAGCCCCGGGAGACCCGGGGCTAATTTAGCTGGCGCTTCAGTCCGCCGCTTATTTTCTGCGAAGCAAAAGCAGCGAGACGGCAAGCAGACCGAAGATGGCCGGCTCGGGGAGCGTATGGTCGCAGACCACAACGTTCTTGATGTAGGCGCCGGTGTCCCTTTCCTCGTCCGGGCCGTCGTTCACGGCCTCGATGCTGAAGGAGGAAATGGGCTGGCCGTCGAATTCGGTGTTGAGGACGATCTCGCCGACATAGCAATCCTTCACGTAATCGCCAAGCGTGACCTGCGTAACGCAGGAATTGGCTTCGTCAAGGTCCATGGTGTAGGAGAAGGTCTGCCACTTGCCGAGCGTGCTGTTCCTCATAAGCTCGACGACATCGTCCTCGCCGGCTGGCTTGTAGCCAAGTACGACCTCATGGGATGTCCTGTCCCTCCTGATGAAGAAAGGCAAAAAGCCTTCGCCGGTGTTCTGGCAGAACCTAAGGTAGGTCGTGTTGTTGTTGTCCGGCAGGTTGACAAGGCAGCGGAAGGAGTAATGGCTCTGGGCCGGAACGCCGGCGGAAACCTGTGCTTTGCCGGCCTGGTCGAAATAGAGGCACTGGATGCCGTTAAAGAGCCTCAGATCGATGTCTCCGTAAGCGTATTCCATCTTCCAGCATTCCTGGCCGTCGATGGGGCCGAGATGGAAGGGTTCGCCCTCAAACTCGGTCGCGTAGTACCAGCCGCCGACGCCGAAGGTCACGAGCTGGACGAAGGAGCCGGAGTTGGTGCTGTTGGAGGCGACCCAATCGTATTTGATCCTGGCGGTGTAGTAGCCGTCCGCAAGGCCTTTGCGGTCAAGCCTGTAGAGGACCAAGCCCTTGGTGCCGATAGAGCCTTTGTAGCGGGAGAGTTTCAAGTTGTCCGGATAATCCAGGACCTCGGCGGTGAACTTGTAGTTCTGGGCGCCGGCGTTTTCCAAAACGTTGGTGTAAAGGCTCAAACCGCCCATCGCGACCGCTTTTTCGTAAACGGGAATGGAGATCTTGGGACGCTCGACTTCCGTAATAAGGAGGTCGTCGATTGAGACGCCGAGTTTTCCGTTGTCATCATATGAGCCGGAACTAAATCCAAATTTCTCATAATACAACACCGGCACGACTCTGTCGTTCATCCTTTTCCTCAGCGGCATATTATTAAAGTTTGTCTTGAAATCACCGAAGGTGAGTTCATTTAAAGTATGCATCCTGAAGTCCATAGTATAGGACATATCGTGCCATGTTCCGCCTGGCAGTCCATATTCGCCGACCAGAGGATAACCGGCAGTGTCGTTGTAGCCCCAGAGCTTTATTTCATTCCCGCTAGTGTACTCAATGTGAAACACGGCAGGATTCATCCAATAGCTGGAACGGAATTGGAAGTGATCGGAATCGTTGGCAAAATCCCAACGGAATTTGCAGGAGACCTTGATAATCAGGTTGGAGGGCGTCCATATGGGCACCCAGTAGCCGTCCCAGCCGCCTGCTCTTTCCACAGTCAGGCACTGGCCGTCCCAGGGATCGCTGGGCGTGTTCACATAGGCCTCGTTTGTCTCAGGTGAATATTCGTTGCCTTCCTCTTTGCCAAACCAATCCTGCTGCCCGTGTATCTCTCCGGGCTGCATATAAGGCTGCTCGAAATCTTCATAATAAAAAACTTTGCCAGACCTTATTTTGAGAGGGATGTCAAATACTCCGTAAGGGGAGCAGTCAAAAGTCAGAATCGTGCGGTAGAAGCCGTCGCCCATGACATCGCGGTTGAAGGTCACCTTGTGGCTCTTGGTGGTCTTACAAGTGCCGGTGGGGGCGAAAGAGAGCCATTCCGGATCGCCCAGGGCAGAGACGGTGTAAGTGAATTCGCCGCCGCCGTTGTTGGCTATGACGAAATCGCGGCTGGCGACTTGGCGTCCGATAAGCAGAGGATCAGTCGATACGTAGACCTCCGGCGTGGTCAGCGCTTCATAAGCGACCTCGATGTCGTCTACGGCCGTAACGTAGCCGCTGCCCTCAGCTATCCATCCGTTGGCCATAACTGCCACACCGATATGCGTTATCCTAACGTTTGAAAATGTAAAATTATCCGGAGTGTTGGTCACCCCATTAGCTATGACGTTGATGAGTCGACGGGAGGGATACTGGATGTTGAATTCCAGTTCGTTGTCCTTGTCTCCGCCGATGCCCGTCAGCTGGATATCGTGCTTGCCGTCGTTGTCCCTTTTGATGTAAAAGGTGCCGCCGTTGCGGTAGGCCCAAATGGCGCGGCCGCTTGCGCCGTTGCCGAATATGAAGCCGCTGATGTTGCTGATGGAGCGGTGTTTCAAACGTATCCTCATGACGCCGGTCTCGGTGAACATTTCCTCGCTGGCGCCAGTGGGGATCCAGACGCCGGAATCGCCGGAATTGACTTTGTCGGGGTCGTTCTTAGTTACGGTAATACATTTGGTATCCATGACGCCGCTTTCGACCTTGTAGGCGAAGTTCGTCTGGTGTTTGGGCTGGTAAATTACGGCTGTTTCGCACTGCGGCAGAAAATCGCCCGTATCGTAACTTTCGAAATTTTCCGTAAAGAAGACCGTCGGTTCCGCATACGACAAAAGCGCGGCGAAAGCGAGGGCCGTCAGGAGAAAAATAGATCCTTTTTTCATAAATTACCTCTTTTGGTGTGGATTCTTACTGTCAAACTTACATTATAGCAAATTTACCGCTTATGATTTTGGTAAAATGTTTTCCATGGAACACAAAGGTCACATGCTGCTGGCGATCGAAGAGGCCGAAGCGGCCGCCGCAATTGGCGAAGTCCCCATTGGCTGCGTCATCGTTGACGCGGACGGCAGCGTTGTCGCTTCCGCCCACAACCTTATAGAAGCGAAAAAAGACGCCACCGCCCACGCGGAGCTCCTGGCCATAAAGGAGGCTCAAAAAAAGCTAGGCCGCCGCCTGACCAACTGCACGCTTTACGTTACCTTGGAGCCCTGCCCCATGTGCGCCGGAGCCATTCTTCTCTCAAGAATCAAAACCGTCGTTTTCGGAGCGCGCGACTGGGAAAGGGGCGCCCTTTTGTCGAACGCCAACCTCGCCAACACCTGGACGGGCGGCAAAGTCGAGGTGCTGGAAGGCTTTTGCTCCCTTGAATGCGAGAACCTTCTCAAGGATTTCTTTGCCTCCCGCAGATGATCCCCTCCCTTCGGCCCAATATATTGTTAAAAAAAGGCCCTTTTGATACAATATATTGAGTGTGTATTCGTATAAGAAGGGATTATGGACAACAATATAATTGAACAGATCGATCCCGCGCCGCAGCCCGATCTTTTTCAGGCTGTGGCGCCGGAGCCTCCGTTTCTGGACCTGCTTCCAGTCAGTCACTGCGCCTTCCTCAGTTCCGAGCGCAGGTGGTATTACGCCACCATTCTGTATTTCCTCTTCCTGCGCCGCCAGGCCCATGAAGTCGAGAAATATCACAACGACATCTACGACGCCGTCCAGTCGCTTTTGGAGACCGCCGGCCCCTACAGCCAGCAGGCCTTCCGGGCCGACATGGAGCAGCTTATGCTCTGGGGCAACGTCGAGCGCCGCATCGAGCCGAAGAGGCTGCAGCACATCGCCGACAGGAGAGTGCAGAAATTCCTCTACCGCCTGACCGACCATACCAGGGCGCTGCTCGAGAGTCTTTCACTCATGCGCTCAGTGGAAAACCTGAACGCGGTCTCGCTTGACCAGGACCACCTCCTGGACCTCCAGGAGCTCGTCGAAAAGATCGGCCTCTGCCTCTCCCGCGGCGAAAATCTTTCGGAAACGGAGCTGCGCAGGCTCGCAAGGAACATAAGTGAGCTCGACAACCGCTGCCGCCTGGTCGCCAACGAGATCAGCGACTTCGGCGCCAGGATAGCGACTTTCAACATCGAGCCTTTCCAGCTTGAAACTCTGCCGCAGATAATAGACCGCCTGGCCCGCTACGTCGACCAGTATCTGCAGCGCGTGGCCAACCTGACGCCGCCTGTTTACAGCGCTTTGTCGCGCTGGAACTCCCAGCAGGGGCTCGCCATCTTGAGGAACGCCAGGGAAGCGATGAGGCTGCACGCCGAGAACAATCCTTTGTCCGGCGCCCTGGCCGAGCAGGAGGACCCAATAGAGCAGATGCTGGCTAGGCTTATCCCCTTCTTCGCTCCCGAAGGCATCTTCCAGCTCCTCTGCCTGAGAGTCAACGAGCAGGTCAGGATACTTATCAGCCGCATCAGGCAGTACCTCGACGACATCAGGCACCGCAACATCAGGATCAGGATCCTGCGCCGCCGCGCCAACGAATGCATCGGCGCTCCCGACGAAGCCCTGCCCGAGATCAAGTCTTTCCTAAGGGAGCTCTTCTCCGTAGGACAGATCATAAACGACATGGGCGGCGGCACTCCGGAAGACCGCGTTCCCCCGCCGAGGCCCAACTACTGGCGCCGCCGCGCGGCCAGGCCGCCCTTCCGCAACGCCGCCATAATCGCCAAGACCGGCTCCGCCCAAGCCAGCCGCGAACTGGAGAAGGCAAAGGCCAAACGCCTAAGGGACTTCATGCTTTTGAAAGCATACCCCATGGGACAACGCGGCCCCATCCATTTGTTCTCTTTGAAGAACATGGACGACATCAGGAACTACATGGACTCCGTCAAATTCTACAAGATAGGACGCAAGCACGGGATCCGCTTGGGATACACCTTGAAGCAGCCTGACAAAAACGCGCCGCAGGCCGAGTTCAAGGGAGGCAAATGGTATTTCTCCTCCCCCGACTACACCGTAGACTTTCAGGAAAACAACTAAAAAACTATGAACGAACAATACTTTGAAAACGAAGCGGAGAATTACTCCGACCAGATCGATTCTCTGAACATCCACAGCGTCAGGGCGCTTCTCAACATTCTTCTCGAATCGCCCTTCTTCTACCAGACGGACGACCCGGATCTCTTCGCCTACCTGAGATTGAACCAGGAAGCCGTCGGCCATTTCTTCATGCGCTACTTCGGCTGGGAGCTCTACGTCGACCGCCAGGCCGCGAGGATAATCAAGCCGCAGCTCTACAACAATTCCCTTAAGCCTTCGCAAAGGGACATGTTCGACCTGACGAGAAGGGACGAGTGCTCGGTCTTCATGCTGCTCTTGGAATTCTACGAGAAGCTGCTCCGCGACTTCAACTCCAATTACGACGACGACAAGAGGCTGCGCTTTTTGATCTCCGACTTTGTGCAGTACTGCTTTAACCGTTTCAACGAGGAGCTCGAGGACGGCGAATCGAGCGAGAAAGCGATCGTCGACGCCTGCCGCACGCTCTTCCCGAAGCTCATCAAATACCGCTTCATCGAGCAGAAGGAAAAAGCGGACGTCGGAAAGGACGAGCGTCTGCCGGAAGGCCTCGAGCAGCAGGTAATGTACGAATTCCTCCCGGGCATCCACTGCTACCGCCCGGACGTCCTCACCTTCAAGGAGATCGCCAGGCTCTATTCCAAAACGGACAGCCTGAAGAGCGACGGTGAAGAGACGGCGGAAGAAGAGAACGAACAGGAAAATTTTTAAATTAGGTGAACACGATGAACGGAAACCACAGTTGGGAAAACGCTTTGAACTTAAGGGCCCTGCGCCTCATCAACTTCCATAACTTCGCTGACGAGACCATCAATATCCACGGCAGCCTCTTTCTGATGGGCAACAACGGAACCGGCAAGACGACCATCATCGACGCGGTGCAGCTGGCATTGACCGGCGGACAGAGACTGATGTTCAACGCCGCCACCGTGATCGGCGGCAGGTCCGAATCCGGCCGCAGCCTCTCCGGCGTTCTTTTGCAGCACAACTTCGAGACCGGCAAGGTGGGCAGAGCCGGCGGCGCGGTAGGATATGTCGCCTTGGAGCTCCTCGACCCCAAGAGCCAGAACCCTGTGACGATCGGCGTCGGCGCCTTCGCGGAAAACCTTGACCAAAGACCCGAGATGTGGGGCTTCATAGTGGACGCTCCCCTATCCGAAGTCCAGCTTACGATAAGGGTGAACGACGTTTCCGAAGCGCCCCAGTACCGCCCGGTGGACAAAAAGGAACTGCCCGGCCTGATCGGCAAGACGAGAGTTTACGACATCGGCCGCTACCGCACGCAAGTCGCGAACCGCTTCTTCGGCGGCCGCTCAAATTTCGAGCGCGTGGCGGATCTCTTAAAAGCCAGCAAATCCTACAAGGACCTGGTCGTCAAGGCCAGAGACTTCGAAGGCCTCTTCGCGGCTCTTCTCCCCGCCCCCGACCATCAGGTCTTCCAGGACATCGAGACGACGCTGCAGAACCTCGAGACCATAGAGAGCGACATCAAAGGCCTAAAAAAAGAAGCCGAACTTCTTGACGAAGCAAACAAGACCGTTTCCAAGATCACCGCTTCAAAAACAAGGATCGAGGAGTGCCGCTACCTGAGGCTGAGAAACTCCCTCAACAACCTCGCCTCCGAACTGAAGAGCCAGGAAAGGGCCGTGGCCGTCAACCGCCAGAACCAGATCGACGCGAAGAACAAGCTCGACGACCTGCTGCCCAAGCTCGAGCAGACAAGGACCACGCTTGCCGAAGTTCGGACCGGCACCGGCGCCAAACTTTGGGAAGAAGCCGAACGCCTTGAAAAGGACTTGGCGAAACTGAAAGAGGATTCCGTCACCTTCAAGGAAGAGACGGAAAAAGAACTGCAAAAGCAGGCCACGCTTGAAAAAGACAAGGCGAACGCCGGCGCCGACGTATTGGAAGCCATCCGCTCCCAGAACGCCGTCATAAAGACCGTATCGCTTCCCACCTGCCCCGAGACAGTGAACGAAGCGGCCCTTCATCTCTCGAAGACCGTCGCCTCGCTGAAGAAAGCCTACAAGAACGCCGAGGAAACGGCCGAATGCGACACCGAGGCGCTCTCCCGCTCGCAAAAGCTGGCGATAAGATCTGCCGACAATCTTCTGCAGGCCCTGAGGGACGAAAAGCAGACGCTCACACTGCGCCTTGCCGACCTCACGAAGGAAAGCGAAATAAAAGCCTCCGTCCCAATCATGGAAGTGATGCCGAGGATAATCGGCTACCGCGATTTCCTTGACGCCGTAAAGAGGGAGGGCTTGAAAGCCGAACCGCTCTTCACCATGCTTGATTTCGCGCCCAACACGCCGCCCCAGCTCATGAACCTCATAGAGTCTTTCCTTGGCGACGAGTGGCTCGGCACCATCATCCCCGAAGAGGACGATCTCGAAGCCGTCATAAGGTTGGCTGGCAAAGCCAACCCCGGTATCAGGATCGCCGACACCTCGAAGCTCATGGCCACTAAGAGCCCGAAGCCCCTGGAAAACTCTTTGGCCAAATACTTGAAGACGGCAAACGGCTACGCCCGCTGCTTCGTCGACACGCAGCTCGGCAAGATAAGGATCTGCGACCTAGCCGCCACCCCCGACGGCGACTGGCTCTCCAGGGAAGGCCTTGTGAAAGAACGCGCCGTTTACCGCTACGTCAAGCGCGAAGCGGAAGGCTTGCTCGGCAAAGCGCGCCGCCAGGCCGCCCAGGAAAAACTTTTGACCGAACAGAAGATCAAAAACAAAGAGCTATCCAACATCGCCGACGAACTTGGGAAAAAGCAGGGCAATCTCAGCGAGACCATAGAAGCCGTATACAAGATCAAGATCCTGCTCGAGGAAAAAGTCTCGCCCTGGCTCATCGCCCACCGCTTGACGCAGAGAGCCGCCAACGACAATCTCCTTGCCGAGATAAAGGAAAGAGTCGAGACGGCCCAGAGCCAGCAGGCCAGATCCCAGCGCCAGATCGCGAGGATAACCAAGCAGATCAAGGAACTCAGGGAAGACAAGCAGTTCCAGACCACCGGCGACATCCACAAGCAATTAGACATCCTTAAGAAACGTTTGAACGACGAGGAAAAGGAACGCGAGGAGCTTGTCGAGATGATCGCCCGCTACAAAGAGCGCGTCTCCATCTTAGAGGCCCAGAACGCCAAGACCAGACTCAGCTACAACGAGGCCATCAACCAGGCGGCCGACAAGAAGAAGATCCTTGAGGACCGCCTCGGCGAGGAATACCCCGACCTCGAGAGCTACCTTAAGGAGACCTACGGCGCCGAGAACGTCCAGGAAGGCAGGCTCGCTGAAATAATCAAGATCCAGGAGCGCGTCATCAACCGCGAGATCGGAAGCTTAGTTGGCAGCGACGACTCCCGCTCGAAAGGCGGCTTGATCCACCACGAGCTGCTCTGGACCAAGTACGCCTTCACCTACCGCGAAGACATCAACGACCTCATCGACCAGGACGGCCGCGACCTCAAGACCATAACGGCAAGGTTGAACGACCAGCTAACGCAGCTCGAGAATTCCGTTTCCGAAAACAGAAGGAAGCTTCTCGAAAAGACCATCCTCGGCGACCTCTCCAACCAGTACACCCGCGACCTCTACCGCCTCAAGGAAAGTCTTGAAGCCGTCAACCTCATGCTGGAAGGCCTCTCTTTCGGCCGCTCCCAATACCGCTTCACCCAGAAGATCAAAGGGGAGTACCGCCAGGTCTACGGCATCGTAAGAAGAGCCGGCGACATCGACGAGGACAGCCAGGAACAGCTGAAAGCCTTCTTCGAATCGAAGATCGGGGAACTGCGCATGCAGCCCGACGGCTCTCTCCCCTCCTTCCTCGACTACCGCCACTGGTTCGACTACCAGCTGCACGTGAAAGTGACAGGCACCGAGGGCGAGGGCATCGAGCTGACGAACGACATCCGCCGCCTCGGATCGGGCGGCGAACAGGCCGTGCCGAACTACCTGCTCATCATGGCCATGAGCGCGCTTCTCTACAACCAGATCGGCGCCAAGATCCGCTTCCTCTTATTCGACGAGGCTTTCTACGGCATCGACGCGGAAAGGAGGGAAGAACTTCTGCGCTTCGCCAACAGACTTGGCCTCTCCCTTGTCATCGCCACCCCGGAAATGGACGGCGTCACGGAAGCCATGAGGGAATCCACAACGCTGCTCCTCGAGAAGAACGCCAATAACGAGATCTTCATCGGCAACTTCGTCTGGGAATCCCAGGAAGGCCAGCAAATGGACATCTTCAGTCAGAACGACGAAGAGGAAAGCTTCACCATCGGCGTGAAAGCCGCTCCCGAACCGGAAAAACCCGAAGATCCCAAGGAAGAAAAGAAGCCCGCTCCCGCAAAAACCAAAGCGAAAAAAGCGGCGCCGAAAAAAGCCGTGAAAAAGCCCGCCGCCAAAAAGCCCGCTCCCAAAGCGAAGCCGAAAGCCAAAGCTAAATCAAAACCGAAAGGCAAAAAATAATGGATACCAAGACCGCGCAGGAACTCGTTAATCAGGCCATAGAAGCCAGGGAAAAGGCCTACGCCCCCTATTCCAAATTCAAAGTGGGCGCCGCCATCCTTACGAAGAACGGAACAGTCTTCACGGGCTGCAACATCGAGAACGCCTCCTACGGCGCCACCATCTGCGCGGAACGCGCCGCCGTTTGCAACATGATCGTAAACGGCGGCGCGGATCCAACAGCCATCGCCCTCTGCTACAACGAAACCGAATTCGCCGTCCCCTGCGGCATCTGCCGGCAAGTGCTCTCGGAATTCTCCCCCAAGGGCGACCTCATTATCCTCATGGCCAAGACCGACGGCACCTACCAGGAGACGACTCTCTCCGCCCTACTCCCCTCCTCCTTCAAGCTGAATTGATCACTTCCATTCCCGGCTGAGGATGCGCAGCATGATGAAGTCGCTGTACTCGTTGTCATAATAGTACGCTTCTTCCAGAATGCCCTCCTTTTTGAATCCGATCTTCCTGTAGAAATTCAGAGCGTTCGTGTTCAGGGCCACCACGCCGATGGAAACCCGGTGCATGGATAATTCTTTAAATGCCATGTCCAGCATGATCGTGATCGCTTCCGTCCCGTATCCTTTGCGTTGATTCTTTGGATCGGGAATGATTATCGTAAGGTCAGTCTGATGCCAGGCGGAAAACATGCGCAGAAGGCCGGTCTCACCGATAATGTTTCCCTCGAGATCCGTGATCGTATACCAGACCGAATCATCGGACCTGTGGGCAACGGCGATGCGCTTTTTTTCCTCTTGCTCGTCGGTAGGTTTTTCGAAGCCGCACTGGAACATCACCTCTGGCTTGTTGAACCAATGGGCGAAATACTTCGCGTCCTCTTCCCTTTGCTCGCGCAAAACGACGCGCTCTCCTCTAATCTCTTTTTGCATATATTTACCTAGCGATCTTCACTTATTATATATTATAAATCATTTTCAGCGGAGGGACTGAAGGAGGGACTGGAATTGCGGGAGGTTTCTTATGACCCAGTAGAGCAGGATGACGACGAGGACGACGATGGGGAGCGCGACGGAACGTCTGGCCCTCTTGGAGAAGACGAGGATTATTACGGTGGGGATGGCCAGAAAGAGGATGGGATTGTAGCTGAAGGCTTCGATCAGATGTCCGTGCGCAAGGCTGTGAAGCGCGCGGGAGGTGCCGCAGCCCGGGCAGTCGAAGCCGGTGAGGGCGCGGAAGGAGCAGCGGGGAAAAAACGGAGACGCGGTCGGATCAACAAAGGAGAAAAAAGCAATTACAGCCAATATGACCAGAACGGCGGCGGCAAGGTTTATTTTCGCTCGTCCATCCATACGTGGCGGTAAAGTCTCGTCATGTGATCGGAATTGCTTTCCTTGACGAAGGTGTAGAAATCCCAGCCGTAGCGTTCGTAAAAAGAGGTGTGCTCGGTGGCGAGGTAAAGCGTGCCGCAGTCCTTTGTCTGCATGTCCCTGGCGATGTGGTTTAGAAGCGCGCCCGCCAGTCCCCGCTTTCTGAAGGGCTCTTCCACGAAAAGGGCGCAAAGGTTGGGCGCGAGGTCAGGCCTCGCGTGGAAATCGTTGGGAATGACGCCGGCGCCGGCGATGATCTTTTTCGTTTCAGGATCCCTTACGACGTACCAGTAGTTGTCCTTGGGCTCTTTCATACTGGATATGTAGGCGCTTTTGGGGATGTGCCACTTATCGCTGAACCAAGCGGCCGCTTCTTCCATTTCGGGTTCAGTCTGCGGGACGGTCTCTATGGGCCTTGGCGTTTCGGGAAGCTTGAAGACGCCCGTTCTCCAGCCTTCTATAAGCGTCGATCTTTGCTCTATGGCGCCAAGGCTTGTGAAGAGCACTGAGAGGGCGGGATACTGCTCGTCCAGGATGCCGGCCAAAACGAGGTGGCCGTTGGGCGCCACGGCGGCCATCAGGCGCTCCACATTGCGCTCTAAGACGGCGCAGAGAATGTTGGCGATAACTATATCGTATTTCTTATTGGGGGCGTAAAAAAAGAGATCCTGCTGAAAAACGTTGATTTCGACGTTGTTCTTTTCGGCGTTTTCTTTGGCGGCCGTGACGGCCTGGGGCTCGTTGTCGAAGGCGTCGATGTCGGGGATGCCTAATTTGGCGGCGGCGACAGCCAGGACGCCCGTGCCGGTGCCGGCGTCCAGAAGACTCTGGGGATGGTTCTTTAAGGAGAGTTCCTCAAGGAATTCCAAACAGGCTTTGCTGGTGCCGTGGCTCCCTGTGCCGAAGGCCATGCCGGGATCGTTGACGAGGATGATGTCGTTAGGTTCAGGAGAGTAATTCTCCCAGGAAGGCACGATGACGAGGTTCTTCCCTACTCTGCTGACGTGGAAATTTTCCTTCCACTTCTCCGCCCAGTCTTCTTTTTTGACGATCCTTCTTTCCAAGGAAAGATCGGAGGTCAGGAACTTGGCGAGAGCAAGAAGCTTTGCTTCGGATCGGCTTGCTTCTTCCTCGCTTTTCAAAAAAAGACTGAAAACGGCCTTTTCAGAATCCGTGAGTTTTTCCACGGAAAAATCGGCTTCGGGATCGTCCCAAAGTTCGGAAAGCTGGTCGCAGACGATTGGGTCGGCAATGAGCCTGACTTCGATGAGCTCTTCCATATCAGAGCATCCGGGAGCCGAGGATGGTCATTTCTTCGGCTTCCTTCAAGCTTGGCGCTTCCGCGTAGAAGCGGCAGACCGGTTCGGTGCCTGAAAAACGCAGAAGGAGCCAGGAATCGTCCTCCAGCTCGAACTTGACGCCGTCGATGGTCTTGATGTTTTTCACCTTGCGGCCGAGGATCTCGGCGGGAGGATCAGTCTCAAGCTTTTTCATGAAAGCGTCCTTGGCGTTCGGATCGCAGGCTTTGTCGATGCGGTGGTAGCGCATCGTTCCGAATTCCTTGTCGATGTAGTCCAGGGCTTCGCCGGCGTTATTGAAACCCAAGCCGATGAGGGCCTCGACGAGAAGAAGGCCGGAGAGGATGCCGTCCCTTTCGGGGATGTGCTTTTGAAAGCCCAAGCCGCCGCTTTCTTCCGTGCCGACGAGCGCCGTACCGTCGATGAGATGGGGAACGATATATTTGAAGCCCACAGGCTTTTCTTCCAGGGGGATGCCGTACTTTTTGCAGAAGCGGTCGATAGTCACGGAGCAGGAGACGGTCTTGACCATCTTGCCGGACCAGCCTTTGCGCTTCATAAAGTAGAGGGCGAGAATGAGGGCGATCTTGGGAGTGATTATGTACTCTCCCCTATTGTCCGCGGCCGCTAGTCTGTCGGCGTCGCCGTCGGTGACGAGGCAGATGTCGAAGCCTTCATTTTTGATCTTTTCAAGACTTGCGGCCATGTTGGGTGGGACCGGCTCGGGCGCGATGCCCGGGAAGGCGGGGTTGCGGTCGGATCTGATAGTCACGGCCTGGTGGCCGAGAGAATTCAGGATATCCGCGATGTAAGTCTTGCCCACGCCGTAAAGGGAATCCACGAGGACCTTGAGCGGTTTGGAAGACAAAAGTTTTTTGTCAATGAAGGAATCCACCCATTCAAGGTAGACTTTCTCGGGGTCGCCCTTGAGAACGAGGCCTAGCTTTTCGGCTTCGGCTCTCGAGATCCTCTTCGGTTCGTTTTTGCCGACCTGAGCCTCTATGCCCTTTGTGGTTTCGACGTTGGCGGAGCAGCCGGGAGGCGTCTTGATCTTGAAGCCGGAATAGTTGGCGGGATTGTGGCTGGCGGTGATCATGACGCCGCCCGCCAAACCGTAATGTTTCACAGCGTAGGAAACGACCGGAGTCGGCAAGGGCTTGTCGGCTGGCAATACCTTGAAGCCGTTGGCCCAGAGTATTTCCGCCACTAATTCGGCGAAACGTTTGCCCAGGAAGCGGTGGTCGTAGCCCACGACGAGCGAGGCGCCGGCCTTGCCTTCCGCTTTGAGATAGTCGGCGTAGGCCTGGGCGGCCTTGGCCAGATTCTCGAAGGTGAAGGTGTCGGCGATGACGCCGCGCCAGCCGTCGGTCCCGAATTTTATTATGTTCTCAGCCATTCTATTTCTTTTCCATCGCGTAGAAAGCTTTTATGCGCTCAGCCATGTCGGGCTTGCCGAAAAGGTAGCTGCCGGCCACGAAAGCGGTGGCGCCGGCCTTGAAGCAGAGGTCCTTGGTCTCACCGTCCACACCGCCGTCCACTTCTATGGCGCAGTCGAGGCCTCTTTTTTCGATCTCGCTTTTGATCTGTTCGATCTTGGGGAGCATGTCGGCCATGAAGCTCTGCCCGCCGAAGCCGGGCTCGACCGTCATGACAAGGACGATGTCGCAGAGATCAAGGTACGGGAAGATCGCTTCCGCTTTGGTTTTCGGCTTTACGACCAAACCCGCGGCGCAGCCGGAAGCCTTTAGCCCTTTGAGGGTGTCGGTGACTTTTTGGGGACTGTCGAAGGCCGGGCTTTCAATGTGCATGGTGATGATGTCCGCGCCCGCTTCCCTGAACTTGGGAGCGTAGGTGACAGGATCGTCGATCATAAGGTGCACGTCGAAGATCAGGTCGGAGTGGGGCCGGAGCTTTTTCACGACCGGATGCCCGAAAGTGAGGTTGGGAACGAAGTGCGCGTCCATGATGTCCCAGTGGATCAGGTTCGCGCCTGATTCCTTCGCGGTCTCTATCTCCTCCGCCCATTTGGAAAAATCGCAGGAGAGAAGCGAGGGCGAAACGCAGATCCCCCTCAGGGTCTCTTTGACTTCTTTTATTGTCTTCATATTAGAAATTATACTAGAAGCCCGTTTTAATTACAAAAGCGCCCCTTCGGGGCGACTACCAACCGAAACGGCTAAATGTTATAATTCTTCTATATTCTATTCGGAATAATTATGGATTCAGCTTCCGCCCAAAAGCCAAACGCAAAGCCGCAGCGCTTCTTTACCGACGGTGACCCTGTTACGGAAAGAGGCATCCGCCGCGCCCTGAACATGACCATTCTGTCCGGTGTCTTCAGCAACGTCTGGACAGCCATCACCGTGAACCTCCCCTACCAGATGTACCTGTCTGTTCTGCAGGCTAGCGGCAAGCTGGTCGGCCTGGCCGGCACCATAACAAGCTTCACGATGATATTGCAGCTGCCGGGCGCTTTCATTTCCGAAATGCTGAAGGAAAGACGCCCCATGGTCGTCTTCTTCGCCTTCATCCAGCGCTTCCTCTGGTTCATCCCGGCTTTCATGCCGCTTTTTTCGAAGGATTACAAAGTCCTGGCCATCACGCTGGTCGCCGTCTGCGTCGTCAGCATGGCCTTGGGCAACTTCATCACCGGCTCCTGGCTGGCCTGGATGACGGACCTTATTCCCAACGACAAGGCCGGCAACTACTGGGGCCGCCGCATGACCATCGTCATGTCGGTGTATCTCGGCACGATCTTCTTATCAGGCTACGCCCTTGATATCCTGCCGGGAATGTGGAAGGATCTGCCGCTCCTCGGCTTCATGGTGGTCTTCTTTATTGCCGGCGTCTTCAGCATGATCGACATTTTCTACCAGACCAAGACGGCCGAAGTGACGCCGGAGCATCCCAACCGCGACAGGGGCATGCTTGAACGGGCGATGATGCCTTTCAAGAGCAAAGACTTCCTCTACCTCACCTTCGCCTACAGCGCCTGGTACTTTTTGAACACCATCTTCGCGGCCTTCTCTTACATTTTCATCCGCCAGGAATACGGCATAAGCTACCATGTCATATCCTTCATCGCCGGCGCGAACATCCTTGGCATCGTGGCCTTCAGCAGGATCAGCGGCTACATCATAGACAGGCTTTCCGCCAGGAACTACGTGATATTCCTGATCATCATAGAGCCGCTTGTCAACCTCTACTGGTTTTTCGTTTACCCCGACAAGAGCGTCAGCTTTTCCCTGCCCTTCATGGAAGGCGCGCTCACCGTGACGGAGCCTGTTCTTGTCCTGATGATCGGGCAGTTCATGTTCGGCGCGCTGGCCAACGCCGTTTACATGGGGCAGATGGCGCTGCTTGGCATCCACGCCCCGACGCACGACCGTTCCATCGCCATGGCGAGCCACAATTTCGTCGTCGGCATGGTGGCGGCCCTAGGCCCGATACTCGCCGGTATTTTCATCGATCACTTCAAGACTTATCACACCGTTCTTTTGGGCGCGGACTGGCGCTACATGCAGCTCATCGCGGCCGGATTGGCTGTTTTCGCCTGGGGCGCCGTCCTTCCCTTGTTCCTTAAGATCTCCGTGATGTCGAACGAGCTGCCCTTCAAGGACGCGGTGGGGCGTTTGGCCTTCTACAATCCCATCAGGATGGCGCGCTCCATGTACAACATCGTGACGATCCAGCATTCCACCGACGCGGAAGCGAGGGCGGAGGCCGTGGAGGAGCTTGGCGAGGAGAACGCCGCCATCGCCGTGAAAGACCTGGTGAAAAACATGGGCGATCCTTCCTACGAAGTGAGGGAGGCCGCCGCCAAAGCGCTGGGCACCATCGGCAGCCCGGACGCCATCAAAGCCATTCTGGAACTCCTGAAAGACGAGGACACCGACCTGCCCATCACGCTCATCAGGGCGCTGAGGATGAACAACAGCAAGGAAGGCATCCCCATCATCACGGAGAAACTGGATTCGCAGAACCCCTTCGTGCAGCGCGAGGCCGCGAGAACGCTGGGCGTCCTGGGCGGCGTCTCCGCCATACCGAAACTGTGGGAGCTTCTGAAGACGACCAACAACGCGACCGTCGCCACCGCCGTTTCCGGCGCCCTGGCGAAACTAGGCTGCCATGACGCCATAAAGGACGTCTTCTTCCATTACCGCGTGACCGAGAACGTGACGCTGAAAAAAGAAATGGCTCTGGCCATGAGCACCATGCTCGTACCCGACGGCGGCTTTTATGAGATCATGACGAAAGAGGAGAAAGCTTTCGCCAGCCAGCCGGAAAAACTCATAGCCACCTTCTCCTGGAGCGTGGTGTGCATGGCGGAAAGGCTCTCAAGTTCGCAGACTCCCGGGCGCACCCACCACCAGAACGTTCTAATGGCTACGGCTCAGAAGGAAAAGGCGAAGAGAATACTGACCGCTTACGAAAGCAACCCGCCCTTGGCGGCGCTTCTGGCCTGGAACATCGGAAAAGACCTGAGCTACCTGCGCTTCGGCTTCTCCTTCCCCCACGCGCCGGGCGAGGAAATGGAATACATGGACAATCTCTACGATTGCGACGAGCGCTTCGGGCTCGGCATGTGGCTGATTCACGAATTCAGCGAAAAGGCCAAGAACGTCGAAACCATAACTCCTCTCGACATCCTTATCATCATCCACTTCCTCTCCAGCTGGTGCCGCGAGGAAGCCACCAAGCCGTAAACAGCCTAAGCCAAAACACCGGCGGTCTTGGCGCCGGCGACTTTCAGAAGGACTTCCGGCGAGGCGATTATCTGGAAGCCTATTTCCCCGGCGGAAAAGCAGATCCTGTCAAGCTTAAGAGCCGATTCGTTCAGGAAGACCGGGTAGGGTCTTTTCAGTCCGATGGGCGAACATCCGCCGTGCACATAGCCAACTTCCTGGAAAAGGTCTTTGCTTTTTAACATACTGAGGCTCTTCTCCCCTGCCGCCTTGGCGGCCTTCTTGAGATCCAGCTCCGTGTTTCCCGGAATGACGAAAACGAAAATGCCCTTGGGATGCCCGTTGGTGGTGACCAGCGTTTTGTAGACCATTTCCGGAGGAAAATCGAGGATCCGCGCCACTTCCACGGCGCTGGGAACTTCCTTATAAGAAAAGGAGCGCAGCTCGAAAGCCGCGCCTGCCTTTTCCAGTATCCTTACAGCGTTGGTCTTGTGATTCTTCACTGGTTCAAAAGACTTTCCGCCATTTCTTTCAGGGCGCGGAAGTCGGTCTTGCCGGTTCCCTGCAGCGGGATCTTCTCGACTTTCAAGACCTGGCTGATCCTGGCCAGGTTGGAGAATCCGCCTTCCTTCAGCGCGTTGTTGACTTCCGTCTTGTCGATGTCCTGGATCGTCAGCATGACGATGAAGGGTTTGCCGTCGCCCTCGAAATACTGCAAGGCAAGGCTCGGGCCCATGGCGTTGGAGGGCCACTTGGCTTCCAATATCTGCTCCAGGGCGGGCAGGCTGATCATCTCGCCGCCGATCTTCACGAAGCGTTTCAAGCGGCCGGAAATGACGATGACGCCCTCTTCCGTAAGGTAGCCGATGTCGCCGGTGTTGTACCAGGTCTTGCCGTCAAATTCAAGGAAGGGGCTCTTTAAAGTTTTGTCGAGGTAGCCGTGGAAAATACTGGGGCCCGTGACGCAGATGATGCCTTCCTGCATGGCGGAAAGCTTTTCCCCGGTCTCAAGCGAGACTATGGCCGCCTCCACGTGGGTGAAGGGCTTGCCGACGCCCAAGGTCCTCGGGGCCTTGTAGTCGCCGACCGCGATCACGGGAGAGCATTCCGTCACGCCGTAGCCTTCCCTGAGCCTGGCCTGGGGACAGATCTTCTCGTAGCCGTCGAAGACTTCCTGGGGCGTCCTTTCGCCGCCCGAGACGATCTTAAGGACAAACTGCAGCTGCTCGGGCTTGCCCGCCTTCATGATGCCCTTCAAGAACGTCGGCGTGGCCGGCAGAATGGACATCTTCCAATCTTCCAGCATTTGCGCCAGATTCTTGTAGTCAAGCGGATTGGGATAGTGCACCGTCCTGACGCCCGCCACCATGGGCAGCACCACGGAAGTGGTCAAGCCGTAGGAATGGAAAGGCGGGAGAATGGAAAATATGGAGTCCTGGGAATTGGCCAGCAATGCCTCGGCAGAGTCGCCGCTGTTGATGAGCAGATTCTTGTGCGTCAGGGGCACGCCCTTCGGCAGGTTCTCGGAACCGCTGGTGAAAAGTATGAGCGCCACGTCGTCCTCTTTCACATCCTTGCGGCCGTAGAGACTGAGGATGGTGTCGACAGGCAGCAAGCTCTTCACGAAGGCTTTCAGTTTGCCCCAGGGCGTGGCGCCCGCTTTCAAAATATCCTCCAGGAACATGAGCTTGTCCTCGAAGAGATCCTTGGGCACGTTGTCCATGCGGCTCCAAACTTTCTTGGAGGTGAGAATGGTGGTCAGTTCCGCGCTCTTCAATACGTGCTCCAGGCTTTTGCGGCCCAGCGTCCAGTTCAAAGGCACGGGAACTTTGCCAGCCATCATGCAGCCGATGAGAAGATGGTCCGTGGCCGCCAAAGAAGGCATGAAGATACCGATCCTTTCCGCTTTGATGCTCTTTACGGAATCGGCGATGAGCAGCGTCACGACGCGGGATTTCGCGTAGTCCAGTTCGCCCAATATGGCGTCGGCGTCGGAGATGTATTTGCTGCCCAGTCTGGCGCAGGCCTTAAGGTAGGCTTCGGGGATGGTCTTGCCGTCGATGAAAGGCTCGGGCCTGTTCTCGTTGGCGAACCATTTTTTAGAGGGCATGAAACGGAAGGAGGTGCTGTCTTTTTCGTTGCTCATTTGCTTAGTTGATTTTTGACTTTAAGGAACGGTAGTCCGTCTTGCCGGTCCCAAGGAGCGGCATTTCGGGAATGGTTATGACTCTGGATATGCTGGCGATGTTGCCGAATCCAGCTTCTTTCAGGGCTTTGTTGGCGTCGTCGGGAGTGATCTTCTCAAGGACGGAGAAGAGTATGAGCTCCGGACGCTCGCCTTCTACTTCTTTGCTTTCCACGGCCATCAGAGGCTTGTCGTCACTACTTGGCCAGCGGTGGTTCAGTACGCTTTCAAGTGCGGGCAGGCTGATCATCTCGCCGCCTATCTTCACGAAGCGTTTCAGTCTTCCCGTAATGATCAGCTGTCCCTCCGGCGTCTTGTAGCCGAGGTCGCCGGTGTTGTACCACTTGTCGCCGTCGTCCAGGATAAGGAATGGGTCGGGCGATCCGCCCAGGTATCCGTTGAAGACGCTGACGCCTTTGGTGACGATGAGGCCCTGCTCGTTGGCCGGCAGTTCCTTGTGATCGTCAATGGAAACGATCATGACGGTCATGCCCGGGATGGCCTTGCCGACGCCCACCACTTTCTCGCCGGCCCTTGTCAGGCTGACAAGAGGAGAGCACTCGGTGATGCCGTAGCCCTCTATCACGCAGGTGTGCGGAGAACGGACCGCGAAGAGGTCGAAGAGCTCCTTGGGCGCCTTTTCGCCGCCCACGCCCACCAGTCTCACGGTCTTGAACATCTCGGGTTTTCCCGCCCTCAGGATGCCTTTCATGAAGGTGGCGGTGCCGCCCATGACGGTGGCGCCCCACTTTACCGTGCCGTAGGCCAGCTTGCGGTAGGCCGTGGGATCGGGATAGTGCGCTATCCTGATGCCGCAGATGGTGGGCATCAAGGTGGTCATGGTAAGACCGAAGGAGTGGAAGGGCGGCAGGAAGGAATACAAAACGTCGTCCGCCGCGATCTTGGCGCACACGAAAACGCCGCTGATGTTGTTCAGAAGGTTTCTGTTGCTTAGGGGCACGCCCTTGGGCACGTTCTCGGAACCGCTGGTGAAGAGAATGACCGCCACGTCGTCCTCTTTCCTATCATCGATGCCGAAGCGCTTAAGAAGTTTTTCCGCCTTGTAATTCTTGTAGCGCAGCGCCTTCAGTTTCAAACCTAAGCCTATGCGCTTCTTCAAGTCTTCCACGCACAGAAGCATGTCGTCGAAAAGATCCATGGGAAGCTCGTCGACCTTGTCGATAAAAGCTTCGGCGGAGAGCACGGTCTTCAGCTCGCTCGCGGCGATGACGTGCTTAAGGTTCGCTTCGCCCAGCGTCCAGTTCAGCATCACGGGCACTTTGCCCGCCAGCATGGAGGCGTACATCAGAATGTCGCAGAGCGTGGTGGATGGCAGCATGACGCCGATCCGTTCGCCCGGCAGCTCCTTGATGAGCGAGGCGAAAATTACGAGCGCCATCTTGAATTTTTCGTAAGTGAGGATGCCGAAGGTCTCGTCAGCCACCATGGGCAGTTTGCCGCCGCGGTCAAGGGACTTCAGGAGCGCTTCCATGACCGTTTTGGCTTCCGGCAGGCCAATCTCGCGCTTCGCTTCTTTGCGCCATTCCTCCGGCGCCAGCTGGACCTGCTCGGGCGCGATCTGCTGCTTGGCGGCCGCCGCGAAATGCGCCACCGCCGCCACGTTCACCAGCTCATTGGGCGCCACGTCGGTCACGCCGTAGTTGTCCTGCAGCCAGCTCAATACTTCCGCGGCTTCCAGGGAGTCCATGCCAAGGTCGTCCGTCAGGCGGTCGTTGGCGTGAACGCTTGAGGGCTCAAGCTTCTTCAGCCTGGCGATCTCGCCGATGACGTCCGTAAGTATCTTTTCGTTTATTGCCTTTTCGTCGATCTCAGGCTTGGCGTCCGCCTTGGCGATCTCCGGCAGCCTGGAGCTCCAGAAATAGAAGGGGTAAAGTTTCAGCTCTTCCCTGCCGAACTGGTCGTGCCAGTTCTGCAGCCAGGCGTTCAGTTCCATCTTGTCCTGGCTTTTCCTCGGCAGCGTGCTGTCCGCCATCTCGATCTTGATATCAACGGGCCTTCTCGGCGTGAAGAAAACGCCGTTCAGCAGGACCGTCTTGAAGCCGTGCCAAAGCTGCGCGAAAAGCCTGGGCCTGCGGTGCTCGAAAACATACGAGAACGAACTACCCCAAAGGCCCGAGGCGTGCGCCAAAGCGACCGGAGCGTCTGGAACTTTCGAGAGAATATAATGCACGCCGGACTTGGCGCCGATGACTTCGTGATCCTGGCGCCAGAGGGCGCCGCCGGGATAGATGATGACGTTGTCGCCATTCCGCAGGGCTTCCACGACCTTGTCCAGCGCTCTCTCAACTCTTCTGCGCTTGTAGGCGGAGACCGTCCCCTCGATGTCCGGCATGGGGATGGCGTCCAATCTCTTGAAGATCCACAGGATGCCGGTCATGTTGTAGAAATCCTCTATGACCACAACACGGGGGTGCGCCGCGTTCCAGAAAGTCAGAACTTCCATCACGGGATCCATCTCCGCGGGATGGTTCGGCAGAATGAGCATGCCCTTCTTGCTCTTGATATTTTCCAATCCTTCCACCTTCACGCGGTAGCGCAGCTTTATTAGAAGCTTCGCCGTAAAGATCATCAAGGCCACGGAGGGATTGAGTTCCCTTCCGCCGTAGCGGAAGCCTACGTACAGGCTCAGAATGACCACCAGGGCACAGCAGATCCCGAAGACCGCGAAGGACTGGTCCGGCGTTATGACCTTGAAGACCTGAAGCAGGAAGAAAACAAGAGTCGAGATCAAAGCCGACAATAAAGCCAGAAGCGCGCTCTGCAAGGAGGCGCCGATGCCCACGAAATTGCCTTTCTGACTGATCTCCAAAAACGTCGAGTCGTTAAGATTGACCGCGGCTCCGAAGAAAATTCCCATCACCACGGTAAGGCTCATGACCTGGACGGTGGAGTGGCAGATGAAGGGCACCAGGGCCACCGTCAGCCCCATGAGCGTCGTAAAGAGCGTGATGAAGATGAAGCGCGCGCGATTCATCACAGGCGAGATCAAAGTGCCGACCACAGCGCCCATAGCCGCCGCCACAGGCAGCGTGGCGGCCTGCTGGATGGTGGCGTAGCCGTGCATGGTCAAAAAGGCGTTCAGGGCCATCTGCACGGCGTTGGCGCAGCCCCACAGAGAGGCGCCGCAGATAAGCAAAGTCCAGTGCTTGGCGAAAACGTCCTTCGTCCCGGACAGAATGGAGCGCTGCGTTTCGCCGTAGGGCTTGAGATCCTCGCCCTTGGGAAGGCACAGCAAAGAAATGATCACCGTAACGATAGAGACGCCGCCCAAAATAAAATGCCAGTTGTTAGGACACTTCGAGTACATCAGAGTGCCGCAATAGGCGCCCGGCATCAAACCGAAGATGAAGACCATGGACATCAGCCCGTTGACGGCCGCCATGGACATTTTAAGGCCCTTTTGCACGAAAGGTATGGCGGACATCTTGCCGGCGGAATAAAGGCCGAAAATAATGCCTATGATCGTCAGGCTGACCCAAAGCGCGGGAATTATCCCGAACTTAAGGGAGAGGAATATCCCGCCCAGCAGCAGCAAAACTCCCAGCATGGAAAGCGCCATCACGTAAGCCTTCTTCATAGCGGAAACGAGCGCTCCCGAGAAGAAGTAGATAACGGCCGGGCCGACGGTCACGGTAGCCGCCACGGCCTGGGTGATCCAGGCGCGCTCGGACATGCCGTAGATGCTCGTCAGCTGTTCCATGACGAAATACTGCATCGCCCCCAGAACGAAGGAGGAGAGCAGCGTGGAAGTTAGCAGCGCCAGCAGGGAGACCATTATCCTTCCACCAGCTTGATGAGGGTGTCAGCCACGTACTGTTTCTGCTCGTCGCTCAGTTCGGCGTAGATGGGCAGAGCCAGCGTTTCGGAAGCGGCTTTCTCGGATTCCGGGAAGGCGCCTTTCTTATAGCCAAGATAAGCGAAGCATTCCTGCATGTGCAGAGAGACCGGGTAATAGATGTCGCAGCCGATGCCGGCTTCCTTCAGGCCCGCGAAGACCTTGTCCCTATTGGGAACTCTGACGATGTACTGGTTGAAGATCATGTAGTTGCCGGCCATTTCTTTGGGCGTGATGATGTTCTTGCAGTTCTCGAAAGCCTTGCTGTAGAAAGCCGCGTTTTTGCGGCGGCCTTCGTGCCAGTCGTTCAAATGCGGCAGTTTCACGCTCAGAACGACCGCTTGCAAAGCGTCCAATCTGAAGTTGCCGCCTATATACTTGTGATAGTACTTGGGGTGCATGCCGTGCACTCTCATCTTCTCCAGCTTCTCAAAGACCTCGTCGTCGTTGGTGGTCACCAGACCGCCGTCGCCCGCGCCGCCAAGGTTCTTCGAGGGGAAGAAGGAGAAGCAGCCCACCGTTCCCATGGTGCCGGCCTGCTCGCCCTTGTATTTCGCGCCGATGGCCTGGGCGCCGTCCTCGATTATGAAGAGCCCGTGCTTTTTGGCGATCTCCCTTATCTTGTCCATGTCCGCGCACTGCCCGTAGAGGTGCACCGGCAGTATGGCTTTGGTCCTGTCCGTCACCTTGGCCTCTATCTGATTGGCGTTGATGTTGAAGGTCACGGGATCGATGTCCACGAAGACCGGCGTGGCGCCCGTCCTGGCGATCGACCCGGCGGTCGCGAAGAAGGTGTACGGCGTGGTGATGACTTCGTCACCCGCTCCTATTCCCAGCGCCATCAGCGCCAAAAGAAGGGCGTCGGTGCCGGAGGAAACGCCCAGGGCGTGCTTCGCGCCGGTGTATTTTTCCATGGCTTCCTCGAATTCTTTGACCTTGGGGCCCATGATGAAATACTGGGAATCGAAAACTTCCGAGACCGCTTTCATGGTCTCTTCCTTAAGAGGAGCGTACTGCGCTTTCAGATCGAGAAGATGGACTTGCATATTTTTTCCTTAAAGTTCATGGCTTTTATTTGTTTTCGAACATTTCTTTCGCTTTCAAAAGAGCTTCCGGAATTTTGGAGGCGTCCTTGCCGCCGGCCTGGGCCTGGTTTGGCTTTCCGCCGCCTCCGCCGCCCGTGATGGCCGCCATGGCTTTCACAATGTTGCCGGCGTGCAGCCCGGCCTTTACGCCTTCCTCGGAAACTAAAACCGTGAAGGCGCAGCGCTCCGCGTTCCTGACGGCGATGGCCACGGCGTACGAGGAGACAAGTTTCGCTTTCAGCTCGTCGCACAAAGTCTTCTGTCCTTCGCCGTCCAGTTCGCCGCAGTCGGCCACGACCACTTTCAGGCAGCCTATCGTTTCAGCCTTGGCGCTCAATTCCTTCGCCAGTTCCTTGACCTGGCCGCCCTGGATGGCTTTCAGTTTCTTCTGGAGCTCCTTCGTATCCTCGGCCTGTTTCTCGAGCCTTTCCATAACTTCGTCCGCGCGGGCGTGAAGATAGTTGGCCGTCTCTTTCATCAGTGAGCGCCACTTAATGGCGTATTCATACCCTGCGGCGCCGCAATAGGCTTCCACACGCCTAATGCCGGCCGCCAGCGCGCTCTCTTCCGCGATGAAGAAGCAACCCAGTTTTCCGGTAGAAGCTGCGTGCGTTCCGCCGCACAGTTCGCAGGAGAAATCGCCCATCCTGAGCATTCTGACTTCGGAACCGTATTTTTCCGAGAAGAGCATGGTGGCGCCCATTTTCTTGGCCTCGTCCACGTTGGTGACGATGGTCTCCACCGGGATGTCTTCCCTGATCTTCTCGTTGACTCGCGCTTCGATAGCGGCCAATTCCTCAACTGTCAGCGCCCTGGGACTGTGGAAGTCGAAGCGCATCCTCTCAGGCGAAACGTAGCTTCCCGCCTGGGTGGCGTGGCTTCCCACCACTTCCCGCAAAGCCGCGTGGAACAGGTGCGCCGCGCTATGATGTCTCCTGGTGGCCTCGCGTTTCTCCACGTCGATGGCCAGCGTAACAATATCTCCCACCTTCACCGTGCCGCTTTTCACGACCACGTTGTGGGCGGTCATCTTGCGGGCGGGGTTGATGGTGTTCGTCACTTCGCAAGCGAAATCGCCGGCGCTGATTGCGCCCACGTCGCCCACCTGGCCGCCGCTCTCGGCGTAGAAGGGCGTTTCCTTAACGAAGATCTGTCCGACGTCGCCGGCGGACATGCTCTCGACTTTTCCATCTCCTTTCTTCATCAGAGCCGTCACGACGCTTTCGCAGGAATTCTCGGCGTATCCCACAAACTTCGTGTCGCCCAAGGCGGCGTAGAGTTCCTCATAGTCGGTGGTCAGAACTTTCCCCGCCACGTTCCTGGCGGCCTTGGCGCGCTCGCGCTGTTTCTTCAGTTCCGATTCAAATCCTTCCTGGTCCACGGTCAGGCCTTTTTCCGCCGCCATGTCCAGCGTAATATCAAGCGGGAAACCGTAAGTGTCATAGAGCCTGAAGGCGTCGGCGCCGGCGATCTTTCCGTCCTTAGAAGCCGCGGCGATCTCATAGAAGAGTTCCTCGCCCTTCGACAGGGTCTCGCAGAAGCGCACTTCCTCGCCGTTGATGACTTCCATGATGAACTTTTCCCTTTCCTTGATCAGCGGATAGACCTTGCCCATGGTCTCGACCACAACCGGAACCAGCGAAGCCAAAAACGGCTTCATGATGCCGATGGTCCTGCCGTAGCGGGCCGCCCTGCGCAATATCCTTCTCAGCACATATCCTCTCCCCTCGTTGGAAGGCATGGCGCCGTCCGCGATGGAAAAAGTCAGGGCCCTGATATGGTCGGCCACCACGCGGTGGGCCATGGAACCGTCGAAAGCCGCCTTCTCAGCCTCCGTAAGCGTCTTGCCTGGCGCCGGGAAGGGCACGTAAGGCTTGCCGCTAAGCTTCGCGATAGCGTCCAGCAAAGGCATGAAAACGTCCGTCTCATAATTGCTGTATTTCTTCTGCACTACTGAGGTCAAACGCTCCAAGCCCGCGCCGGTATCCACGCAGGGCCTCGGCAATTTTTCCAAAGAGCCGTCCGGCTGGCGGTTGAACTGCGTGAAGACCAGGTTCCAGAGCTCCATGCAGCGCTTGTCGTCGAAGGGCGCCGGTTCCGCCAGGCCGAAATAAGCCGGCAGATCGATATGGATCTCGCTGCACGGTCCGCAGGGGCCCGTGTCCCCCATTTCCCAGAAGTTGTCCTTCTTGCCCAAACGGACGATCTTTTCCGCGGGCACATGTTCCTTCCAGATCTCGAAGGACTCGTCGTCGTCCAAATAGATGGTCACCCAGAGATATTCCTTGGGCAGCCCCATCTCCTTGGTCAAAAATTCCCAGGCATAAGCGATGGCTTCTTTCTTGAAGTACGCCCCGAAAGAAAAATTCCCCAGCATCTCGAAGAAGGTGTGGTGCCTGGGGGTCTTGCCGACGTTGTCCAGATCGTTGTGCTTGCCGCCCGCCCTTATGCATTTCTGGCAGGAGGTGGCGCAAGGCGCCGGGGGATCCTGGATCCCGATGAAAACGTTCTTGAACTGGTTCATGCCGGCGTTGGTAAACAGAAGCGTCGGGTCGTCCTGGGGGATGACCGGGGAGCTTTCCGCCGCTAAATGCCCCCGGGAAACAAAAAAGTTCCGGAAGCGCTCGCGTATCTCTAAGGAAGTAAGCATAGTTCTCTAATAAAATAGTTAAATTATTTGTTTATTATAGCAAAAACGCCCCTCCAAAGGAATACTGCGACCGTCCCCCTTTCTTGCTTTTAAAACGCCCTTTTAGTAGAATTCAAAAAGGCTGCCGAAGTGATGGAATTGGTAGACGTAGCGGATTCAAAATCCGCCGGGAGTGATCCCGTGGGAGTTCGATTCTCCCCTTCGGCACCACCCTTTTAAAACAAAAACAGCGCCGCTCACGCGGCGCTGTTTTTTTACCTGATGGTAAGGTTTGCTTTGGTCAGGGCTTCCAGGACTTTCTGGTGGGCCTTGTCCACTTCCTCGATCGTCAGCGTCCTGTCCTCGGCGCGGTAAGTCAGCCTGTAGGTAAGGCTCCTCTCACCATCAGCCATCTTTTCGTCGCGGTAGAGGTCAAGGACAGAAACGTCGGTAAGGAGTTTCCCGCCGGCTTTCCTGATGACGGAAACGACGTCCTGATTGCTGGTTTCTCCCGGCACCATAAGGGAGACGTCTCTTTCGGAGGCTGGGAACTTGGGCAGCTTCTTGTAGGTGTAGGATTGGCGGGCGGTCTCCGTTATGACGTCGAGGTCAAGTTCGCAAACTACCAGGCGGCCCTTGAGGTCAAGGTCTCTTGTGACTCTGGGATCCATTTCGCCGATGAAGCCGAGCTCTTTTTTCTTGCCGTGGTAAGTTAGCGAGATCTTGGCGGTCCTGCCGGGATGCAATCCCGGAATGGCCGCGGCCTCAAAAGTCATTTCCGGAAGGCCGAGACGTTCCCTGAGGATCTCAAGAACGGTGATGCCGTCGGTGTAGTCCACTTCCCTGGCCTTCTCGGACCAGGTCTTCTCTTTGGCTTCGCCCCAGAGAGCGAAGGAGAGTCTTTCAAGTTCCGTGAAGCTTCTTCCGTCGGGAGCGTTCAGATAGGCGCGGCCAAGTTCGAAGAACCTTACGCCCTGCTGGCCCTTGGCGGAGTTGGTCTGGCAGTTCTTTATGAGTCCGGGATAGAGTATCGTCCTGACCTGGGACTGGTCCAGCGTCGCGGAATTGGAAAGATAGATGATGTCCTCTTCCCTTACTTCCGCGCCCGCCGCTTTCATAAGTTCATAGGAGACAAGCGTGGGGTTAAGGACTTCCCTAAGGCCGGCGCCTGAGAGGATATTCCTTATTTTGTCGCGCATGAGGAAGTTCGGCGGAACGGGCTTCTGGCTGTAATAGGGAATGCTGTCGTCAAGGGGAATGGAATCATAGCCCAGCATCCTGGCCAGATCCTCGGAGAGGTCGGCGCTGACTTTTACGTCCACGCGGTAATCTGGCACAGTGACGCTGACAAGATCACCGCTTTCCGGGGTTAGCTTGTAGTTGAGGCCGGTAAGAATTTTGCGCGCTTCTTTCTCCTCGATAGCCATGCCGAGAAGGCCGGTGCATTTCTTAAGGGAGACGCTGATGGTCTCGCTCTTTCCCAGGTTGTTCGTGTCCACCACGCCTTTCCTGGCGACGGCGCCCGCGAATTGCGTCATCAGTTCCACCGCGCGCTCGCTGGCGTATTCGCAGGTGCCGCGGATGCATCTCTCGTAGCGGCCGGAGGCTTCCGACTGCAAAGCGAGTTTTCTGGAGGTCCTTCTGATATTCGGTCCGTGGAAATAGGCGCTTTCAAGAAGAATGGTCTCGGTGGCGTCCGTCACGCCGGAATCAAGGCCTCCCATCACGCCGCCGATGGCCACGGGCTTTTCGCCGTCCGTGATCATGAGCATTTCACTATCCAGCGTTCTTTCCTCGCCGTCCAGCGTCACGAATTTCTCGCCTTCCTTAGCGCGGCGCACCACGATCTTTTTCGTGGCGATCTTGGCGTAGTCGAAGGTGTGCAGCGGCTGGCCGGTCTCCAGCATCACGTAGTTAGAAATATCCACCACGTTGTTGATGGGGCGCATGCCGCAGTGGTAAAGCCTGAACTGCATCTTAAGGGGCGACGGTCCGATCTTAACGTTGTCTATGATCCTCGCGGTGTAGCGCGGGCAGAGCTTGGGATCGTCCACCGCGACGGAAACACCGTCTTTGGATTCCAGATCGTTCACGGGATACTCGGGCTTTCTGGGCTGCCAGTTGAGATATTTCTCGTCCGTCAGGGACAATCTGGCCGCTATTTCCCTGGCCACGCCGATGTGGGACAAAAGGTCCGGGCGGTTGCCGGGAATGTCCAGATCATAGATCCAGTCTTCGCCCTGAAGCAGCGTGGAGAAGGGCGTGCCCGCCGTGAATTTGCTGTCGAGGAAGAGCAGCGATTCATGGTCGCCGCTTATGCCCAGCTCGTCCGCCGCGCAGCACATGCCGAAGGAGTCCACGCCCCTAAGTTTCGAGGCCTTGATCTTGAAGTCCCCGAAGTTCGCGCCGATCTTGGCCACCGGCACGGTGTCGCCGACTTTTATGCCGGGAGCGCCGCAGACGATCTGCAGCACTTCGTCGCCAACGTCCACTTTGCAGACATGCAGTTTGTCCGCCTGGGGATGCTCGGCCACTTCCAGAAGTTTTCCTATTACCACGTTGTCATAGGACATACCGACTTTCTTGAGGCCGTCCACCGTCATGCCCTGGGCGGTCATGATCTTGGACAATTCCTCGGGAGTATAGGGGATGTCAATAAGTTCTTTCAGCCATTCGTAGGATATGTTCATGCTTCACCTCTGAATTACTCTTTCTTGGCCGCGGCTTCCGCCTTGGCTTTTTCCGCCTGGAGATACGCCATCACAAGGCCTTTTCCGACGCGCATGCTCTGAAGTAGAGACCTTTGCGCCGGGCAGTTGTAAGCGCAGCTTCCGCATTCGATGCAGTCCCTGACGCGCAGATCCATCAGAAGGTCAACGCGCTTGGCGATGGCCGCCTGGTCCAGCTGCGTGGGGGAAAGCCCCATGGGGCAGACCGTCAGGCATTTTCCGCAGCGCAAACAGGGATCCTGGTTGGCCTTCTCGGCGAAGGCCTCGGAGAACGCCAATATTCCGGACGTTCCCTTCGTCACGGGAATGTCGAGATTGCCGGTGGCGAAACCGGTCATCGGTCCGCCCAAAACAAGCTTGGAAAGTTTCTCGGGAATAAGCCCGGCCTGCTCCAATACGAAGCCTATCCTGGTGCCGATCTGCACGAGATAGTTTCCTGGTCTCGTCACGGCGTCGCCGGAGACGGTAACGACTCTCTGCACCAGGGGAAGCCCGGTGTCGAAAGCGTCCGCCAGAGCGCAGGCCGTGCCTACGTTGAAGACCGCCGCGCCCACCGCCGCCGGCAAAGCGCCGGAGGGCACTTCCCTGCCGGTGAGGGCGTAGATGAGCTGTTTCTCGCCGCCCTGCGGGTAGCGCGTCCTAAGTGGCTGCACGAAAAGCCCGGGGTAAGCCCCGCCCGCCAATTCCTTATTCAAGGCCTCGATGGCTTTGGGCTTGTTCTTCTCTATGCCAATAATGCACTTCTCACAGCCGAAGCCCAGTTTCAAAAGGAACGCGCCTCTCAAAACCTTGCCCGGGCTTTCCAGCATGAGCCTGTTGTCGCAGTTCAAAAAGGGCTCGCACTCCGCGGCGTTGATCAGGACCACTTCGATCTTCTGGTCGGGCGGAGGGCTGAGCTTCACATGGCTCGGGAACGTCGCGCCGCCCATGCCGGCCAGACCGGCCGCGGCCACGGCTTTCTTGACGGCTTCCGCCGTCAACTCCGTGCAGGTGCTTTCCTCAAACGCCAGCGGATTCTCCTCGTCCGGCTTGATCTCAATGGCCGGAACCACGCGCCCCAGCGCGTTGCAGGCGGTGTCGAGTTTTACGACCGTCCCGTTGACGGGGCTGTGCACCGCAGCGGAAACGAACCCGCCCGGCTCCCCTATCACCTGTCCCCTGGAAACATGGTCGCCCTTATTTACCACGGGCTTGCAAGGCGCGCCGATATGCTGGGAAAGGGGCACCAAAAGCGTCTCCGGAAGCGGCATGGCCGTTATCGGAGCGTTGGCGGTTATGAACTTGTAGTCCGGCGGATGAACGCCGCCCTTGAATGTGAAGACTTTCATACCAATAAATAAAGTTTGGATTATTTATTTATTGTATCAAAAGCCCCCTTTTTCCGCGATGCCCCACCCCCCCAAAAATGAACTGTTCGATTTTCTCAAACAGTTAAATTAAAGCTTTAATCAGACTTTGGATCGCCGTATTCCCTTATCATGGCTTCTATGGAAATTACCCATTGCCTGCCGTATTTGCAGGCATCGACGCCGTCCACAAGCTTGCCATAGGAAATAGCCTTTCGCAGCGTGCTTTCGTTCAAGCCCCAAAGTTTTGTTGCCTCGGTGAAAGCGATCAAGCCGTCGAAGGGAGTCTTTACCGCTTTGCCGTTTGCGAACAGCTCGTCGCAGGAAAGATCGATGTCGTCGTTCCAGATTACTCCGCAGCCGCCGACATCGACTTCAACGTCGTAAAACAACTCTTCTGATTTTTCCAAGGCTCTGAAAGCTTTCCATTTTTTGAAAAGCGGTTTCACATCATAGATCTTGGTTACGCCTTCAGTGAACTGAACTAGAAGGCGGAATTTCGGCAGCGCGCTGACTCCCTTTATTTTGTGAAACATAAAATTCTCCTCTATTCTAGTGGGGCAAGTTTCCTAAACTCTTGAGTGTCCCACATAATTAGAAGTTCTTTTCTATGAAGTTGTTTACGATTGTATCACTAAATAGTGATAAGGTCAATAGCGCTTATTTGCAGTATCGTTCCTAGAATATGAAAAAGCAAACAGGATTGCAATGATTTTGGAAAATGCTATTGAAAGTTATAGCATTGTCCATCTAAATAGAGATATCACCAAATAAAAAAGCAATATGCAAAATATACATATTGCTCTTTAAAATCAATTGATGAAAATATGGGCAGACCATTTTCGTGAGCTCACGAAAAACAAACATTATCAACAACTTACACTAAGGAAAACGATTGATGGGCAGTGTTTTCTAATGCGTAAAAAATTCAATCAGACCATTTTCGTGAGATCACGAAAAACAAACATTATCAACAATTTACACTAAGGAAAACGATTGATAGGCAGTGTTTTCTAATGCGAAAAAAATTCAATCAGATCATTTTCGTGAGGTCACGAAAATGATCGGAAGTGCGTTATTTAGTTACTGCAAAAATTTGCTCGTCTTCTTAACAAAGGCAGCAAAAGTAAAGCAAACATTCCGAACGGTTCCGGAACCTCGCATCTTAAATATGGCATTCCTTCGTCTTCGTCGATATCCCAAACGTTTTCAAAATCCCAGTTTTCAAAAGTTGCCTGCCGCTTCATTTCCTCGTCGGTCTTGGCAATAGCCAAATCGTCCGTGAAATTTGGGGCCTCCCTATAATAGCAATCATTTATATTTAACGTGTTGACAGTGTTGGTCAATTGGTAAATAAATGCCGCGCTATAAACTATGCTTTCGCTTGCTTCACACGCGGTGTAACAACGCTCGATGTTCAAAACTGTGTTCGTATTATAATCCAGGAACGCTGCACCTATTAATCCAACTACGGAGTGTCTGTCATCCGGGTCGCATTCCACGATGAAATCCGTGTAGCAATCTTCTATGGTTACCTCGGCGTTGTAATACGTAGTTCCTAGCGACAAAATTAAAGTTAACCCGGAAACTAGCGTTTCTGGTTTTACTTTAACTTTTCCCTTGAAACAGGTGTTTTTTATGATGTTTTTACCTCCTCTCAAATGCAAAGTCGTCATTAAAGCACCGTATGATCTTGGTTCCCCTTCCACAATTTCCCCTTCGTCTATTTCCGCTTCGACAACGCAATTTTCAATTCTTACATCGTTGCCAGCAACTGTCCCCACCAGAGCTGGAGTTTTTACCAAAAGACCTCTGATGTGGCAGTTTTCAAAAAAGCCGGTTTTGTTGTTCGATGAGTGTAAACATTTAGCTAATGCGCAGGTCTTTTTTCCTTCTGCGCCTTGTATCCTAATATTTTTTAACTGAAAATAACCGGTGCCGAACAATGCGCCTTTTTCGTTTGGCTCTAGCCCATAGATGGTGAAGCATTGCCCATCGTAGGCGAAGAGGTTGTTTTTGGAAAAGTCTATGTCTGACCAAGCATAGTCGCCGCCTTGCTGAGTTGCGCTTGCGTCGATGTCTTTTATCTGCTTGCAATAGACCGGAACGTTGGGATCCATTTCGGATGTTTGTTGCCTGAGCCAGAAAAAGTTTTCCAAGCGGTCAAACAAGTAAGGGCTTTCCTTAGTGCCTTCGCCGGCAGGCTTAACGGAGATATCTTCCGCGAAAAGGCTTACGCAGGCAAAGGCAAAAACACTCACAAGGGCAGCGTATTTCATAATCTTCCTCCCGATAATAACGGAACTATTATCTTGTTTTAAAATTTTAGCAAAAACTACCGGAAAAGGATAGACGGGAGTTTAGACAAAAAATGCCTAAACTTGATTATCTGTCGAGGGTCTCGACCCTGACGCGGCTAATTCTTCTCGGGGTGGCGGAAATGACGGTGAATTTGACTTTGTGTTTTATTTATTCGTTGGAGAAAAAATATTGTTGTTCAAGACCCGGTTGGTGGCGATCGCCTCAGGAATCGAGTTGATGTCCGGCCATTTGTGCGTCACGGCCTCGTAGAACAGCTCTTCCTGAGGAAACGGCTCCTCACCCGTCATTGCTTTGTCTATGGCTGAAAAAAGGTCATAGGGAGTGAAAAAGTTCGTCGCGCAATTATTCCAGAACTCTTTCGATATGTCGTAGTCGGCAATCCGATCTTTAAAGAATTCTTCGTTTCGTTCGCAGTGGCGATAACTTTCCACAAGGTGCCTGACGAAATTAGTCTCATCCCCCAGCTCCAAACAATAATCCGCTCCGTCCCAATGCCGCCTGTATTTCATGAATTTCCAGTCGATGCTTGGAACATCCACCATGATCAGCGCCAGCGCCTGCTTGGGAAAACGCAGTTCGCTGTAAGCTCGGGCAGCGAAGATATAGGAGTAGGATATGTATGTCAGGCAGGTGGGAAACTGGTTTACCCTTAGGAGGTGGTCCAGCGCCCCTTCTTGCGCTAGTTCGGCGGAGGGATACCAAGTCTTCTCATAAGGGCGTTCTATGGCCATCCTGCCCAGGAAGAAATGCGCCGCTCCTTTTGTAAAGCCGTCGCCGTTTTCCGGAAGCAGGAAAAACTCGAATCCTTCCTTCGCTCTTTCGTATTCGCCTTTCCAGTAGAGCCTTTCCACCATCCAGTATAATTTTCCAGAATATCCGGGAATAAGCAAAAGATCCTTGTAGCGGGCAAGGTCGAGCAGAGGATCTCCGCTGTCCTCGAACTTGTTCTTCAGCTTCTCGAAATCATTCAGCGCTTGGACGGCTTTGCTCAAGGAGATCATTCCGTTGTAGCGCTGCTTGCATTCCGGCCCCCAGAAATAGTCGATGTTTTCTTTCATCGTCCTCCAGGGCAATATCTTCGCTACGTCTTCTTCCTTGCCCGGCTTTTCGGAATAGAGCTCCGGAAATTTTACCCTCAGCTTTTCCTCCGCTTTCGGGAGCCATATTTTCCGAGCGAATATGTACACTTCTTCTGGCGCCGTTCCCTTTTCAAGTTCCTGGGAGAGAGTTTCCATCTCTTCGGCGGCTATATCCTCCTTTATGTCCGCCAGAAAATCCATCAGCTCTTCTTTCGTCACTCCGGCGTTCAGAATCAAAGGCGCCAAGAAGAGCCCCAGAAGAAAATATGTCAGGCAGAGTCTTAGTATTCGCATAGTTTCTTATTTCACCGATTCCGGCGCTATGGTTTCCACTTTGGCCCGCTCATTCAGTATCATGGCTATGATGGGCATCCTTTCTTCGTCCGCCGGCTGCCAAAGCGCCAGGTTTGTCAGAAGATCGTACATCTTCCTAACGGTTTGCGGCTCTTCCACCGACACTTCTCCCATTCCGAACTCTATGCCGAGTTTTAAGGTTTCCAGATCGGAACTCTTATGCTCTTTCAGCCAGGCGGACAGTTCCTGCAGTTTTTCTTCCCTTGTCTTGCCGGATAGCGTTATCAGCGTCAAGGCGAACTTGGGCGTCATCGCGCCGCCTTTTTCTTTAAACTTTGCCAGAAAAGCATTCAGATCTCCCACGCTCTCCGGGAAGCGGTCGCAATACTCCTCGAAGGATTTCAACTGCTCCTGATCGAAGGGATCGTAGAGTATCATTTCCTTTTGGGTCTCTATTCTTCCCCTTTGGTTCTTTTGCGTAACGTGATACGCCCTTATTCTGTGAAAAAGATATTTGTAGCTCTTCCACTGCTTGTCCTTAGCTTTTTCCGCCCAAAGATTCAGGTTATGCCTCGCCTCTTTCACCAGCTCAGGATCGCTGTTCTTCACGTCTTCCGCCCTGTACCACAATGACGCCGAAGCCAAGACCAGCTCAAGCGGCTCTCCGTCAGAGGAAACGTAATCTTTCGCCGCCGTGTCGTCTTTCAGATCGTCTATTAGCGTTGCCGCGCCTTTAAGGTCGTTGATCTTGGCGCGCTGCTCAGCCTTAGCGAGCTTTTCAAACAAATAGGCGTTCGTAACCGTGTCGGAGATCTGCCAGGTCATCCTGTTGACCGTAAAGGCAAAAACCGTCGTAGCAGCGAAAGCCGCGTACAAAACGATCGCCAATGTTTTTGTCATCTTCGCAAGCATATATCCTCTTCTCTAAAATTTTCATGGCGGAAGGATTCCTTCCGCCATGAAATAAATCGTTCAATTCCTATTCTTAATTGGTCTCAGTCTTGAAATCGATTATCTGGCCGCCTTTTCCGCCTTTCGGCTTGGCGGTGACCTTCCCGACACGTTCAGCCACAACCTTGCCATTCTCAATGTTGCCGCCCAAGGTCGCCATTTTCTTCACGGTTCCCAGCGTCGTTATATTGCCGGCTTCATCTCGGGTTCCGCAGAGAATGTTGCCTTTGATGTCTCCGCCGATTATCGTTCCAGCAGCCTTGCTTCCTTTGGCGATATTGCCTTTTTCGCCTTTGACTTTGATAACGGCGTTGTCAGCGTCGAAGATCAACGCGAAATCTTTGCCTTCTTTTCCCAGATTGCCGCGGTTCACAAGCAGCGCACCCACCTTCCCGGCCACCTGCATGCCTTCAAGGTCGCCGGTAACTTTGATCTTTTTAAGTCCGTGTTCTGTCACGATATTCTTCACCTGGCATCTGTTGCCAAGAAGTCCGGATATAGCCAGCGTATCTTTGTCGCTTCCGCCTTCGATCGTTACGACGCCGTTATTTACGCTGCATTTTCCTGTTCCGTTATAATTGACAAAAAGTTTCGGATATCTCTTCTCCACCTCAGCTTTTCTCAGATAAGGGAAGCCATTTCCTTCGTCTATAGCCCAAACATTCTCAAAATCCCAGTTCTCGAAGGTCGCCTGCTGCTTCAGTTCATCTTCCGTCTTGGGAAGGGCGTATTTGTCAGCCTTTAGCAAAGAGTTTGCATTATAATAGCAGTCGTTGATAATTGGCTCGCAATCGTTAACCTCGGACAAAAAACTTGCGCTTTGCCAAGGTTTAGTGTTGCATATCGTTCCTGTGGAATAGCAACGATTGATTGAAAAGTCAATTTGTTCTCCATACCTAAGATTATTAATAATACCTATAAACCCAGAAAGGCCCACATATGGATTCGGTATACTAATCTCAACATCGGCATAACAATCTTCAATAACTGTTTTCTTGCTTCCTTCCTCAAGCTGCAACGCCCTTATAAAACCAGCTGATGCTAAATCACAAGCATCGTCATTGTTAAGCGTTATTTTAGCTTTAACGGATGTGTTTTTAATGACTACCGTTCCATAATTGCGCACAAAACAAATTAATCCAGCAAGAGCGCTTGCCAGTTCAACGTCCACCGAACAATCGCTAATTTCAACATCAGAGCCGACCAATTGATCAGCCAATGCCGCGCAAGCGAGCATCTTAGTTTCACGGATATGGCAATTTTTTATGTAACCGGAACCCATGATGCCTACTAAAATTCCGTGACATGGTATTGTATAGCCATTAAATACTTTGTTTTTCGCCCTTACAATGTTGATATTTTTTAGTTGAAAATTCCCTACGGCAAAAAGCGCATTATAATATCCCTGAGAACCGACACAAACATTTTCAATGTTAAAGCCTTGTCCATCATAGTTCAAGGTCCAAGATCCGCGTTTTTCGCCGTTGATGTTATTTGTCATTATTTCAGGAAAAAACCAATTTTCTGTTTCCGTCGCGTCAATATCATTTATCTGGACGCAATAAACCGTCGTTCCGGCATCGATTTTGTCTCTTTGATCGGCGATCCAGCCAAAGTTCTCTATCTGCTTGAACAGATACGGAGATTCCTGCGTCCCTTCGCCTTCCGGCTTCACAGCGGGATATTTTGCCGCAAACGTGGAAATGGATATCACCAGCGCGAGGATAAATAAAACAGCTTTTTTCATTTTGGACTCCTTGAAGATCATTTGTCTTCGATTGCTTTGCAAATCGCTTCAGTAACGTCTTCTTCCGTTATTTCTTCCTTGTCGGATAGAAAATAGTACCAATAGCGATTTATGTTATTGTTTTCAGCGTAATAGTTTTCCGCCAGTTCATGCCAGGCTGGCATGTTTTCTCTGGCGGACTTGTACACCGCTAGTTTTCCTTTCTTAATGACCTCTAAGACATGGTCCCAGCCTTTCGCTTCCGGGAAGGAATATTTTTCTTTGTTCGCTTCCCACCAGGTCTGGAAATCTCCTTTGATGGAAAAACAGGAATACGGCCTGAATATATCGGCTACAGCTTCCAAACTCTTGTCATTTTTTATACTTTCAGCGAGATATGGGAAAACGTAGAAACCCAAACAGGAAACATCCGAAGTTAAACGCTCAAGCACGTATTTTCTCGGTTCCGGTCTGGCATTCTCTTCCTGCCAGCAGCGATACCAAATTTGCCAAATCTCAGGAAGATGCTTCCTGTCATAGACCCACCAGAAGTACTGGACCTCGTATCCATTAAAGTCTTTATTGCGATATTTCTTTGTCAACCAAGGGAATGCTAAAGACCCAAGACCACTATATCCACAGCGAAGGCCGCCCTGATCTCTTATTTGCTTGTAAATCTCTTCGGTGAAGAAATTGGTGTAATATCCGTATTTCTCCATATACACAACAACTTTTTTCTCAACGTCTTTGCCGTTTTCTATAAAGTCAAAAAGAAGAGGTATTGTTTCAGACGGAGCGAGTTTGTCAAGGTCATCCTGAGCCTTGACGCCTTCCATGAACTGCGTTTTAACTTCTGACGGATATTTATCCCAAGAGAAATCCTCCTGCTCGAAAAGAAGGGCAGGTGTTTTTTCTGCTTTTTCTATTAACGATGCATACTCTCCAGGATCAATCCCAAAGGCAAAAGAAGTTAATGCGAATAAATAAATAATTTTTTTCATATTTATTCCTCATCCGAAGCGTTTCTTAAGGTACTTGGAGATGGTCCTATAATATAAGTTTTTAGTATCAATTTTGTCGGTGCAAGTTGTTCTGCTCTGTGAATAATTTTTGGACGATTAAAATAACGGCTTGTAACCATCGCCCAGGAAGAATGGCAATTTAATCGTAAGCTAGACGTAACTTTTCTCGCCGCAAATTGAGTCGTGTAATAGATTATGTCGCTATACAAAACAGAAGTGTTTATGTCATAAAAAGTATTATCCCAAAAATTATAAATCGTGAAAAAAGCAACAGCATCCGATTCTTCAAATGTGTGGCTTCTATCGCCAAAGGAATCCATGCTTATGCAACGACACATGAAAGTGTTGTATAAGTGATCTTGCAAAGTGTAAATATTTGAACATAACGGAGAACTAGTAGTAGCAACAAAACGTTCTCCGTATCTGTGCCATTCAGGATCAACTGACTCAGCGATAGAATTACAATCATGGCGATGAAGCCCTCCTTCGTCGGTTAACCCCCACTCACAACCATCTAATCCTGGATAAAGAGTATTTTCAAAAAAATATCGTTCTGCTTTATTAGGTAATGTACCTTCGGTAAAAGCGAATCCCTTGTAACGCAATTTAGCGAATTGTATATTGTTGCAATAAAATTCTATGTATTGATTAGTTGTTATTGACGGTTTCATTACCCATTCAACAAATAATCTATTGCCATTTGAGTTTGCGTAATTATTGAACCACGTTTTTATGTTGCAATTAGTTTCAAACACGCTGTCTGCATCACAGCAAAGCCCATCTTTGTTTTGACTATACCACAAACGCATGGAATCAGGAGTTTTTATCTTCAGATTGCAATTTGCCGTGTTCAGTGCCGTATTCCCAATATGTGCTTGTATGCTGTATAAATCGTCGTCGTTACAAGAAACTAAGTAAGGTTGCAAATAATCTTCGCCATGATTGGCATTAATTCCACCTCCACTAGCTGATCTATCATCATCATCTACATTCCAATGAATAGGCACAGCGATAGTTGCATTAGTATAACTCGCTTCTTCTAACCCTAATCTAATAGTTTGAAGATCTGGTTTACGGACATGAACATACTTGATTGCTGACAAATGACCACCTTCGTGGGTTACTGGATTTGTCACATAACCTAAATTTGCTGTAATGTCCAAAATACATTCGTTTGTTGGAGCGTCAACATAAACAAATAATTGATTGTTAGTATTTGCGGCTATAAAGTTATTATATTCATCAAATACCCAAATCGAGCAAGAATCCAATGTACCTGGATAATAGGAGCTAAGAGTATAGCAAACATTTGTTTTCCCTACGGATATTTGATCGGACCCGTTTATAGAAAGCCAAAAAGGCACGTTGGCTTGCGCGTTGATCGAGCACAAAACCAAGAAAAGCATTACCAATGGTAAGAAAAATATTTTAAAGTTAACTTTAAACATGTATAAACTCCATGCAACTTAACTTCTCATTGCAAAATTAAAGTTCATCAATTATTTCGCTTAATTAGTTTCCGTCTTGAAATCAATGATCTGGCCGCCTTTTCCGCCTTTCGGCTTGGCGCTGACCTGATTGACTTTACCGGCCACCAGTTTGCCGTTCTCAATGTTGCCGCCCAGAGTCACCAGTTTCTTCACGGTTCCCAGCGTCGTTATCTTGCCGGTTTCATCTCGGGTTCCGCACAATATGTTGCCTTTGACGTTGCCGCCCGTGATCATTTCCCCAGCTTTGCTGCCAATTTTTGTTTTTGCCTTGGCGGCTTTCACTTTGATCGTCGCTTGGTCCGCATCGAAGATCAGCGCGAAGTCATTGCCTTCCTTGCCAAGGTCGCCGCCGTTCACAAATAGCGCGCCTACCTCGCCGGCCACCTGCAGTCCTTCCAGATCTCCGGCCACTTTGATCTTCTTAAGACCGTTGTCCGCCACGATCCTCTTAACCCGGCACTTGCCGTTTTCAGAGAAGACCGACAGCGTGTCTTTGTCGCTGCCGCCAGCAATGGTTATAACGCCGTTGTCGACTGTGCATTCACCCTGGCCTTTGTAATTGACATTAAGTTCGGGATACTCTTCCGGGATCTCAGACCTGAGGTACGGGAAGCCATTGCCTTCGTCGATAGCCCAGACATTCTCAAAATCCCAGTTCTCGAAGGTAGCCTGCTGCTTCAGCTCCTCTTCCGTCTTGGGAAGAGCGTATTTTTCCGGCTTTTTGAATTTCTTGAAAGAAGTGGCGTTATAATAGCAGTCCTTTATAACTATGGTCTCTTCGTTAGTATAGAGATTATCCACTACAGAAATAAAAGCAGCGGAAGCCCAACCGTTAGTTTTGTTTATGGTTCCCGTAGAATAGCAGCGGCTGATCTCTACATCAACCCTATCTCTGTGATCTTGATTAAATAGTTCGCCTATGAAACCGGAAGCACAAGTGTATTTGTCTTTGCAATTTATTTCAACATCTGAATAGCAGTCTTCTACAATGGTTTTTGAGCCTTTATACAGTAAGAATGAATTAATAAAACCGGCTGCCCTTACATCGCCGTACCACCCCGCATTATGATCAATAGTACATTTAATTAAAGATAAAGTGTTTTTGATAATGAAAGTTCCATAATTGTTCACAGAAGTTATTAATCCTGCTGGACCATCTTTGATTTCTGCGTCTACAGAACAATCGCGAATTTCAACTTTGCCGCCCTTTCCAACTGTTACGCAACCGATGAAAGCGGAAGCACATTTATCAGTCGTTTTACCCTGCACATGACAATTACTGACATAAGCCTCTTTATCTTTCCCCGCGTAAAGTTCACCAACTAAAAGGCCAACATTGTTTTGATCCCTAATTTGTTCCGCTTCAATAAGATTTATGTTTTTCAATTGGAAAACGCCATGGGCAAAAAGGCCTCCGGCTACGTTGTCGCACCATCCTATGCAAAGATTTTTTATACTGAATCCTTGTCCATCGTAATTTAAAGCAAAACCAGATGTTCTCATCTGGGGAAAACGCCACCAATTTGTTGATTCCGAAGCGTCTATGTCATTTATCTGAACACAATAAACGATTGGACCGTGTTCTATTTTATTATAATTTTTCGCAAACCAAGCGAAGTTTCCCATCTCTTTAAAGAGATAAGGCGTTTCCTGCGTTCCATCTCCTTCCGGTTTAACAGGAGTGGGATCAAAATATGCCAAACAAGAGAACGTCAAGAGGCAAATCAATAATACCAGTTTTTTCATTTTGGACTCCTTGAAGATCATTTGTCTTCGATTGCTTTGCAGATCGCTTCGGTAACGTCTTCTTCCGTTATTTCTTCCTTGTCGGAGAGAAAATAATACCAATAGCAATCTATGTTATTGTTTTCAGTGTAATAGTTTTCCGACAGTTCATGCCAAGAGGGCATGTTTTCCCTGGCGGACTTGTACACCGCTAGTTTTCCTTTCTTGATGACCTCTAAGGCATGGTCCCAGCCTTTCGCTTCCGGGAAGGAATACTTTTCTTTGTTCGCTTCCCACCAGGTCTGGAAATCTCCTTTGATGAAAAAACAGGAATATGGCTTGAATATGTCGGCTACCGCTTCCAGGCTCTTGTCGTTTTTAATGCCTTCCGCAAGATATGGGAAAGCATAGAAGCCTAAGCAGGAAACGTCCGAAGCCAAACGCTCAAGCACGTATTTTCTCGGTTCAGGTCTGGCGTTTTCTTCCTGCCAGCAGCGATACCAAGTCTGCCAAATATTAGGAAGATGCTTCCTGTCATAGACCCACCAAAAGTATTGGATCTCGTATTCGTTGAAGTTTTTGCTTCTTGATTTCTTGGTAAGCCAGGGGAAGGCCAGATTGCCTAATCCGCTATATCCGCAGCTGATTCCGCCCTGATCTCTTATCTGCTTGTAGATCTCTTCGGTGAAGAAATTGGTGTAATATCCGTATTTCTCCATGTACACAACAACTTTTTTCTCAACGTCCTTGCCGTTTTCTATAAAATCGAACAGCATTGGTATTGTCTCAGAAGGAGCGAGCTTGTCTAGTTCATCCTGAGCCTTGACGCCTTCCATGAACTGCGTTTTAACATCCGCGGGATACTTGTCCCAAGAAAAATCCTCCTGCTCGAATATGATTGCCGGAGTCTGCTCGGCTTTTTCCAGCAACTGAGCAAAATTCTCAGGTTCTATTCCAAAAACTACCGATGAGAACAAAACTATATATATGATTCTTTTCATATTTTATTCCTCCTCCAAAGGCTGATTCTCTGGTTCGGGCGGCGGACCTATGATATAAGTTTTTTGAATGGTTTTAACAGGAGCAAGCTGTTCCGCTCTATGAACGATCTTCGGACGATTGAAAAAGCGACTGGAAAACATTGCCCAAGAAGGATGGCAGTTTAATCTATCAACGTCTTCGATTTTCCGTGCAGCAAATTGTCCGTTATAATAAATAATGTCGCTATATAGCGGATACGTATACATATTGTAGAAATTGTCCTGCCAGAAGTTATTTGTTGTGAAAAAAGCTGTTGCATCTGATTCTTCAAAAGAATGGCTCCTGTCTCCAAAAGTGTCCATGCTAATACAACGGCAATTGAAAGTGTTGTATATGTGGTCTTGCAAAGTATATATGTTTGAGCAAAGAGGAGAACTTGTGGTCACAACAAACGCCTCTCCATATCTTGGCCAAGGATTGCCATCTACCGCCTCCGCGAGAGAATTGCGATCGTGTCTGTGTTTACCATCGACAATTCCCCATTCACAACCATCAAGGAAGAAATTAGTTTCAAAGAAAGTTCTTTCTGCCGTGTTAGGAAGCGCGCCTTTGGTAAATGCGTAACCTTTGTAACGTAGTTTAGCGAACTGAACATTGTTACAATAAAAATCAATAAACGCGTTGGTGAGTACTGGCAGTTCTCTTATCCATTCGGCGTATAACCTGTTTCCGTTTGAATTAGTTTTGTTGTTAAACCAAATTTTTATATTACAGTTAGTCTCAAACACGCTGTCCGCATCGCAGCAAAGTTCACCTTTATTTTGGCTATACCACAAACGCAAGGAATCAGAAGTTTTTATCTTCAAATTGCAATTTGCCGTGTCAAGCACCGTGTTCCCGATATGTGCTTGTATGCTATATAGATCGTCATCGTCACAAGTCATCAATTCGCTTTGCTTATAATCTTCGCCGCTTCTAGTTTCAGTGGATTGCCCGTATCCAGATCTATCATCATCATCGATATTCCAGTGCACAGGGACAACTGCGTTGTTGTTGGTGTAGCACATTTCTTCTAGCCCCAACCGATTGCATTGAAGATCAGGTTTGCGCACATAAACAGTTTTTGAGGCGACTAAATAAAGCGTATCGTGTGCCGTATTATAGTACACGATTGCCTCAATGCTTATGGTGCATTCATTAGTTGGAGCGTCAAAACATATGGTCGTTTCCATTATATTTGCCGAATTGTCGGCAATAGTTACTCCATTCGTTTTTGCCCAGAAATCGCAGCCGTCAAATATCCCGCTAGCATGATAGCTAAGATGGTATTGAACGTTTGTTTTTCCAACTGATATTTGGCTAGGACCAACGATTGAAAGATAATCAGGCACATTGGCTTGCGCGTTGGTCGAGCACAAAGCCAGAAGCAGTACTGTCAGAGACAAAAATAATTTCTTTAGGTTATCTTTGAACATAATATCCTCCGGAGGATTATTATCTTTCAAAATTGTATAAAATTTACCCTTAAATTGCAAACGTCACTGCTTTTCCTCTATCTCAAAGTTGATTATCTCTCCGCCTTTGCCGTTTTTGGCCTTGACTTTAAATCCTTCAAGTTTTCCGGTAGTGAGTTTCCCGTTTTCTAAATTCCCTCCCAAAACATTGAATTTTTTGATCTGCCCGTAGGAGGTTATCTCGCCTTCCTCGTTTTGCGTCCCGCAGAGAAGGTTCCCTCTGACATTTCCGCCTTGGAGCTCTTTGGTAGCCTTGTTCTTAGCCGTTTTGACTTGGACTTTTGTTTTGTCTCCGCTGAAGATGACCGCGTAGCCCTCCCCTTCTTTGCCTAAATTGCCTCCGTTTATGAGGATAGAGCCTATGGGGCCTTCTATGAGGAGTTCCTCAAGATTGCCGTCCACTCTGAGCTTTTTCAAGCCGTTGGGGGCTAAGATCTTTTTTACCTGGCAGGGGGTGTCCGGCAATGGGCTTATTATGAGACTGTCCTTCTCGCTGCCGTCCTCTATGGTTATGACGTCGTTTATCTTGGCGCAGCTGCCTTTTCCCTTGTATTTGATATTAACGCCGGGATATTCTTTCTCGGCGCGCAGTTTTGGCAGAGATTCGCCTTCCTTTATCTCCCAGACGTTATTGAAGTCCCAGTTTTCATAGGTGGCCTGCTGCTTCATCTCCTCGTCGGTCTTGAGAGTGGCGTAATCGTCTGTCAAATTTAAAGTTTCATTGTAGTAACAATCCTTTACGGAAATTTTAAAGTTGTCTTCCACTTTGGAAAAGAACGCTCTGCTTTGCGGGTAGGTATTATTTGTTTTGCCTGTCACATAACAGTGCTCAGCGTTTACGGAAACAATGTTTGTGTCGGAAAATGATGATATCATGTATAAAAATCCTGCCACATTACTTTTTCCTTCCTCGGTGTTATCAACTTCGAAATCAGCATAGCAATCTTCCAGTTTTAGATTAGATTCCAGCCTATAAATGAACCCGCTTACTCTCGGGGAGGAAACCGTCTTAATTTTTCCCTTGAAACAGGTGTTTTTTATAACGCTGTTTTTGCCTGCGCCAAAAACGGATATTAACGCACCTTCCTGCTTTATACCTTCCATTTCCGCTTCAACGATACAGCCGCTGATCTTTACGTCGTACCCTTGAACATTGTGCGCCAGGGCAGCGCTCGAACCCAAAAGCCCCTTGATATGACAGTTTTCCAAAAGTCCGTTTTTTCCGTCGGATGATCTTAATGTTTTCGTCAGCGCGCAGGTTTTTTTATCTTCCGCGCCTTTTATCCTGATGTTCTTTAACTGCATGTAACCGGTGCCAAACAGAGCGCCGTTTTCGTTAGGTTCCAGACCTTCAATGTTGTAGCCCTGGCCGTCGTAGACGAAGAGGTTGTTTTTGGAAAAGTTTATGTCAGACCAGGCGTAGTCTCCGCCTTGCTGCGTGGCGCTGGCGTCGATGTCTTTTATCTGCTTGCAATAGACAGGGACGTTGGGATCCATTTCGGTGGTCTGCTGCCTTAGCCAGAAAAAGTTCTCAAGGCAGTCGAAGAGATATGGAGATTTCTCCGTGCCTTCGCCGGCAGGCTTAACGGAGATATCTTCCGCGAAAAGGCTGATGGAAGCGAGGGCAAAAATGCCAACAAGAACAAAGTGTTTCATAATTTTCCTCCCGATAATAACGGAATTTAACTTATTTTAAAATTATAGCAAAAACTACCGGAAAAGGATAGACGGGAGTTTAGGCAAAAAATGCCTAAACTTGATTATTTGGCGGCGGATCTGTCGAGGGTCTCGACTTTGACGCGGCTTATTCTTCTAGGGGTGGCGGAAATGACGGTGAATTTGACTTTGCCTTGCGTGTAAGATTCGCCGGGGGCTGGGACTTTGGAGGCCAGCTTCATGACGAGGCCGCCTATGGTGTCGTAGCCTTTGCGGTCAAAAATGACGTTCAGAGCTTCGCCGACTTTTTCGGCGTCCGCCCTGCCGTCGCATTCCACGCTGCCGTCGGGGTTCTTGTGCAGGACGTAGCGAGGAGTAATGTCGAACATCGTGCCAACGATCTCCTCGGCGACATCAATGGGAGTGATCATGCCGGTGACGGCGCCGTATTCGTCGACGGCGAAGGCGAGTTTGGCGCCCTGCTTCCTGAGGTCCCTTATGATGATGTCGGCGCTTAAGAGTTCCGGAACGAAATTGATGTCTTTGTACATGACGGAGGAAAGCGGTTTGCGCTCGGCGTTTTGGTCGAGCATGACGGCCTTCAGGGCCAGGCCCTTGTACATAATGCCTTCCACGTTCTCCGGACGTTCGTCATAGACCGGGAAGATGGCGTCGTTTTTGTCGGCGGTGATGTCAAGGAAGTCGCCGACCGTCATGGTAGAGGGGAAGCACTGCAATTCAATGATGGGCGTCATGACGGAAGCGATGGTCTGCTGGGCAAGGTCCATGGCGCGCTTGATGAAAAGGAATTCCTCGTTGGTCAGGGCGCCCTCTTCCCTGCCCATGGAAGTCATGGCTTCCACTTCTTCCTTGGCGACGATCTGTCCGCCGCCTTTGCCGCCCAGCGGCTTGGCGATAACGGAAGTGATCCAGTCAAGGATCATGAGAATGGGCTTGAAAAGATTCCTGAAGAACAAAAGCGTAGGCGCGATCTTGAAAGAGAAGGAAGCCGGGTCGTTGAGGCCGATGGCCTTTGGCACGACTTCCCCGAAGATCAGCATGGCGGGCGTCGCTATCAGCGTGGTGAGGAGCGAGGTGGAGACGCTCTCGGGAAGATGCAGCGCGAGCCTCATCTTGTCCATCAAGGGCGTCACGAGCGCCGAAGTCATGGTGTTGAACAGATTGGTGCCGAGAAGAATGCAGGAGAGCGTCAGGCTCATCGTGGTTATGAGCTTGTAGGTGGCAATAGCGCCGCTTTTCTTGCCGAGGCAGCTCTTGACGTATGAGCGGTCGACGGAAAGCAGGGCGATCTCCGAGCCGGCGCAGAAGAAGCAGCCCATGAGGCAGAAAACAACGGCTATGATAAGGGCTGCGGTCACAGGGCTCCTCCGTTGTCAATGGGCCTTAATCTTACGGTCTCGAGCTTCAGGCCGCTGCGCTTCAATATGGTGATCTTCAAGCCTTCGCTCTCGAAGGTGTAGCCGACTTCCGGGATCTTCCCGGTCACGCGCATGATGTAGCCGGCTAACGTGGCGTCAAGGTCCGTCGGGAAATTTAAGGAGCATTCCCAGTTGAGGTCAACAAGTTTCGCGGAAGCCGCGGAGATAATGTCCCCGTTCGGCCGAAAGTGGATCTCCCTTTCCTTCAAGCCCATTATGCCGCCAAGCATGGTGTCGACGGCCTCGTGGCGCTGGATGACGCCGTCAGTTCCGCCGTATTCGTCAAGGATTATGGCGATCATCTCCTTTTTGTCGCGCATCTCTTCGATGAGTTCATCGAGAAGCCTGGTGCCGGGACTAAGGAAAGGCGGATGGATGAAGTCGGAGGAATCGATGAGATCTTTTATAACGGCGTCTTTTTTAACGGCGCGCCAGTTTTTGGAGAGCGCCGAGATCTCCAGGATACCGATGATGCGGTCGATGCTGCCTCTGTAGACGGGAAGGAAATAGACGCCGGTGCGCTCGGCTAGGGCGACAGCCTGGAACAGATTCTCTTCCTCGCTTATGGCCGTCATCTCCGTCCTGGGAGTCCTGACGTCCACCGCCTTCATCGTTCTGAAGGCGCAGATGGCGTGGATCATGTCCGCCTCGTTCATTTCGAGCGCGCCCTTCTCCTTGCTCGACATTAAGGCCGCCAGATACGTTTCCCGCGTGAAACGGTCGGCTTTTTCTAGGGGAAGTCCCATAAGCCTTAAGATGCCGTTGGAGACTATGCGCAGGGCGAAACGGAAAGGCGCGCAAATGTAGCAGCAGAAACTGATGGGATAGACCGCGATCTTGGACACGGTCATGTAGTTGCCAAGGCTTATGACCTTGGGAGTGATCTCACCGAAAATCAGGAGCAGCACGGTCACCACGAAGACCGCTATGGGAAGTCCGCTAGGCCCGAAAAGATCAAGGAAGATCTTACTAAGCAAAGCGGAAAGGATCGTGTTGACCAGAAGATTGCAGAGGAGAAGGGTGTTAAGAACGCGCCTGGGATTGGAAAGGAGTTTCGCGATGGCGGCGCCTACTTTTCCTCCCCTCTCCCCCAGCATCTTCAGCTGCACTCTGCTAAGGGTAAAGAAAGCCGTTTCGGAGCCGGAGAAGAACGCCGAAAGGATTATCAGAACAGCTATTGTCAGATAAATTTTTACCACTTAGCCAAAGCGCGTTACTTGGCGAGAGAGCCCATGGGGTCCCAAGGCTTCAGCTCGACGAGCTTGGTCTTCAGGACTTTTTTGAGTTTCTCGGAAAGATATTTCTTGTTGACGGCGACTTCGTAGGTGTATTCGCTGAACCATTCGTCGGTCATGGTCAGGAAGCCTTTGCCTTCGTTCTTGTCGCCCCAGCTGTTCTCGATGAGCCAGCGGACGGGTTTGCCCTTCTTATCGAGGTCGACGGCCGTAAGCACCATGGCGTGGTTCATGCGGCTCTCGTTGTAGTCGAGGCGCTGGGCCTTGTTGAGCTTGCAGCCGGCGTTGCCGAGAAGGTCGTCGTCATAAAGGTTGAGGTCGAGGATGCCCAGGTTGCCGTCGAGCTGTTTGCCTACGTCGCAGCCGAACCAGACGACTTCCTTACCCTTGATGGTCTTGATGGCCGCTTCCTTGATAGTGTCGATGTCGACGTTGAGGTATCTGACGGGATGTCCGCCCACCACGTTGCCGAGGAACTTCACGGTGTACATCTTGTTGTAGGGTTTGTCCTTGGTCGGAGCGTTGATGAGGCAGACATAGTCGTCAAGGTTGATGCCCACGAATTCCTTGTAGAACTTCTGCGGGGTCATGACGCCGGTGCGGTGGAATTTGTCCTTCTTGTCACGCCACTGCCAGACGAACTCGGTGGGAGGCGTGCCCATGTGGATGGTCAGGATGTTGTAGAATTCCTGGACCATCTCGCCTTTCTTTTCCCTAAGATCGGCGATCTTGGCGCCCTTTTTGTAGGCTTCCCTGAGCGTGCAGGCGTATTCTTTCAGCTTGCCGGTAAGGATGCTGTTCATGGCGCCGGTGGAAGAGCTACTGAAGCTCTCGGGGTAGACGGTCTTGGGAACGAGGCCGTATTTCTGGACCAGGTTGACCATCATGTCCCACTGGCCGCCGTCGCCCAGAGGATCGGAGAGAAGGTGCTGGATGAGGCGGCCGTCGGTCTCCTCTTCCATGGTCTCAAGAATCGATTCAAGGAAGTAATTGGCCTTTTCCAGCTTGTCCCAGAACATGGGGTAAGCCTGCGAGAACTCGAACTCGTCCACGTTCATCTTCTTGATGGCTTTCATGCGGAAGGTGTTCAGAGCGGAGAAGAGCCAGCAGCGGCCGCTGCCTTTCTGGTTCGTGATGGAAGGCGTCTTGATGTAATCGGAAAAGACGCGCCTCGGGGCCTTGATAACGTCCCAGTTGGTCACGGCGGCGCGGGGGCCGCTCTTCGTGACGGCGTTCATCGCGAGCTTGTTCTTCGGGCATTTGGAAAAGTCTTTGGCCAGTTTGCCAAGGTATTCCTTGTTCAGTTCTTTATTCATGTTTCTCCTTAATATGTTTGGGTTATTTTTACGCTTTTTGGTTTGAATTTAAACGGGGCTTTTAGTAGAATTACAGCAATTGAGTCGGGGCGTTTAGCTCAGTTGGTTAGAGCGCTACCCTTACAAGGTAGAAGTCACTGGTTCGAGTCCAGTAACGCCCACCATCTAAAGTTCCTCCCTCTCCTTCATCACTCTTAGCTGCTGCGCCGGATCCAGCCTGTCGAGGAACAGTATCCCGTCCAAGTGATCCGTTTCGTGCTGCAATACCACGCTCAAAACTCCGCCGTCTGATTCGATCTCGACCGGTTCGCCGGCTTCGTTGAAACCTTTGGCAAGGACGTGCGCGCTTCTTACTACTTCGCCCCACAAGCCCGGGCAGGAGAGGCAGCCTTCGTCCCCTCTTATCTCCCCTCTCATCTCTGATAATTCAGGGTTGATCAGGACCTGCGGTTTTCTTCTCTTCGTGGTCCTCGGGTCGAAGACGATGATCCTAAGATCGCTTCCGACCTGCGGAGCCGCCAATCCCACGCCTTTCTTGTAGTACATCGTCTCGATCATGTCGGCGATGAGCTTTTTGATAGCCGGCGTAATTTTCGTAACGGGCTTGCAGATCACTCTCAGCCTTTCGTCACCTTCGGTCAGGACTTTCAGTTTCATTTTTCCTTCCTTACGGTAGAAGTGAAACCATGCGCCGGAAGCAGTTCGTATTTTGAAAACACTTCCATCGTTTTGGACATGTTGGCAAAACCTGTTTCGTCAGCCTTCATGACGCTCATGCGCTTGATGAACGTGGCGGTGGAAAGCCCGCTCATGAAGGCGGCCGCGGCGCCGGTGGGCAGCACATGGCTGGGGCCGAAGGCGAAGTCGCCCATCGGTACGGGCGTCCATTTGCCAAGGAAGACCGCGCCGGCGTTCGTTATGTGCGCGAGGACAGCCTCGTCATCTTTCGTCATGATCTGCAGGTGTTCGGGAGCGATCGCGTTCGAAGCCGCGGCGGCTTCTTTCAGGTCTTTGACAACCACTGCGGAAAGATTTTCAAGCCCGGATTTTTCGACCGCGCCGGCCAGCTCGTTTTTGTTGAGCGATCTCACTTCCGCGAACACGGCTTCAGCCAGCTTTTTGCTCGTCACGATCACATAGGTCTTGCTGCCGTGATGCTCGGCCTGCGACATGATGTCGGCAGCGACGAAGCGCGGCTCGGCCGTTTCATCGGCGATTATGAGGCTCTCGCTGGGGCCGGCGATAAGGTCGACGTTCACGGCGCCGAAAAGCTGGCGCTTCATTTCCGTCACGGCCGCGCTGCCGGGGCCTGCTATCACGTCGACTTTCGGAATGGCCCTGGTGCCTAAGCACATGGCCGCCACGAGGGAGGGGCCGTGGCCGCGGTAGAGTTCCTTGACGTTAAGGAGCCTGCAAGCCGCTAAGATCCCGGGATTGACCTTTCCCTCGCTGTCGCAGGGCGTGGCAAGGCAGATGCTCTTCACTCCCGCGACCTGGGCCGGGATAACGCTCATCAAAACGCTGGAGACAAGGGGCGCGGTGCCGGCGGGAACGTAGACGCCAGCCCTTTCGACAGGGCGGTACACTTCGCCGAATTCCCCGCCGAAGGGAGCTTTCTCCCGCCACTCTGAGCGGAGCTGATGCTCGTGGAAAGCGCGGATGCTCTCCGCGGAACGCAGAATAGCCTTCTCAAGGTCGGGAGGACATTTCGCGTTCTCGATCTCCCTTTTGCTGACCTTGAGCTTGCTGGGGCTGAGGGGGCATTTGTCGAACTGCTTCGTGTATTCGCAGATCGCCGCGTCGCCTTCTTTCATTACGCTCTTTATGATCGAGCTGACCGTCTCTTTTAATTTCTGGGAAGGCCTTGTGCCTTTGCGCTCCCTGAGGAGCTCTTCCAGGGCCTCTTTAGTCTCTATGATCTTCATGCATTTATCTTGATAATTATTTTCATCATTATATCAAAAGGCGCCCCTATCTACGCCTGGCTTTCTCAAAGGAAAGCTCCGCTTCCTTTTTGACAGCCTTCTCTTTCAATGCCGCGCTCTTGTCGTAACTGTGCTTGCCTTCGCAAAGCCCCAGCTCAACTTTCACTTTGCCTCTTTTGAGGTAGAGTTTCAGCGGGATCAGCGTCAGGCCTTTCCGCTCGATCTTCTGGCTTAGGCGGATGATCTCGTTGCGGTGCATAAGGAGCTTGCGGTTCCTTTCGGGATCGTGGTTGAAGCGGTTGCCCTTGTCGTACTCGTTGATGCGGGAGCCGATCATCATCATTTCGCCCTTAACGGGCTTGCAGTAAGCCTCCTGGATGCTCCCCTGCCTTTCTCTTAAAGCTTTCACTTCCGTTCCCACGAGCTCCAGCCCGGCTTCGTAAGTTTCCAGGATGTGATAATCGTAGTGCGCCTTGCGGTTCTGGACCAGCACCGGCGAAGCGTTCTTTTCCTCTTTCTTAGCCATTTTCGCCCCGCTTCCTCGTTTCCAAAAATTCCGCCGCGAACTCTTTGAGCCTGTCTTCCAGAATCGCCTCGCGCATCTTTTTCATCAAGCCGAGATAGAAATGCAGATTGTGCACCGTCAAGTAATAGCCGGCCAAGGATTCGCCCACGTTGAAGAGATGACGCAGATACGCCCTCGTGTAGCGTTGGCAGACCGGGCAAGCGCAGCCCTCTTCCAGGGGCCTTTCGTCTAAGGCGTAGCGCCCGGCTTTCACCGGCACGTTCCCGAAGCTTGTGAAGGCCGTGCCGTTCCTGGCGTTCCTGGTCGGCATCACGCAGTCGAACATGTCTATGCCCGCCATCACGCAGTTCACGAGATCCTCCGGCGTGCCCACGCCCATAAGATAGCGCGGCTTATTTTCCGGCATATGGCCGTCGCACAAAAAATCGCAGACGCGGTACATTTCCGCGGGCGGTTCGCCCACCGCCAGACCGCCGATGGCCAGGCCCGGCAGATCGTACTGCATGATACCATCCAAACAGCGCAGCCTCTCGTCGTCGAGGACGCCGCCCTGAACGATGCCGAACAAAAGCTGCCTTGGGAAATCCCCGCCCTCACGCTCATTGAAGGCCTTGTTGGATTCCACGCAGGTACCCAACCAGCGCAGCGTCCTGTTTACAGCCGATTCAATATATTTCCTTTCAGCTAAAGCCGGCGGACACTCGTCGAAAGCCATGGCGATATCCGATCCAAGGACCTGCTGCATGAGCATCGATTCCTTCGGGCCAAGGAACATCTTCTGCCCGTCGATGTGGCTCTTGAAGGCCACGCCCTCGTCGCTGATGTTTCTGAGATCAGCCAGGCTGTAGACCTGGAAGCCGCCGCTGTCGGTAAGTATGGAACGATCCCAGGACATGAACTTGTGCAGGCCGCCCAGCTTCGCCATAGTCTCCATACCGGGACGCGTCATCAAGTGATACGTGTTCCCCAATATGATGTCGGCGCCCAAAGCTTCCAGTTCGCTGTTCGGCATAGCCTTGACCGCGGCCCTCGTCCCCACCGGCATGAAGCGCGGCGTGGTGAAAGTTCCGTGCGCGGTCCTGACAACCCCCGCCCTGGCTTTGCAACCCGCATCCTTATGTTCCAACTTAAAAATCATTATTAATATTATACAAAATCCCCTATTAATTAACAGTTTATCCACTAAAAGCCAAAACTATCCCAACAAATATCCCATGCCTTTCCACAGGATATCCACAAAAAGCTATTTTATAATCAAAATATCATTTTAGCGAAACATCTAGTATCGCGGCGATGCGATAACGCTCGCTCAAAACAAAAGTAACAATATCCTTTCTATCTTTACTATCTTCTTGTTGCATAAGCCACTCATTAAGCTTAGAACAATAATTTGAAACAAAGTCCAAATCATCACAACTAAGTACAGAGGCAGCATGAGCCACAAAACAACGCATAACAAATCCCCTTGCATCAATATTTTGTTCCAACCATTTAATAATTCCTTCTTTTATGGCTTTGTCAGACAATTCTGAATAAAACAAGAATGCTAAATCATATAAATCTCCTGTTTTTCCACTAAAATTAACCAAAAAATCTTTCATGCAAGCGCGGCAAGAGTTCCTTTCCAACGAAGCATACAATAAATCCACAAAAGCGAAATCCGGATTTTTGTCGTAGAGCACCAAACGGCGTAATACTTTATCATGCGATTTAACATCCTGAATTGACCAATAGTAAGCCATAAGCAAGCGATAAAGATCCGCACAAAATATTTTAAAATCGCGGTCAGAATATTTTCTAATCAATTCATTTGTAATTTCTGGCAAACAAGGATCGTCTCTTCTTGCGTTAAAAATATATGAAGCGTAGGTATAACCTAAAACAAGTTCAATATCCTCTCCGCATTTTAATACTTCGTTTTCAGATCTTTTTATGGTATCTTTTAAAACCAAAGCGGCCTCACGCCACTCTTGCCTCTTTGCAAGCACCTCAGATTTTTTCACAGCATCAAAAATAGGCGATTCAATATCCAAATCATCAGAAATGAAAACGACACCATCCTTCTTTACACATGCTGAAGAAATCAAGGCGAACGTGAAAATCAAAAGAGAAATAATTTCTAGATTTTTAATCATCTAATAACCATAAATGGGGCTTAAGCCAAACAATGCTAAAAAAAACAAAACAAATGTAAAAACTAGGTTCTGGCAATTCACCTTTCAAGTAGGGCAAAGACTCCCCTTCATCAATATCCCATATGTTTTCAAAATCCCAATTCTCATATGTAGAAGCATATTTCATCTCATCTTCAGTCTTACCTATAGCATAAATATCCTCTTTCCCAAAGGTAGACAAATTATAATAACAATTTACAATTGTAAAATTATTGCTGCAAGAGTTAGTAAAGTTTTGCAAGAATGGTTTCATTTGGGATAAATTTTTAGGGAAAACACCTGTGGAATAGCAATTAGATATTTCAATTATAGATTGTGATGTTGTACCATAAATAGTATTTATGAATCCACCTCCATTGCTGTACCCTTCAAATATGCTAACATCACTGTATGAATTGCAGATAGCTATTAAACCGCTGTTTGCGCTCAAATTATCTATTAAGCCGCCAGCTGAATTATATTCGCTATTTCCATGAAGTTTTGAAACCGAACTGCAATTATTGATATATAATTGGCCTGAACAATCAATCTCACCAATGAAGCCAGCAGAATTCATCGATGAAATTGAAACGTTTACACAACAATTGCTTATAGTAATTATTGCGTCACCATCAATATTTGACTTACCAATCAAGCCACCACAAATTAAACCAGTCCCACCAGCCATCTTTATAGTTCCAGAAACATTGCAATTTTCTATAGAAGAGTTTTTCTCAGGAGAAGAAATTATCCATCCCACTAAACATCCAGCATAATCTGTTTTCCCACGTTCCAAAAAAACATTTTCCAAAAAAACATTTTTAATCCGAAAATATCCACGGGTAAAAATACCTTCAATAAACAATTCAGACGATCTTCCAATATAAGGATTAATAATAGAAAAACCTTGTCCGTCATAATTCAAAACGAATGAACCTTTTGATGTAATCGTAGTAATTGGTCTCCAGCCATAGTAAATTTCTGTTTCAGAATCATATCCTCTTTGAGTATCTGAAGCATCTATATCAGAAACTTGTTTGCAATAAACTACGCTGTCATTGTCGAATAAATCCACATTTTCGCTCAGCCAAAAGAAGTTTTCATATCTATTGAAAATATAAGGAGCATCCATCGTGCCATCGCCTTCTGGCATAATTGGTTCATTTATGGCATAAACTAAAGTTGAAAAAAGAAAAACAAAGGTTAAATAAAAAAATGTACGTGATATCATTTTTAACTCCAGGGTAGTTATTTCTGAATTTTAATAGATACGCTATTTGCTTCCCAAATATCTTCAAAGGTTATTTCATCCTTGTCAGGAATCAAGTAATACCAATAATGATCATTATTATCAGTTTTTGAATAATATTCCTCGGCCATCTGATGCCATTTAGGCATATTTTCCAACTGCCAAGATCCAAAAGGAAGTTTTTTATCAGAAATCATTGTGTTAATGTGATTCCAACCTTTAGGATCCGGCAAAATATAATTCTCTTTATTTTTTTCCCACCAAGTAATAAAATTATTATTAACAGATTTGTTGGGCGAGAATAAGCCATTTAAGGAATTGTCCCCTGATTTTATAGCTGAATAAATATAAGGGAAAAAATAAAAACCTAGCCTTGTTATATCATAAGCCAATCTATCTAAAACAACGTCTCTAGGTTTTTCCCTATCGTTTTCAATTTGCCAACATTTGTACCATTTGTTCCAAATCTCTGGCACGTGTTTTCTGTCATAATTCCACCAGAAATATATAATTTCATTACAATCAAATACCCGCTCCCCATCATTGTGCTTCAACCAGCTAAAAGCGACATTGCCATATGTTTCCATACCAAGTTGTAAACCGCTTTGCGAATAAATGCGTTTATATATTCCCGCCATCATACAATTTGTTTTATATCCGATGCCTTCACAATATTTAACATAAATTATATCCTTTCCAATCCCGTTTTCTAATAAATTAAACAACATTGGTAGTTCTCTTCCAATACCAATTTCTGATAATTGCTTTTTAGCCTTGAGCCCTTCAATGAACTTTATTTCGATCTCTTTTGGATAATTTAACCAAGAGAAGTTTTCCTTTTCTAAAATAACGAAAGGCATTTCTTCAGATTTTTTTAATAAATTTAAATAATCAGATAACTCATCCGCAAAACTAAAAACGGAGAAGAAGATAATAAATAGATATTTTTTCATACAAGTACCCCTTTATTCTATTGGCTCTACATTTGGACACAAAACATATTTATGTAGAATTAATCTATTTTGCTCCAATTGATTTGCTCTATGCAAAATTTTAGGCTGAGCAAAGAATCTGCTTTTAAACATAGCCCATGAACCAAAACAATGAAATCTCTCTGAATTACTGGCGGCACGTGCTGCAAATGGTCCAGTATAATACAGAACTTCAGTCGCGGTTAGGTAAACATTATCGTTCTTTAAAAAATTTTGCGGCCAAATTGAACTTTGGAAAAATGCATCGGCGTCATAATCAATATCAAAAATTAGATCATGATCCCCAAAGGTATCCATACTAATACACTTACACGAATAGCCATTATATATTGCAGGAACTAAAGTATATATATTCGGTGCAAGAGGTTCGTTAGGCGTTACAACAAAATGTTCGCCATAAACGCTAAAATTGGGATCGACAGTTTCAGAAATAGAATTGATATCTACTGGAAAACCTTGCGTCCCCCCCAATATACTCCATTGGCAACCTTTTAAATTACAAATACTCTCATATTCCTCTCTTTCATCTGGAAATGGTTGCCTTCCAGCAGTACAAGCATATCCTTTGTATTCAAAAACACCGAATTCTACGTCGTTACAATAAAATCTCATTTTTGCAATTCTTGTTTCGTCCAGATTTGCCTTCCATTCAACATAAAAATTTGTTCCTTTTATATTATCAGTAAACCACTTTAATATATCGCATGATTTAATCTCAATCGTGTCACCACCCAAACTCCAATATCCATTCTTCTTTTGGTTTTTCCAAATTCTTATTCCGGAAGGTACCTGAATTTTAAGATTACAATCAGTAGCATCCAATTTACTATTTCTAATATATGCTTTCACAGACAATAGATCATCGTCATAAACGTCATCTTCGTTAATGGGATTTGTCTTAAGATAATCATAGCCAACAGGATTAAGATCATTCCAAGAATTGTCATCGTTATCTATATTCCAATGAATTGGCACTTCAGACTCTGCTGTATAATCTTGATCTATTCCTCTTCTGACAGCTGAGATAATTGGTTTTCTCACATAGACATTCAATGTCTCTGACATGAAATGCGGTTCTAAATGACCGTCAACCATCTTTGTGTAGTATATCGCAGCATTGACTCGATATTCTTCCTGAGAAAGAGGAACTCTTGGAATTACGATAGGAGTGTTTATATCAGAAATATATATAGGGGAACCATCATCTTCTATATAAAAGTAACTTCCACCTACATTGCCATCACAATTGTATTGCACGCGGTATGTAACATTACTTTTTCCGACAGCAACTCTTGGAGAGCCGATAATTTCAATATAACTGCCATCATTGGCATGTGTATTACTTGGAATAGAAGCCAAAAATATTAAGGTTAAAATAAATGTCTTAATTTTATGCAATTCGAATTTTCTTATCATATTGTTCATATGCCATCTCCTTAGAAAATATTGTTGTTCAATAATCTGTTGGTAGCTATGTTCTGTGGCAAGTCAGAAATATTTGGCCAATTCTTAGTAACTGAATAATAAAAAGCAGCCTCAATTTCGCTATCCTCAAAAATAGACATTTCATCAATTGAATTATTAAGAGTTTCTGATTTATCAAGTTCATTTAAAGGATTATTACAACAATAATTCCAAAGATCAGAAGATATTTTTTTCCTAGCATTGAATTGAAGAATAAATTTTTCTTGTTCCTTATTGGAAAATCTAAGACTCTCTTGTATATTTTTAACATAATTGGTTATAGAGCCGGCAGCTAACGCGTATTCTGCTGCTTTTCTGTGCTTGCGTTGTTTAACGCTCGCATAGTCAATACTAGGGACGTCAATCATACAAAGCAGCATAGCGGAATTAAAACAATTAAATTCATACAAAATTTCTGAAGCCATAATGTAAGCATAAGAAATATAAGTTAAACATGTTGGATAAGAAGGAACAGAAAGAAAAAATCCTAAGGCATCTTTCTTTCTTTTTTCCTCATCATAATCAAATTGATCATTTCTCAATTTAAACAGAATACGGCCAAGATAAAACAATGACGCTCCCTTAACGAATCCGTCGCTGTTTTCATGGTTCAACAAGAATTTAAATAGTCTATATGCCTTGTCGTACTTTGCTCGCCAAAAAAGATTTTCAACTTTCCAATATAATTTTCCTGGAACGCCCTGCAATAGTAAAAGATCCTTATACCTATCACAATCATATAAATTATCATTCAAATCAACTATTCTTTTTTCGAAACTGCTTACCTCTGAGCTAGCCGATATGACTTGGCCAAAAGAAAGTCTATTGCCAATCCGCTGTCTATGTTCTGAACTCCAAAGATAACGAAGCATTTCATTTATTGAAAAAATGTCAAAAGACGAAAACTTTTTGCTTTCTAAATAATGATTCCATTCGCTCTGATTAAGACTAAATGAATCTGCAAATCTGGTATTATTACTATTTATAGTTATTTTATTGTTGAAAAGATGTTCTTCTAATATGTTTTTTAATTTTATGGAGCTTGCTATTACTGATAGTCTATCATCTGTATTTTTTTGTTTCAATGCCGTGTCAACCAATAATATATGTACTTTATTTATCAAATCAGCATTTAATGAATTTGTAATGCAATACATTTCATTAATAGATCGGCAGACAACATCCGAATGTTGATGAAGATTGTATTTTAGCCATTTTGATATTAAATAAATTTTTGTTTCTAAATCCAAACTATTGTTAATTATTAGGTTAAGTGTAATTTCGGCTGGTACCGTATGTCCATGTTGACATAAATCATATATAAAATCTACTATTTTAGGAATATATTTTTTATTCTCTGATCCCCAATTTATAAGACGAGTCATTTGACAGTAGTCGAATGGATCATATAATATACAAGTCTTAAATAATTCAAAAGACTCTTTTGACATATTATTCTTAATATAATATGACCGCAACGTCTGTTGCGCATACTTGTAACAGTAGTATCTCTTGTCAGCAGCAGAATCTTTATATTTATCCAAAACGCAATTTAATATATAAATAATCTTATTTTTATCATTTGTTATTTTGGATAAATAGACTGCACCCATACACTCTAGTACCATGCTAACAGGTTCTCCATTTGAAAAATAACTATGATTTACAACTTTGTTTTGAGAAAGTTTTTTAGCTAAATCCGCCGCATTTTGCCAACACTGACTTTTAGCTAGATCTTCAATCTCTATGATGGACTCTGCTAAAAAAACACTTCCGGTAACATGAGGATGCAAGAGCCAGACTCCATTCTTAATATCAATTGACGCGCAACATTCGCGCTCACAGAGTAAGAACACGAGCAAAATCGAACAAATCAAGAACTTGGTAAAATGGATAAACATATTTTCAATTTTTTCAACATTGTACCATATTTTAAAAATTTTTAAAAAAGTTCAGATCCTGCGGCTGAACTGCAAAAGGTAGAGATCGTAGTAGGCGCCCTTCTTGGCCATCAGTTCGGCGTGGCTGCCGCGTTCTATGATCTTGCCGTCGTCCAAGACGAAGATCTCGTCCACCTTGTGGATGGTACTGAGGCGGTGGGCCACGATCATGCTTGTGCGGCCGATCATCAGTTTGTCGATGGCGTCCTGGATCAGATGCTCAGTCGCCGGGTCGACGTTGCTGGTCGCCTCGTCGAGGATCAGTATCCTCGGGTCGTGCGCCAAAGCCCTGGCAAAGCAAAGCAGCTGCTTTTCGCCGGCGGAGAGCGTCGCGCCGCGTTCCGCCATCACTTCATCGTAGCCGTGCGGCAGTTTCTCTATGAACTGGTTGGCGCAGACGGTCTCGGCGGCCTTTATAGCCTTCTCCCTCGTGATCGTGGGATCGCCCAGGGCGATGTTCTCATAGATGGAGCGGCTGAAGACGAAGGTGCCCTGCAAAACGATGGAGATGTGTTTCCTTAATTCCTCGTTGGACCAGTCTTTCACGTTCACGCCGTCAAGGAGCACCTCCCCCTTGTTGGCGTCGTAGAAGCGGCAGACCAGATTTATGAGCGAAGACTTGCCGGCGCCCGTCGGACCGACGATGGCGATGCTCTTGCCGGGCTCGATCCTGAAGGAGACGTCTTTCAAGACCTGCTCCCCTTCGATGTAAGAGAAGTCCACGTTCTTGAATTCTATTTCGCCTTTCGGATCCCCGACTATCACAGGAAGCTTTGGCTGCGCCACCTCGTTTTTGGTGTCGAGGAGCGTGAAGATCCTTTCCGAAGCCGCCAGGCTGCTCTGCAATTGCGTGATCTGGTTCGATATCTGCATCAGGGGATTGCAGAGGTGGCCGAAATACGTAATGAAAGCCATCAGAGAACCCAGCGTAAGGTCGCCGTCTAGCACGCAGATGCCGCCGTAGAGAATGATGAGCGCCGTGCCGAAATGCCGGATGAGGTCGAGTATCGGACCGAAGACGCCCATGCAGATGACGTTCTTGAAGCCGGCCTTGTAATAGGAGGCGTTCACTTCCGCGAATTCTTCCCTCCTGCGCTTCTGTTGGTTGAAACTCTGTATCATCTTGATGCCGGAGAATTCCTCCGTCAGAACGCCGTTGATCTTAGCCAATATCCTTCTCAGTTCCCTGTGCACCTTTCTTACGATGAGCCTGAAAACGATCGTGATGACGACGCAGAAAGGCAGCACCGCAAGCGAGACCAGCGTCAGCTTCCAGTTGATGTACAAAACGATGATGAGCGAGCCGATGAACATGCCGGCGCTGGCCAGCATCTGGACCGCGACGGTCGAAAGCATCGAGTTGATGGCCTCAATGTCGTTCGTCACCCTGGTCACAAGCTTGCCGATCGGCGTCCTGTTGAAAAGCGAGACGGAAAGGCTCTGCAGATGTTCGAAGAGCGCCATCCTGAGAGCGTACATCGTGCGCTGGCTGGCTATTTCAAGCGTAAGGCGGTGGAAGTAGTCGGAAAGGGCGTGAACGGCCAGAACGAGCAGGAAGAGGCAGAACATCCTCTTCAAGCCGGTGATGTCCGCGCCCCTTATTTTCGTAAGTAGCGCCGGATCGATGTCCGCGAACTCTTTGTCGGGAACGAACCAGTTGCCGCCGTAAACAAACCCGTGCGTCCCGTCATAGCTTTCCAATTTGAAGATGTAGTGGTTCTCGCCCTTATCCTTTATGGAATCGCTGATGTCCTTGTTCTTTTCCAAAAAGCTCGTCGGCACCGCGACCGCGTCTTCGCCGGCTGGGATGGCAACTTTGGAAAGCTCAGGATATTTCTCCAAAGCTTCATGGTCAGAGGGTATGAAGGTGTAGAGGGGAACAAGGTAGTTGTCTATGCTCTTCCTGTAAATGTTCGGCGTAATGAGCTGCGTGGCGGAGCTGAGCGCCAAAAAGACCAGAGCAAGGATAATGTAAAGCTTCTGAGGCGCCGCGTATCCCAGAAAGCGCCTGATGTAGCTTATGTCAAAGCCGCTCTTAAATTGATCTTCAGCGTCGAAATCTTTGTGGCTGTGACTCATTTCCCGTCCTCTATCACTGCGCTTTGCAGCATGAAAAGCTCTTTGTAGTAAGGCGACCTCAGTTTCAGTTCCTCGTGCGCGCCGACGCTTTCGATCTTCCCGTGATCAAGGACGATCGTGCGGTCCGCGTTCTTCACGGCCGAGAGCCTGTGGGCGATGATGATGTTCGTCGACTTGCCCCTGATCTCGCCCAATTCTTTCAAGATCTCGCTCTCGGTCTCCGCGTCCACCGCGGAAAGCGCGTCGTCCAGGACGAGTATCCTCGGCCTCAAGGAAAGCGCCCTGGCGATGGCGATCCTCTGTTTCTGGCCGCCGGAAAGCGTCACGCCTCTTTCGCCCACCCAGGTGTCGTACCCGTCCCTGAAGCGCATGATGTCGTCGTGGATGAAGGCTTTCTTCGCCCAGTACACTACTTCCTCGTCGTCCATTTCAGGCTTGGCGAAACGGATGTTGTCCTTTATCGTCATGCTGAAAAGGAAAGGCTCCTGCGGCACGTAGCCGAAGACGCCCCTCAGTTCGTCGAGCTTGTATTCGGAAACGTCTTTCCCGTTCAAAAAGACCGTTTGGGGAGGCGGACTGTAAAGGCGCATGCAAAGGTCGACAAGAGTCGTCTTGCCGCTGCCCGTCCTTCCCACGATGCCAAGAGTCTCCCCTTCCGCCACGTGGCAGGTGATGTTTTCCAGAGCGTTCTTTATGGCGCCGGGATACTTGTAGGTGAGATCCCTGACTTCCAGGAGCGTTTCCCCCTTGACGGTTTCCGATCCGTCCTTTATGGAGCTTTCCTCCTCTATGATCGTCTGGATGCGCTCGGCGCTCGCGCAGCCTCTCTCGAGGTGGTTGATAACTTCGCTGACGGCGATCATGGGCCAGGTCATGGTGCCGAGGTACATGTAGAACTTCGTGAAAGTTCCCAACGGCATTTCGCCCATTATGATGCGTTTCCCGCCGAACCACAAAAGAAGCGCCATGCAAAGGTTGGAGACCACCATGATAAGGGGCCCCATCATCGCCCACTTTCTCACCAGGGCGATAGAGTTGTCAACGTAAGCTTGCCCTTCTTTGCCGAAACTATTGAGCGAAGCCGGCTCGTCGCCGTAGGCCTTGACAACCATGATGCCGGCGAAGATCTCCTGCGCCCGCTCGTTCATGGCGGAGAAAGCTTCCTGGACCTTGCCGAAGAGTACCCTGATCTGGCGTCCGATCACTCTCACCACGATCATGATGATCGGCGCGGGAACAAGCACCAGAAGCGCCAGCTTCCAGTTTTCCTGGAGCATCAGGACGATGATCATCCCGCCCATGACAAGAGAGTCGGCGCCCGCCAGCATGCCGAAGGCTACGGAATGCTCGACCGCCTGCACGTCGTTGGTCATGTGCGCGGTAAGGTCACCCACCCTGTGCTTGTCGAAATACTCGGGCGGCATCGTCTGCAGATGGTCGAAGATCTTCTGCCTAAGGTCGCGGTTGATCTTCAAGCCCACCCCGGAAAAACAGTAGCGCCACAGGAAGCGGAAGAATATGCCGGCGGTCATGATGGCGATCATGGTAAGGCTAAGCTTTCTTAGGAGCTCCCTGGTGGCCGTGCCGTCTGACAGCGCGTCGAAAGCCAAAGCGATGAAGTGCGGCATCAAAAGGACCGCCAGGTCTATGCAGGCAAGGCCCAGTACGCCGATGAGGAAACGGTAGCGGTACTGCCAAACGTATCCCCAGAGGATCTTCATTCCCGCTTTGGTTATCCTGTCTCCCTGGCTTCCGCCGTGAAAATGTGGAGGCATAAAAGTTCAGCCCCGGTTGCGGTAAAGATTAGGATCGACAACGGCTCTCATGGCCTCAAGGTCCATTTCTTTCCCTAGGAAAGCGGCTATCCTCGGCACCCAGTCAGCGGGATCGCGCATAAGGTCGTTGTAGTTCACGAAAAAGACTGAAAAGCAGGAGTTGGCTTCCAAAAAACCAAGAACTTCGGAAAGGTGCCGGTTGTAAGTCGTGATCATCTCCTCGTCGGAGATCTTGTCAACCGCCTCTCCCCTTCTTATCAGCATTTGCTTCTGGCTCTTCATGATCTCCTCGATGTCGCGGCGCATGAAAAGCACCTTGTAGCGGTAGCCCTTCAGGGGAAGCTTTGTGAGAAGTAGAGCTATTATCTTGACGGCCTTGCCGACCGCCTCGGGCATCCAGGCCGTGTCATTGGGGAGTTTTTTCACCCTCTCGAATTCGTAGTAGCCCTTCGGATTGTCCTCGTCGGCCGTCCTTATGTTGTCCTGCAGCGGAGGAATGCCGCCCGCTTCCAGCATCTTCATCATCATGGATGTCCCGGAGCGCGGCAGCCCGGAGACCACCACAAGTTCTTTTTCGAAAAGCCTGCTCAAAAAGGAAAATGCCATTTTACTTAACCTTGCGCACCATGACCGCCACCGGGCAGTCGATGTATTCGTCGGAGAAAAGCACATACCCTTTCATGACGTCGGTCACGTCCATGCTGGCTACCGCCAGGTCAACTTTCCCGGTCGCGGCGGCGTCGTAGAGCTTGTCGTAATCCATGACTACGATCTCGGCCTTGACGTTCAAGTAAAGCGCCAGCCTTTTAATAAGCTCGACGTTGAAGCCGACCAGTTCGCCCTTCTCGTTAAGATAGTTCATGGGCGTGTTGAGCGTTTCGGTCGCGAACTTAAGCGTGCCTTTGGGCTCCTTCGGCTCCTTGATGCTCGGCATTTCGGGATGGCCGGTCTTTACCCAGCGCTTGTACATGTTCTCGTAGGTCCCGTCCGCTTTGTATTTTTTTATGAAGGCGTTCACTTGGTTCATCAGCTCTTTCTTCTGGTGCGAGGAAGCGATGGCCACGTGCCCGTCGGCCAACGATTCCGGAAGCACCACGAAGGCTTCCTTATAGAGGCTGGCGGCGTGTTCAAGACTAGGCCTGTCGAAGACCGCGGCGTCGATCTTCTCGGTCTGTAAAGCAGGGAAAAGCTCCTCAACCGAGGAATAAGGCACCATATTGGCATAGGGAAAACGTTTCTTGGCAGCGGCGTAGGATTCCGTCTGTTCGCTCCCGCCCACCTTGTAGATCGGGTTGTTGAGCTGATAGACGGTCGTTATCTGCGTCGTGGCGTTGGCACATCCGAAGAGCAGAAAAGAAAGAAGAAGCAAAGATATTTTTTTCATGTTAATCACCGACATTTATAAGTTCGTATTTTCTGGTTCCCAAACCGATCTTTTCGCCGTGCTCCAGCTGGATCCTCCAGTCCGTGTCCGGGGAGACCTTGCCGAAGTGGTCGCGGCCTTTGACCTTGCTCTGACCGAGATAGCTGTTCCCAATGACAGGCTGCGCAAGCACGGCGTCCACGCAGGCCTGGTCAACGGCCACCGGATCAAACGAGGCGAAGATGCCGACGTCGGGAACGATCGCCGCGTCGGACTCCCCATGGCAGTCGCAGAAGGGCGAGACGTCAATGACAAAGTTGATATGGAACTGCGGACGTCCCTGGACGACCGCCTTGGCGTATTCCGTCGTCTTCATGTCGACCGAACCGGCCTTGGCGCTCCACATCGGGCTTATGGCGTCCGTGGGACAGACGCCGATGCAGCGGCCGCAGCCAAGGCAGACGTTCTCCTGGATCTTGCATTTCCTGTTCGTGATCTTCGGCGCGCCGTGCGCGCAGATCTTGAAGCACCTGCCGCAGCCAATGCAGAGATCCTTGTCGACCTGGACGATCCCGTCGCTGTGCATGACTTTTTTGCCGGCCCTTGATCCGCAGCCCATGCCGAGATTCTTGATGGCGCCGCCGAAGCCCAGCATCTCGTGCCCCTTGAAGTGGCTCATGGAGATTATCGCGTCGGCGTCCATGATAGTCCTGCCGATTATGGCTTCCTTAAGCAGCACGCCGCCCTCTATGGGGACCGTCACGTCGTCCGTTCCCTTAAGCCCGTCGCCCATGATGACGGGGCAGCCCGTCACGGCAGGGACGTAGCCGTTTATCATGGCGGTCTCAATGTGCTCGATGGCGTCCTTCCTCGAACCGACGTAGAGCGTGCTGCAGTCCGTAAGGAAGGGCTTGCCGCCCATCTTTTTTATCTTGTCCGCCACCACTCTCGAGAAATTGGGCCTCAGGAAAGTAAGGTTGCCCCTTTCGCCGAAGTGGATCTTGATGGCCACGAATTTCTTTTCCAGGTCAAGTTCCTTGAACCCGGCCTTGTCGAGGAGCAGGGATAATTTGTCCAAAAGGCTGGTGCCGACTTTCGTCCTGACGGACGTGAAATATACTTTTGAAGTTTTGGCTTTCGGCATAAGATACTCTCGTTTGAAGTTAAATTTTACTATCTTTATATTTTACCAAAATGGTATAATTCCAAAGTGTGTTCGTGAACAATCAAAAAGGAAGGATATATGGATTATTTCTCTCTGGCGCTCAAAAAGCATGAAGAATGGCGCGGCAAGATCAGCCTTACCCCGCTGTGTCCGCTTGTCAACAAGGACGACCTCAGCACGGCCTACACCCCCGGCGTCGCCGCCCCCTGCCTGGAAATCAAAGACGACCCTGAGAAAGCCTACGCCTATACCAGGAAATGGAACATGGTGGCCGTCATTACGGACGGCTCCGCGGTCTTGGGATTGGGCAACATCGGTCCTTTGGCGGGGCTTCCCGTCATGGAGGGAAAATCCGTCCTCTTCAAATCTTTCGGCAACGTTGACGCCTTCCCCATCTGCGTCAACACCCAGAACGTCGAGGAATTCATCGCGACCGTAAAGAACATTTCCCTGGTCTTCGGCGGCATCAACCTTGAGGACATCTCGGCCCCCCGCTGCTTTGAGATCGAGGAGCGCCTCATAGAGGAACTTGACATTCCGGTCTTCCACGACGACCAGCACGGCACGGCGGTCGTTACTCTCGCGGCTCTCTACAACGCCACCCAAATCGTCGGAAAAGAGATCGAGGACCTCAAGATCGTAATAAACGGCGTGGGCGCGGCCGGCACCGCCATCGCCCGCCTCTTGTACGCCAACGGCGCCAGGGACTTCACCCTTCTCAACACCAAGGGCATCATCAGTAAGGAGCACATGACCTTGGACCCGAAGAGAGCCGAACTTCTCGATTTCGCCGTCCGCGACAAAGGCTCAGGCGGCCTCGCGGAAGCCGTCAGGGGCGCCGACCTCTTCATCGGCGTTTCCGCCCCCAACATCCTGACCGCCGATATGGTCAAGACCATGAATAAAGACCCCATGATCTTCGCCTGCGCCAACCCCACTCCCGAGATCGATCCGGAGCTGGCCAAATCCGCCGGCGCAAAGGTCGTCTGCACCGGAAGGTCCGACTATCCCAACCAGGTCAACAACGTCCTGGCCTTCCCGGGCATTTTCCGCGGCGCCCTCGACGCTAGAGCCAAAAAGATCACGGGAGAAATGAAACTGGCCGCCGCCCAGGCCATCGCCAACATGGTGAGCCCGGACGAGCTCAAGCCCGACTACGTGATCCCGCCCGCTCTCGACCGCGAAGTGACCAGAGCGGTCGCAGAGGCCGTCTACTGCGCCGCCAAAGGCAACGTGATCTAACTTAGAGGTGTCAAAATGAGAATGCAGACTTTCGGAACCGGCGTCATCGTTTGCGGCGCCGCGCGTTTTTCCTATCTCGGCAACGGGCTGGTCAGAATAGAGCACAGCTCCGACGGGTCGTTTTGCGACAGGCCGACTTTGAGAGCATTCGCCCCGCTTTCCCCGAGGCCCTTTTCCTCCGTGGAATTTTCCGAGACCGGCGTCAGGCTGGAAACCCCGGAGATGACCATTGATTATACGGACGCCCCGGAACTTACCAAGGAGAACCTCAGCATAGAATGGCGCGCCGGCGGAATGGAAGGGACTTACCGTTTCGGCGATCTCGAACACGAGAACTTAGGATCCCCTTACACGCTTGACCACTTCTACGACGCAGAGGTCCCGGATCAGGGCGTCCACCCAGGCGGCTCCCAGACCTCCTCCCGCTACGGGGAAATGAACCTTTTCAACACCAACTGGAACATCGCGGAATACGCCAAGGCTCATCCGGAGGAAGTCAGGCTGATGAAGCCGATCCTCTGGACCACCTTCAAGCGCTATGAGAAAATGCCGGAAGGCATTAAAAAGGAGCTCGACATCTGGAAAAAATTCCCTTCCGGCCCCGTGAGCAAAGCGGGCTACTGGACTATGGACGAGAGCGGCATGTACTGTCTGGACGAGGAAGGCTGGCCAATTGAGGACCCAAGGACCGGCTGCGTCAACTTTTTCTTCGGCTGCTACGGCAGAGATTTCAAGCGCGCCATGAACCAGTTCGCGGCTCTTCTCGGCAAGACCCCCATTCCTCCCCGCTGGGCCTTCGGCAACTGGTATTCCCGCTTCTATCCCTACACGGAAAAGGAAGTCAAGGAAGTCGTCAGGCAGTTCGAGAAGCACGACGTGCCCCTGGACGTCCTGATAGTGGACATGGACTGGCACAAAAACGGCTGGGCCGGCTGGGATATAGCCGAGGAGATATTCCCCGATTTCCGGGAATTCTGCGAATGGAAGGACAAAGCGAGACTGAAGATCGGCCTGAACCTCCACGACGAGGACATCTGCCGCGAAGATTCCCATTTCAAAAAATTTTGCGAAATGCTGGGCCTTCCGGAGGACTGCGCTCCGGAAAAGGAGGACAGGGAAGATTTCCAAAAACTTAATGACCAGCTTGGCTTGAAGATCCGCCGCCCGGGACATTCCAAAGACCTCTACCACGTCGACTACCTCGACAAGAAGAATTGGGAGGCTTTCCAGAAAGTCTGCTACGATCCTATGGAGGAAGCGGGCGTGGACTTCTGGTGGGAGGACATCTGGCAGGGGCTTTATCCCCACATCAACATGAACCTCTGGAAAATGGAGCTTTTGAGGCGCCGCCAGGAAAAGCGGGGCAAACGCCCAATGTTTCTGAACCGCTACGCCGGCTGGGGCTCCCACCGTTATCCCGCCTTCTTCTCCGGCGACACCGGCTCCCACTGGCCTGTTTTGAAAATGGAAGCGAAAATAAACCAGCTGGCCGCCCACGTTGACATGTCCTATTTCTCCCACGACCTGGGAGGCTTCGTTGGCGAAGTGATAGGCGAGCTTCAGGGTCACGTTTCACCCGAACTTTACGTCCGCTGGATGCAGCTGGGAGCGATGTGCCCCATAATGCGCGTGCACAGCGACCACGGCATAAGGGAGCCCTGGAACTACGCTCCCGAAGTCGAGAAGCTGGCCAGCGAGGCCTACAGGCTCCACCACAGCCTCGTCCCCTACTTCTACCACTACGCCAGGGAAAACTACGACACGGGCTGCCCCATCATCCGCCCGGTCTATTTCGAGCAGCCGGATGATCCGGAAGCTTTCGCTCACGAAGGCGAATACTTCGTCGGCGAAAAACTCTTCTTCTCGCCAATAGTGGAACAAGGCGGCTTCCACACCGTTAAGTTCCCGAAAGGCGAATACGTCCACTTCACGACCGGCGAGAAATACAAGGGCGGCGACGTCCTGGAAGACCGCTTCCGGGCCGACTACATGCCGCTTTTCGCCAAAGCCGGAGCGATCATCCCCCGCCAGGCCCTTTCCAAGCGCCTTGGCTCCAAGGCCCCCGATCCTTTGATCTTCTCAATTTTCCCGGGCGGAAACGACAGTTTCGCTTACTACGAGGACGACGGCATAAGCCCGGATTACGCCGAGAATTTCCTGAGGCTCCCCCTAACCCACGAGGGGACCAGGGAGAAGACCGTCATAACGGTCGAAGCCATTGTAGGCTTCTACCCCAAGGCCAAAACCACCCGCGACCTGCGCTTCGATTTCCTCTTTGCGGAAAAGCCCTCTAAGGTCACCCTGACGGACCAGAAGAACGACGCCGCGGAAAAGGAGTTCTCCTACGACGAGGAGACCAAAACGCTCACCGTGGAACTGAAGGCTCAGAACCTAAAGTTCCCCTTCGCCCTGACAGTGATAAAATAACCGCTGACAAGCTCTCGGACTACGCGTAAGCGCAAACAAAGCGCATACCCCTCGCTCACGGACTACGCGTGCGTGGCCGTGATTAGCGTCCTCCGTGAGTTCGCTTAGGGGTATGCGCTTTGTTTGCGCTTTGTTTGCGATTCTACGCGATAGTTAGGCGTCATCCTCTTCCACGTCTTCCATGGCGTCGAAAGGATTGGCGGGCTTTTCGGCCTCGGGCTCGGCGGATTTTTCGGGCTCCTTCAAACCTTCCTCGTTGACGAAGAGCTTCTGATAGGTCGCCTTGTCCACCTTGTAAATGAACCTGCCGTACCATTCGTTGTACTGGTTCGCCTCGTCGGCCGCTTTCAGATCGGCGTCTTTTTCCGCCCTGGTGACTTCGTTGGTGCCGCGGTCCGGCGCCTTGAAGGCCGCCTTGATAAAAACAGAGGAATCGCCGCCGTCCTCGCTTTTGCCGTACAGCGTGTAGTTGAGGCCGCTCATCAATTCGACGTTCAGGTAAGTGCCGCCGGGATTTTCAGAGGCTTCAACTGCCTCCCTGGCTTCGAGGCGGGAAAGCGTTTCCGTAAGCCTCATGAGGGCTCCGGAATTCGGCTTTGTTCCGTCGTGGAAAAGCAGTTCGCCGCCTTCCCCGCCGGCCACGAGGATGTAATCCTGGCCCGTTATCCTAGCTATCTCGTTTTTCCTCAGCAGCAGAACGAAGGGGTCGCGCCACTCTTTGGGGTCGGCGTTGACCCTGAAGATGTTCCTTACCAGCATCGGTTTTTCCTCGTCGGTAAGGCGCAGATACTGGCCGACGAACAGGGCGTCCATGGAGTAAGCCCGGGCGGTCATGTCGTCGTCGCCGCTGTGCATTTTCGTGCGGCCCAGGATGAAGGAGGACGCTTTTTTGCCGTCCGGCAGGAAAGTCTCGACGCGCAGCCCGGCGTTGGTCGTCACTTCGTCGGGATCCGCCACGCTCATCTTCTGGTAGCCGGATCTCCTGACGTTTATCACCTGCCCGGCTTTCAGTGCGTAGATCTCGGAGAGCAGGTTCGCGAGCGTCGAGTATTTGGCCCTGAAGTTGCCGCCGTCTTTGACCACCCAGAAGTTCCCTTCCTTCTCTATGGTCACTTCGCTTGCGTTGTTTTTCAGCGTGACTTTCGTGATGTCGTTGACGGGATAGTCCTTGTAGATAATGTCCCCGAGCTTCCGTTCCGAGCTCGCTTTCAAAGACTGGTATTTTTTGTAAGCGAAAATGCCGCCCAAACCAAGGAGGGCGATCAAAAGAAGAATAAGCGTGGTTTTCGCGTTCATAATTTATCTCTGTTTGACTCTGTATTGGTGACGGATCGCTAGGAAAATGCCTATTGCGCAGACGATGGCCGGGACGAGCGCGATGTTGAGAAGCTTGAGGTAGAAGCCGAGCCTTTCCTTGTCGCGGTTGAGGTTCTTCCTCACCTGCTTCAGCTCCCTGGCTATCTGCTGGCGCTGGTTCTGGAACTCCTTGATCTTCTTCTCCTGCTCGGGGCTGATGATCATGCGCTGGGAATCGTCCTTCTGCTGCTGGAGTTCGAAGAGCTGGCGCTGAAGGTTCTCGTACTGCTGGGAAAGGGCCTGCTCTTTGGAGAGCCATTCGTTCTGGGCCTTCTTCTCAAGATCCTGCACGACCGTAAAGGGCCTTTCGTAGCTGTCGCGGGCCCTGATGGCTATGAGGTTCTGGTCGCCGGAAAGCTGGTTGATGGCGTTCAGGATCAGCGTGTAGTTGTTGTTCAAGGGCTGGTAAGCCTGCATGCCCATGAAGCCTACTTGGCGGATATTGTACTGGTCGCAGAGGACGTCCACGTCCGCAAAGACCACGATCGTGTTGTCGACTTCCGCATAGGCAAGCAGGTTGGTCACGCCCTGGAAAGCGCTCTCGAATTGTCCGCTCACCTTCGCTACCATCGGGTAGTTCTTGACGTCGGAATTGAAATTCATCCTCAAGTCGCTGGCTTCCTGGAAGACTTCCGATTTTCCGATAAGGGAGGCGGAAAGGCTCGTTGAGACAAGCGGCGTAACAGTCGTCTTGGCGTCCTGCTTTTTGATTATGGCGCCCGTCAGGGGAAGCAGCATGCGGTCGAGCTGGGCCGTCATTATTTCGCTTGAATTGAAGCATTCGCCGCTCGCGCTGATCCAGAGAGGATTCTTTTCCTGGCCGCCGCTCTGGCTGCTCAGTATGGTCGGATGGTCAAGGTCGGCCACGACCTTTTCGGGATCAACAGAGAAGCCCCATTTCTCGAAGAGCACGTTGGCGTCCGAAGCGCCGAACGGCATGATCGGGCTGTGCTCGTCCCTGTCTGCGGTGCACAAGGGGTCGACGAAGAAGATGACCTTGCCGCCCTTCATGACGTACTGGTCGATGGCAATCATGGTTTCGTCCGGCCAGGCTTTGGGATGCACGACCAGAAGGATGTCCACGCCGTCTAAGTTTACCGGGCTTTCAGGCTTGATGTTCCTGACGACGTAGTTGCGCTTCAGCTCGTTTATGATGATCCAGGGCTGGTTGACGCCCTTGGAATTGCGGCCGTACATGTCGCTCTTGTCGGTGCCCGTGATGGGGAGGGAGCTGATGACGCCTATCGTCTTCTTCTTGGGGTGCAGGACCTGGTAGATTAGCTGCGAGACGTCGTACTCGAGGTAGCGCTCGCGGCTGATGTCCACGACCGGCAGTGCGGCGTTCTGGTCGAGCGCCTCCGCCACGATGCCGAAGTAGAAGTAGCCGTCGGCCGAAGGATCGCTGCTGAAGCCGACTCTTCTGAGGCCGTATTTCAGGGCCCACTCCTCTTCGTCGGAGTCGAGCTTCGGGTCGAGCACTTCCACTTTCACGCTGCCTTTGGAAGCGTTCTCGTATTCCTTGAGAAGGTCTTTTACGCGCCCGGCGAAAGCCTTCAGCTGCGAGGGCTGGCCTCTCAGGCTGGAGGAGTAGAAGAGTTTCAAGGTCACATCCTGATCGAGGTCGGAGAGCATTTTCTTAGTGCCGGGAGTCAGGCTGTAAGTTTTCGCCTCCGTGATGTCAAGGCGGAAATAAACGCTGGCGGCGACGAAATTCACGATGATGATGACCGCGAGCAGAGCTATGAGCCCTACCGCGGAAGTCAGAAATTTCTGGGAAAAGAAGTTCATATATTCTGCCTCAGGAAGCTTTGCGCGAAGTTAAGACCACGGAAGTGGCGGATAGCATGAAGGTGATCAGGGAAGCGTAGTAGACAAGGTCCCTGGAATCTATGACTCCGCGCTGCACGGAATCGAAGTGGTACATAAAGGAGAGCGAGGCGATGAAGTTGGCGACGCTCAAAGGAACGGTGGTGGCCAGGGCTTCCGTGACGGGCCCCCAGCCGGCGATCACGAAAAAGAGGCAGATGACCAGGCAGATGATGAAGGCCACGACCTGGTTCCTCGTAAGACTGGAAGCAAAGCTCCCGACCGCCAGATAACATCCGGCCAGAAGGAAGCTGCCGATATATCCCGCGATGATCTGCCCGATGTCGGGATTGCCGAGATAGCAGACCGTAATGACCATCGGGAAAGTAAGGGCGAGCGCGATGCCGATGAAGAGCCAGCCGGCCAGGAATTTTCCAAGGATGGCCTGGGGCAGGGTTACCGGCAGGGTAAGCAGAAGCTCTATGGTCCTGGTGCGGCGCTCCTCCGCCCACATCCTCATGGCGACAGCCGGGATGAGGAAAAGGTACAGCCAGGGATGCCAGACGAAGAACGCCCTCAAGCTCGCGTCGTTGCTGTTGTAGAAGTCGCCGAACTGGAAGGTGAAGAAACCGCAGAGGATAAGGAAAATAACGATGAAGACGTACGCCACCGGCGAACCGAAGTAGCCGCTCATCTCTCTTTTTATGATGCTTAATGTCGTTCTCATATCACTGCCTCGTTACGTTGCGGAAGACTTCGTCGAGTCTGCCTTCCTCTACTGAGAACTGCGTGTTGCGCCAGTTGCGGCGTCTGATCTCCTCCGCGACAGCGGGCGCGATGACGTTTCCGCCGGAAGGAAGGACTCTTATGACTATTGCGCCGTTCTCTTCTTTCAAAACTTCGGTATTGGCGACGTTGGCCAGGCTCATGAAAGCGCTCTTGGCTTCCTCCGCGCCGACGTTGTCCAGAGAGAGCGTCACCGCCTCGTAAAGCGAGGACTTCTTGCGCAGTTCATTAGGCGAACCGTTCGCAACGATCTTGCCGTTTGCTATGATTATCGCCCTGGTGCAGACCGCGTCCACTTCCTCGAGGATGTGCGTGGAAAGAATGATGCACTTGTTCTCGGCCATGCCGGATATCATGCGCCTCACTTCGAATTTCTGGTTGGGGTCAAGCCCGTCCGTCGGTTCGTCGAGGATCAGAACGGGAGGATCGGGCAAAATGGCCTGGGCGAAACAGACGCGCTGCTTGTAGCCTTTGCTTAACGTGTCGACGGTCTGCGGCAGAACTTTTTCCAGGCTGCAGATCTCGACCGCGCGCTCGAATTTCTTTTTCAATTCGGAACCTGTAAAGCCTCTCACTTCCGCGATGAACTTCAGATACCCTTCCACGGTCATGTCGGGGTAGACCGGAGCGTTCTCGGGAAGGTAGCCGATCTGGCGGCGGGCATTGAGGGAATCTTTCAGGATGTCATAGCCGTTGATGACGGCCGTGCCGGAACTCGGCGGGAAAAAGCCCGTCAGCATGCGCATCGTCGTGCTTTTGCCGGCGCCGTTCGGACCGAGGAAACCAAGCACTTCGCCTTTCTGTACTTCAAAGGTGATGTCGTCCACCGCCCTGAAATTGCCGAAGAGCTTGACAAGATGTTGAACTTGGATCATGTCTGTTTTTAGATTGGTTTTAATGTATTGTCATTTTGACAAAAAGAAATCACAACAAAGGTTATACAAGCAAAAATCATGCCGCTAACCCTTCCGCAGCTTCGCCTCCCCTCTCGCGGAAAAATCTAACCACACGGCGTTCTCGGGGATAAGCTCGGGAAAAAGGTCGGCCCACTCGACTACGCAGATACCGTCGCCGCAGCAGTACTCTTCCCAGCCGATGCCCCAGATCTCGTCGGAGCTTTTCAGGCGGTAAAAGTCGAAGTGGTAAACGTAAGGCTTTTTGAAGCGGTACTCCTGGATGAGCGTGTATGTCGGGCTGCCTAAAAAGAGCGTGTCAGGACCCTGCAGGGCTCTTATCACGCCCTTTACGAAAGTCGTCTTCCCGACGCCCAGATCCCCTTTCAAACAGAGCACGTCGGAGGGCTCGAGATAAGCCGCGAGCTTTTCGCCGAATGATACGGTCTCTTTTTCAGACCTCGCTTTGAAACTGAATTCAGAAATGCGCATAGCCCGTCCAATCGTTTTCTTTTCCGTCTATCAAAAGAGGATGTTTGCCGGCTTTTTTCATTTCGCCCACCACGGTGAGCTTCAGCGAGAATTTCTTCTCGAAACGTTTCTTGATCTCCGCGCTGAATCTGTTTTTAGGCACGGTAAGGAGCAGCTCGAAATCTTCGCCGCCGGTTATGGCTTCAGGAAGGCCGCAGTTTTTCGCGCAAGGAACGGCGTCCCCGTTTATCGCCATGGTAAGTTTGCTTGCCAAAGCCAAGCGCCTTCCGTCCTCGCAAAGCCCGTCGGAAAGATCCATCATGGCGCTGGGGAAGAGCTTTTCCGAAAGCCATCTCGCCTCTTTTATCCTCGGCTCGAAAGAGAGGTGTCTGCCGCTTTTGAAAGTGTTTCCCAAAGATCCTGTCACCAAAACCAAATCTCCCGCCTTGGCGCCTGACCTTAAAACGGCCCTTCCTCTTTCGACTTTCCCGATGAGCGTCAGGGTAAGCGTCAGCGCGTCGCACCTCACCGTATCGCCGCCCACTATGGAAAGCTTGTACTTGTCCGCTTCCCTCGCCAGAGCGGCCATAAATCGCGTGAGAAAGGCCGCAGAGGCCGTTTTGGGCGCGCCTAAGGATAGTATGCCCCAGAGAGGGATGCCGGCCATAGAGGCGATGTCGCTCAAATTTACGGCCAGCAGCTTGTGAGCCAGAAGCTCCGGCTTTGTTCCCTTCAGGAAATGCGTGTTCTCGGTTAACGTGTCGCAGGTCGCCAAGAGATCCCATTTGTCGTTGTAGCGAAGGACGGCGCAGTCGTCGCCTATGCCCTTTAAGATCTCCTTGCCGGCGCGTTTTCCGGTAAAAAAAGAACCGGCCAAAGTGATGATCTCCTGTTCCCGCATGGCGATGGTCATTCCGCAGGCTTTACGATCACTTTGCCAAGCTCCCCGGAGCGCAGGAGGCAGTTGCTGACGCTCGATATTTGCGTCGCTCTTATCGCTTCCGCCAGATCTACGAAATCGTTGGTCGTAAACAAAGCGATGGCAGCCGCCCTTCTGACGAAATCCTCGGAGCTCCTGGAGTAGAGCGCGGAGGAATCGGCGGCCGCGTTCAAAAAGCTTCCGAATTTTTCGGGGTCTAGAAGATTTGACCTGCTCTCGGCGCAGGCGTCGAAGAGCGTTCGCGAGCATTCGTCTATTATGTCGGCTTTCGTTTTCAGATAGACGAAAGCGTAGCCCAGGGCGTAACCCTGGTACGCTTTGAAGCCGCTTCCCAAAACGGCCTGGCTCCCGTATTTCTCACGCAGTCTGGGCAGCACGGACGAGAGCGGGCGCCTCAGCGCGTAGGAAATGAGATACGGCATGACAGGATCTTTTTCGAAGCCCGGCAGAACGGTTCCTATGACCGCCATGCCCGTCGCTTCGGGAGCGTAGAAAGTTTTTTCCGAATCTTTCCTCTCTATCTCGTTGACACAGTCGGGCAGGATCCTCGGGCGCTCTCCTCTTCTCAAATTCTTGCTTCTCGCGTTGCCTTTCAGTAAGAAATCCTTCATCTCGGAATGGATCGTCATAAGCACCGCTTTTTCCTCGCACGGCCCGCTTATTATGATCTCGGTGTTGTCGGGCGTGACGTACTCTCCGTAGAAGGAGGCGACGTCCTTGGCTTTGATCCTCTCCAAAACGAAAGGATTGCCGTAGCGGTCGTAAGCGAAGGGATGTTCCCCGAAAAGGAACGTGCGCATCAGCATCTCGGCGCTCTCGATGCTGTTCGTATTCTCTATGCTCGAGCGCGCCAGCGTTTTCTTCACGGCTTCGCCGACCGCGTTCTCATTAAACTTCGGGCTTCCCCAGGAACGGCAGAGATAAGGCAGAAGCTTGGAAAAATGCCTGGCCGGCACGACCGCTTCGAAGCCTGTGACCTGCGGCTCGTTGATCGGCTCGATCTTCGCGCCGCATTCTTTCAAGGCTTTTGAGAACGCTTCCTGATCGCTGGCTCCCGAAGCCAAAAATTCCGACATGACCGCGAAGATCCCGTTGTTAAAAGATTCCTCATACCAGTTGCCGCCCAAGGATACGAAGGCGCAGCGGACTATCGTCTCGTCTTCCCTTCTTTGGAAGAGCACCTCGGCCTGGCCAGGGAGCTGCCTTCTGTAAGACTGGTGCCCTATGTTCTCGAGTATCTCGCGCTCAAGGCGCAGGAACTCCGCCGCTCTCGGCTCGATCTTTTCCTCCGGATCGCTCCAGCAGAGCGTAATGCAGGAAGGCGCGAGGCTTCTTTCGGCGTAGCTTTTCAGCTGATCGGCTTTGAGTTCGTTTATGGCCTTGGCGTCCTCGTTAAGCGCGAAAGGCCCCCGCTTTTCAAGGGCGGAGCGCGAGAGCATCTTGGAAAGGTCTGTAGGTCGAGCGCAGCGCGCTGCCAATTCGGTCAGAAGCTGGTCGGCTTCTCCCCTCACCTCTTCCTCGGAATATTTTTTAAGAGCGAAAGAACGCAGGTATTCCCTCATGATGTTCTGGACTCTCTGGCGCTCCTCGGGCCGCGTTTCGCAGATGAAGTTGAGCGAGAGTCCGCCCAGCTCCTTTTCGCGCAGAACACTAACCGCCACCCTGCGCTGGAATTCTTCTCCTAACCTTTTCTCCAAGTCTCCAACGCCTTTTTCCAAGAGGTTGGCCAAGACATAGGAAGCGGCTTTGTCCCTGGCGGAAGGCCGCATCGTCACGCCGAGGCAGACAAGGCTCAGATCTCCGTTCGCGGTTTTCATGGAAAGGCGGGGCGATCCGTCGTCGCCAACAAGCACGCGGTCGTCCCTTATGAATATGCCTTCCGGTAGAGTTGCGAGGCATTCGCCGGCCAGCTCTTCCAAGCCGCTGCCGAAAAGGCTTCCGACCAGGACGAAGGAGACGTTGCCGGAGACGAAAAGAGACTCCATGTATTTTTTGAGGTCCTCTTTCTCCAGTTTTTCCGCCTGTGCGGAGTATCCGCGTTTGGGCACGGCTTCCATCATGGCCGGGAAGGCCGTGCGCCGCCAGAGGTTCACAAGGGCGTTCTTTTCCTCGCTCTCCGAATTTTTGAGATAAGCGACCGTTTCCTTCTTAAGCTTCGCGAACTCCTCGTCGTCCACGTCCTTTTTTCTCACTATCTCGAAGAGCGTTTTCACGGCCGCCTTGACTTGCTCCTTCAAGCCCGTCACCACGACGAAGACCGCGTCGCGCTCTAAGATGACTTCGCACTCCGCTTCACTAAAAGCGCAGTCCGGTTTCAAGCGTTCCTGGTCCAGCCTTCTCCTTAACCATTCCGTCATGGTGAAAGCCAAGCCGCTGCCCAATAGGTTCCCCTCTCCGGAGACGCCGCCGCCGAAGGCGATCGTCACCGCGGTCTCGGGATTACCCGGCAGATCGGCGCTGATAATAGTCGCGCCGAGGTCGCTGACGGAACTCTTGATCGGGCAGACCGGCAGGAGCGCCTCGGCGCCAAAAAGGAGCGGAGCCGCGAAAAGAAGAAAAACAAGTCCCCAAAAAAACTTCATTTCAATTTGCCAAGGATCTCTTCAGCCTGTTCTTTGGAAAGCGAGCCGGCGGGCGGGAACTTGTATCCGTCGCCGCTAAACCTGGGAATGATGTGCCAGTGGCAGTGATGAACTGACTGCCCGGCCGCTTCGCCGTTGTTGATGAGAATGTTTACGCCGTCGCAGGGAAGCTTCTCCTTCATAAGGACCGCGATCTTCTGCACGAGGTCAAGGACCGGGTAAAGGTCCTTGGGATCAGCCTCGAAAATGTTTCTGATGTGCTTTTTCGGCAGCACGAGCGTATGCCCCGCGGAAAGGGGGCCTATGTCCAGAAAAGCATAGGCCTCCCCGGTCTCCGCGACTTTGTAGGAGGGGATCTCCCCTTTTATGATCTTGCAGAAAATGCAATCTTCCATTTTAGTCCTCGAGTTTCAGTTCGCTGTAGAAGCCCAAATCGATCATGGCGCCGCCGTTTTTGTTCTTGCAGCCGATGGCGATGACGTTCTCGCCCCTCTTAAAGACTTTCTTGACGTCTTCCTTCTTCAAAAGCACCGGTGTGTAGCCCTGGTTGTAGCCTTCCTGCTTGAAGACTTCCACGCCGTTGACGTAAACAACAGGATCCTCGTCGTAGAAGATGTCCATCTCGACGTTCTCATCCGGGACTTCCTTCAATATGAATGCGCGCCTCAGATAGATCTCCTTGGTGTCCCATTCCGTTTTCGGCTTGGCGCCCAGGTCGTTTACGATCACTTTGTTGCCGAAGCCGCCCAATCCTTCCTTCCAGGAAGCGTCATTGAAAGAAGGAGCGTTCCATTCGCCCTGCGGTTTTTCAAAGGTGTATTTACAGACGACCTTTTCTTCCGCGCCCTTGGGCATGAAGCACTTTCTCGTCATGGGCTTGGTGGAAAGGGCGATCCTTTCCACGCGCTTGTGCATTTCTCTCATCTTGTCGGTCGGATACTTAACCACTTTCCTGTCGTAGGTGACCAGTCCGTTGGCTTCCGTTTCCACGTCCGTCGTCTGCGTGTAGACGCTGCCGGCGAAGCTCTCATGCGAGGTGCGGGCCAGATTGTCCATGATCTCGGCGTAGCGCTTCAAACTGTCCTCAACGTTGGCATCGGAGCGGTAGCCCCACTTCTTCTCGGGATCCCAGAGGTGGCCTTCCACAAAAAGGCCAAGGCCGCCGAATTCGCCCACGATCGTCAGCCTGTCGTCGTTCTTGGGCGTCGGCAGCGGGGAGGGATACTGGTGATGGTCTTTCATGTCGCCGCAGTTGTGATCCGTCCAGCCGGAGGTCTCGCTGATGAGGCGCGTCTTGTCGATCTGCTTGAGCCACTTGGTCGTCTCGGTGGATTTCTCTTTGTCGGGCTGGCCCCAGCCTTCGTTGTAAGCGATCCAGACGACGATACTGGGGAAGTTTCTAAGATCTTTGATCATCTCGACCAGCTCAGCGCGGTAGATGTGGTATTTCTCCTCGGGCTTCTGGCCGCCGGAGACCATGTCCTGCCAGACCGGGAAGCCGGCCTTGTCGCAGAGGTAGTAGTAGCGTCTCGGCTCGATCTTGATGTGCTTGCGCATGAAGTTGTAGCCGTGCTCCTTCAAGAGGTCGATGTCGTACTGCATGGCCTCGTCAGAGGGAGGAGTCAGCAGACCATCGGGCCACCAGCCCTGGTCGAGCGTGCCCTGCATGAAGATCTTCTTGTTGTTCAGATAAATTCTCTGAACGCCCAGCTCGTCCTTCTTGAACTCGATCTTGCGCATGCCGAAGTAGCCCTGGACCTCGTCCTTTCCGAAGGTGGTTTCCAGAGTGAGTTTCAGATCGTATAGATTGCCTTCGTTGACGTCCCAGAGCTTCGGCTCGGGGATAGCTAAGGTAAGGCCCTTGGACCAGTCGGCAATTTCGCCTTCCGCGACTTTTTCGCCGCCGAAAGAAACTTCCGCGGTCACCTTGGCGCCCGCCAGATCGCCGGCGCAGTTCACGGTCACTTTCGCTTCGCCTTTGTCGATGTCAGATTCCACGTTGTAGCCCGTGATGTAGCCCTTGGGCGTCGTTTCCATCCAGACGCTGCCGTAGATGCCGGAGACTCTGGTGTAGAAGCAGCCGCCGGGATTAAGGCTCTGCTTGCCGGTAGGCTGGCCGTAGGAATTGCTGGGGTCCCAGGCGGTCACGACCAGCGTGTTCTCGCCCTCTTTGACAAGGCCCGTCACTTCAACCGAGAAGGGCACGTTGCCGCCGACGTGCGGGGCGTCGGTGGCTTCAAGACCGTTCACGAAGACCTGGCATCTCCAGTCCACCGCCTCAAAGTTCAGGAAATAACGGAGCCCTTCCTTCACTTCCGAAAGATCAAAAGTTCTCTTGTACCACAAGGTCTCGTTCGGCTCCGTAAGGCGGCCTATGCCGCTCAAAGCGGATTCCGGGGCGAAGGGCACGAGGATGTCCTGCTGCCAATTCTCGTCTTTCGGCATCTCCTCGTTGATCTTCGTCACGGCAAACTTCCAAAGGCCGTTCAGGTTCTGCCAGTCGGGACGCACAAGGTTGGGCCTCGGGTAATTCTGCCAGGCGGTTTCCGGCGTCATGTTTTCGCCCCAAGGGGTCATGATGCGGCCCTTGACGGGGGTGTAAGCACAGGCGCTGACAGCGATCAGAGCCACTAAGAGGAACAAGCTTTTTTTCATATTTATCCTTAATTGTTTATTGTTTACTTAAATTCGGGCCTTTCCTGCGTGAAGATCTCGCGCAGCTTCTCAACGGGAACTTTGTCGGTCCTGTCGTAATTGTAGACGCCGTTCTGCTCCTGCTCGACGTCCGTCAGCTGGGTGTAGCAGAAGCCCTGGACGTGCGGCGCGTCCACGAAGCACTTGACCGTCGCCCTGAGCCTTTCCAAAAATTCCTCCGCGGTCTGCGGCATGCCGCCGTATCCCCAGGTGTTGCTCGCGAAAGCTTTCCTGTCGGGAGGAATGAAGCCGATGCCGCCGATCTCGTCGACGACGTAGGGCTGACCGTGATGCTTGGTCTCCTGCTGCTCCGGGAAGTTCTCGAAGTAGCGCCCGTTCTCGTCCGGGACCAAAAGGGAGGGAAGCTTGTCCGGCTTGTGGTACATGTGCACCGTCCAGATGTCGGTCGCGTAATGCACGCCGCCGGAAGCGGTGTTGACGGGGCGCGAGGGATCGAGCTGCGTGCAGAGCCTATAACTTTCCATATGGCTGTTCTCATGCTGCAGTCTGTTCTGGATTCCCCAAGTCTCGTTCCAGGGCGTCCAGGCCACGATGGAGGGATGGTTGCGGTCTCTAAGCAAAACTTCCTTCCATTCGCGCTTGTGGTTCTCGCAGGCTTCCGCCATGTTGGGATCGCAGCCCCAGCTCGGGAATTCGCCCCAGGTCAGATACCCCAGCTTGTCAGCCCAATAATGGAACCTTTCCTCGAAGACTTTCTGATGCAGTCTGGCGCCGTTGAAACCGGCCGCCATCGACATCACGATGTCCTGCTTTAAGGCCGCGTCGCTGGGCGCCGTCCAGATGCCGTCGGGATAGAAGCCCTGGTCCAGCACCATGCGCATGAAGATGGGCTCGTTGTTCAGGTAGATCTTGCCGTTGGCGCAATGATATTTTCTCAGACCGGTGTAAGATTTGACGGAATCAACGACGGTGCCGTCCAGCACAGTCTCGAATTCCACGTCGTAAAGATAGGGATCGCTGGGAGACCACAATCTCATCTCGTCAAAAGACACTTCGTACTGTTTGCCTTCCTTGGCGTCCCACTCCCCTTCCGTGACTACCTTGCCTTCGCTCAAAACGCGGCAGCGGAACTTCAAGCCTTCCGGAACTTCGTAGAAATAGGGCGTGAGATAAAGTTTCTTTTCGTCGATGTCCGGGCGCATGAAGCAGTCCGCCAATCCGGCCTTGCCTACCGCCTCGACCCAGACCGTCTGCCAGATGCCGGTGGTCCTCGTATACGAGCAGCCGTGCGACTGGTAGACGAAGCACTGCTTGCCGTAAGGATGTGTGCAGCCCACGTTGCCGAAATCCGAGCCCTTCAAGCCCACCCGCATGACGTCTTCCACGCGCAGAACGAGATCCATTTCCTCACCGAATTTGGCTTTTTCGGTGATATCGTAAGCAAAAGAGCAGGCGCCGCCAAGGTGTTTCCCGACGGATTCCCCGTTCAGGTAAGCCTCGGACTCGTAATCCACGCCGCCGAAATGCAGAATTATCCTCTTTCCTTCCCAATCAGAAGGCAGAAGCAGTTTCCGATGGTACCACATCCCCTCGATGAAATCGTAGTAGCCGACGCCCGACAGCGGGCTCTCGGGGCAGAAAGGCACCGTGATCTCCCTATCAAAGCCCTTGCTCAAAAACAGCTCCCTGCCTTTGTCGGCGCCGGAACGCCCGAAATCAAAGGTAAAAGTCCACTGCCCGTTCAGATTGATCCAGCTAGTCCGCTCAAACTGCGGCCTGGGGTGTTCCGGTCTCGGTATCATAAGAATCCTTAAGCTGATATTAAAAGAAAATAAAGTACTTCAACTTAATAGGATTTTACCAAAAATAGGGAGTCAAATCCAGCAAAGACGCCACTTGACTTTAAACCCCCTTTATAATAAAATTCTTCTCACCATTTTGACATTCTAGGCGTGTGGTGTAATGGTAACACTTCGGATTCTGGTTCCGCCATTCTAGGTTCGAGTCCTGGCACGCCTGCCAATAATAAATAAGGACCTGCTCTCGTGAGCAGGTCCTTTCTTTTTTTGCGATTTCGCTGATCTTAGAACTGGCCCTGGGGATGGGGAATCATCGCCTGCTTGCGGTCCTCGTTCTTGTCGAACTTGCCGCCGAAGACTTCCAGCATGACGCAGTGCGTCGCGGGGACCAGGCTGAAGTCGTAGAGGCAGGCGGGGATCAGAATTGTGTCGCCGGGATGGAACTCGATGTCCTCGAAAAGGCTGTCCGGGGAAATGATCGTGCCATGTCCTTCCACGTTGCAGAGCAGCCTGAACTGGTTGTAGGTGTAGTCGTGGATGGGTTCCCTGAAGGAATACTTGTAAAGGGAGAAGCAGTCGTTAAGGCAGATCTTCGAGCAGAGGCTGTTTAATTTCACTTCCTTTACGAAATCGTTCTGGTCCTGAAATTTCAGAACGTCAAGGACTTTTTCGATCTGCAGGGGGCGCTTTTCGCCCTTGGCGGGAGTTCTGTTGTAGTCGTAAGCGCGGTAGGTGATGTCGGAGTTCTGGGCGACCTCGGCGACGATAAGGCCTCTTCCGATGCCGTGGATGGTTCCGGGAGGAACGATGATGGATTGTCCTTTCTCGACGGGGTAGGAGTGGATGACTTCCTCGGCGCGGCCTTCCCTGATGGCTTTCTTGGCCTTTTCGGCGGTGACGCCGGGCTTGAAGCTTCTTGAGATCCTCGCGTTCGGCTTGGCGTCCACGATGTACCAGGCCTCGAACTTGCCGTTGGCGTTCTCATACTTCATCGCGTAGCGGTCGTCGGGGTGGACCTGGATGGAAAGGGCCTCCTCGGCGTTGATGTACTTGAAGACGACCGGGAAGCCGGTGTACTGGTACTGGCTGGCCTGGCGGCCGTAGATCTCCTGGGGATATTCCTTGCAGAGCTCGGTAAGCGTCATGCCGGCCATCGGGCCTTCCGCGACCGAACTGGACATGCCGGGCATGTCGATTATCTCAGCGGATTCGCCGACCGGGGAAACGGCAGGCGTCGGGCGGTTGAAAAAGCGGGTGAGGCAGCGGCCGCCCCAGGTCTTGGCCCTGTAAACGGGCGAGAACTTCATAGGATAGAAAATTGGCATTTGACTTTTACTCCTCTTTGTAGTATTATTGTCGTCGTTTTCCGTGGGGAATTAGCTCAGTTGGTAGAGCGCTTGCATGGCATGCAAGAGGTCACCGGTTCGAACCCGGTATTCTCCACCAAATTCCATCCCTCGTGGATGGTTTTTTATTTTCCGGCTTTGTTTCACCAGTGCATTATTTCCGCCACGTGCGGCAGTTTCGGTTTTATAAGCTGTTTTATGGCCCGGGCGTACTGGACCATCTCCCACTGCGCGCCGGCGTGGTCCCTTATTTCCAAGAAGTGCGCCAGGTTGTGCAGATCGACGGTCGCCCAGAAGGTCGTCATGACGTTCTGGGTAAGGACGCCCCTGGCCTGTTCGCGGCAGACGCCTTTAGTCAGCAGCGCTTCGTATTCCTTTAAGCTCTGCTCGTTGGCCTTCCTGATCATTTCCCTCGCTTCGTTTTGAGCTTCTTTTGACATGGTGTCTTCCGAAGCCTGGCGGTTGTTCTCGCTCTGCGACCTGACCATGGGCGGAACATAGAACTCGATGTCCGTCTCGGTGTAGCGGCGGCTGATCTCGTTGTAGGACCAGGTGCGGTGGCGGTGCCACTGGCTCCTGACGAAGAGCGGGCAGTGGACGATGAAGGAGAAGACCACGTGCTCCAGGGGGCTCGTGTGGCGGTTTTCGAGAAGGTACTTCATCAAAATGATGTCGCGCTCCGAAATTTCGGAAACGAATTTCCCGAAAGAGACCCTGGCGGCGTTGACGATCGTCGTCTCGCTTCCCATCATACTGACAAGGCCTACCCAGCCCTGACCGTCCAGGACCATGACGTGATCCTTGGGCGGCGCGTTCACGTTCAATACTGTTTCTGACATATCACACACTCCAAATTTTATAGGCAAAAACCTATCACTTCCATCTTATCATCCCTGTCAACACTTTATATAAAGCGAAATATGCTAAAATATAGAATTAATTATGGATATTGAAAAAGAACTCAACGAGGAACTGGCGAAATCCCTGCGCAAGGTGGGAGAAGTCTGGGCCCCCTGGCGGAGCGCCTACATCTCCGGGCCGAAAAAGGACGGGGAATGCGTGTTTTGCGCGAAAGTGAAGGCGCCCTTGGCCTCAGACCGCGAAAACCTCCTCCTGGAGAGGGGCAAAAAGTGCTTCGTCTGCATGAACACCTATCCCTACACCCCGGGACACGTGCTGATACTCCCTTTTTCCCATGTCGAGACGCTGGACGAGCTGGACGAGGAGACTTACGCTGAATTCTTCACGCTGCTCAAAAAGTGGCAGGCAATAGTCAAAAAGAGCGTGGGCGCCGGCGGGCTCAATATCGGCATCAACATGGGCAAGATCGCCGGGGCCGGCATCGCGGAGCATCTGCACATGCACATCGTCCCCCGCTACTTCGGCGACACGAACTTCATTACGACCTGCGCGGACACTCGCGTCGTTTCCAAATCTTTATTCGACATCTACGATCTTTATCTTTCAAACATAAACTCTAAGGAAGAAAAATGAAAAAATCAAGCATGACCTATCTGGAAAAACTCCTGAACGCTCCCAGCCCGACCGGTTACGAAGACGGCGCCAGAAACATTTGGCGCGCTGAAATGAAGTCCTTCGCCGACAAAGTCTACGGCGACACGCACGGCAACAGCTTCGCCGTCCTTAACGAGAAAGGCAAGAGGAAAGTCATGCTGGCCGGCCATATCGACGAGATCGGCTTCCAGGTGCAAAGCATTTGCGACGGCGTCATCAAGTTCCAGCCTCTGGGCGGCTTCGACACGAACATCATCCCCGGCCGCCGCGTCATCATCCACACCGCCAAGGGCGACGTCCCCGGCGTCATCGGGAAAAAGGCCATCCACCTCATGTCCGCCGACGAAAGGAAGAAAACGACCGAGTTCCGCGACATGTGGATCGACACCGGCATCTACGACGAGGAAGAACTGAAGAAGACCGTCGAGATCGGCGACCCCATCACCTACGGCTACACGCTTGAACATCTGGCCCACGACGTTTACGTCGGCCGCGGCGTGGACGACAGGATCGGCGCCTTCATCATCGGTGAAGTTTTGAGAAACCTCAAAGGCAAGAACCTCGGCGATCTGGCCGTCTACGCGGTCGCGACCGTCCAGGAAGAGATCGGCTTGCGCGGCGCCGTGACGGCCGCCGGCAGCATCAAGCCGGAATTCGGCTTCGCGGTGGACGTCTGCCACTGTCTGATGCCGGGCGTTGGCAAAGACGTGGTCGGCGACGTGACGATGGGATCTGGCGCCGTCGTGACGAGAGGCCCGAACATCAATCCGAAGCTCTTCGACCTAGTCGTCAAGACCGCCGGCAAAAAGAATATCGCTTTCCAGCGCGACGCGGCCTGCCGCGGCACCGGAACCGACGCCAACGCCATGCAATTGTCAAGCGGCGGCGTAGCCTGCCAGCTGATCTCTATCCCCAACCGCTATATGCACACCCCGGTCGAACTGTTCGACATGAAGGACGTGGAATCCGCCATCGCCCTCATGACCGAAACGATCCTGGCCGTCGATAAGAAAACCTCCTTTGTGATCTAAAAACAATGAGCGAAACGAAATATCACATTCCCCTCTCCTCCCCCGACATTACGGAAAGAGAAATAGAAGCCGTGGTCGAAGTGATGAAGAGCGGGACTTTGAGCCTGGGCCCGAAGCTTCCGGAGTTCGAGAAAGCCATAGCCGATTACGCCGGAATTAAGCACGCCGTGGCCGTCAACTCCGGCACTTCCGGATTGCACCTCTGCGTCAGGGCGCTTGGGCTTAAACCCGGCGACGAAGTCATCACGACTTCCTTCTCCTTCATCGCCTCAGCGAACTGCGTGATCTTTGAGGGCGCCAAGCCAGTCTTCATCGACATCGATCCCGTCGACATGAACTTCAATATCGACCAGATCGAGGGCGCCATAACAGAGAAGACCAAAGCCATCGTGGCGGTGCACGCCTTCGGCATGCCCGTCGACATGGTTAGAGTCATGGAAGTGGCCAGAAAGCACAATCTCGCCGTCATCGAGGACGCCTGCGAAGCCATCGGCGCCATGATAAAAGACGGGAATGAATGGAAAATGGCCGGCACCTTCGGCGACTGCGCCCTGTACGCCTTCTATCCCAACAAGCAGATAACGACAGGCGAAGGCGGCATCATAATAACCGACAACGACGAGATCGCCCGCCTTTGCGTCTCCATGCGCAACCAGGGCAGAGACGCCGGCATGGGCTGGCTCGCGCACGCGAGGCTAGGATACAACTACCGCCTCAGCGACATGAGCTGCGCCCTTGGCACCGTCCAGGTCTCCCGCCTTGGCGAGATACTGCCGAAAAGAGCGGAAGTGGCCGCCCGCTACACGAAGCTCTTCGAAGAAGAACTTCCCGAAGTGGTCCTCCCCTGCCCCGATCCCGAAAACTTGAAGCGCAGCTGGTTCGTCTATGTCATCCAGCTTCCCAAGCAGTACAGCGGCGACCAGAGGAACGCGCTCATAACGCACCTGCGCGGGATCGGCATCGGCTGCAACCAGTACTTCTCCCCCATCCACCTGCAGCCTTTCTACGTCAGAGAATACGGCTGGAAGCGCGGAGACCTCCCCGTGACCGAATACATGGGCGATCATTCTATGTCCATCCCCTTCTTCAACAAGCTCTCGCTTGAGGACCAGAAGATCGTGGTCAGTGAAATTAAGAAATGGCTTAAGGAAAATCCGGCCTGATGAGCGAAAGTAAAGGCGTCAAATTTTTAAGATTCCTGGCGGAGCACGGGCTCGCCGTGACCATTGGTCTCGCGGCGGTCGTCAGGATCTATCTCCTCCTGATCAGGGAGTACGTCATCGTAAACGACGGACTCCTCTATGTTCAGTGGATAGAAAAGATCCAGGAGCTTGGATTTAAGGGCGCCTTTACGAACGCTTATCCCTTCAACCTCTTCCCGCTTTTCGCGGCCTGCCTGCAGAAGATCTCCTTTGGTTCGCTTTCCGCCGAGACATCAGTCCTCATCCTGAACTTCTTCTTCGGGCTTCTGGCGCTCGTTCCCGTCTATCTTCTGGCGAAGAGGATCTTCGGGAAACTGCCAGCGCTTGTCACGGGCTTCTACATCGCCTGGCACCCGATCTTCACGGAAGTGTCCTGCCAGGTCCTAAGGGAAGCCCCCGCCATCTGCTTCGGCCTCTGGGCGGTCTATTTCCTTCTGACCGGACTGGAAAAGGAAGATCCCGAGAACTGGGACTACAAGAAGCTGGCTCTTAGCCTCGTCTTCATTTTCCTCGCGCTCTTAATAAGGCTCGAGATGCTCTCGCTTCTTTTCGTCGCCTTCATTACGCTCTTCTTGGCGCACTATGAAAGGGACCGCGACAATCATTTCAAAGCCAGGTTCAAGATCTTCTTCGTCTGCGCGGCCATTCTTCTAGTCTCGGCCGCTGCCGTCTTCGGCGCCGTCAGAGTAGTGAAAGGACAGTGGGATTTCGCCAGGCTCGACAAGATCTTCTCCGCCCAGGGAATGGGCGAGGAAAAATACGACGTGGCCGATCCTTTGAAACCCTCCGCGGAAATCTACGACGCCCAGGGCAAGCCTATCCCGATGGCGAGGACGAAGTACGCCTTCGCTCATTTGGCCTGGGACCACCAGAGGGCTTTGTTCGGCTACGAGATCCTCTACAAGACCTGGAAGACGCTGCATCCGGTGGGATTGGCGCTGCTTCTCATCGCGTTCTACTACCTGATAACGAAGAGGCCCCTGAAGCTGTGCGCTCCCATAAACGTTTTCTCGGCCGCGCTGATCGTGATAATGGGCGCCGTCTTCTACCGCTACGTCTCCACGAAGTTCGCGGTCAGCAACAGGCACATCGTCCTGCCGGTCTTCGTGCTCTCAGTCTACATGGGGCTATTCACCTCTTATCTGAGAGTCGAGAAAGGCTACCAGAAACTGCTTTTGGCCTTCTGTCTCGCGGCGGCTTTCCTAATGCTGACCTACAAAGCCTTCCGTCCCCTTGAGAGCCACCGTCTTCCCTTAAAGCTTTACGGGAAACAGCTGGCCGAAAAGAAACTCCTTCCCGAAAAGTCCCTTTTGATCGAGCCCGACGGCTTGAAGCAGCTTTCCTACTACGCGGGCGCAAAGCACAAGATGTGGGCCTCGCAGACTTCCGAACAACTTTTGGAGCAGCTGGCGAAAAAAGAGAACGCCTTTCTGCTCGTCAATTTCCGGGACGGCAACCACACCGCGGCTTTCCTTCCCATAAAAGACAAACTTATAGAGATCGGTTCCCTGGAACCCATTGATAAAAAATTCGAACTGAAACTTTACCGCCTGAAAAAATAAGATCATGAAGCTGAACTTTCTGAAAAATCCCGACCGCGGACCGCTTGTCTGGCTGATGGTCGTCTGCGACGCCCTGCTTTGCGCCGTGAGTTTTCTGATCATGACTTTCGTGCACGCGAGCTGCGCCGAAAAGCCTTTCTCGAATTACTATGAGATGCTGGCCTACTGCCTGCCGATAATAGTGGTCGTAAGGCTCGTTGTCTTCGCCTGCTTCTCCCTCTACCGCAGCGGCTGGCGCTACGCCGGACTGCACGACGCCGTCAACATCGCCAAGGCCGTCTCGGTCAGCACGCTCGTCGCTTGCATAGTGACGATCCTTGTCAGCAAGATCCCCGAGAAACCCTTCAACTATTCCGTCTACATTTTCCTGGGCGACATGGTGATCGCAACCGTCCTCATCACGACCATGCGTTTCTCCATGAGGCTGAAAAAGGAATTCCTCGCCTGGCGCCGCACCGGCAGGAAGAACGTTCTGATCGTCGGCGCGGGCGACGCGGGCGTTATGCTTTTGAGGGAGATCAACGCCAATCTGCCGAAATACGCGGTCGTCGGCTTCATCGACGACGATCCCAAAAAACTTGGTATGCTGATCCAGGGCGTTCCCGTCCTCGGCAACAGATCTCAAATGGAGACCATCGTCCACACGACTTTCACTGAGGAAGTCTTCATCGCCATCCCCTCCGCCTCAGGCCATGCCATCAAGGAAGTGGCCGAGACTTGCAACGCCCTTAAGATCAGGTATAAAACCCTCCCCTCCGTCAACGACATCGTGGACGGCAAAGTGACGGTCTCCGACCTTAGGGAAGTCGACATCCTAGACGTTCTGCGCCGCGATCCCGTGGAACTGGATCTGCCCGCCATAAAGAACAAGATCAGGGGCAAGCGCGTCCTCGTCACTGGCGCCGGCGGTTCCATCGGTTCCGAGATGTGCCGCCAGATCGCGCTCTTCAAGCCCGAGGAGCTGATCCTTCTGGAACTCTGCGAATTCAACCTTTACCAGATAGACCGCGAACTCAAGGCCAAGTTCCCCGATCTTAAGATTTGCCCCTACATCGCGGACATCAAGAACGAAGCCAGGCTCGACCATATCTTCGCCGAGCACAAGCCCCAGATCGTCTTCCACGCCGCGGCTTACAAGCATGTGCCGATCATGGAGCTCAACCCTCTGGAAGCCGTCCTTAACAACGTCAAGGGCACCTACCAGATCGCCTGCGCCGCCGACAAGCACGGCTGCGAGGAGTTCATCCAGATCTCGACCGACAAGGCTGTCAAGCCGAGCTCGATCATGGGCGCCACCAAAAGAGTGGCCGAGAAATTCGTCCAGAGCCTCAACACCATCAGTTCGACAAGATTCATCTCCGTCAGGTTCGGCAACGTCTTGGGTTCCTCGGGCAGCGTCCTTCCCCTCTTCAGGGAGCAGATCATAAAGGGCGGGCCCGTCACCGTCACGCACCCTGACATGACGCGCTACTTCATGCTTATTCCCGAAGCGGCCCAGCTCGTTCTGGAAGCCGCGACCATAGGAGAGGGCGGCGAGATCTTCATATTGAACATGGGCGAACCTGTCAAGATCGTCGACCTTGCCAACCAGCTGATAAGGCTGATGGGCAAACGCCCGGGCAGCGACGTGCAGATCGTCTTTACCGGTCTAAGGCCCGGCGAAAAAATGCACGAGCAGCTAGTCTACGACGGCAGCGAACAGCCGACCAGGATGAAGAAGATCATGGTCACCAGGACCAATCCGGAAAATTACGAAGAGCTTAAAGAAAAGATCCTCGAGCTCATCGACGTGGCGGCCTTCGGGAACGAAAAGGAGACCAGAGAAGAGCTCTGCAAGATCGTTCCGGAATACACCCCCGACACCAGCTACGTAAGCGAATAGATTGTGGCTGTCAGAATTGGAGATGAAATAGTCCTGGACCTCGTCGACAACGCCTTCGGCGGCGAAGCGGTCGGAAGGATCAACAATCTTGTCATTTTCGTGCCCTTCGCCATCAAAGGCGAAAAGGTGCGCGTCAAGATCATCAGTAAAAAGCGCAGGATGCTTTTCGCCGACCTTCTTGAAGTTATAGAGCCTTCCCCCGAGCGCCAGGAGCCCTTCTGCAAGAACTTCGGACGCTGCGGCGGCTGCCAGTACCAGCACATAAAATACCCGTACCAGCTTGAGATCTTCGTCAAGCAGCTGAAAGACCTTCTCATCAGGACGGGCGGCTTCCTCGAGCTCCCCGAGATCCTTCCGGCTCTCCCCTCTCCGAAGACCACCCATTACCGCAACAGAATAGACCTGCACCCGGCCGTAGGCGAAGCAGGAGAGCCGTATTACGGCTTTTGCCTGAGGAACGCGCCCAAGACCATATTCCCCTTGACAGAGTGCCCTATTTTCGCCTTAGAGGACGATTTCTCGAAGATCCCCATGCGCATGGAGGACAAGCTTCTGGTCCTGAGGACGCACAGCGGGGAGCCCTACTATTATTTCAAGGACAACCACAACGTCGTCTCCTCGAAGCCGTACGACTACAAAACGAAGGAAAGCTTAGGCGACGAGGACGTCTTCTACGACTTCTGCGGGCTGAGGTTCTTCAATTCCTACAGTGGTTTCTTCCAGGTCAACCCCTCGCTTTTGGAGACCTTCGCCAAAGTCGTCAGAGATTTCGCCCAGCCCAAATCAGACGACCTTCTGCTGGACGTCTATTGCGGCGCGGGCTTCTTCGGACTCACATTGGCAAAGGAAGTAAAGAAAGTTCTGGGCGTCGAGATCGACCCTTCTTCCATCGCCTACGCCAAAAAGAACGCCGAAGCCGCCGGCTTTACGAACTGCGAATACACCGCGGACTTCGCGGAAAACTTCCTGAAAGGCCTTCTGGAAACAGGCGTCAAGCCCGACATCTGCATACTTGACCCTCCCAGGACCGGGCTGACCAACAAGGCCGTCTCCGCCGTCAAGCACCTTGAGCCCAAGCGGCTCATCTACATTTCCTGCGGTCCGCCGACCTTTGCCAGGGACGCCGCCAAATTCGCGAACGCCGGCTACCAGCTCAGCAAGATCCAGCCGCTTGACCTCTTCCCGCACACCAAGCACTTCGAGCTCATTTCGCTCTTCGAGTGGAAAGGGAAAGGTCTGGGCTCTCCCACCAAAAGCGCGGAAAGCGAGGAATAATGTCCCTCTTTGAGATCTTACTTCTGGGCGTCAGCCTTTCCATGGACGCCTTCGCCGTCTCCATCTGCCAGGGTCTGACCTTAAAAAGCTTCAGCCTCAAGCACGTTCTCGTGATAGGTTTGTGGTACGGCGGATTTCAGTTTTTGATGCCGGTGATAGGCTTCTTCCTCTCCGCCCGCTGCGCCGGAATGATCGAAAGCTTTGACCACTGGATCGCCTTCGGCCTTCTCTTCCTCATCGGCGTCAACATGATCAGGGAAGCGCTTTCCAATGAAGAGGAGAGCCTCACCTCGTCTCTGGCCTTCCTCACGATGCTTAAGCTTGCCATCGCCACTTCCATCGACGCCCTGGCCGTCGGCGTCTCGCTCTCCCTGCTTCAGGATACGATCGTGCTTCCGGCCTTGCTGATAGGGCTTACCACTTTCACGATCTCGGCTATCGGCGTCTCCTTCGGCAAATATATCGGCGTAAAATTCAGCTCCAAGGCTGAGATCGCCGGCGGCATCGTCCTGATCATCCTCGGCGTGAAGATCCTCCTTGAGCACACTCTTCTGAAATAAGGTCAGAGCTTGCGGCCGCCTAAATAAGCGGCGACGACTTTTATCTTACGGATATCTTCGGGAGCGGCCTTGAAGGGATCTTTGTCGAGTATTACGAAATCCGCCAGCTGGCCTTCCTTTATCCTGCCCTTCACCTTTTCCTCAAAGCTCGCTTCCGCGCCGCGGAAAGTGAAGGAGTCCAACGCTTCCGCGACGGTGAAAGCCTCGCTAGGCAGATAAGGTCCGGTACCGTCCAGAGAGGTCCTTGTGACAGCCAGCTGTATGCCTTTCAGGCAGTCCGGTTCCTCCACCGGGCAGTCGGAGCCGTTGGAGACGGAAACGCCTTTTTCAAGGAGCGTCTTCCAGCTGTAACTTGTTTTCAAAAGCTCCGGATCCAACAGTTTTTCCGCGATGTGATTGTCATAATCAAGGAAAACGCTCTGGGCGTAAACGCGCAATCCAAGCCTGGCGATCCTATCCAGCTGGTCTTCCCTAGTAACCTGGCAGTGGACTATGCCGTACCTGTGATCGGGCCTTGGAAGCTCTTTCAGGGCTTTTTCAAAGGCTTCCAGAACTTCGTCCAGACATTTGTCCCCTATGGCGTGCACAATGACCTGCAAGCCAGATCTGTGGGCGTAGGAGATCATCTCCTGAAGACGCTCGGGCGCGAAGAGCGAAAATCCGTATTCGCTGCTTCCTTTGTAAGGCTTCGTAAGATGGGCCGTCCGGCTTCCCAAGGACCCGTCGCCCAGCAGCTTGACGGGACCGATCCTGAAAAGTTCCGAGCCTTTTCTCACTTCTCCGGAATCAACGAAGCTTTTCAATTCCTCAAGCGTCGTGAAATTGCACTGCTCGCAGATTCTGACCGTGAGCGCTCCTTCCCTTTCCAATTCACGGTAGGCTTCATTTATGACAGCTGGAGCGATCTTTTTGAAAACACAGTAATCGTCCGTCTGCACGCTGGTGACACCGCGGCGGTTGAGCTCTTTTACGGCCGATACGATCATTTCTTTTATTTCGCCTTTGGAAGGCTGTGGCAGCTTGGCTTTGACAAGCTCGAGAGCGTTATCGTAAAAACGCCCTTCCTCAAGATCGACCGCTCCGCCTGAAACGGCGGTATTTTCCGCGATATCCAATATTTCCAGGGCCTTGGAATTAACGACGCCCATATGGCCGCAAACGCGCGTTATGAGAATGGGAATCTCCCTTGACACACCGTCAAGGTCGCTCCTTGACGGCAGACGCGCGGCGCCCTTGAAATAATCCTGGTTGAAGCCGCGTCCAATCAGCCATTGTCCTGCGCTTAAGGGATTCCTTGCGAGAAAAGTCCGCAGACAATCCAACATGTCGGCAAGGCTTTCAGTATGCGCATGCAGCGGAGCCTGGCGCAAAATCAATCCGTAGCCCAGAAGGTGCATGTGCGAATCGTTGAAGCCGGGGCAGACGAAAGCACCTTGGAGGTCTGTCTTTTCATACGCAGGATAGCTCTCAAGCAGCGAATTGCCGCCTACAGGGCCGAATCTTCCGTTCTCAACAACGAAAGCCTCGGCCAATTCGCCGCCGCCAACATAAACAGCGCCGTTATAGTAGAGCTTTTTCATCCCGTTTTTGCCATTCAAACGGCAAAATATCCGCCGTTTTTAGGCGCGCCGCGAAATTCAATTTTTCCGGAGTCTTTCAAGATTCTAAGATATCTGGAAACGGTTGGAATGCTCTTCCCCACAAACGCGGCCAATTCCCTGGTCTTTGAGCCAGGATTTTTTTCAATTGCTGAAAGGATTTCCTTGGCGACCACGCTAAAATTTACTCTATCATTTACTCTATCATATCCCCCGGGATTTACTCTATCATCCTGTAAGTTTATGGACTGCCCCATCAGACGCAGAAGCTCTTTTTGAGTCTCGCAGACCCTGTCCCGAATGAAAAGCACAAACTGAGAAGGATCGGTCTCGGCCTTTTCGAGAGCGGTGATGTATTTGTGCCGGCAAACGGGCGGTATAATGGCAAGCGTCCAGCCCGCCCTAAGCAGCATAAGATTCATCAGAAGACGCGCCACGCGGCCGTTGCCATCCACGAAAGGATGAATGTAAACGAACTTTTGGTGCGCAAGCGCGGCGAACTCGATAGGATGAAGTTTTCCTTCATTCCTCTCCATCCACTTCAAAAATCCAGCCATGAGCCCGGGAATCTTTTCTGGATCCGGCAGTGTCCTGTGGGAACCGGAAATGAAAACTCTGACAGAGCGCCACCTTCCGGCATTGGATCTGTCAATTTGTGAATAGAAAAGCTTATGGATCTTAAGGACGTCAGATTCCAAAACATGACGTTTCTTCAAAAGCTCATAAATGAAGTCATAAGCCTTGGCATGACCGGTCGCCTCATACACGTCGCGAAGCGGCTTCCCGCTGATAGTCAGTCCGTCTTCAATGACTATTTTTGTTTCGCTTTCGGTAAGAGAGTTCCCCTCCAGAGCATTGCTGGTATAAGTCAACCCTACGCGATAATACTCGCGCAGTGATTTCAGCGTTTCTTTCGGGAACGACCGTAAGGCCGCTATCCTACAAGCGTACTGATCGCATTTGCTAAATTCGTTCCGTCTCATGTCAACTTAAAATTATTTCGCTTCGAAGACGGTGTAGTGATACTCGAAGGTGGCTTCGCCCTTGGCGGGGATCTCGAGCTCCCAGACTCTTTCCCTTTGGGCGTTCATTTCGCCCTCAACGTCCTTTTGGCTGACGAGCTTTTCTTCGGGGATCGGGAATTTCTCGAAGTCGCCGCAAACGTTCAGGAAGACTTTGACCTTGGCGTCGCTGCCGCGGTAGTTGTGGATCGTCAGCTTGCCGTTGATCTTCTTCTCGTTGCCTTCCACGTTCTCGCCGTTGACTTTTTTGCGGCGCTTGACGACCTTGGCTTTCTTGTCGACTTCTTCCTCGACCTTAGCCGTAAGGGAAAGGGCCTTCGTCAGGTTCATGTTGACCTTCTGCCCGGGATTCACCCATTTGCGCATGCTCTGGCTGTAGATGTGGCCGCCTTCCGTCACTTCCATGGCGCCGGCGGTCATCGGGAAGGCGAAGGGGTTCTTGAAGCTGAGAATGTCCCACAGATTCTGCACGCCGCTCTCCTCCAGCGAGGGATTCAGCCTTCCGTTGTTGTAGCGTCTGGCTTCGATCTTCCATTCCGCCTTGCGCTCGATCTCGACTTCCGCTGTTCCCACCGGGATGTGCGTGGCGCTGTCTTTATCCATCGTATGTTTGCCCACCGAGACGTAGCTGACGTCGGCGCCCTGCTCCTTGTCGGTGGAGGCGAAGCCTTCGCTCACCTGCATAGGCGCGTCCTCAGCGGCTTCCATGTCATCTTCGGCTTCCACCACCGCTTCGCGAGCTAAGGCGGCTCCGGGAGCGGCTTCCTTGCGGCTTCCAAAAAATCTCGGCAGTTCGTAGGTGTTGTTTCTGACTGACGCCCACACTTGTTTCCTCAGATCCTTCGCCGAGTCCACTTCTCCTCCGCCGTTGAGGCCGAGGAAGAAGCCCTGGACGGAAACCTTCAGGTCAAGCAGCGAAGGCGTGCCCATGAACTCCACGTTGGGCTGTCCGGCGACTAGGGTGATATCGGCATTCTCGATCTTTTCCAAATGGTTTCTGACGTCGGCCGCCATGGAGAGATAGGCTTTGCCTTCCCTGTCCAGTTCCAGCCTGTAGGAGGCCGCCCAGGCCATGCCGTCCGTGAGATACTCGAACTCGAAGGGCTTGGTGGCGCCCGTGACCTGCCAGAGTTTCATCTTCTGGTACTTCGGGCGTTCCTTTTCCTTGCCGGAGACCATAGTGATCATACCCGTCGGGATCTTGACGGCGGATTTGTTGGGAAGCCTGACAAGCAGGTCGTTTCCGACGTTGCCCTCGATCGTTCCGACAACGCTGTAAGTTCTGGCGCCGCGCGCTTCCTTCTGCTCTGGCAGATACAGGAACTGCTCGGCTCCTTCCTCGCTGGCTATCCATTTTAAGGCGCTGTCGAGATCCGGCATGTCGGAAGTGAACCAGACTCTGCCCTTCTCGCCTTTGAAGCGTTCCGCGTAAGGCAGATAGTCCAGCGACTCGTTAATGTTGGTCCTGACGTTTTCCAGCTTGGCCGCGATGGAGATCTTTTCGTCACCCAAAAGCCAGAAGGTGCCGTAGGCCGGGTTGATGTCGCCTGAAAAATAGACTGGCTTTCCGTCTTCCGGAGGCGTCACCTGCCTTCTCACGATGGTCAGTCCGCTCTTGAAGAATTCAAGGGAAACGATGGGCGCCTTGACAAGCTCTTCCTGCTCGACGGCGAAAAGATTGGAACCTAAAAGCAGCGCCAGGACGGGCAAAACAAACAGATGATTTCTTCGCATGATGTTTCTCCTAAAAGTGGCTCGTTAATACCTGATGTAAGAGGTGTAGGTATAGTTGATCTCAACCGTGGCGCCCGGCTCTATCTCCGTTTCCACGGTCTTGGAGCTGACGGGGTTCACGCCGTAGGGAATGGAGACGGATCTCGTCTCCTTCTGCCCTTCTCCCAGTTCGACTTTCTCTATGACGCCGCTGACTCTCAGTATGATCTCCGCCGTGACTTTTTCCTTGCGGTGATTTTTGAGCGTGGCCTTGCCGTCCACCGTCACCTGACGGTAGGTAGAGTGCTCGAGTTTCAGCGTCTTGGGTTCAGCTTCTTCCGCCCTTTCGTTCTCCTCCAATTTCGGTTCCAAACTGAGAGCCTTGGTCAGAGTCGTCTTGCCTTCCTGGCCGGGATTCAGCCAGCTTTGCGGCGTCTGGCAATAGAACGTTCCGTCCAGCAGAACTTCCATGGGCGCGGTGGTCATGGGGAATGAGAAGGGGTTCTTGAAGACCAGGATGTCCCAGACCGTCTGGGCCGCGTTGGTCGTTAAGTTCCGCATATAGCCGTTCTGGTCGATATCGCGCATCGCGGTGACGTTCCAGGATACCTTGCTTGTGTATTCCAGTTCCGCGGAAGCGATGTCGGTTCTCAGCGTCTCGCCTTTCTTCAGGCTCTGCTTTCCAATCTTCTGGAAATGCATGTTGACCGCGCCTTTCTCCTCGACCTGGGCCACGGCGCCGAGCGTCGCGCTCTCCTCATCGGCCATACCCATATCACCCAAAGCCTTGGCGGCCATCATGGGAGCCTGAGCCATATAATTGTTGGAAATGTAGCTGCGCCTGCGAGGAGCGTTGTAAACAGCCCCGCCGTCCAAAACGTCAAGGAAGCCGTTGAGGGAGACCCTTAAATTAAGAAGCGAATCCTTGCCTTCCATGTCGATCTTCGGGAAGCCGGAGACGAGCGACACTTCCGCCTCACTGAAGTCTTCCATCTCGTTCTTGATGTCGGCGGCCATGGTAAGCTTCGCCTTGCCCTCATTAAGCTCCATCCTGTAGTAAGGCGCCCAGGTCATGCCCTGGGTGGCGTATTCGATCTTGAAGGGCTTCTCGGCGCCTTCCACTTTCCAGAGATTCCTGGTGACGGAAGTTTCGATCTGGTTCTCGCCGGCGGCGGAAACAGCCTTCAGATTGGCGTTAGGGATCCTGACGACGCCGCCCGCCGGGAACTTCACTACCACTCCGTCAAAAACGGGATTGGGCAACATAATGCCGTTCCTAACGGCAGGGCTTGCCTTCGGCAACTTCTCTACCACGCCTTCCACCTTGTAAAAAGTCTTTGAGGTCTTTTCGTCCGTTACCGGCTGTATGGTGAGCACTCTTCCAGCAGCACCCTCCTTTTGCATAAAATCCAATTCTTCTTTGAGAGTGGTAATCTCCGATACGAACCAAACGACCGCCTCGTATCCTCCGTGCCTTTCCGCAAAAGAGCGAGTGTCCACCGAGGAGACGCTGTTAGAGATGACCGTCTCCTGAAAGGCCGTCATCTTCAAAGATTTGTCGCTGAGCGCCCAGAACGTCCCGTGATAGGGCTTGATGTCGCCGCTAAGGTAGCACGGCCCCTCGCTGGGAGGCTCGACGCTCCTTTCGACCAGAACGGTCCCGTTCTTGAAAATTGAAAGACCAGCGATGGGCGCCTTGGTTATTTCCGAAGCGTTGATGGCTTCGCCCAGTACAACGCCCGCCGAAAATGAAGCAAGCGCCAGAAAGAGAGAAAGTTTTTTCATAAATTCCACCCTCGTTAACATTTTATAAGTTTACGTTCTATTTTAACAAAAAAGAGGAATGCCCCGCCAGCCCGCGTAATGCCATCTTGGCGGTCACTTCAGATTTTCCGTTATTTGCTTGAAGAAATCCGCGTTCCAAAGGTCAAGTTCCCTCTTGTCCCTGACGAAAGGCTCAACGTCTAATTTGGCCTTTTCGTAATCCACGTCATCGAACTTGGCGCGCAGCATTTTTTTCACGTCGCCAATCTTCAAGGCGGCTTTTTCTTTCCAGTAGCCGGACTGCACGAGTCTGGCTTTCAGATGCTCCATGTTCACCGAAGCGCCCCGGGATAGATAAAACAGATAATCGTACAGGTCTCTCCCTTTCACGCGGTTTTGCCAGGCGCGGCAAACGACGGCATGCAGTTTGCCGGCGAAAAGCGACGGCATGTCGTACAAGACAATATCGTACGCGGAGGGAAGCAGACGAAACTTACGCTCGAAGTTCGCGCCAGCCGGCGGATCGACGTCGACCTCAAACTTGATCTTGATCATCTCACCGGATGCTATTCTCATCAGCTCCTGATCCGGCGAATAAAACATCAGCATGTGTTCCTTGGTCCCGCCCTTCAAAAAGGCGGAGCGTATCGCCGAGACCTTGGTCTTCTTTTTTTCGAACACTTCCATGTTAAGGCCGTAAGCTGCCAGCTCCTTCCTCAGCGTGGGAAAATATTCCGAAAGATCAAAATCAAGATTCGTCTCCGCAAGGGAGAAATCCAAATCTTCGGAAAAGCGCTCCAATCCGTAAAAGACTCTAAGAGCCGTTCCGCCGTAAAAAGCGGCCTGCTTGAAAAATCCTGCCCGCGACAATCCGCACAGGACGATCTCCTGGATCACTTCCTTCACAGCGTATTCCCTTTCCTTAAGATCAGCAGGATGATATTTTGCCATCATCGCGCCTATAACGTTGTTCATTTCACCTCCTTCGCGAGAAACTTCGCGAGGTGCTTCAGGTTGTTGTCGTGATATTTCGGGGCAAGTATTAGGATCTTGCCGATGTCCAGCTTGAAAAGATCCTCCTCGTCGATGCGCATGTCCTCGAAGAGCATGTCCTGGATATCCCTTTGGCTTAAGACCGGCGGCTTCGCGTACAGCCTGTCGCAGAGCGCCTTCTCGGGCGTCGCTATCGCGTAAGGGTAGCCCGCTTCCTCCTTCAGCACGACCTCGTGAGGATACGCTTCCGACGGAATGTCCCTATAGGAAAAACGCCCGAAGTGATTCTCGAAGAGTTTTCCCTTCTTTTTCTCGAAGGTCGCGCAAGTGTATTCGTACACTCTTTCCGGAATAAGGCCGTAATACGCGAGCGCGTAATCGAAGGAGAGATACGACGGCCCGTACAGCGCGCCGGCGAGACACTGCCCGGGAACATTACCGTCCGTCTCGTACAGCCCGCGCTTCAGCTTGAAGATCTCTCCCTTGTCCGCCATGCGCTTTATCTTGCAGAGCGGATTCTTGTAATCGCCGTAGCGGTCAACTAACATTGCGGCCGTAAAAAGCATTATTTTCACCTCTTGATATAATAATACTATATTTAATGGTGAAAATCAAGGCTAAACCCGAACAACGGCCGTGAGCGCGGACCAAATAAAAAAAAGACTTCCCGGTTGCCCGGGAAGTCTTTTTCGCTTCGTCAAGCGTCAGCGCTTGGCTGCTTATCTCCGCTTTCTCATGAAAGCCAGAGCAAGGAGAGCCAGGATGCCGAATATGGCCGGTTCAGGCAGTCCCTTGGGCACCAGGAGTATGTTGACGTTGTCGATAAGGATATCGGCGTCGTCGCAATAGCTCCAGAGTTTCAGCTTGGTCAGGTCTTCCCTGTCGAGCTGCTCTTCGCTGATGCCGCCCGGATAGGTCAGGTCGCTGTCGTTGCCTTCCATCTGGTATTCGTTGCTGCCGAAGGTGACGGCGAAGAGATTCTTGTGGTCGAAGTCAATGAGCTGCGTAGAGAATCTCATGTAGAAACGGAACCAGGACTCGCTTTCGACGGGCTCGGCCGTTTCCTTGTGCTCATCCCACCACTCCGTGTTGGTGATGTCGGAGAGGCCGATCTGCACTGGCAGCGTGGCCTGTTCTTCATCCAGGTAGAGGAAGGCTTCGCACTGGCGGTTGCCGTTCACCTGGGAGATGTAGAAGCCGGCGTCGGGATGTTCGGATTCCGGACGCGTCACATAGGACTTCGGAATGTTCACATCCATGGAGTAGACGACGTCGTAGTTCTCAGCCGCTTCAGCGGGAACGCCGAGGTTCAGCTGATAGCCGGCGTAGGTGGCCCAGTCGTTGGCGTTGATGACCTTCACGACTTTCTTGCCGGTGGCTTCGTCGTAGACGACGTCGGCTCTGTTGTGGGAGGTGCTTCTCAGCCAGCAGGAATCCTGCTCACTGAGTTCGCCGATGACCTCGCCGCCCTCTTCCTTGGTGGTGTGGAGGGAGTTGAAGTCGGAAGCATAGAGGACGTAGCCTTCTTCAGGCGTGCCGCTCTGGATGGGCAGGACGACGTCCACGGTCTCCTGGCCTTCGATATCCGTCGTGAAGCGGATGGTCGGGCGGTAGAAGCCGTAGCCGAGCTTGCTGCGGTCGATCTTGACGGTCATTCTGTAGGCGCCTTTGACTTCGAAGGTGTTCGTCGGAACGTTCAGGTAATCGACGCCGGGGCCGGGCGCGGCGGTGAAGTGGAAGCTGTTGCCGCCGGCATTGCGGACCACGACTTCGAATTCATCAGCGGCGTAGGAAACGGGCACGTTGGGCAAACTGGTGACCATCTCGGGCGGGATGTTCGGCCTGCCTACGGCTTCGATGCGGAAGTCGTCGATGAAGTAAGGCTCGGCGGTGTCCCAGATATAGAAGCGGAATTCCTCGAAGTAGCTGTCGACGCAGTCGGGGTTCGTGTTCGGGTCGTTGAGTTCATAGAATTCGTCGCCGAACTGCACGGAGACCGTCCTTCTGTTGAGAGGATCGGAGTTGAAGGTGTAGCTCATGTCGAACCAATCGCCGGCCGGGATGGTGTTGGAGACCGCATCCTGATTGGCGCTGTCGACGATGGTGAAGTAGACCTCGTTCTGGTCGCAGTTCAGGGTGTATTCGCCCTGGCGTCTGTTGGCGCCGAAGGTCAGCTGCGGGACGCCGTCGCCGGGCACCTTCACGCGGCAGCTCACCCTGAAGTTGTAATCGTCGTAGAGTTTGTCGGGGACGTTGACTTTGGCATGCAATTGTCCGCCGGTAGTCAGTTTCAAGCACTTGGTGCCATCTTCTTCAACGACTTCGCCGCGATCCTGCAGCCAGGCGGGATCGACCTTGTCGATAACGCCCAAGGACGTTTCTTCAAAGTCGCTGTAATAGAAGGTAATGCCGGTTTCGTCGAAACCCTGGACATAGAGATTGGCAGTGGCGGTTGAGCCGGCGCCGGTGACGGTCACTTTGCCAAGCCCGTAGGTGTTGCCAAGCGCTTCCCTGTCGATATCCAGGATGTATTTCTTGGAGCCGGTGCCTTCGATGGTGTCTTCCAGTATGCCGGTCTCGGGGTCGGCGGATCTGATGGAGAGCCAGCCGGCGCCTTCCGTTACTTCGGCGCTGAAGCTGAGGTTGCCGGTGCCGCTGTTGATGACCGTCAGTTCGGTGTCTTTGTCCCTATCCTGGTAGAAGACCTGGCCGATCCTGCCGACTTCCAGCTGCGGGCCGGAATCCGGACGGGCGACCGCCTCAATGACGACGTCCTTGATATAGGTGGGGGCGGAGCTGTCGTTGCACCAGCCGAAGAAACGCCAATACGTAAGATGGTCCTTGTCGCCGAAACTGATGTTGTAGTTCAGGTTCGAGGTGACGCCGTCGAAGGTCGTCTCCAAATGTTTTTCATTGGACGGCAAAATGTTGAAAGTATAGGAAACGTCGAACCACTCGCCAAGCGGAGCGGTGTTGCCCATTTGGGCGAAAGAAACGTATCCTTCCTCGTGCCCCTGCAGGGACTGCTCGAAGTAAGTACCGCCGTCAGTCTGGAAGCCCACCCAGAAGTCGGAGTAGTCGCCGTCCCATCCCGAGGGAACGAAGGCCATGAAGGAGACGCGGTAGTTGTACTTGTCGGAAAGACCCGTGGGAGTCTTTAAGGTGCAATGCAGGGCGTTCAGGGTGTCGTAATTGAGAGCCAGGCACTTCTGACCGGATTTTTCGGTGATCGGGCAGAGCGGAGGATTGCCGTAGCCGTTCACCCAGGCCGAATCCTGTTCGCGGATGTCGACGCCCTCTTCCAAGGTGTCAAAATAGCTCTTGTAGAAGGTGTACCCTTCGCCTTCCACGCCGGACTGGATCATCACGGGCTGATAGAGCGTCATGGTATCGTTAGAGACTTTGATCTGATTGACGTAGTAGTCGTTGCCCATGCTGGAGCGATCAAGATCTATCGTCAGATCGGCGCTGCTGTTGGCCGGAATGGTGAAGGTGTACTTCTGCTGTCCGCCGAAGGTCAGGAAGTCATAGGGGGACTCGACGGTCACTTCGGTGTCGACGGAACCTTCGTTGAAGACTCTCATGGTCCCGTTGGTGGCGAAGATGTCGTAAGTCTTGGTGCCGGTAACGCTGATCTTGTTGTCAACGCTCTGGCGCGGCTCATAAGAGAGGCTGAAGTTGTCCATCAGGCAGGTCGTGCTGTCGCCCCAGATGAAGAAGCGGAAATACCTGAAGCGGTCGTAGTCCGTTTCGCTCGTAATGGTGACGTCCAGATCGCTGTAAACGCATTCGCCGAACTGGAACTCCAGGATCTTCTTGTTGTTGATGGTGGTGTTAATAAGATAGCTGATGGGGACCCACTCGCCAAGCGCGCAGACGTTGGTGCAGGCAAAGTCGGCGTTTTGGCAGGCGATCGTGAAGCCGCCGTCCGCGGACTTCAGGTGAATCTCGCCCAAGCCGTCGGTGCTGTTGAAGTAGACGCCCCAGCCGGCCAGATTTTCCACCTTGACCATGAAGGAGACTCTGAAGTTGTTGGTGGAGGAGTGATTTTCCGTGTTGGCGAAGTTGATGTGCGGGGCGAAATAGCCGGTGCCGATGATCCTGACGCATTTTTCGCTGGCGTCGAAGCCGCCGGAGACGACCGTGGCGGAGCCGTCGGTGCCGTCAGTTCCGTAAGCGCAGACCCATTCGTCAGACTGCGGGAAGATGTTGCCAAGCTCGAATTCCTCGAAGGTCGTCGAGTAAACGACGCCGTTCTGGCAGACGACTTTCACGGTCTTGCTGCCGTATTCGCCGCCGTCGATGGTCAGATTGGCCTTGAAGAAGCCGCTGGGCTGGGTGCAGCGCAGCGTGATGTCCTTCTTGGTCGTCAGTTCGCCTTCGGCGGGCGTCACGGTCAGCCAATCGGCGTCGCTTGCGATAGTGAAGTTGATCGTGCCGTCAGGGCCGGCGTTGTACATGGTGAATTTGCCCTTGGCGCCCGTGTAGACGGTGTCGGGAGCGTAGATCGACGGATTCTCGGTGCGGGGATCCGCTTCGACCTTGAGGTTGTCGAAATAGGCAGCCTTGTCGGCGGTCGTAAAGCTCTCGTACTGCGTGGAGAGACGTATGACCACGTCTTCCGTAACGTCATCGCCGCAGGAGATGTCGCAGTCTTTCTCTTCGCCGTTCACGCCGACCTTGACGACCTTCTTGTTCAGAACGTCCAAAACGACGAAGCAATCGTTGTAGCCGTCCGTGAGGTTGGTGAATTCCACGCCGGAGGGAGAAGAGGAAACTTTCTTCTCTTCGCCGTTGAAGGCGAGGTAGAAGTAACGGGCGATGGAGGAACCGTTCACGCCGTAGAGGGCGAAGAGGTCGGTCTTGGAGCCGTTCTTCACGGAGAAGGAGATCTTCTGCAAGGTGCGTCCGGGGTCTCCCAACTTGACGGTCGGAGTCAGGATCATGTCGTAAGAATCGTCGGCCTGGCCTTCAACTTTGGACAGTTTGATGACCTTGCTGGAGCCGTCCAAAACGACCGTGGACGTGCCTTCGTAATCGTTGAAATAACGCCAGCCTTCCACCGTGCCAACCATCTCGGTGTCGACATCGTAAGATTCGAAGTCTTCGGACCAGATGGTCTCGGCGTAGACTGAAACGGCCGTCAGGCAAAGAGCGAGAAGGGCCGCCGTCATAAGTTTGAGTAATTTCATAATAAAACCCTTGTTTTTGGTTAAAAGATATATTGGTGTCGGTTTACACTAATTATAGCAAATTACCGTGACAAATTAAAAATTTCGTCCCGACCTACAATATAAGTTATTTTATGCTTACAGCATAAATATCGTCAAAAAGGATATTTTCGCCATCCAGGGATAACATTTTTCGAGCCAGGTCGAGGCCCGTCACCCGGCCTCTTATGATGACGTCGTGGAAGGCGTGGTGGCAGTAGACCTCAACCGTCATCCCCCGCTCGAGTTTCAAAATGACGCGGGAATTCTCCTCCGCCTGCTCCTCGGAGATCTCGTGGCGCGCGACTCTCGAATGCCTCTCTTCCCTGTCCCGCAAGGCTTCCTTAAGGCCTTTCATGGCGTCGAAGGGCGCGAAGAGCTTAGCCCTTTCTTCTCTTGTCAGCATAGCCCGCCCTGTGTCCGCCGATGAAACCGTTCCTTTCCCTTTGCGTTCCCTCCGGCAGGTAGTTAACGGCCGGCAGGACCGCGTTCTTGCCGAAGCGATTCTGGATCTCCAATACCGTCTGCTGCACCTTCTTCTCTTTTTCCACCGCCTCGAAGTTGGTGAAAAGGTCGTAGCCCTCGCAGCCCTCGTCGCAGACAGATTCGAAAAAAAGGCCCAGCCGCCTTATGGGCACGCTTCTTACGGTCGTCTCGTCGTAGATCTTCAAGGCCGCCTCCACTATGAAGGAGGCCAAGGCCGTGGAAACGCCAAGCCTCAGGCTTCCCTTGGTGGGAGCTATAGCCTCCCTGGTGTAGCCCACGAAAATACCGACTTTAGCGGTGATCAATTTCCTTTTCATAAGTTCGCCCGCGCCGTTTATGGCCATCTCACGGATGACCGTCCGGGCTTCCGCGTAACTGTAATCCCTCGGCAGGATCTGGGAAAAAGAGACCGATTTGCTTTTAGACTTGTAGTTCTTGATGTCGGAAATAAGGCAGGGCTCCCGGCCCCAGGCATGGTCTATTAGGATCTCCGCATCCTTCCCGAAAAGCTTGTACATCACGTCGCAGGGCAAATTCGCCACGCCCCGCATGTCGTAGACGCCGTACTTTTCCAGCCGCCTGGCCGTGCCTGCCGCCACCATCCAGAAGTCCGTGATTGGCCGGTGGTCCCACAGGGTCTTTCTGTAAGTCTCATCGTCCAAAAATCCGATGTGGTCTCTGGCGTGCTTGGCCGTGATGTCCAGGGCGATCTTGGCGAGGTAAAGGTTCGTCCCCACCCCCGCCGTGGAGGGTATGCGATAGCGAGTGGCGATCTCGTTCATCAGAAACTTCGCAAGCGCAACGGCATCCATTTTCATGAGCGCCAAATACCCCGTGGCGTCGATGAAAGATTCGTCGATGGAGTAAACGTGTATGTCCCCGGGGTCGAAATAGTCGAGGTAAAGGGAATAGATGTCCGCCGCGTACTCTATATATAGAGCCATCCTCGGCGGCGCGATCTCGTAGGCTATCCCGCTGGGAATGTCGCTCAGCCGGCAGCGGTTCCTGACGCCCAGCGTCTTCAGTTTCGGCGAGACGGCCAGGCACAGGGCGTTCCTCCCCCTTGTCACGTCCGCCACCACAAGGTTCGTCTCGAAGGGGTTAAGCCCTCTTTCCGCGCATTCCACCGAGGCGTAGAAAGACTTCATGTCTATGCAATAGTATGTGCGCGGCATAAATTACAGATTTTTTATTACTTTCACCGCCACGCCCTGAATTTCGCAGCTGGAAACGATGATGTCCGCCATGGCGGGATTCTCCGGATGCAGCCTGAACCTCTTCTTCCCAGGTTCGGGATAAAAGCGCTTCAAGGTCGCCTCCTCCCCTGTCAACGCCACCACGATCTGGCCTTTCTCGGCGGTATTCTGACGCTTCACCAGAACGAGGTCGCCCTCCTCTATCCCGGCCCCCGTCATGGAATCGCCAACCGCCCGCAAAAGGAAGAACTCCCCCTGCCCGCACAAAGACAAAGGCAATCTCACGTAATTTTCGATATTCTCCTCCGCGTAGCGCGGCAGCCCGCAGGCTACCCTGCCCAGAATTGGCACCATAACGGAGCCGCCCTTAACCCCGGCGGGAACGAGGCTCCTGTATCCGGAATACCCAACGATGCCGTCCGATCTGAGCTTCGCCACGTAGCGGTGCGCGGTAGTCTTGGATATCCCCGCGCCGTCAGCGATCTCCTGCAGCGAAGGGGAATATCCGCGCCGCTCCGTGAATTCCCAAACGAGCCTTTCCACGGCCCGCAAAACGTTTTTGTCCTTGCTTCTCATAAAAACTCCTATCCGAAACAATCGTTCCGTTTAGACCCATTATACCACACCGCCCCCAATAGTCAACCCGCCCAAAATGTCAGTTTTTTTGCCAAGTCCGGAGCGCCTGCGGTAAATGCTCTAACGATGCTTCCGCATTGAAAATAAAATCATCATTTGATAGAATACTGATACCATGCTCTAGTGAGTTTTGAATTCTACTTTAACCAATCACCAAAAGGTTCCCTATGAAACTTTTCAAATTAATGCTGGCGGTTCTCGTGGCCGTTAGCGTCATGGCCGCTTCCGTTAGCGCGGAAGTTCTCTACTCTGAGGACTTCGAGAGCTACGAAGCCGGCACCGAACTGGTCGGCACCGTGGAAGGCTGGAGATTCTTCAGCGAAGAATATTCCGGCACGTCCACCATCGTCGAGGACGAAGGCGCGAAAGCTCTGAAACTGGCCAAGAAAGAAGGCCAGGCCGCCGACGCCTATGACATGATCCTTACCCCGAAGATCACCATCGGCACGGCTAACAAAGGCCGCGAGCTGACCAAGATCTCCTTCAGGTTCAAACCGGGCTCCAACACGGACCTGTTCGCCCTTTACGGCGTCAACGGCACCTCCGCCGTCCGTTTCTTCTATCTTAACTTCAACGGCTCGACCAAGGCCTGCGCCTCCAGCCCCGGCGGCCTGAACTTCGACAACGTCACCAACGGCTACAACGACGTCTTCTTCGTCGTCGACGCTTTCAACAAGAAAGTCGTCGCCGCCTGCGTCAACGGCGTCACCAACGCCTGCAGCATCTCCTGCGGCACCGACTACGCCGACGAGGTGCTCATCCGCCTCTCCACCCAGTACAACAGCATGCTCGCCTCCGGCGCCGCCTACTACGACTCCATCCAGGTCGAGACCATCAGCCGCTATGATGAGCCGGGCATCTTCGCCCCCGACATGGATTTCATCAAGCTGGGCGAGACCGAACTGCAGACGACCATCTTCAACGGCGGCCCCGACGCTGAGATCGACTACACCATCAGCAGCACCGCCCCTTGGCTGACCATCAACCCGACGAGCGGCACTCTTGTTGACAGCAAGGAAGTTTTCTTCCAGGCCGATCCCGAGTACGCCCGCGGCTGCTACGAAGCGAACGTCGTCTTTGACGGCGGCTCCTACGGCAGCAAGACTATGAAGCTGATCTGGCAGAACGGCTTCATCTATCAGTCCCACTTCGACGATATGGAACTGGGCGACATCCTTCCCCAGGATTCCCGCTGGCAGTCCATATACGGCCGCGGTGCCGAAGCTGAGCAGTACAACATCGTGGAAGGCGGCGCCGGCGAAAACCAGAAGTGCCTGAAGATCGATCAAAGCGGCGACTACGGCGGAACCCACACCACCTTCGACTTCACGGCCGGCTTGGGCGCCAGGTACAACCTGAAGATCTCCTACGACATCAAGAATGACAGCAGCTACTCCACTTCCTACACCGGCAGCAACGACGGCGCGGGCGGCGAATTCACCTTCACCGACAGGGACGGCGCCATGCACTTCCACTCCAACGGCGCCAACTTCGACTTCCCCGTCGATTTCCCTGACTACGAGGGCAAGTGGGTCCATGTCAGCTACACCATGAACACCCTGGCCAACAACTACCAGCTCCTGGAAATGCAGCTTGGCGACGAAGTCGTGGTGACAAACCTCGCCGTTCCCAGCAGGGAAGACGGCACTTATCCCAGACTGCGCCTCTTCTGCTGGGGCGGCCAGAGCATGTACGTCGATAACGTCAGCTGCGAAGCCGTTCCCCGCGAGGTCGGCGGTCCTGAACTGGAAGTGACGGGCGGCGGCGTTGTCTACGCCACTGGCACCAACTCCGTCCAGATGTCCATCTTCAACCTCGGCGATGGCGACCTCTCCTTCGAAGCGACCGTGGAAGAAGGCTCCGGCTGGCTCTCGATCAGGGAAGCTGAAGGCGCCGAAGCTTACTCCGGCACCATCACCGACGTCGGTTCCGTCACCGTGAACCTGGACGTCGACAGGGAAGCCCTCGGTTTGGAATACGGCAGGGCCAAAGTGAAAGTTGTAGGCAGCGACGGCAGCACCAAGTACGCCAGAGTCACCGCCCAGGGCGCCACTGAAGACGGCTTTGTCTTCTACGCCAGCGACTTCGAATCCACCGACCTCGGCACCATCAACATTGTCGATCCGGCCTGGCTCAACCCCAACGCCAAAGTCATCATCGATGACGACAACCGCTGCATGAGCGTCCAGGGCGCCGGTCAGCTCCACTGCAAAGTGAACATCCCCGACGGCCTCTACGACGACTTCAACTTCCGCACCAGCTGCCGCGTCAAATGCGTGGGCTCCGCCTTCCCGCAGCTGACCTTCGGCACTGAGCTCGGCAAGCGTCAGGGCGAATACACCCTGAACGTCGGCGAGGAAGGAGCGGTCTTCAGCCCCCGCGACATCGAAGATCCCGACTGCATCACCAACAGGGCTCCGATGAACGCCTGGTTCGACCTCTCCTACACCTACAACGCCGATCCGCTCAACCGTAAGCTGCTTGCCGTCACCTTCGACGGCTGCGAATACGAGTTCGACGACATGTTGATCGACACCGTTTCCGGCGACTACGGCTACTTCAACGAATTCCGCTTCTACATTTGGAGCGACAACGATCCTTACCTGATCGACGACTTCCGCATCGAAGCCATCAGGAAGCCCAACGAGGATCCCAAGATGAGCGTCGCCGTTCCCGACAACCCCATCTCCTACGCTGAAGACGCCGCCAAGATCCTGGTCCGCAACGACGGCGGCAACAGCTTCAAGTTCTTCGCCGAAGTCGTGGAAGGCGCCGAATATATCAGCGTTCCCTCCGCCACCAACGAAGTGAAGGGCACCTTCACCCTGAACGTGACGATCGACCGCTCCAAGATGGACTTCGGCTTCTATCGCCCGGTCATCCGCATCACGAGCGACATCGCCGGCCAGGCTCCCATCGACGTTAATCTGGCCATCCAGAGCGGCAGCCCTGAGAAAGGATACGTCATCTATCAGTCCGATTTCGCGAGCCTCGTCCCCACCGTGGTCACCGAGGAAACCGTCATCGGCGAACTCAGCGAGCAGGATACCTGCTGGGATAAGTGCACCGCGCACAACAGCGCCATCATCGTGGCAGACCCGGCCGGCAGCGAAAAGAACGTCGCCTGCATCGTCAACGCCAACGACTGGTCCGCCTACACCGGCTATCAGCTGGGCCTGAACATTCCGGAAAACGCCGCCGAGAACTTCGACGTCATCTTCGCCATGGATATGTACATCCCTGACACCTACGTCGACCGCGAAGGCGAAGAACATCCCAACGCGAACTTCTTCGTCTCCCAGAAAGACAACAACCGTCAGTGCGAAGCTCAGTTTTTCCTCAACACCGATAAGAGCGACAGCCCTGTCGAAATGCGTCTCGAAGACATCCAGACCAGAGACGAATGGTACGAAAAGACTTCCGCGGAAGGCATCCCCGTGCTGCCCAACACCTGGTTCCCGTTCTATATGAGGTTCAACACGCATGTCGTCGACTACGACCACAAGACGCTCTACGCCGTCAACTTCGGCGAGAACGAATACCAGATGGAAGGCGACGACTCCCTGCTGACCTATCCGGGCGGCGTTAGTGAGGCGGTCTTCAACAATGAAGCTATCAACAGACTGAAACTGTGGAGCTATTGCGACGACGCCGAGATCTGCCTGGACAACGTCAGGATCCTCCTGGTGCCCAAGGGACTGCCTGAACCGGCTCTCTTCGGCCTCCTGGCCCTCGTTGCCCTGGCTTTCGCCAGAAAGCAGAGATAAGCTTCAGCGCAAACGCTGACGCTTGACAAAAAAAGGCTTCCCGCTTCGGCGGGAAGCCTTTTTTATAATTGTATCTTTTTCCTATTTTTGGTATATTTTATATATACAATAACCAATAATAGAGGATACTTATGAAAAAACTCCTTATCCTTGCGGCGATCCTTGCGTTCGGCTCTTATGCCCTCGCGGACTCCGTGCTTTTTGAAACCAACTTCGACGATCTGGAATTAGGCCCGATCGTCGCGAACTATCCCTCCGTCTGGTCTTACTGCTATGCGCAGCCCAACGAAGAGAACACCGTCGAGGTGGTGGAAGGCGGCGTTGGCGGCGATGGCCGCTGCCTCTACTACAACCTGACGGACAGATACGTGGCTACCCACACCAAGATCCCCAACAGCGAGAACCACTCCCTGACCAACGACTTCAAGGTCTCCTTCAAGGTCAATTTCGCCAAAGTCAACGCCATCAACTTCAACTCTAACGACGGCATGGGCGAAATGGCCTTCGGCAAATCCGGGGATTACGCCTTCAAGATCAACTCTACCGGGACCGTCGGCTTCTCAAGCACCAACAGCTGTCCCATAGACGAATGGGTCCCCGTCAGCTACGTTATTAACGGGACCCCCGGCAACAGGAAGCTTATCTCCGTGCAGTTCGGCGAGGCCGTGTACGAGGATCTTGACATCCTTATCAGCTCCAGCCAGGAAAAAGACATCTTCCCCAACTTCCGTTTCTTCCCCTGGGGCAACGTGAACGTTTACCTTGACGATCTGAAAATTGAATTGGTCCCCCGCAACGTCGGCGACGTTCAGCTTGCCATCACCGGCGCCAACAGGCTCGATTTCAACGCCGATACGGTCACCTGCCGCCTCTTCAACGAAGGCACCCAGGAAGGCGAAGTGGTCATTTCCTCCGACTCCGGCTTCATGAAGCTGAACGGCGAATCCAGCTACGTCAAGACCATGCCCGGCGGCTCTTACGAAGACCTTGTCGTCACCATCGACCGCTCCCTCCTCGGCAACGACTATTACTGCGCCACGATCAGCGCGGTCTGCGGAGCCGAGAGCGCCAAATATCCCGTCTTCATCCAGTCCGGCGTGGAAGGAGAAGGCTACACTTACTACAGGGATCACTTCTCGCAGCTGGAAATGGGCAAAGACATCAAGGCTGTGGATCCCGCCTGGAAAAACGGCTACGGCGCCCCCTCCGAGTCCCCCATCGTTGAAATGGACGGCGAGAAAGTCCTTCAGATAAACTACAAAGGCTACGCCGCTTTCCATATCCAGTGCGACGTGCCCGAAGGCAGCAGCGAAAATTACAACTACAGAGTCTCCTTCAAGGGCAAATTCCCCTCCGGCTATGATTCCTACAGCCAGTACAACCTCGGCTCCACCACCGAAGGCGGCGTCAACCATGAGCTGACCATGCGCTATTCGGAAGAAGCCGGCGGCGTCATCTTCGCCAACATGGGCAACACCTGCCCTATCGACGAATGGTTCGACGTATCCTACGTCTTCAACTTCACGCCGGATAACTCCAGGCTGATCTCCATCACCTTCGGCGACGTCACCTCGAATCTGAATCTTTTGATCGGAAACACCAACCACGACAAAGATTTCTTCAACTACATGCGTTTGTTCGGCTGGTGCAACGAAAACAGCTCCCCCTTGTATATCAAGGACTTCGTCATCGACTCCGTGGCGCGCCCCGACGTAGGCCCCGTTTTGGAAGTCGGCAAAGGCGGCCAGGTCTTCCTTAGCGAAGAGACTTCCTCGCTGACGGTCCTGAACGCCGGCACCGGCACCCTTGACTTCGAGGCTGAAGTGACGCAGGGCGGCGGCTGGCTCTCGATTAGGGAAGCCGACGAAGAGACCGGCATACTGGAAGACTCCATCGAGGGCAGCGGAAGCAAGAAGTACACCATGGACATTTCCCGCGAAGACCTCGGCAACACCTACGGCTTCGGCCAGGTTACCGTGACCGGCGCCGGCGACACCAAGGTCGTCAACTTCTTCGTGCAGTCCCAGGACGACACGGGCGCGACGCTCTACTTCAACGACTTCGACAGCATGGAGCTCGGCAACATCAAGAACACCGACCCGGCCTGGATCGGCGGCGCCTCTGCCAATGTGGTCGTCGACCCCATAACCGGCGGCTCCTGCATGGAGATAGTGGGCGACAACCAGAACCTGCACGCCATCTGCAAAGCTCCGGAAGGCTCCTCCAAGAAGTACAATTACACCTGCTCCATGAAGCTTAAGCTTCCCGAAGGCGCGACGGGCCCCTACTTCGTGACCGGCAACGACCTCGGCCACTACATCGGCGAATACGGCGTCTCCGTGACCGACGACCGCAAGATCAAGGTCGGCACTTCCAACTGCGACAACAACCCCTTGCAGGGCATCACCGCCTCCTTGGGCGAATGGGTCGATTTCGCCTACACCTACAACGCCGATCCTCTCAATTGCCGCCTCCTGTCCATGACGCTCGGCGACACCACGGTGGAATGCAGCGAGCCCATAACGGGCGCCAGGGGCGACTACGACTTCTTCAATGAGTTCCGCTTCTATATCTTCGGCAACGGCGACCATCAGCCCATCTACGTCGACGACTTCAGAGTCAGCATGGATCCCAAGGACACCTCCAAACCCGGCGTCATGGAACTCAGGATGACCGCCAACCCCATTCCCTACAATGAGGAAGGCACCAAGCTGACGATCCTCAACGCCGGCGGCCGCGCCTTCGACTTCACCGCGGAAGTCACCCAGGGCGCCAGCTGGCTGACCTTGAGCTCCTACGGCGGCACGGTCGAAAGCTCGCTCACCCTCGACGTCAACGTCAACAGAGGCAAACTGGGCTACGGCTTCCACCGCGCCAAGGTGAAATTCACCTCCAACGAAGGCCAGGTCATAGATCTGACCGTCGGCGTTCAGGCCGGCAGCGCTGAAGAGGGCTACGTCCTCTACTCCTCCGACTTCAACAGCCTCAAATATTCCGAAGTCACCGAGACGGAAGTGACCAATGAACTCAGTGAACAGGATTCCTGCTTCGACCGCGTGACCATGCACAACTGCGCCGCTATCGTGCCCGATCCCTTCGACGAGAACCGCAAGTGCGCGCAGATAATCAACGCCAACGACTGGAGCAAGTACTGCGGCTACATCCTGAACGTCAACGCTCCGGCCGAGGCCGCCGAGGAATACGACATCGTGGTCGGCATGCAGATGCTCATCCCCGACACTTACGTCGACCTGCCCGAGGAAGAATACGAGCACCCCTACGCCGCCTTCTTCGTCAGCCAGGACAATGACCACCGTCAGAACGAGATCTACTTCTATCTTGACCAGGAAGGCGGAACGCTGAACGTCTTCCCCGAACTGCCGGATATAAGTAACACCAACTGGTGGATCGAGAATGTGGAAAGCTCCGCTCCGGTCCCCAACAACCAGTGGTTCACCTACTACACTCGCTTCAGCACCAAGCTCATCGATTACGAGTACAAGCGCTTCTTCGCTTTCACCTTCGGTGACAACGAGTACAAGATGGAAGGGTCCGACCAGGTCCTCGATTATCCCAACGGCATCAGCGAAAAAGCTCTCTCCAACGAAGCTATGCCGACCATCAAGTTCTGGTCCTACCGCGACAACGCCAACATCCTCATAAAGGACATCAACGTGGCTCTCGTTCCGCACAACGCGATCCCCGAGCCCGCTTTGCTTGGCCTGATCGCGCTGCTTGCTCTTGCTTTCGCGAGAAAGCAGAGATAAGCCCGCCCTTAACTTGGCAAAAAAAGACTTCCCTCACGGGAAGTCTTTTTTTTGGGGGGTGCCCCTTGATTTTGTATAATTGTTCTGATAGAATGTTACTGATTCAAAATTAAAATGTATATTTGATTTTGGAGGCCGTCACTTTTTTCAAGTTTGGCATCAAATATATTCCCCCCCCATGTCTCGGTTGGACTTTCTCTACTTATCTCAGTGCATCCTTAAACCGGGACAAATCCCCCCGACAGGAGGCGAAAGCCTCCTGTCTCTTTTTTTAAGCCGGAAGCTTAATAGTTTTCCGCTCTGAGCTTGAAGTAAGACTGCGGATGCGCGCAGACCGGGCAGACTTCCGGAGCCTTCTTGCCGAAATGCAGATGACCGCAGTTGGCGCATTCCCAGACCATGTCGCCGTCCTTGGAGAAGACCAAGCCGTCTTTAACGTTGGTCAAGAGCTTGCGATAGCGTTCCTCGTGGGCTTTCTCAACGGCCGCGACGCCGTCGAAGAGCTTGGCGATGGCTTCGAAGCCCTCTTCCCTCGCTTCCTTGGCGAAAGTGGCGTACATGTCGGTCCATTCGAAGTTTTCGCCGTCCGCGGCGGCTTCAAGGTTCTCGGCCGTGGAGCCGATGCCGCCGTTCAGGAGCTTAAACCAGAGCTTGGCGTGCTCTTTTTCGTTCTCGGCGGTTTCAAGGAAGATCTTGGCGATCTGTTCATAGCCGTCCTTTTTCGCTTTGGAGGCGAAGTAGGTGTACTTGTTGCGGGCCTGGGATTCGCCCGCGAAAGCGGTCTGAAGATTGGCTTCAGTTTTGGTGCCTTTGAGGTTCATAATTTCTCCTTTTTAAGTTTTAGGTAGTAGGTAAAAATATCTTAGGCTTCCACAAGCTCGAAATCCGCCGCGCCGTGCTTGCACAGCGGGCAGATGAAGTCGCTAGGCAGATCTTCGCCCTCGTAAACGTAGCCGCAGATCTTGCAGCGCCAGACTTTTTTCGAGCCCTTCGGCTGCTCCGGTTTCGGCTTGACGTTCGCGTGATAATAGGCGTAGCTCATAGGCTCGGCGTCGGACAAATTTCCGCTCTCTTCGACCAATCCTATGAAAAGAAGGTGCGTTCCCAAGTCGATCACTTGCTTTACGCTGCAGCTGACGTAGGCGCAAGCGTTCCTTTTCAAATAGACGACGCCGTTTTTCGCCCTTCCGGTTTCTATGCCTGCGAACTTGTCGGCGTCTTTTCCGCTCTGGAAGCCGAAATTCTTGATCAGGCCGAAATCGGCCGTCGTGTCGAGCATGCTTATGGAAAAGACGCCGCTAGTCTCTATTGAGCCGGCGGTGTAGTTCAGTTTGTTGACCGTGAGCGAGACCATAAGGGGCGTGACGGTCACTTGGCAGGCGGTGTTGACAATACAGCCGACGTCGCGGCCGGATCCGTCTTTCGTCGCGGCCACGAAGAGTCCGTAGGTTATCTTGGCAAGGGGGTCTAACGGCATAAGCACCTCAATTTTTAGCCTGGCACTTCGGGCAGGTGAAATAGACTTTCAGTTCGTAACCGTCCACGCGCGTGGCTAATTTCGCCTCCAAGGCCTCTTTGCTCTGAAGGGGCGGTACGTCATAGACCTTGCCGCAAACGGTGCAGACAAGGTGGTCGTGGGGCTCCACAAAGCCGTCGTAGCGGTCGGGAGCGTCCTCCATGGGGATCCTGCGGACCTTTTTCTCTTCGCAGAGCGCCTTGAGGTTGCGGTAAACCGTCCCCAGGGCCAAGGCGGGCATTCTCTGCCTGGCTCTCAAGAGTATCTCGTCAGCGGTCGGATGGAACCTCTGGGCGCGCAAAACTCCAAGTATGACTTCTTTCTGCCTGCTCATAATAAAATAGGAATGATTATCACTTTCATTATAGGCAATGGCAGGAATAAAGTCAAGGCTTTCTCCCCTATTTGGCGAAGATCTCGACTTCCGCCACGTGGCCGGCCGGGTTGTCGGTATTCTTGTCGATCCTTATCATGACGTAGCGGGCTTTGACCGGCTCAATTGTTATCTCGTCGCCGTCCTTTACGGCCAGGCAGTCGTCCTTGCCGCCTACTTCTTTCCAGGAGTGCAGATCCGGCGAGACGAGGTAGCGGTAGCTGTAGCAGCGCCGTCCGTCATGGAAGAAATAGGCGTGCAGTCTGGAGAATTCCGTCTCCTCGCCGAGGTCTATTATCGCCCACTGCGGATGAGGCGCTCCGCCGCTCCACATAGAGGTGGCGCAGTCCGTGTCGCCGTCCACCAGCTGAAATTCCGTCGGGGTCTCCGAAGGCGAGGTGAAGACCGGGCAGTTGTAAGCGAGGTTGCCGACTTTGCCGGGCATCCTCGGGATGCCCTGGTGCCAGCAGTCCCTCTCACCTAGCAGCGTGCACTCGTAGATGCGGTTGACTTTGCCCTCGAAAGCCACCCTGACTTTCTTTATCTGCGTCTGCTTGAAAGTGCAGACGAAAAGCTTTCCGTGGATGGGAAGTTCGGGCGCGGCGGAATCGCCCACCAAAATTTCCTCGCCGTCCGCTTTTGTAACGAAGATCTTGGCCTTCGCTTCGGCGATGTTGTTGCCGAAGAGCTTCACGCAGTAGGCCTGCGTCGGCTCGTCGAGGTTGCATTCGAACCAGGGTTCAGAATCGTCCGCCGCGGGGCGCCAGAACTTCGGCGTGTTGTCGTTGGCTATGCCGTCGTTGATGGCCCTGTAGTCGCATTTCTCGTCCGTAGAGGAAGCGAGTATCGGCAGGAAAGTCATCAAGCCTTCCTGGCTCTTCAGCTGCTGGTCTCTCAATTGGCGCTCGTCGAAAGTCTGCAGGCTCTTTTCCGGGAAGCATTCCCATAGCGGCGTGAAGGCGTTTTCCTTTCTCCAGCTGTCGAAGTGTTTGGCGTATTCCCTTATGAAGCTCCTGACGGTCGTGTTGTAGGTCTCGACCGGCTTGGGAGAACGCTTGAAATCCATCACTACCTCGCGGGCGGAAAGCGGGATCTCGACATAGTTGTCAGACCCTATGGCGGCGGGCTTCCCGTCAACGGAAACGCTGGCCCTCAGGGCGAAGTACGGGACCTTGATGAAAACTTTCCTCGGCTTGCCCCAGACGCCGCCCTCCTGGTCGATCTTGAGGTCGACCTTCAGTCCTTCGGGGGTTCCCTTGGCGACAAGGTCGACGTTGCCGAACTGCGTGTTGAAGCGCCTGGCCACGATCTCTTTTCCCGGCAGCGTCCAGGCGGGCGCCACGGCGGACAACAGGTAAAGGTTGCTGACTTCGTCTTCCCTGACCAGCATGTTGCGGATAAGCGAAACGTACTTCACGTGTCCCCAGCCGTGAGGCGTGAAGTTCCCGCCGAAGTCGCGGTTGCTCCAGGGGTCAAGGCAGAATTCAAAGAAGGCGTGAGTCGAGGAGGTGTGCAAAAGGACGCCGTAGAGATCCTTGATCACGTTCTCGTCGCGGCCGAGGTAAAGGTCGGCCATGGAGGCTTTCATCGTGTTGTAGTGATGAAGGCAGTTGCAGCCAAGCGCGTTGAACATGATGAGCCCTTCGTCGCTCCAGTCGACTTCCCTGATGTAGTCGATAGTTTTCTTGACGCGCTCGTCATGGCTTCCCATGACGAACGTCGGGTAGCTCGCCTCCATGTTGCCCCAGTGCGCGCCGCTCTTTCCGGTGTCGATGCCGGGAGGAATGAAGCCGTTGGTCGCGAAGGCGACGTTGACATGGTACATCATGTTGGAGATGAAGCTGTCGGCGTAGGCGCGGTACTTTTTCGATTCCTCATCCTGCCCTAATTCCTTGGCGCAGCTTGCCATCATCTCAAAGGCTTTGGCGTTGTAGAAATTGTGCGCGGTGTAATGCCCGGTGATGCCCTCGTTGTCGTAGGGGCCCATGGCCGGCATCAGCTTAAGGGGATCGTTGGCGATGACGTTCGTGACGTAGTTGAAGTTCTTGACGAGGCGCGGCCACATCCTGTCGAGGTAATCCCTGTCCTTCGTCTTGTAGTACCACATGAGAATGGCGTAGGGGCCGATGTTCTCCTGGTCGTTGAAGAAGCGGCCGTCGTCGTGCTGCGTCTTCTCGTAATAGGTGGCGACCTTTTTGCCTTCCTCGGGGAAGCCCGCGAAGAGCCAGGACCAGCTGAAATACATGGAGTCCCTGGGGAAGAAGCCGGTGTACTGCATTTCGTTGACGCCCTGGGAATAGTAGCCGTTGCCCTCGTCGTCACGGGCTATGGCCATGTTGATAAGGCTGGTCCAGAAGGTGGCCTGGACTTTTTCCTCGGGGATCTTGAGGTCGACGGCCCTGAGAAGCAGTTCGTCCCAGTCTTCCTTGACTTCCCTTAGTTTCCGATCGAAAGCGAAGGGATCCTTCATAAGGTTCAGCATGGTGCCGACCGCCGCCCAGTTCGTGGGAGCGTTGGGCATGAGGAAGACGAGGCTCTTGCTCTCGCCCGGCTTGAGGTCTACGGAATAGTCGGCGATGCAGACGGGGGTGGTCTCGGTCACGGCGTACTGGGAGCCTTTGAACGTTCCCTCGTAGGGATGGTCTATCGTGGCGGAGATCTTCCTGGAGGGGTCCTGAGGATAAACGGCCAGGATCTCGTCGTTGCGCAGAACGGCGTCGCCCCTCAGTTCGTAAGTCGACTCGCGTTGGAAAGCGTAGTTCCTGCTGGCTTCTATGCGCGGCGTCACGCCTTTGTGGCGCAAGCCGGTTGCGATATACGCGACGCCGTCGCTCGTGGAGACGTTCTCCATCGTCACTTTCGTGAAGGCGTACAGGGGGCTTCTCGGGACTCCGCGCTCAAGGTTGAAGGCGAACATCTTGAAGGAGTACTTTATCCCCATCTTCTCCATTGAGTAGTTTATGATCGGGTAGATGTTGTCTTCCAGATAGCGGTTGCGGTTCTGGACAAGATCGAGCTTTGGGCCGTACATGAACATCATTTCCGCCGCCCTGTTGTAAAGGTACCCTTCCGCCGTGACCATGAATCCCTTGGGGGAGTCCATGGCGCCGAGTTGATCCGTGGGCCTGCTGTAATAGCAGAAGGGTTTTTCGGTATCGATCTCAGGGGAGACCATGGGGTGCTGCTGGGCCGTCGCGAAGGAGGCCGCAAGCAATGACAAGGCGGCTAGTACTGATGCTGATCTCATTTTGTTTCCGTTAACGAAAATGTTACATTAAAATAAAATTAGTGGTTATTATATCAAAAAGTGATATTCAGTTCAAGGAATTTTGCAGCATCTTTAAATAAAAAAAGGCCCTCCCTAAGGAGGGCCTTCAAAAAGGCTTATCAGTACACTTCGATCTCGGCGGCGTGGCCGCCTTCGTTGACCGTGTTCTTCTCGATGACGAGCATGACGTAGCGGGCCGGTTCCTTGGCGAAATTGGTATCGCCGCCTTCCTTGCAGTAGTTGCTGCAGAGGTCGTCCATTCTCCCGACTTCCTTCCAATCTGTGAGATCTTTCGAGATCCAGCAGGAGTAGCCGTAGTGGCGATGGTCGTGGGAGTAGAGGTAGGTCTTGATCTTGGAGATCTCCTCAGCCTTACCGAGATCGATTATAGCCCACTGGGGATGAGGCGGAGCGCCGCTCCAATAGTTGGGTTCGCTCGTTGTCTCGCCGTCCACCAGGAAGGTGCCGACGTAGCCTTTTTCGTGCGGCGAGGTGAATACCGGGCGCCCGTAGGCCAAATTCCCGCCCTTCTTGTCCCCTCTCAGGCCGCCGCGCTTAAAGACGTCGGAAGCGGGAAGCAGCTGGCATTCCGAGACGGTGAAGCCGCCGCCTTCAAAAACGACCTTGACCTTCTTCACCATGGTGTCCGGGAAGAGGCAGACGTAGAGGTCGCTCCTCACGGGGATGGCGGTCTTTTCGGTGGATCCGATCAAAACTTCCTCGTCGTCCTCGTTCACGACGAAAACCTTCACGGCGGGCTTGTCAAGGCCGCGGCCGTAAATTCTCACGCAGCCGGCCAGAGCCGCCGCTTTCAGCTCGCACTCGATCGTTGAAGTTTCCTCGTCGGACGCCGGACGCCAGGCCCTTGCCTGGTTGGCGTCGGTGATGCCGTCGTTTACGGTCTTGACTTCGGTTCCGTTGGCGGAAGAGGAGGCGGTGACGGGCTGGAAGGTCATTACCCCTTCCTTTTCTTTCATGGAAATGTTCTTCTGCTGGCGTTTCGGCAGCTTCTCCAATTCCTTTTCCGGGAAGCATTCCCAATTCGCTTCCGTCAGGTGCTCTTTCTTCCATTCGGCGAAGCGCCTGGCGTATTCCTTTATGTACCAGTCGACGGTGCTCTCGTAATCCTGGTACGGCCCTTCGGGACGGTCGAAGGTCAACTCCACTTCCTTGACGTCGAGGGGCACTTCCACCTGTCCGTCGGCGATCTCGGCGGGTCTGCCATCCACCGTCGCTTTCGCGTTCAGGGCGTAGTAAGGCACTTTCACAAAAACTTTATTGGGCTTGCCCCAAACGCCGCCGTCCTGAGAGATGGCGACACTTATCTTCATGCCTTCCTCTGTTCCCTTGACGAAGAGGTCAACGTTGCCGAAGAGCGAATTGAAGCGCTTAGCCGTGATCTCTTTCCCGGGCAGCGTCCAGGTGGGCGCCGTGGCGGACAAGAGGTAGAGGTTGCTCACTTCGTCTTCCCTGACCATCATGCTTCTCACTAAAGAAAGATACTTCACGGCGCCCCAGCCGTGGGGCGTGACGTTGTGCAGGAAGTCGCGGTTCTGCCAGGGATTCAGGCAGAACTCAAAGAGCGCGTGTGTCGAGGAAGTGTGCAGGAGAACTCCGTAAAGGTCTTTGACGACGTTCTCATCGCGGCCCATGTAAAGGTCCGCCATAGAAGCCTTCATGGTGTTGTAGTGGTGCAGGCAGTCCCAGCCAAGGGCGCGGAACATGATGAGCCCTTCGTCGCTCCAGTCGTTCTTCCTTATGTGGTCGATGGTCTTTCTGACGCGCTCGTCTTTCGATCCGAAAATGAAGGTCGGATAACTCGTCTCCATGTTGCCCCAGTGTGCGCCGTTCGTCCCGGTGTCGATGCCGGGCGTGATGTAGCCGTATTTGTCGACCAAGCCGTTGAGTCGGCCGACGAGGTTGGAGTAGAAGTTCTCGTAGTAAGCGAGGTAATTTTTCGCGTCCTCTTCCAAGCCGAGGTCTTTCGCGGCGGAAGAAAGGTACCTGAAGGCTTTGGCGTTGTAAAAATTGTGGGCGGTGTAGTGGCCGGTGATGCCCTCGTTGTCGTAGGGGCCCATCTTCGGCATGAGCTTCAAGGGATCATTGGCGATGATGTTGGTCGTGTAGGTATAGTTCTTCATCAGAACAGGCCACATCTCCTTGAGATATTCCATATCCTTGGTCTTCTGGTACCACATAAGGATGGCGTAAGAGCAGATGTTCTCCTGGTCGATGTAGAAGCTGCCGTTCTCCTGCAGATAACGCTTGTACTGGTCCACGACTTTTCTTCCCTCGTCCGGCATGCCGGCGTAGTACCAGGCCCAGGTGAAGTACATCATGTCGCGGGGCACGAACATGTAGTACTGCATTTCGTTGACGCCCTGGTAATAGGTGCCGTCGCCCTGGTCGTCCCTTGAAATGGCCATGTTCATGAGGCTGGTGTAGAAAGCGTTCTCCACTTTCTTCTCCGGTAGCCTCAGTTCAACGGCCTTATTCAGCAGCTTGTCCCAGTCTTCCTTGGCATCCGCGAGCTTTTTGTCGAAGACCGCGGGATCGAGGTAGGCTTCCAGTTCGCTGATCTCGTCAGGGGAAGTCGGCATATTGGGATAGAGTATGACCACGCTCTTGCTCTCTTTGGGAGCAAGGCTGATCTCATAGCGGGCGGGACACCAAGGGGTGGTCTCCAGGACCGCCTCCTCGTAGCCGCGGAAAGCGCCTTTGTAGATAGTGTCGATGGTGGCGGTGACGTGTCTTTCGGGAACATCCTGGTAGAGCGCTATCACCTCGTCGTCGCGAAGCGCGACGTTGCCCCTGAACTCGTAGAGGGAGCCTCTGCTGAAAGGATAAGCGGAGTTAATGTCTATGCGTCTGGTCACGCCTTTGTAACGCGTGCCGACGCCGAAATAGGCCGTGTTGTCGCTGCCGCTCACGTTCTCCATCGTCACCTTGACGAAGCAGTAGAGCGGGCTTCTGGGAACGCCGCGCTCTTTCGTGAAAGCGAACATCTTGAAAGTGTATTTCACGCCGAGCTTCGTCAGATCATAGCTCATGATGGGATACTTGTCGTCCTCGAACACTCTGTTGCGGTTGTGCGTCGGCTCAAAATCCGGGCCGTACATGAACATCAGTTCCGAAGACCTGTTGTAGAGATATCCCTCCGCGGTCACCATGAAGGCGTACGGCGCGTCCCAGACGCCCAGCTGGTCTGTCGGGCGGCTGTAGTAGCAGAAAGGCTTGGCCTCGTCTATTTCGGGCGACGCCATGGGGAAAACGGGGACGGCCAGAGCCGGAACGGAAACAAGCAGGAGCGCTAAAACGAGCGGATGTTTTTTCATGAGTCCTTAAGGTTTATTTTGTTGCTTGCAATTTTTCTTTGGCGGCGTTCATGACCATGTCGACGGTAACGGCCTTCATGCAGCGGTGGTCGCTTTCGCAAACGCGGCGGCAGCGCTTCCGGCAGTCGTGCTCACCCCTCAGCAAAATGTTGTTTTCCCCGAGCGGCGCGGTCCTAAGCCAGTTGGTGGGGCCGAAGATGGCGACGACGGGAGTTTTCACGACGGCGCCGAGGTGCATCGTTCCGGTGTCGTTGGTCAGAAGGACCTTCGCTTTTTCGAGCACAGCCGCCAGCTCGAAGAGATTGGTCTTACCTGAGAGGTCCCGGCAGAAGGAGGCCTCCCCTTCCTCGCCCTGCACTTCCTTGGCTATCTCCGAGCAGACGGGAGAATCCCCTTTGCCGCCGACCAAATAACAGTTGAGGCCGGTCTCTTTGTGAAGTTTCTTTATGGCTTCGACGTAGCTTTCGGGAAGCCAGCATTTGGCCGTGCCGTAATTGGCGCCCGGGCAGACGACGAAATAATCGCCCCTTAATTTCGCGGCGTATTCCCTCGCGTCTTCCGGGATCCTTATCTCGGCGTCCAGGGTGTGGTCAACGGGATGGCGCACCAGCTTCTCGACAAGGTAGAGCTGGCAGTGCGGCTGCTGCTCGCCGTCCAGGTGATGCGGGAAAGGGACCTTGCGGTTCAAAAGCATTCCCCTGTGATAAGTCGCCCAGCCCATGCGGCGCCTTATCCTGGCGAGGAACGGAACCAAGGCAGCGTCGAAGGAATTCGGCAGGATGAGAGCAAGGTCGAAGTTCATTTTCTTAAGCTCTTTCCCCAGGTCCCAGCGGTCGTCCAAGCCCATGATCCCTTTCCTTATCTCAAAGGGAATGACTTCGTCGACGTACGGGCACATTCTCCAGAGATCGGCGACCGACTTCTTGGCCAAAACGGAAATATGGGCGTTGGGGCGGAACCTTCTAAGCTCCCTCATGGCCGGCATCGCGAGCACGCAGTCGCCCAGCCAGTTCGGAGACCTAACGAGGAGCTTATAGGGAGAGAAATCCGCCATCATTTCTCCTTGATCTCAGGATGGAGCTTAGTGTAGCTTCTGCGCCACTTGCGGTGGGCCCAGAGGTAGTATTCCGGCGCTCTTCTTACTTCCCGCTCAAGGCAGGACATCGCTCTCTGCGTCGCTTCCCTGATGTCTTTTTCGGCGTCGTCCGTTTCCGCTACGAAGAAGGGTTCGTAAATGTAAGCCTGGAAATGGTGATTGGGCAGTTCCCGGCAGAAGGCCGGAACGATCGGGCAGTGCGTCATCCTGGCCAAAGCCGCTGCGGCGCCCGTAGTCGAGCACACTCTTCCCATGAAAAGAGTCGGCACGCCGCCTTTGCCGGCGTACTGGTCGGCCACAAGGCCCACTTCGCCTCCCCTCCTCAGGGTTTTGATCAGGGGGCGGATGGCTTCTTTCTTGTTGACGAGCTTCAAGCCCACCGCCTCCCTTTTCCTGGCGATGTCCCTGTAGACAAGCTTGTTCCTGAAAGGCCTGCCCACCGCGGTGAAATCTCCGCCCAAAAGCGTGCTGGTCCAGCTCTGCGTTTCCCAGTTGCCGTAGTGAGCCGTGAAATAAACTATTCCGCCGCTTCCCATGGCGTGCGCCTTGGCGATGCGGTCGACGTGCATGCACTCGAACCCGCTGGGCACTCTCTTAAGCAATCGCGGCATGATAAGGACGCCGACGGCCGTGCGCGCGAGGTTCCTGAAGCTGGCCTTGGCGATGCGTCTCACCTCTTTGCCGCTCACTCCCGGGAAGGCGCGCCTTATGTTGTCTATCGCTATGGCGCATTTTTTAAGTCCGAGATAATAGCTGACGTTTCCGAAAAAGTCCGCCATCCTGTAGCAGGAGTCGATGCTTATTTTCGAGCAGACATATTTAAGGGAAAGGTAGACCGAGTATCCGACCAGCCCGACGACGTAAGCCGTCTCAATAAGGACGATGATCCAGCCGAGGGCGCCGGTGGCCACGAATTTCTCGCCAAGGAGCCACTGCAGGCCCGTTGCCGCGGCGGCCTCCTTATCGTAGGGCCAAATGCGTCCAGTCACCTTGATGGTGAAGACCCAGCCGCAGTGCGTGGCGATGGCCGGCCACAGGGACCCTGTCTTCATGGTGAGCCCGCAGAGCATGAGAGAGCAGATGAAAAGCCCTATGAAGCCGGGAACGATCACCTGCCAGTCGCAGATGGGCTTCATGAAGAGCGCCATGTGGTAGAAACCCGCCAGGGGGTCGGTGCCGGCGAAATTCACCTGGGCGGCTTTGATGCTCTTCAAGAAATGATCGAGGCTGAAGATGTGAAGCGACGCGAAGATCAGGGATGTGAAGATGGCGGAGTACATGCTCCTGAAGCGCGTCTTGAAAGACGAGAACAAAAGCCCGCGGAAGATCGTCTCCTCCATTATGGCCACGATAAAGGAGGAAAGCAGCGCGACGGCGCCCTTGGATAGAATATAGTCCCACGACCTCGGCTGATAATGCCTGAAGCCCGCGAAATACTGGATGACGGTCATCAGCGCGATCGTTATGATGGCGACGACAAACCAGCTCCCGAACTCGTTCTTTATATGCTGGCGCTTGTAATAGACCTTGTACGGCAGCTCTATTCCCAGCTTCTTCCAGAAGGCAAGGAAAACGAGAACTTCGGAAACAAGGAAGACCCGGTTGAAGACCTTGCGGAAAATGAAAGCCTTCGTCAGGTCCAGCTGGCTGGTCACCCTGAAGACCCAGGGCGCCGCTATCATCGCGATAAGAAGGCCCAAAATCGCCAGAAGCGCGGCCAGTTTTATGTTGATTTTTTTCTCAGCCATCACTTCTTAGCTTCCGTTTCCTTCTCCACTTTCTCTTCCTTCAATTCGTCGATGCGTTTTCCTATTTCGACTTCGGAAGCGGTGTTGAAGCCTTCCATAACGTAGCGGACTACGCCCGCTTTGTCTATGAAGAAGGTCTTGGGGATGTTGTCGATGTCGTACGTCTTGACCAGCGAGCGGTCGGGGTCGGAATAGATGATCGTGTCAAGCCCCCTTTGGAAAGCCAGTAGCGTCTTCATGTCCTGCTGGTCGGAGACGTTGACGAACTGCACGCCCGTCCCGGCGTACTTTGAATGAAGCTTGTCGATTACGACCATGTATTCGCGGCAGAGCTGGCTCCAGCTCGCGAAGAAGGTGAGGACTATGACGCCCTTGGCGCCGGGCTTTATGATCTTGTCCTTCCCGGAAAGATAATTGACCTTGATGTCGGGGGCGGGTTTGCCAAGCAGCGCGTGCCTGACGTACATCGAAGGCAGCTCCTGAAGGATGTCAAGGTTGGACAAAAACACTCCCTGAGGCGGCGTGTAATAAAAGAGCTTGTTGTCGACGTAGGTGTTGACGAGCGCGCGCTTCAACGTCATCATTGAAAGGAGGTTCCCGTAAAGGTTGTAGCGCTTGAACTCTTTTATTATGCCGTCGTTGCTTACCTTCATGCAGACTCTGTCGGGGACAAAATTGGAAAAGCCCTGGGGGCCCATGGCTGAAGCCTGTTTCGCTATGCCTTTCAGCATGTCGGAGTCGTGCCTGATATTTCCCTCGAACTCCCAGCCGTCGGATCCTTTATTGACCTTCGTGAAGATGTAGTTGTAGCGCAGCCCCTCGTAGGAATTGGTCTTCGCCGGGGTGATCAGGAACGGCGTCGCGCGGTCCATGAAGGACAAAAAGATGTCGCCCATAGATGCCAGCGTCCAGAAAGAGACCGCGACGGTCTTTCCGTTCGGGGAGATGGAAACCTCCCAGCCGTTGGTGCCGTTCGAGACCGTCAGTTCGTGCGAGCGGGTTATGCCGTCCATGGCGTGCGTCCACACTTCGCTTCTGAAGCGGTACGGCGGTTCCTGGATGATGCTGCCGGATTGGTTTACGTCGCCCTGCATGGAGTGGACCATCGACGTGTATGTAAGGTCAAGGCACTCGAGCGAAGACAGTCTTTCGCTGATCTCGTAGAAAGCTTTCGCCACCGGCTCCTTTTCCCCGAACATGTTGGCGCTCCCGTTCTGGGCGGCTAACAGCGCGGAGGCGCATATCAAAACAAACAAAAATATTCTCATGCTCATTCTTCCATAAAGGGCGAAGCGTACCTTAAGCGCCAGGAGGTTTCCGGCAGCTTTATTTCAGGCTTCAATCCGCCGAAAGTTGAAAAGGCTTTCTTCAGCATGTCGACCACTCCCTCGTCTTCCTCGTACTCGACGAGTTCGTATTCGGCAAGGCCGAGCTCCCTGAAGGTCTCCTTCACTTCGTCCATGTAGCCTATTTTGTCGGTCAGGCCGTTTTCCAGCGACTGCTTGGCGGTGTAGATCCTGCCGTCGGCAAGCTCCCTAACCTTTTCCACGGGCATGCGGCGCCCCTCGGCGATAACGTTGACAAACTGGTCGTACAGTTCGTTTATGGTCGCCTGCACGACGTTGGAGACGGATTCCGAGACGCCCTTCATGGGATTGAGCATGTCTTTCATGGGCCCGGAGGTGAAGCTCACGCTCTTCACGCCGAGCTTTTCCGCGGCTTCCTGGAAATTTATGCCCTGCATCATGACGCCGATGGAGCCGGTTATCGTCGTTGGGGTGATGACGATCTTGTCGGCGTGCGCGGAGACGTAGTAGCCGCCGGAGGCGGCCACGCCCCGCATATAGGAGACGACGCAGCGGTTGGTGGAAGAGGAACGGAACTTTTTCACTTCCTGGTCGATGAAGTCGCAGGCGGTAATTTCGCCGCCCGGGCTGTCCACCACCAAAAGCAAGCCCTTGACGTCCTTGTCTTCCCTGGCGTGCCTGATGTCGTCTATGATGACTTCGGCCATGCCTTCGTTCTTGCCCCAGAAGGAGCTTTTGTTCTCGCTGAAAGAAATGGCGCCTTTGACTTCGATCTTGACGACCTTGTTCTTGGAAGTGTCGGAACTTACGATCTCCTCTTCCCCGCAGGTTACCTCAAAGCGGCCCAAGAACCTGTCTATGGTGGACGAGAGGGCCAGGAACGAGAGCGCGAGGACAACAAGTCCAACGCAGATTATGAAGGCTCCCAGCAGCCCCGAGCAGCCGCAGCCGCTGCTGAAGCGGCCGCGAGGGCTGGGGCTCGAAGGAGCGTCGGGAATGTTGTACTGATCCATTATTTACTGACGAGTTCGTAGGTTTCCAAAGCGATCATGAGCTCTTCGTTGGTCGGGATGACCCAGACGGGGATCTTGGAAGAAGGCGCGGACACGCATCCCGCAAAGCCTCTTTCCCTGTTCTTCTCACCCAGTTCGAGCCCGAGCCCGGCGAGGTTGCCGCAGACCCATTCCCTCATCTCCGCGGAATTCTCGCCGATGCCGGCCGTGAAGACGATGGCGTCGGTCTTGGGAAGCAGCGAAACGTAGGAGCCCACGTACTTGGCGATGGAGTAAGCCGTCATCTCCAGAACGAGCTTGGCCTGCGCGTTGCCTCCTTCGGCGGCGCCTTCCACGTCGCGCATGTCGCTACTGACTTCGGAAACGCCCAAGAATCCGCTTTGCTTGTTCAATATCTTGTTGACTTCCGCCGGGGCGATGCCGAGGTTCTCGATCATGTAGAGGACGATGGCGGGGTCGATGTCGCCGCTTCTGGTGCCCATAACGACGCCGGCCAGGGGCGTAAGGCCCATGGAGGTGTCGACGCACTTGCCGCCTTTGACGCAGGTGATGGAGGAGCCGTTGCCAAGGTGGCAGACGACGATGTTCACCTCGTCCAGCGGTTTGCCGCTCATCTCAGCGTAGGCTCTGGTCACGAACTTGTGGCTCGTGCCGTGGAAGCCGTAGCGCCTGATGCCGTTTTCCTTGTAGAACTTGTAAGGCAGGGCGTACTGGAAGGCCTTGGGCGGCATGGTCTGATGGAAAGCCGTGTCGAAGACCGCGACGTTGGGCACGCCCGGGGCGGCTTTCTGGCAAGCCACGATGCCGGCCATGTTGGCGGGGTTGTGCAAGGGAGCGAGTTTGCCGCATTCCTCGATGCACTTCAGAACATCGTCGTCGATGACCGCGGAGGAGAAGAATTTTTCGCCGCCGTGCACCACTCTGTGGCCGAAGGCGTCGATCTTCTGCCCCTCTTTAAGGACGTCTTTCTTCAGGGCCTCGATAACGTAGCTGACAGCCTCCGTGTGGTTAGAGGCTTTGATCGGCGAACTGGGAAGCTTCGTTTCGCCATACGACATCTTGAACATGGCGTCGCCGCCTAATCCGATACGCTCCACAAGGCCTTTGGCGGCCACGGTGCGTTCGGGAAGGGAGATAAGCTGGAATTTAAGACTGGAACTGCCGCAGTTGATGACAAGAATAAACATTTTCGCTCCTTAGAATTTTTTCCATTCGTAAGTTTTGCCGTTGCTGACTTCCACCCAGATGCCTTTGGCCTTGGCGGCGTAGACAGCGGCGTAAGTCTTCTGGATCTCGGCCACGGTCGTGTTCTGGCTCTTGGCTTCCTCTTCGTAGAAGGCCTTCCTGGCGGCGTTCAGCTTCTTGACGGCTTCCTGGGCGGCGGCGGCGACCTTAGGATCGCATTTATCGGGCTTGCCGATATAAGTGACGTATCCGTCCTTGTTCTCGCCCACGTAACCGGTGCGCATGTATTTGACCATGGTGTCGGCGAAAAGCTTCTTCATTTCCTGGTAAGCCTGGGACTTCTGCTCGGCGGCTTCGCAGCTTGATATGGAGAGGGCGGCCACGAAGCGTTCCATAACTCTCACGAAAGCGGAATCCGGCTCCGGTTCCGGCTCGTCGTCGAGGCCGGCGTACAAATCGTCCACCACTTCCTCGGCGTGCTGATAGATGTGGATGTTGATCTCGGCGTTGATGGCGATGGGTTTCTCCGCATCACCGGTGATCTTGACTTCCGGGGTGCAGGCCAAAAGGACCGCTAAGCTAATGGCGGCGCAAACGAAGATGGCGAGGTTTTTCATAATGTTTCCTTGGTTTAAGTTTAAGTTATCTATTAATTTTACCAAAAAAGGAAGGAGTTTTTGGGCCCGTCCTAAACCCCACAGCGGAAAACACTTTAAAAAATGCCAAAAAAAAACATGCGGATTTAATATAATGATATAAAACCGAATAATAACCAACCGGAGAAACACATGAAACGTCTATTCCTTCTCCTTGCGGCAGCCGCTTCCCTTGCCGCCGTGAGCGTCACGGCCGATGAGGAAGTCATCTGGTCCGAGGATTTCAGCACTTTTGCCGCCGGCGACCTTATGTCCGCCCACAGCAACGAATGGGCCACCACGGGTCCCCATTACATCGTCGACGACAACGGCAACAAATGCGTCAGGTTCTACGCCCCCGACGGCGAAAGCTTAAAGGGCCTGAGCTTCATCAAGGTCCCCGACACCACCCCCTACTGCGGGCGCTACTACATCCGCTTCTCCTGCAAGCTGAAACTTTTCAAAGAATCCCAGGTCATGCACGGCTTCCGCACTCCTGAGGATTACTTCATGTTCGACATGATCAACAAGCACGGCGACGGCTACGGCGTCGACTGCGACCGTTCCTACGGGTCTCTGCTCTTCACCGACGGCCGCTTCCCGCACGACGAATGGGCCGAGTACAGCTTCCTTATGGAGATCACCCCGAGTTCTTACCGTCTTAAAAACATGGTGGTGAACGGCGTCACCAACGACTTCGACATCGCCGTTAAGACCAGCGGCAGCGGCTCAATCGGCAGCCGGCTCTTCTTCGGCGGCTGGGGCAACCCCGATTTCTATCTCGACGACTTCAAGCTGACCAAAGTCTTAAAGGAAGGCGAACCCGTCACTTCGGCCGTGGTCAACGGCAACCTGGACCTCGACACCGACGAGACCACCATCACCGTCGTCAACAAGGGCGGCGGCTCCTTCAACTACAAGGCCACCATCGCCGAGGGCTACGGCTTCGCTTCCCTTGAAAACGCGGAAGGCACCTGCGAAGGCTCCGCCACCGTCAAATTCAAAGTCGACCGCGACGCCATGGCCAGCCAGTACTACCACGTCCCCGTCACCGTTAACGGCGGCGAAGCCGGCTCCGTCACGGTCTACGTCGGCGTGGCCAGCGGCCTTGTCCTTATGAACTGCGACTTCGAATGCTACGAGGAAGGATTGCGACTCCCCGACCAGGACACCCTCTGGCAGAGCAACGGCCCGCACTATGTCATGACCGACGAAGGCAGCAAGTGCATGCGCTTCTACGCCGAGGAAGGACAGTCCCTCTACAACATCACCTACAACTCCATCCCGGACACCACGCCGTATACGACAAACTACTACGTGAAGTTCTCCTGCCGCATGAAAGTCATAGAGGAATCCCAGGTCATGCACGGCATCAGGAACTACTTCATGTTCGACGCCATCAACAAGCTCGGCAACGCCTACGTAGTGGACTGCCACCGCTTCTACGTCACCGAGATGAAACTGACCACGGGCTACTTCCCGAACGGCAAATGGACCGACTACAGCTTCGTTATGGACGTCACCCCGGGCTCCTACCGCCTGAGATCCATGACCATCAACGGCGTGACCGACGACTTCAACCTCCCCAAGGGTGAGGAATCCGGCCAGGGCTCCATCGGCAACGCCGTCTACTTCGGCGGCTGGGGCGCCCCCGACATCTACATCGACGACATCCAGATCGAGCTGGTCGAGAAAGAAGCCAAGCCGGAACTGGACGTTGAATTCAACGGCAACATCGGTCTCGAGGAGAACGAAGCCATCATCACCATCATTAACCGCGGCGGCGGCACGCTCAACTACAACGTGACCTTGGGCGACGACTACGCCTGGGCCAGTTTGGAAGGCGCGGAAGGCTCCTGCCAGGGCACCGCTGAAGTCAAGCTCGTCCTAAACCGCGAGGAAATGGGCGAGGAATACTACCGCGGCACCATCCATGTTGACGGCGGCGAAGCCGGAAGCGAGGACATCAATTTCGGCGTGGCCAGCGGGCACGTCCTCTACGGCAACGACTTTGAAATGTACACCGTCGGCTTGCCGATAGTCGCCCAGGACGGCGCCTGGACGGGCAACGAAGCGAACCTTATCGAAACGGACGCTTCCCAGTACCTCCGCCTGACGGAATACACCCTCAACATGTCGGTCCCCGACACCACTCCCTACGCCAACAAATACCTGCTCCGCTTCAACTGCCGCGCCAAAGCCAACAGCTTCGACGCCCAGATCTGCCACGGCTTCAAGAACGGCTTCATGATCGACGCCATCGACAAATTCGGCGACGGCCATTACGTCGTTGACCTCAACCGTATGAACGGCTCCTTCATGCAGCTGACCAGCGGCAGCTTCCCCCAGGGCGAATGGTGCGACTACGGCTTCCTTCTCGACCTCAGGACCGGCGTCGTCGCCATGAAGTCCATCTGGATCAACGGCGTGACCAACGACTTCGACCAGGCCGCCCAGAACCAGGACGGCATGAAGCTAGGCGACTTCAACATCTACGGCTGGGGCTTACCCGATTTCTGCATCGACGACATGGAGATCACCCTTGTCGACCGCTCCGCCTACCCCGATCCCGTTTTGCCCTCCTGCGTCCCGGTCTCTTACCGCGACTCCTATGAGGCAACGGTCATCAACAACGGCGGCGGCTCCGCCAAGACGACCGTCACGGTCCTCGACTACACCGACTTCGTGACCGTCACCAAGCCCGCCGGCGATCTCGTCACCACCGAGAAACTGACCTTCAACGTCTCAAGGGAAGGCCTCCAAGACGGCTTCTTCTACGCCCGCTACCGCTACGCCTACGAAGGCATCGATAGTGAGATCACCGGCGCCGTGACAGGGCTTGTCTCGTTCGCGGTCGGCGGCTGGTACTACGGCACCGACTTCCAGCCCCCCTACTTCCGTGAAGGCTCCCTGAACGGGCAGTCCGGCTGGAGCAGCAGCGAGGATATCGTTATAGAAAAGATCAACGGCGAATCCTGCCTTACCTTCACGGACAAATCCACCGCTTTCCTTGCCGCCTCCGTCCCGAACCAGGCCTCCTTCACCCTGCAGGGCCGCGTCCTTACGGAAACCACCGAAGAGAGCGCTTACATAAGGATCGGCACGATCGACAGCTGGGGATACCGTCCCATTTACCTGGTCAAGGACAACAACACCTCGACCATCAACATCTGCTACGTGAACGACGAAAACGAGCTGCAGCCCATGGTTCAGAAGCCCCTCTCCGAAGACTGGGTCGACTTTAGTTTCACCATGAACACCGACGTTAACGTCGCAATGATAACCGAAGCCTCGCTAGGCGATGAGACAAAGGAAGTCGAAATTCCGCTCGATCCCGAATACGACTGGACGGCCATCGACCAGTTCTCCTTCGCCGCCTACACCTTTGACAACGACAGCTCCTTATCCCAGGCCGTCGCCGCCGACGGGGCCCAGACCGGATTGCACGTAGCCAGGCTAATCATCCGCGATCCCTCCCTGCCCGAACCGGCAACAGCTCTCTTCCTGCTCGCTCTGGGAGCCCTCTTCCTCAGACGCAAGTAAGCGAAAAAAGCGAACAACAAAAAAAGCGGCCCCAAACGGGGCCGCTTTTTTATTTTTGTCAGGCTTTCAATATTTCCCAGTAGCCTGTTTTGTTGGAGCCTATGCGCTTGATCTTCGCCTCCAAGGAAAGCTTATTAAGAGCTCTCTGCACAGTCCTGACCGTCTTCTTAATTTTCAATGACAACTGCATCCTGGTTTGCTTTGGATCGTCTCTTAAAAGCTTATAGACCTCGGCTTCCGTGGACGGTTTCTTAACCTTGACGCTTGTCAAAACGTCCCTGTAAAACAGGAAAGAAAAGCCTCCGTATTTTGAGGAGAAGTCTGTTCTTTTACCTTCCTTCTCACAGATCGCGTAAACCTTCCTGAAGCCGCTTCCAAAGGCCTCCACATCCTTACTCTTGTAAAGCGTTTGTAATATCACCCTGTTCCTGGGCATCGACTTCAGCTGCTTTTTGGCGAACATTTCCGGCGTGTATTTTTCCGGGAATTCGCCAGGGTTGTATATTTCTACCCTGGTGGGCGTAATGACTATCTCGTTTTCGCTTTCACCCCGGTAATCGGCGTGAGCGAAGGAATTCACGATTATTTCCCTCACGGCCTCCACAGGTATCTCCGGCACTTCGACCCTGGAGGTGTCCTTCCCCATGCGCACGCTCCAATTGATGTGTTCCTTGATGTAGGAAAAACCCTTTTCCATAAGGTTGTAAATATTATCCTCCAGCCGCTCCTTGTTTGAGAAAATTACTCTTAGATCTGTAACATATACAGCAACGTTTAAAGCTATTGGCTTCCTATTGGAAAAAAGATAGTATCCAGCTTTGGTTAATTTCTTTTCCCTGTATAACCCAAGATCTTCCAACAATAACTCTTCGTCATACACAGACATTTGATTCATGCGGCCACAAGATACCGCCCTAAAATAGAAAGCTTTTAGAGCATTGCCGTCAATCGCCTCAATGCCATATTCTGTTAGAGTATTTTCCCAATTGTCATTCATATTCTCACGCAAAAACATGTTTGGTTGATATTACTAGATTTCATCATGAAAAGCAAAAGAGTAGAACGCTATTAAATTTAATAGCATATTTATAGCGACATTTTATAGTGACATTATTCCCTAATTATGTCACTATAAAACCCAAAAAAAGCCCCGGCGTAAGCCGGGGCTTCTTAAATAAGCGCAAGCAAAACTTACTTCACGAGGATCGTAAGGCGGCGCACTTTGAATTTGGCAGCGTTGGCCTGGAAGGTGTAGTCCGGATTCTTGCCGGAGTTGTTGCCGATGCCGATGTCGCAGGTCACTCCCGGAGTATTGAAATTGTTGTAGGCCATGACTGTCGATTTGTTCATAAAGTCATGGATCTGCATCGATCCGTAGTGGCCGTCATTCGGCAGCGGCGTGTCGTTGAAATCGTAGTCATCGGCCGAGCCGCCTATGTCGGGAAGTTTCGCAGCCGAGTTGTAGTTGCCTTCCCAGAACTCGATGACGCCGCCTTCGGAATCAGTCACTTCCTCAACACCCGGAACGTTGGAACGCACCGTCAGGTTCCCCACCTTCTGCTGCACTACTACATTGGTGTAAATAGGAACGCCCAACAAAGTGAGATCGATGACCGGCGTATCCATAATGGCAACGCCCCACATCACCTGGTCCCTCTTGTTCACCAGTTCCATAACGTAGGCCGCCTTCTTGGGAGCGGACGTCAGCGACCTAAGTTCATTAACAGAGTAATTCTCTTCCGTGAATTTTCCCTTGGCCGGCAGATCGGACTGCAAAACGACTTTGAAGCCCGCCAGCTCCGGGATCTTGAGAGCGTCGCCCAGTTTTGCCTCGTCTTTCAAGACCACGCCGTTGTCTACTTCGAATGGTGGGACCGGCAGTCCGGAGACGCCGCTGTAAAGCGAGCCGAAGAACGGCGCGGTCGCCAGATACCTTATGCTCCTGGGTTTCGGTACGTCAGCGGAAGCGACTATGAGCTTCTCCCCTTTCAGACGTCCGTGGTGACGGTCTTCTTCGTTCTTAATTTCCGCCGGGAAATACCGCCCGTCGTCTCCGGCCACTTCAAAGCCTTTGGGCTTGGAATGGTCGTCGTTGTAGTAGTACCAGTTGTTGGTCTCCTGGAAAGTCAGAACAAACGCTCCGTCCTTGATCTCGTAGCTCGTCAGACTAGGCGCTTCCGAAACGATGCCCGGGAAGCCGTAAACGTCTTTAAGGGCGTG
>JAGCTE010000014.1 GCA_017963805.1 bacterium | reverse complement strand
TCTGCACCGCCTGCTACCGCGAGGGCAGGACCGGCGACCGCTTCATGAGCCTCTGCAAATCAAGGAAGATCCTCAACTGCTGCCACCCCAACGCGCTGATGACCTTGAAGGAATACTTGATGGACTACGCCAAGCCCGAAACGAAAGAGATCGGCGAAAAATTGATCCAGAAAGAGATCGACAACGTCCCCAGCGAGAACATCCGCCGCATCCTAAGGGAGCGCCTCCAAAAGATCGAAGAAGGCGAGCGCGACTTCCGCTTCTAAAACTTATGCCATTCCAAAGCCCACTTTGGAATAGTTTATGCCATTCCAAACTTGCCTTTGGAATGGCATTGATTTTTTCTCCGCCATTTTGTTATAATATCCCTTGAAAATACTGGAGAAAAATCAATTCAGCGCCAAAAGCGAGGACAAACAAATGATCAAAAGAATGTATTTAGATATTTTCAAAGATCATTGCAAAAAGTATCGCCAGATGATCATGCTTTCCGGACCCCGGCAGGTTGGCAAAACCACGACGTGCAAGGAACTGTCGGACTTTTATTTCAACTGGGACAGAAAGGAAGACAGAGAAGTCATTCTTCAGGGCGAAGACGCCCTGGCGGAAAAGATCGGCTTGAACATCCGGACGGCCAAACATCCCTTCATCATCCTCGACGAGCTTCATCACTATCCTAAATGGAAACAGTTTTTAAAAGGATATTTCGACACTTATGGAGAAGACGCCCACACCATCGTCACCGGCTCGGCGCGTTTCGACCTTCATAAGCGCGGCAAGGGCGACAGCCTTATGGGACGCTATTTCTCCTTCAACATGCATCCTTTGTCCGTAGGAGAACTGCTTCGCCCGACCCTGCCCAAGACCGAAATAGCCGCCCCCAAAAAACTGTCTGATGAAGAATGGGAAACTCTTAGAAGATTCGGCGGGTTCCCGGAACCGTTCACGGCCGCTTCGGACGCCTTCTCGCGCCGCTGGCGGAAAAGCAGGCGCGAGCAAATGATCCGAACCGACATCGCCAAGGAAACCGGAATAAAAGAGCTTGACCAGCTGGAATCCCTGGCTCTCATTCTCGCCAAAAACTCAGGGAGCCAAGTCGTGTATTCTTCGCTGGCCAACGACATCCAGGTCAGCGAAGTTACGATTAGAGCCTGGATAAAGGTATTGATCGCTTTTTTCTTCGGCTTTACCGTTCCCCCTTGGTCAAAGTCTCTCCCCAACGCCATTAAAAAAACGCCGAAATGGTATTTGAGAGACTGGTCCGGCATAAAAGACGAAGGCCAGAAAAACGAAACGATAATGGCCTGCCATCTTCTGAAAGCCGTTGATACCTGGAACGACTTAGGTTTTGGAGAATACGAGCTGTTTTATCTGCGCGACAAAAACCAAAAGGAAGTCGATTTCCTCGTGACAAAAGACGAAGCGCCGTGGTTTATGGTGGAAGTAAAAACTTCCGAGACCAAGGTCGCGCCGTCCTTGAATATTATGCAAAGCAAACTGAACGCGCCATACGCTTTTCAGGTCGTGGCCGATCTTCCCTTCGAGCCGGTGGACGCCTTCGACAAGATAAGGGAAAAGCCGAGCGTAATTTCCATGCGTTCTTTCCTAAGCCAATTGCCTTGAACATAAGGGAGTATTGAATTATGTCGCTCAACGCCACCCCTGCTTCCAACAGACTGCACATAGTCTTCCTCGGCCGGACCAACACCGGCAAATCCAGTCTCTTGAACGCCCTGACCAACCAGGACCTGGCGGTGGTCTCCGCTATTTCCGGCACCACCACCGACCCTGTCAAGAAGAGCATGGAGCTCCTTCCCCTCGGCCCGGTCGTCCTAATAGACACTCCGGGTCTGGACGACACCGGGGAACTGGGATCTAAGCGCATTGAGAAGACCAAAGAGGCCCTTCGCCAGGCGGACATGGCCATCGTTGTGGCCGACGCCCAAACAGGCCTCCTGGAGGCGGAGAGAAACGTTATCGAGGAACTGAAAAAGAAAGAGCTTCCCTACCTCGTCGCCTACAACAAGGCCGACCTCCTTACGGAAGAGCAAAAACAGAAATACTCTCAGGAACATCTCGTCAGCTCCCTGACCAAAGAAGGCGTGAACGCCCTGAAAGAAGCTTTAGGCAAACTGAAGCCCCAAAAAGACTCCATCCCTCTCATCCAGGACCTCGTCTCACCCGGCGACGTCATCTTCCTCGTCGTCCCCATCGACTCCGCCGCTCCCAAGGGCAGGCTCATCCTTCCCCAGCAGCAGGTGATCAGGGACGCCCTGGAAAAAGGCGCTCTTCCGCTCGTCACGAGAGACACCGAGCTCGCCCAGGCCCTCACCAAGATAACTCCGACGCTCGTGGTCACCGACAGCCAGGCCTTCGGCAAAGTCTCCAAGATCGTCCCGGAATCCATTCCCCTCACTTCCTTTTCCATCCTGCTTTCCCGCGCCAAGGGCGACCTCGAGGAGCAGATCAAAGGCATCAAGGCCCTTCTCTCCCTGAAGGACCATGATCCCGTCCTCATAGCCGAGGGCTGCACGCACCACAGGCAGTGCGAGGACATCGGCACCGTCAAGATCCCCAAATGGATCAGGGAAAAACTCCAGGTCGAGCCCGACTTCCATTTCACCAGCGGCGGCGAATATCCCAAGGACCTCACTCCCTACAAGGTCGTCATCCACTGCGGCGGCTGCATGCTTCCTCCCCAGGAAATGAAGAACCGGCTCCTCCAGGCCAAAGAACAGGGCATTCCCATCACCAACTACGGCATGGCTATCGCGGCCCTCCACAACGTCCTCGCCCGCAGTCTCCAGGTCTTCCCCAGCGTCGCCAGCCTCCTCTCCGAAGAAAACTAACCGCCCAGCCTCTCTGCATAAAAAACAGCAAATTTTATTAATATTAATTGGAACACACTTAACAACAAAACGGGGGAACTATTATGACTAAAATTCTTATTCTGAACGGCGGTGCGAGACTGAACGGCAACACCGCCGGCCTCATCGAAGCTTTCATTTTTGGCGCGGAATCGTCCGGCAATACAGTTACGCGCTTCGATCTTGACAAAATGGACATCAACGGCTGCAAGGGCTGCCTTTGCGGAGGAAAAGACCCCGCCTCGCCTTGCGTGCAGAAAGACGATATGCTAAAGATCTATCCCGTTTACCGCGAAGCCGACGTTCTGGTCTTCGCCGGTCCGATGTATTATTGGGGAATAACCGGACAGCTCAAAACAGCGTTGGACAGACTGTTCGCAGTGACGGAATCTGATCCGAACTGGGCCACGCCGCGCAAGAAGACTGTTCTTCTTATGGCCGCGGAAGGCACGGGGGAAGCCAATGACAAACCAGTCGTGGATTATTACAAGAGCCTGACAAACTTTTTGGGATGGGAGGATCTTGGATATATAATCGCCGGCGGAAATCTCCGCGTCGGCGACATCAAAGGGAAACCTGAACTGGAGCAGGCGAAAAAGCTAGGAGCGTCTATAAAATGAAAACGGTCTTAGTAATGCTGCTCTGCGTGGCCGCGATCGCGCTGTGCGCGGCATTTGGCGCGCGTTTCTTTTTCAAACGCCAGACGCCCCCGCTTCCTCTGACGGCCAAGCTTCCGGGAAAGGCGGCAATCGTTTATTATTCCCAGTCGAAGGTAAGGAACACTGCGCTCCTGGCGCAGTGGATCGCCAAGGCGACGGGCGGAGACCTTGTGGAAATAGAGATGGAGGAGCCGTATCCCGAGCCCTATCCCGCCACTCTTAAAGCCGCCGGCAGAGACCACCGGGAGGGGATCCTTCCCGCCATAAAGCCCCTGCCTTCGCTTGACGCTTACGACGTGATCTTCATAGGCTCCCCTATCTGGTACGGCTCTTACGCCGCGCCGGTTGGCACGTTTTTAAAAGACAATGACCTCAAGGGCAAAATAGTCGCGCCTTTCTGCACCCACGGCGGAGGCGGGGAAGGCCGATTCCTTCAGGACATAAAAAGCGCCTGCCCGGAAGCCAAAGTGCTCGATTCCCTTTCGCTGCGCGGCTCCAACCAAATAGAGCGCCGCCTGGGTCTTGGCGTCAATTCTCATCATACGGAAAACGACGTGACCGATTGGCTGAACAAGCTGTTCTAGGCGCCTGCTGAATAATTTGCATGTGTTTTGACCAAAAGCATGCAAATTATTTTGGGCGTCATGCAAAAACTTTGCATATTTTTTGTCAAAAAGGATGCAAAGTTTGGCCAAGTGTATGCAAAGGTAATAAGGGTAACGAGCGGGTTATTGGGGTAGTGTAAAGGCGATATTACCTCTTTTAGGGCGGGCGTTACCCTTATTGTTTCGAGTTCGTTTTGGGACAAAATGTCGCTTTATAGTCTGGCGCTATGTGAATTTTTGTCGCTTTTGGGTTTCGGACCGCTTTTGCAACATTGGCGTTTTTAATCATTTAGGCGTTTTCTCCGTTTGGCACGGTTTTTGCATATATAATAAGGCTTAAATAGTAATCATCCATAGGAGGAAAATATATGAATATTCAGAAAATGACAGAAAAGGTCCAGTCGGCCCTGATGGAGGCGCGGGATAAGGCTTTGTCCCGCAACAATCCCGAGACGACCATACTGCATCTTTTCTCCGCCCTTCTTTCTGACAAAGACGGCTTGACCAAAAGAATGCTGGAGCTCTCCGAAGTCAATGCCAACGCCGTCCTGCGTCAGATAGAAGCCGAGATAGAAAAGCTGCCCAGCGTTTCTGGCTCCAACCAGAGCGCGGGTATTTCCATTAATCTGGAAAAACTCTTCGCCAAGGCTTTCGAGCTGGCGGGCAAGATGAAGGACGACTATGTCAGCGTCGAGCATCTTCTGTTGGCTATTGGCGAAATAAAGAATGACGCGTGCGCTGAGATCCTGCGCGCGGC
>JAGCTE010000013.1 GCA_017963805.1 bacterium | reverse complement strand
GTAACGCAGTAGTCCCCTAGCTTCAGCGCCAGTCTTGTCGCTCTCACGCTGTTGCAGCCGTGCGCGATGTTGGCGAAAGGTCCGCCGTGAATGAGAGCGGGCGTTCCTTCCAGCGTCTGGACCATGTTGGGGTTGATGGCGTCTTTCAGCATGGCGGTCAGGGCGCCTCCGCAGCCCAACTCCCTGACGTCGACCGGCTGCCCGGAATAAGTGTAGGCGACGATTATGTTGTTAAGCCTTTCCTTGAGGTCGTCGAGGTCCTTGGCCAAACAGAAAATAGCCATGACTTCGGAAGCGACGGTGATCTGGAAGCCGTCTTCCCTGGGCGTGCCGTTGGGTTTGCCGCCCAAGCCGATAACGATCTGACGAAGATTGCGGTCGTTCATGTCGAGGCAACGCTTGAAAAGGATCCTTCTCGGGTCGATGCCGAGCTGGTTCCCCTGCTGGATATGATTGTCTATTAGAGCGCAGAGCAGATTGTTAGCCGCGGTGATGGCGTGGATGTCGCCGGTGAAATGGAGGTTGATGTCCTCCATCGGGACGACCTGGGAGTATCCGCCGCCCGCCGCGCCGCCTTTGACGCCGAAGACCGGGCCCAGTGAGGGTTCCCTCAATGCCAGCATGGTCTTCTTGCCAAGCCTGTTCATGGCCTGCGCCAAGCCCACCGACACGGTGGTCTTGCCTTCCCCGGCGGGCGTCGGGTTGATGGCCGTGACAAGGATAAGTTTGCCGTCTTTTTCGTTTTTCAGTCTCGCGAAGAGGTTCTCGTTCAGTTTGGCTTTGTATTTGCCGTAAAGTTCCAGTTCGTCCTCCCCTATTCCCCATTCGGAAGCAAGGTCGGAGATTTTTTTCATCTTACAGCTTTGGGCGATCTCAATGTCAGACAGCATGGTTTAACTCCTTGTTATTAATTTACTGAATTGTAGCAAAAACCGTATGCTTTTTTCAATCTCGGATTATGGTAAGATAATAGGCATGAAAAACGATCCTGGCATACTCATAAAAGGCGCCGTGAGATTCGGCGAAGTTGTCGACGTTAGGATAAAAGAGGGCTTTTTTAGCGAGATCGCCCCAAATCTCTCTCCACTTCCGGGGGAAAACGTTCTGGACGCGCGCGGCATGGCGATCGTCCCCGCCTTCTACAATCTTCACGGGCACGCGGCCATGAGCCTCATGCGCGGCTACGCCGACGACATGGAGCTCTTCAAGTGGCTCAACGAATACGTCTGGCCCTTCGAAGCCAAAATGACCGGCGAGGACATCTACAACGGAACGCGCCTGGCGATCCTTGAGATGATCAAAAGCGGCACCGTCCACTTCGAGGACATGTACTGGTTCCCCTTCGACGCCGCCAGGGCCGCCAAGGAAATGGGAATTAGGGCGCGCATCGGCCTCCTTACTTTGAGCAACAACAGCAACGCCAACAAGCTCAACAGAGAGTGTCTGGAAAGGATAGACGAGTTCAGGGGAATCGTCAAGATCGCCTACTCCCCCCACGCCGTCTACACGGTGAATGAAAAAACCTTGCGCGAAGTCGTCGAGACCAGCGAAAGATTCGGGCTCAACATCCACATCCACTGCTCCGAGACCGAAAAGGAAGTCGCCGACTGCATCGGCGAGCACGGCCTCACTCCCACGGCCTGGCTAGGGAAACTCGGGATCCTTAGGGAAAACACGCTCCTTGCCCACTGCGTCCATCTGACCGACGAGGATATCGACCTTATAGCGGAAAGCGGATCGGTCGCGGTGCACGTCCCCCTTTCGAACCTCAAGCTCGCTTCCGGCGTCTTCCCTTACGCGAGAATTAAAGCGCGCGGCGTAAAAGTGGCTCTGGGGACCGACGGCTGCTGCTCCAGCAACGACCTTTCGATGTTCGGCGTGATGCGCGGGGCCGCTTATTTGGCCAAGGGTTTCCACAACGACACGACGATCGCCCCGGCCAGCGAGATCTTTTCCTACGCCACGCGCCAGGGCGCCCTGGCCGCGGGAGTCGACGGCGGTTTCGTGGAAGTCGGGAAAGCGGCGGACTGCCTTCTTATAAACACTGACATCCCCTGCCTGGTCCCGAATTACAGCCTCGTGTCGAACCTTGTCTACTCGGCCAGCCCGGAGTGCGTGGACACCGTCATCTGCGACGGCAGGATCATCATGAAAGGAAGGAAAGTGGAAGGCGAAGAGGAGATCGTCGCCAAAGCAAGGGAAAGCGTGAAGAGGCTTGCCGGCCGTTAACAGGTGCGGTACCAGTAGACCAGCATCAGGGCCAGCAAAAGAAGAGCGGAAATATTCAGGGCGTTCCAGACTAGCATATTAAAAGCTCTTGTTGTAATTGCGGTAAACTCTCTCCAAAAAGCAGGAGACTAAGTTTTCGTATTTCTGGTAGTCGATCAAGAAGCCGTCGTGGCCTTTGTCGCTGTCCACCTCGTTAAATTCTACTATTTTTCCCTGGCGGCGCAAAGCTTCCGCGACCTCGGCCGTTTCTTTGGTCGGGAAGAGCCAGTCGGTCCTGAAAGAGAGCATCAAGGTAAGGCATTTGAAGTTGGAAACAGCGTCGTCTAATGTCTCCCCTTCCCTGATGAGGTCGTAGTCGTCCAGGGCTTCCGTGATGTAGAGGTAGCTGTTGGCGTCGAAACGCTTCACGAACGTCGTGCCCTGGTGCTCGAGGTAGCTCTCCACCTCGAACTGGTCCGTCACTTTGCCGTCCCTCTGCTGCTTGCGGCGCCCGAATTTGGCGCGCATGGATTGCTGGGAAAGGTAGGTTATGTGCGCGATCATCCTTGCCACGCCGAGCCCTTTGGCGGGCGGATCGTTGTCGGGGTAGTCCCCTCCCCTCCATTTGGGGTCCAATCTTATGGACTGGCGCTCCACTTCCGAAAAAGCGATCCCCTGCGGGGAAAGGTGCGCGTTGGTCGCGACCGCTATTATGCAGCTCAAGTTGTCGGGATATCTTCTCGCCCATTCCAGCGTCATCATGCCGCCCATCGAGCCGCCCACGACCGCCAGAAGACGTTTTATTCCGAAGTGGTCGACGACCAGCTTCTGCACGTTGACGGCGTCTCCGAAGGTGTATTCCGGGAAGGTCATGTTGTAGCGCTTGCCGGTCCTTGGATCGATGGAAGCGGGGTTGGTGGTGTGCGGCGGCGCGCCCTCGACGGGCGGATAGACGTCGTTCGAGCACCCGCCCAGATTGTTGGTGCAGATGACGAAATACTTGTTCGTGTCTATCGCTTTGCCGGGCCCTATCAGTTTGCTCCACCAGCCGGCTTTCTCTTTGGGATAATACGTGTAGTAGCCGCAGCAGTGGGAGTCGCCGGTCAGGGCGTGTATGACCAGAATGGCGTTGTCCTTCTTGTCGTTCAAAGCGCCGAAAGTCTCGTAGACCACGTCGAGCTCCGGGAGGGATTCGCCGTTTTCAAGCCTGAAGGGTTCGGCAACGTGCAGAACCTGCTTTACGCTGATAAGACGCGGGCCTTCGTCGCTGCTTAGCGACGCTACGCTCGGGTCTTCCCAGCTCGTGTTTTCACTGTCGTTTTTCTTGCCGTTCACCATGGTAAAAAAATGGTCCGCTGCTAAAAGCAACGGACCTTTTGACTTTTAGCACTGTTTAACGTGGAGCAATTGTCGTAAATTCCCACGAATAAAATGGTGGAGGGGGATGGGATCGAACCATCGAAGGCAGTGCCAACAGATTTACAGTCTGCCCCGTTTGACCACTTCGGTACCCCTCCACGAGTTTAATTTTCGTTCTAAAGATCTGGAGCCGAAAATCGGACTTGAACCGATGACCTGCGGTTTACAAAACCGCCGCTCTACCGACTGAGCTATTCCGGCTCTACGATTTTCAAAGCATGGGGATATTATATTGAAAGGCTATTTGAAAGTCAAGGGAAAACGGACTATGTGTAGTCGACGTTGATGTCGATATAGCCGTGGGTCATATCGCAGGTCCAGGCCGTGAACCGCCCTTTCCCCTTCCCTATGACGAGCCTCACTTTGACTTCCTTTTTGCCGTATTCCTTGGCGAGTTTTTCCCTCGCCACTCCGGAATTCATGCCGCCTTTGGCTGCACAGAGATCTCCCATGTAGAGGTCGACGTCGTACTGGTCGTAAGGAATGCCGGCCCTGCCGGCGGCCGCCAGAATGCGGCCCCAGTTGGGATCGCCGCCGCAGATGCTCGTCTTCACGAGCGGACTGTTGGCGATGGTCTTGGCGATCAGTTCGGCGTCCTTGTCGTCCTTGCAGCCTTCCACCGTCACTTCCACGAACTTTGTGGCGCCTTCGCCGTCCCTGGCGATGGCCTTGGCGAGGTCCACGCAGACTTCTTCCAGAGCCTTGTAGAAGACTTCCTGGTCTTTCTTGGTCTTGACGGGAACGCCGCTCTCGCCGGAAGCGAAGAGGAAAGCGCTGTCGTTGGTAGAGGTGTCGCCGTCCACGGAAACGTGGTTGAAGCTCGCTTTGACCGCTCTTGAAAAGAGCGCCTGCAAAATTTCGGGCTCGACCTTCGCGTCGGTCGTTATATAGGCCAGCATGGTCGCCATGTTCGGCGCGATCATGCCGGAGCCTTTGCACATGCCGCCAATTCTCACCGTGCCCTTGCTGAGCTTGGCGTCCCTCTTGGACTGCTTTTTGACAAGGTCGGTCGTCAGGATGCCCTGTGCCGCGGCCTCTTCGGCCTCGGGAGAATCCTCGAGTTTCAGGACGATCTCGGGGATGCCTTTCAGGATCTTTTCGACCGGCAGGAATTTGCCGATGCAGCCCGTGGAGGAAACAAAGACTTCGTTGACCTGGCAGCCAAGCGTTTCCGCAAGTTTGCAGGCGGTGGCTTTGGCGTCCTCGAAGCCTCTCTCCCCTGTCGCGGCGTTAGCGTTGCCGGAATTGACGATGACGGCCCTGAACGTTCCGCCTTTAAGATGCTCTTTGCATAAGATAACGGGAGCGGCGCAGCAGAGGTTCTGCGTAAAGGTAGCCGCGGCTGTCGCGCCTTTCGGGCAGACCAGGAGCGTCAGGTCGTTCTTCTTTTCCTTGATGCCGCAGTTGATGCTGGCGGCCATGAATCCAAGAGGATACAGGGCGCCTTTCTTTTCATTCTTTTTCGCCATATCAGGGACAAGTCTCGTAGATCTTTTCAATTTCGGATAAAGCGTTCTCGGCCGGAATGAGCGCGCCCTTGCCTTCGTCGCAGCGGCGCTTCACTTCGACCATGCCGTTAGAGAGGTTCTTGGAACCTATCGTCACTCTCACGGGGAAGCCTATTAGGTCGCTGTCTTTGAACTTGAATCCGGGCTTCTGGTCGCGGTCGTCCAAGATAACGGAATAGCCTTTCTCTTTGAGGGCTTCGTAGAGTTCCTCGGCCTTTTTGACGACGGCTTCGTCGCCTAGGTCCAGTATCTGCACGACCATGTCGTAAGGCGCGATGGCTTTCGGCCACTTTATGCCGAATTCGTCGTGGCAGGATTCAACCGCCGCGGCGACCGTCCTGCCGACGCCTAGGCCGTAGCAGCCCATGATGAAGGGCTTCTCGTTGTTGTTCTCGTCGGAATAGGTGGCGCCCATGGCGCTCGAGTATTTCGTTCCGAGCTGGAAGATGTTGCCGACTTCGATGCCGCGGCATTCCGTCATCGGTTTGCCGCACTTGGGGCAGAGGTCGCCCTCCACCATGACGGCAAGGTCCTGGTACTCCGCCCAGGGAAGGTCCCTTGCGGGCGTGACGTTGACAAAATGGAAGCCTTCCTCGTTGGCGCCGGTAGCCGCGCCGACAAGGTTCTTGACGGTATTGTCGAAATAAACTTTCAAGCCTTCCACTTTGTTAAGGCCGATGGGGCCGCAGAAGCCCGGGGCGACTTTGCCCTTGAAAGCTTCCAAAAGCTTGTCCCCCGCCATTTGCGGGGCGCAGCCGACGATCCTTGAGAGCTTCGCTTCGTTGACTTCCCTGTCCCCTCTTATGAAGACGATGACAAGTTTGCCGTCGCAGTCGAAGAGCGTCGCCTTTATCGTCTGGGAGGGCTTGAGTTTCAAAAATTCCGCCAGTTTCTCGATGGTGTTGGCGTGCGGCGTGGCGACTTTTTCAATGGCTTTGTCGTTCGGTTCCTGCGGGAGGTCTAGGATCGTGCCGTCGCTCGTCTCGTCGGTCGCGGTGTAGCCGCATTCAGGGTCTGAGCAGGAAAGTATCAGCGACTCGCCGGTCTTGGCCAGGACCATCAGTTCGTGCGCGACTTTTCCGCCGATGGCGCCGGAGTGCCCGATGACGACTCTGGTGTCGAGGCCGGCTCTTTTGAAGATCTTCTTGTAGGCTTCGCAGACGATTGCGTAATAGCGTTCCAAATCTTCCTGGCTGGTGTGGAAGGAGTAGCCGTCCTTCATGATGAATTCGCGGCTGCGCATGACGCCGAACCTCGGCCTCACTTCGTCCCTGAACTTCAGCTGGATGTGGTAGACCGCGAACGGCAGCTGCTTATAAGACCTGATCTCCCTTCTGGCGAGGTCGGTCACGGTCTCCTCGTGCGTCGGGCAGAGGATATAGTCGTGATCGTGACGGTCCCTTACGACCATCATTTCTTTTCCGTAGGCAAAGCGGCGGCCGGATTCCTCCCAGAGTTCACTGGGGGCGAGTATCGGCATCAAAATCTCCTGCATGTCGACTTTCGCCAGCTCTTCCCTGATGATCCTTTCAAGCTTCAAAAGCACGTTCTGTCCGGCCGGCAGATATTCGTAAAGGCCGGAACCGACTTTCCTGATGAGGCCGGCTCGGGCCATCAGTATGTGGCTGATGACCTCCGCGTCCTTGGGGCTGTCCTTCATGGTGGGCAGCAAAGCCTTAGACCAGCGCATAAAACTCCTTAAATCTTACTGGAATAAGAAACGAGTGAAATAAGCTTCTTCGTTCTTGGGAAGCTTGTAGTAGTCTTCTATGACGACGTCGTTGAAGTCGAGGGCGAGGCCCACGGCGCGCGAGAGCGCGCTCATCGAGATGCGCCAGTCGACCAGCGCCTTGATCTCGGCGGAGAGAGCCTGGGCCAAATCGCTCTGGAGTTCCAAAACCTCGTAGGTCGTGACTAAGCCCGCTTTGTATTTTTCCTGCTCGTAGTAGAGCTGCTCGTAGGCGAGACGAGTGGCTTCCCTGGCGGCCGTGATGCGCTTCCTGTTCGTCTGGACGGCCCTGATCGCGGTCCTTACCTCGATGGTGATGGCCTGCTGGACGTTCTCGACGGAAAGCGTGGCCTGCTCTTTGGCGTACTTGGCCTGGCGGTAGTCGCCCACGAAACTCCAGAAGAAGACAGGCGTCACGAAGTCGAGCCCGACCATCCAGTTCATGTGGCGGCCGCTCGCTTCGTCGGTGAAGGCTCTGTCATGCGTGTTGCCGACGCCGGTGAAGCCGGCTTCGGTGACAACGGAAAGCTTCGGCAGCAGATTGGATTTGGCGACCTTAAGGTTTTCCTTGGCGTTCTTCAGCTGCAGTTTCGCGACTTCCAGAGTTTTCCTCTTGATAAGGGCGGTCTCTATCAGTTCGGCCTCGTTGAGGGTGACGTCCGTGACCTGCGGTTTTTCCAGCGGGACCAAGTGGTACTGGTAAGGCCTGAGCGCTTTCGGGCGGTAGAGGTCGTTCATCTCGAAGTTGATGATGTAGCGGAGATTGTCTTCGCTGTCCCTGATGGCGTTGCGGGAACTTAGCAGCTTCTGTTCCTGGCTGGCGATCCTGGCTTCCGCCTGGATCACTTCGTTGCTGGCTACCAAGCCCACGGCGCGCTTGTTGCTCGTCACGTACAGAAGGTTCTTGGCGAGGTCGAGGGTGTATTCCTCGGCGCCCGTCTGCTCGCGCCAGTAGTAGAGCGTCCAGTAGTCGGACACGATCTGCGTGATGAAGGTCTGCATATAGTCGTCAAGGGATTCCTTGGCGATCCTCCAGTTGTTCCTCGCGACACGGACGGGCGCCATGTTGACGTCCACGCCGAAGCCTCTCAGAATGGGGATCTCAAGGCTGACCGTCGTGGCCGCGGAATAGAGCGGGTTGCCCCACATGTTGTTCTTCTGGTCGGTCCAGCTTCTCGTGAAGCCGGCGCCCAAAGTGTACTGGATGCCGGTGGCGAACTTGCCCTGGATGCCCATCTTGTAGGTTTCGCCTTCCGTTTCGGAGTTGCCGATGTGCAGCTTGGTGTTGTAGGGAATGTTGAAAGTTCTGTAAATGGGCTGCCCGGTCTGCGGGTCGCGGCCCACGGCGATCTTTTTCTTATAGCTCTGGACCTTGACGTAGGGCCTCGGCTGCTTGGCACCGTCCCAGTGCACGCTGGCGGCGAAATACGGGTCGAAGGCGCCTTTGGCGATCCTTATGCCTTCCCTGGCGTATTCGGGGTTGTAGCGCTCTATAGTAAGGCCCAAGTTCTTCTCCAAGCCCATCGAGATGCAGTCTCTTAGCCTGATGTAGATGTTGGTGTGGACGAACCCGTCGTCGATTTCCCCGGCCAGCAGGTTCTTGTCAACGTTCTTTCCGAGCGTTTCCACGCTGGGCGTCGCGGATTCCCAGAAGCGCGCTCCCGGAGGAAGCTCGGGCTCTAAGTCTTTCTGGAAGGAATTCTGGAAGACCACGTCGTTCCTTTCGGAAAATTCCGGAGTCGTATGCGTCTCGTCGGTCACCTCGATCGGGTTGGTTTTCATCTGCTGGACTTTATTTTCGACGAATTTGACGTCGTCTTCCGACAGCATCTCCATTTCGTCCTCTTTGGCTTCTTTCTTTTCGGGAGCCGTGGGAGGCTTTATTTCCGTGCCGGCGGGAGAAGGATTAGAGACGTCCTCGAACTGGATGTTTTGTTTGACTTCCGGATTGGCGGTCTCGGCGTTCTTTTCAGCGGCTTCCATGTCCGTGAAGACTTTTTCGGTAAGAGCGTCAAGTTCGCTGAACATCGCGGCTTCGGATTTCTCGAGATCGGTCGTCGACATCGTCTCGTTTTCCTCCGCGGCAAGGCAAAGGGAAACAGTCAGCAGGAACAATCCTACCAACACAAGATAAGATCTTTTATGCATAAGTTAGCACCAAAAGGTTATTTCGCTTTTTACGGCGAAGTGAACACACATTTTCAAACTAAATATTAGGAGAATTATACCAAAACGGGCCCTTTGGCGCAACGGGTTCCGCCTTATTCGTGGCGAAGCGCTTCTATTGGGTCTAAGCGGGCGGCTTTGAAAGCCGGGAAAATGCCGAAAACTATGCCGACTATTACGGATACGCTGAAGGCGAAGAGCAGCTGCCCCGGTTTCACGATCGGCGCGGAAAGGTTCTCTTTGACAAAGAAAGTGATGAATTTTGTAAGCAGTAGGCTGACGCCCACCCCCAATACTCCTCCCAGAATGGAGAGGAGCACGGCTTCGACGATGACCTGGAGAAGGATGTCGATGTTGCGGGCGCCGATGGCTTTTCTTATGCCGATCTCTCTTATGCGCTCGTTTATACTGGCCAGCATGATGTTCATGATGCCGATGCCGCCGACGAGCATGGAGATGCTTGCGACGATGCCAAGCGTTATGTTGAAGGCGGCGGTACGGCTGGAAAAGTTCTCTACCATCTCCTCGTTAGTCCTCATCTGCAGGCAGCTGATGTGGCGATGGGTATGGAAAAGCACCTGCTGCGCGCGCTGCGAGATCTCGGCGACCTTACTCGTGTCCTTGACCTGGATGTCGAGGGCCGGTATGTCCTTGTTGTGCGTGAAGCACAGCCAGGCGGTCTCCATCGGTATGAAGACGATGCGGTTTTTCCAGTTCATCCAGTTTTGTCCGCCCATGCCGGCCGTGTAGTGCTTCAGAACGCCGACCACGCGGAAATTCTTGCTGCCGATCCTGATCATGCGGCCCAAGGGATTGGCGTATTGTCCGAACAATTCGTCCGAGGGGTAAGTTCCTATGACCGCCACTCTCTGGCGCTCCACCCTGTCGATGTCGCAGATGAAGCGGCCTTTTTCAACGTCGTAATTCCTGAGAGCCAATTCCCCTACCGTCACGCCCCTCACTTCCACCCTTACGGTCTTGTTGAGATACTGGACGGGATAATCGCGGCCAAGGCTGACTTCCGGCGAAAACTCGTCGATCTCCGGAATGTTGCTCATTAAGGCCTGGATGTCCTTCATGCGGCGCTGGCGGTTCAAGGACGAAAACGGCAGCTGGTCTTCCGGGATCTGGTCGGAGGAACAGGTCACGCGCTCGACGCCGCCGGTCTCGCGAATGAACTTCTGCATGTCGGCGATCATGCCTTCCATAAAGGCGAACATCGCGGCCAGGGCCGCCACGCCCAAAATGACGCCGAGCATGGTGAGGAAGGAGCGCATCTTGTGCGCCCACATTTCCTTGCAGCCAACCATTATGCCGTGAATAAGACCCATTTATGCCTCTTTTATCCTTCCGTCCCTTATTTCGATCTGACGCTTGGTCTGGGCGGCGATGTCCTTGTCGTGCGTAACTAAGATTATCGTATGTCCGGCGTTGTTCAGCTCCTTGAAGAGATCCATGATCTGGGCGCCGGTCTTGGTGTCAAGATTGCCGGTCGGCTCGTCCGCGAAGACCATGGCGGGATTCATGATGAGGGCCCTGGCGATGGCCGCCCTCTGCCTCTGCCCGCCGGAGAGTTCCTGAGGCAGATGGTTCCAGCGGTCTTCCAAGCCCACCATCTTGAGGATGTCCATGGCTCTTCTTTTGCGCTCAAAAGGCGAGACCCCGCCGTAGACCATTGGCAGTTCCACGTTCTGCAGTATGTTGAAGCGCGGAAGCAGATTGAAGGTCTGGAAAACGAAGCCGATCCTTTTGTTGCGGACTGTTGAGAGCTCGTTGGCGCTCATGCGGCTGATGTCCTTCCCCTCCAGGAGCATTTTCCCGGAAGTGGGAGAATCCAGGCAGCCTAAGATGTGCATCAAGGTCGATTTGCCTGATCCCGAGGGGCCTATGATGGCCAAAAACTCGCCCTCCTCTATAACGAGGTTTATCTTGTGCAGGGCCTCGTAGGCGGCGGCGCCGGTGTCGTAGGTCTTGCAGATGTCGATCAGTTCAACGACCGTTTTCGGCATTACTAGCGCAGAGCTTTGGGGAAATTATCAAGAATCTCCTCGATCATGAGGAGCGAGGGAATGGAAATGGTCTCGTTCTGGTCTTCCAGGATCGTTTCGCCGCGCCAGAGCTCGGCCAGGCCGTTGAGGCCGGGAAGCGGGGCCAGCATGGTGATGGAAAGATAGTGCACCCTCGTCTCGCCTTTGTCGCAGCCCGGCAAAAGAGTGGCGGTCGGGAGATTCCAGAGCATGTCTTCCGTCACGCGTTTCTGGTAGAAGGCGGAAAAGCCGATGTCGACGACGAAGGAGACTTCCTCGTAGGGGTCGTTCACGCAGATGTAGCCCTTGTCGTCGCTTTCAAGGACGTATTTGACCTTGTCGCAGATCTCGGTGAACAAAAGCCATTCCTCGGGATTGTTGGTGAGGATCTCCTGAGTAATGTTCTCGCCGCGGTCGTTCGTGACGTTGTAATTGATCCTGAAGCGGGGCCTCGGCTGGAAGGTGTAGCGCTCGGATTTCGTGATCCTGACGTTCCCGTAACTGCAGCCTAGAAGAGTAAAGAGAGCAACGACGCAAAGAATGATCTTTTTCATATTAACTCCTTAAAAATTTTAACGTCCCCTGCGCATCCATTCGTGATTGCGCGTCGGTTCGCTCATGGAGGGCGGACGCTTCAGGGCGACTTTCTCCCCTTCGCTTAACCCGCTTTTGACTTCGGCGCCCGACGTGTCGGTGACGCCTATCTCGACGTCCCTTTTCTCGAATTCCTGCGCGGGCTGCTTGCCGCTTTCGGCGGCAGCGGCGGCGGGTTTTTCCACATAAACGTAATATTTCTGGTTCGAGGGCGCGAGCTCGTAGTTGTCGCAGAAGACCGAGGAGAGCGGAACGGCCAGGGCGTCCTTGACTTCCTTCAAGATGGCGGTGATGTTGGCGGTCATGCCCATCTTCAGCTGACTGACGTCGCCCTTTACGGCGATCCTCACTTCAAAGCCGTCCTTGCTGGACGAGGAGGAGGAACCGGAAGAGGAGCCGGAACTGGAACTGCTCATCGGCGCCACGTGCGTGACGACGCCAGAATAATCCACGCCCGGCGTGCTGTCGACGGTGATGTCGATCTCCTGGCCAACGTGCAGCCTTGTCACGTCGATCTCGTTGACGTAGCTCGAAACTTCCAGATCCTTGAGGTCGGCCACCGTCATCATTTCCGTGCCGCTTGAGACGGAGTTCGCCCCCACGACCATTTCGCCGACCTCGATGTTCTTGTTGAGGACCGTGCCGGACGTGGGAGAGAAGATGATGGTCTTCCTTAAGTTGTCGGTGTTGGTGTCGAGCTTGGTTATGACCTTAAGGATGGTGTTGGATCTCAGATCCAGTGTCGTCTTCACCTGGTCGTAGGCGTCCACGGCGATGATCTTCTTGACGTAAAGCTCGTAGTTGCGGTCGTGGTCGATCTTGGCGCGCGCGTAGTTCAAGCCGGCTTCCTTGAGCTCGTACTGAAGGTCTTTCCTGGTGTTGAGAAGGTCGGTCTTGTCAAGTTCGACCAGGACGCAGCCGGCAGTCACCATCATGCCGTCCTCGACGTAGACGTTCTGCACGCGGCCGCTTACTTCGGATTTGATGGCGACCTTGTTGACAGGGTTGATGGTGCCCGTCTCCTCGAGGACGTCGCTTATGTCGCGTCTTATGACGGGAGCGACGGGAACGAGCTCAACTTTGGCGCCGGATTGGGATTCCTGCCAGTACTTATAGGCATACCAGCCTCCACCAAGCACCGCCGCGAATAATAGTAGATAGAGGATTCCCTTCATAAATAGGTGTGCTTTGGTCTAAAAAGAAAGGAGATGGTGGGCGACACTGGATTTGAACCAGTGACCTCATGCATGTCGAGCATGCGCTCTAACCAACTGAGCTAGCCGCCCTCATCACTCACTAAATAAATTTAGTATGCGGATATCATAGCAAATAGGAGGGGCAAAAATCAAGGGGTAAGTTTGCGGCCCTTCCCTTGCGGAGCGCTTTATCCTTATGCTATAATCATAAAAATATTTTGGAATTATCTACTTTTAACCTCTAAGTAAAAAAGGAACTCTATGGCTCGCAAAAAAGAGTGTATGGACGGCAATACCGCTGCCGCTCATGTGGCCCACGCCACAAACGAAGTGATCGCCATTTACCCGATCACCCCTTCTTCGCCGATGGGCGAAATCTCCGACGCTAAATCAGCCGCCAATCAGCCGAACATCTGGGGCACCATTCCCAGCGTTTCCGAACTTCAGTCCGAAGGCGGCGCCTCCGGCGCTGTGCACGGCGCCCTTACTTCCGGCGCTTTGACGACGACTTTCACGGCCTCCCAGGGTCTTCTCCTGATGATCCCGAACATGTACAAGATCGCCGGCGAACTGACCTCTACGGTCTTCCACGTCACCGCCCGCGCCTTGGCCTGCCAGGGCCTTTCCATTTTCGGCGATCATTCTGACGTCATGGCCGTTCGCCAAACCGGTTTCGCCATGCTCTGCTCCAACACCGTCCAGGAAGTCATGGACTTCGCGCTTATCGCCCAGAAAGCGACTTTGACGAGCCGAGTCCCCTTCGTGCACTTCTTCGACGGCTTCAGGACCTCCCACGAGATCCAGAAGATCGAAGTCCTCGACTATGAGGACATGAAGAAGATGATCCCCTTCGATCTCGTTTTAGAGAACCGCAAGCGCGGCCTCTGCCCGGACCGTCCTTCCATGCGCGGCACCGCCCAGAACCCTGACGTTTACTTCCAGGGCCGCGAGACCGTCAACAAATATTACGAGGCCTGCCCCCAGCTCGTGCAGGACGCCATGGACGAATTCGCCAAGATCGTCGGCCGCCAGTACAAGGTCTACGAGTACGTGGGACACCCCGAAGCTGAGAACGTGGTTGTCGCCATGGGTTCCGGCGCCGGCACGATGGAAGAAGTCGTGACCGCTCTCGCCAAGCATGGCAAGAAGGTCGTTCTCGTGAAAGTCCGCCTCTTCCGCCCCTTCGCCGGCAGCCTCTTCGCGGCCGCTCTCCCCGCCACTGTCAAGCGCGTGGCCGTCCTCGACAGAACCAAAGAGCCCGGCTCCCAGGGCGAACCGCTTTACGAAGACGTTTGCTCCGCTCTGGCGGAAGCCGTCCAGACCGGCAAGGCGCCCTTTGCCATGCCCGTGGTGGTCGGCGGCCGCTACGGCCTCGGCAGCAAGGAATTCACGGACGCCATGTGCAAGGGCATCCTCGACAACCTCGAAGCCAAAGAACCGAAGAACCACTTCACGATCGG
>JAGCTE010000012.1 GCA_017963805.1 bacterium | reverse complement strand
TGGAAGGACAGTCGCAGGTCTCGGACGGCGATGTCGTTGTGGAAATGAGTAAATAGGGTTTGCTGTTATGTTTTTGTCAGACGCTTCAACTAAAAGACCTGTAGCGATATCGTGTTTGCTGATAGCGCTGGTGGCGCTGGGTCTTAACGCCTATAGGAAGATCTCGCTTGAACTTTTGCCGCAGATGGATATCCCGTATGTGACGGTCTCGACGACCTGGCTGGGCGCGACGCCGTCGGATATCGAAAAAGACATAGCGAAACGTATTGAAGACGCCGTGGCCGGCGTGGACGGGCTTAAGCACATCGAGTGCTCCTGTATGGAGAACTTGTGCTATATCTCGCTGGAATTCAATCTGGACGTGGACGTCGACGTTGCCGCGGTGGACGTTAGGGAAAAGCTCGACACTATAATGGACGACCTGCCGTCGGACGCCGACCGGCCAATCGTCCAGAAGTTCAACATTAACTCCACCGCCGTGGCGAACATCTTCATTACGGGCTCGGCGGACGTGGACGACATGTACGACTACGCGGACAACGAGCTGGGCGACCAGTTCGCGGCGCTGGGCGGCGTGTCGGACGTGACGCTGGTAGGCGGCAACGAGCGGGAAGTGCACGTTGAGATCGACCGCGAGAAGCTCGCGGAAGCGAACCTGACCACCGGGCAATTGGTGCAGAAACTGCAGGACGAGATCCTTAACCTTCCCTCCGGGCGCGTTAGGGAAAACGGGATGGAATTCTCCGTAAGGTTCGACGCGGAATACGACACCGCGGAAGAGATCGCCAATCTTGAAGTCGCGAACAACAACGGGCAGAGGATCTGCTTAAGAGACCTGGGCAGGGTCTTCATGAGCGTGGAGGAAGTCAGGCAGAGAGCTACCCTAAACGGCAGGCCGGGCGTGTTGATGAAGATCGTCAAGAAGTCCGAAGCGAACACGGTCAAGGTAGTGAAGCTTATAAGGGAGTGCTTCGAGGATCGCAAGGAACACATGCCGGAGGGCATGGAGCTCGTGTGGGTCTCCGACGACGCCAATATCGTCTCTTCGATGGTCAAGGGCGGCGTATCCGACATCATGAGCAGTATCGTGTTGTGCGCCATCATCCTTATCCTGTTCTTGGCGAACTTTAGAACAGCCGTGGTGGCGGGCGTGGCTATGCCGCTGACCGTTATCATAAGTCTGTTCTTCATTTACCTGACCGGCAACTCGCTGAATACGGCGACGCTTCTGGCTTTAGGTTTGTCGACGGGCGTTCTGGTCTCGAACTCCATCGTCGTTCTGCAGTCTATCGTCAAGCGCTTCCCGGATTTCGACGATCCCTGGGAAGCCGCCAGGGTGGGAACTGGCGACGTGGCGGTGGCGGTTCTAGCCTCCGCCGGCACCAACGTCGTCGTTATGATACCTATTTCCATGATGACGTCCATCGTGGGATTGTTCTTTAGGCCGTTCGCCATGGCGACCTTGATCATCAATTTGGCCTCCATCTTCATCAGCTTTACCTTAACGCCGATACTGTGCGCCCTTTTCATGAAGAAAAAGGACTCGGGACTCGGCAAGGCTTTCGAGAATCTGGTGGTAGGGCTGCAGCAAAGCTTGGCGGAAACGTACGCCCGTTTCGTGGAGCTTTTGTCGCGCTCTAAGGTGCTGACGGTCGTCATAGTGCTGGTCTGCCTTTTACTGCTTTTGCAGGCCTTGTCCCTCGTCGATAAGATTGGCTTCATCTTCACCGAGCCGATCGACTTGGCGCGCGTCTGCGTAAAGGTCGAGTATCCGACCTACTACAACCTTGAGCATACCACCGAAAGGATAACCGCGATCGAATCGAAGCTGACGGACTTTTCCGACCTCGATTACTCGATGGTGACGATAGGCAAGGTGGACGGCGACATCCAGGAAGCTACGGAAGGCGTCTTCTTAGGCCAGATCCAGCTCTTCTTCAAAGACAAGACGCAAAGAAAGTGGAGCCTTTTCAAACGCCTGGACGAGATCAGGGAACGCTTGAAAGACGAGACCGACTGTATTCTGACCATCTCTATTCTGGACGCCATGGGCAGCCAGCAGCTGCCGCTGAACCTGATCGTCCGAGGCCCCGACCTTGATATGCTGAACAAGATCGGGCTTAGGGCCCAGGAAGTCTTGGATACCGACCCGAACATCACTACGACCGACACGTCGGTAAGGGACGGCAAAGAGGAAGTAAAGATAACCCCCAACCGCGCCATCATGTCCGACTACGGGCTGACGGCCCAGGAATTGGGCTTGTGCCTGAGGGCTAACATCGACGGCATCGAGGCCGCGGACTTCAGGAAAGGCGACCGCACCTACGACATCAGGGTAAAATACAAGGAGATCCCCGGCAAGAACCAGGTGAAAGACTTCACTATCCCCGCCGGCGGCAAGATCGTTATGCTGGAGACCGTCGCGGACATCCAGGACTCCTACCAGCCTAGCAAAGTCTACAGGCGCGACAAGAGCAGAGCCGTTTCCGTCATCGCCGACTTAACGGAAAACGGGTCTCTCAGCAAGGCAATGGACAACGTCAACAACGTCCTAACTAAAGAACAACTTATGTCGTCTGATTACACTTCCGAATCAGCCGGCGACTCGGAATTCATGGACGAGGCGATTCCCGACTTTGTGGAAGCGGCCATCATGGCGGTCTTTTTGACCTTCCTTACCCTGGCGGCCATCCTTGAATCCTTCACAAGCCCCATCTACATCCTAACGACCCTGCCTTTGGGATTGGTGGGCGTCATGTGGTCTTTGTTCATCACCGGGCACCAGATCTCCATCTTCGTATTGCTTGGCGTCGTTACGCTGATCGGCGTGGTCGTCAACGCGGCCGTGCTGTTCATAGACTGCGCTAACCAGACGGCGGCGGCGCAGGGCGTCAGCAAGCGCGAAGCCATGATCTTCGCGCTAAGGGACCAGTTCACGCCGGTCATGATGGTGACCTGCGCCAGCGCCATCGGCATGCTGCCCATGGCTTTGGCAAAGGGCATAGCCGGCGAACTGCGCGTCTCTATCGGCATTATTTCCGTGGGCGGCGTGACCTTCTCCGGCATCGTCATGATGGTGGTTCTGCCCCTGGTCTATCTTTTGTTCGCTTCCGATAAAAAGACAACCGCAAAATATTAAAGCAAGGCATTTTTATGAGAATCGCATTTCACGAGCTGAATTACCCCGAAGGCAAAGTAAAATACAACGACGAAAGGCTCCTGGCGCTCCAGGAAAAGTTCAAGCCGGACAAATACTCGCCCTTCTTCGCCGAGCTGCACAAGGACGAATTCGTGCACGCGGACGCCATCATAATCCTTGAGGACGCCCTTTTGGACCTCCTCATCGAGGATATGGAGAAGATCGAAACGAGGCTTGAGCGGGCCGAGAGCGCCGAGGAGAAGGCGCTTTTGGAAAAATGCCGCGACATCCTAAACGAGGAGAAGCCGCTGTGCGACGCCGAGTTCACGGACGCCGAAAAAGAGATCCTGACGGTTTTGGCTTTCCTTTCGTACAAGCCGGTCGTCATCGTAAAGGAAGCCCCGGACGTCAACGACGCCATCAAGCTCTGCCTTGAAAAAGCGAAAGTGATGTTCTTCTACACCGCCGGCAAAAAGGAAGTCCACGCCTGGCCTGTGCCCTTAGGCTCCGACGCCGTCACCTGCGCCGGGAAGATCCACTCCGACCTGGCCCGTGGCTTCATAAAAGCCGACGTCGTATCTTTCGAGGATTTCATGACCGTCTTCAATATGTCCGAAGCCCAGAAGAAAGGGCTGGTGAAACTGGTCGACAAAAATTATATAATTGAGGATGGAAGCATCATAGAGATACGCTTCAACGTCTGATATCCCCAACCCTCCACCCCAAAATATGCGACGATTTGCCCTAATGCTGTTGTTCGCCGCTTTTATAGCGAGCAGCGCCCAGGCCAAGCACGATTGGACCGTGCATCCTGAACAGACGCAGAGCAAGTTCGTGTCGAACTTGAAGAGCTGGGTAGTGGGGATGACCGTCGTGACGAACTTCAACACCATCCCGCCCTCCGGGATCTATTACCCCGGCATCAAGCTCTTCACAAACCTAGTCAGCCGGGGCGCCAAGCTTGTCTGCTACAACATGTGGGAAGGCCCGGAAGTCGGAATGGACGCCGAACTGCCCTTCGACGTCAAAAAGAACGCCTGGTACTACAAGGACGAGGACGAGCCCGTCGTCAAATACACCCCGAGCAAAAGGAAGTTCAGCTACTCCTTCCCCCAGAAAGAGTATTCGGAGCTGGACTACTGCCTCATTTATAACGACACCATCTATCCCGTCAACGTAAGCGCCATAACGAGCAAGCTGACCTACAAGTCCACCATAGCGGAGGATTTTTCCGAGGGCTACGACATCGTTGACGACGAGATGAACATGGGGCTCTACTCCATCCAGACCAACGGCTGGTTCATCGCCGATCCAGTAGATCTCCTGACCGCCAACAACATCGTCTACAAAGGCGGGGAAACGCTGACCAACGGCTGCAAGGTGAAAGTGACCTTCAACGCCAAAAGCTGGACCATGAACTATAAGATCACGGACCCGGCGGGACGTTGGGTCGTCCCGGGCAGCAACCGGGAGCTGGGCGTCAAGTGGCTTAAGATCGACGGAAAGGAGATACAAGACGGCATGAGGGGTGAGAATTTCCTCTTCACCAACGACGTCCTTGTTTTGTACAACTGCCGCGGCAGCAAAATAGAATTCAAGGGCGGGCTTGACATCATGTGCCCATACGGCTCGACCAACGTCTTCGACAGCCTTGAGCACTCGCTTTGGGGCAATTACGGCTTCTGCAATTTTTTGGGCTACGGCAGAGTGGTCTTCCGCGGACCGGAGACCGCCCTTAAACTGAGGGACTGCGCCATGCTCCTTAACGAAGTGGAAAGCTTCAACGCGGACGACATGCCGGAAGTCATAGTGGACAACGAATACTACATCTCCGCGCCATTCGAGCTCTTGATAGACGGCAAGAACGCGCGTGTGCATAAGCAAGGCAAGGGCTGGAAATACAGGCACGGCTCCCTTTACCTCGACAATTTCCAGGGCACCAACATCTACTGCGACGGCTACCTCAAGGTCTTTTTGGAACCCAATTCCCAAAACCGCGTGATAGGCGGCATCGACTCCGGCTACGGCAACATCCGCTTCTTCGGCAACACCAACGCGACTCTAACCGTCGGCGCCTTCGACCACTCTTTCGGCGATCTCTCCTTCTCCAACATAACGCTCAACGTCAAAAACGGATCCGGCAGCACGGACTTCTCGGTCTTCTCCGGGAACATCTACGCCTTTGACTCGAAAATAACGGTCGCGCCCGCGGAAGAACATTCCGCCATGCTCTACGTCGCCAGCGGCAGCGTAGTTTTGACCAACAGCGCGCTCGTCGTCACCGCCAACGACGACCTTGCCGTGATGACGGACGGCAGCCTTCAGCTCGTGAACTCCACCCTCTCTTCCGACGGCACGCTGGAAATAAGCGAAAACGCCAAGCTGTTCGCTTCCAAAGTTTCGGTCGGAAACGCCGGCGATCATTCCCTGCGCGTCTTCGGGAATCTTCTGTCAATTGGGTCGGAAATGGAACTCGGCACGCTCTTAGACGTTTACGGGACCGCCGAATTTTACAACGGAACGGCAAGCGTTTCCCCTGACGGCTTCGGCGACGCCCTGTCCGTCCAGGGAATAGCGCAGGCCACCAACGCTGTGATAAACGTGACCGGCTGCGCCTACTTCATGACCAACGTCGTTTTGAGGCAATGCGGCTTTACGATCTCGTCGGACTGCACCAACGCCTTCTTCTGCGAGAACTCCCTTTATATGACCGATTCGGTGCTCTCCGCCGAAAGTTTGGCGGACACCGTCGTCTGCCAAAACTTCCAAGCCAGCGACAGCGCCGCCGAAATGAAGACCGCGGGAGGCGCCCCGGGCCTTGTTTCCGAGAACGTCTTGCTGCAAGGCGAAAAGACTTTGGTGAGAGGCTGCCTTGAATGCGCCAATTTCCTCATGTCCGGCGGCATTCTTTATTCCGAAGGGAACGTCGCCCTGTCGGCGTCACAAAGCGTCGAATTCAAGGGCGGCCGGGCAAAATTGGTCGGCGAAACGGAAGCCCTCTCCTGCCCGGAAGCGGTGACGCTCTCCGACGGGACGAAAGAAGACCTCGGCGGCTGCCGCCTCATTGAGATAGAAGACGGGCTAGTGAGGATAAAAGAATGAGCCGGGCGACCTTCCTTTCTTGGGCCGCCTCGCTGGCGGCCCTTTTGCTTTTCGGCTGCGCCTCACCTGACGCCATCCCCGCGGGCGTCGCGTCCGGGCCGAGCGCCGTCAGCGATTACCTTAACGTCGAGGACGTCGTAAAGGACGCGGAAAACAAAGCGGCCGAAAAGAGCGTCGCGTCCGAAAGGACCAACATCTCGCCAGCCAATTTGGAGCAGCTTGGCGAAACGGAGCCCCCTCCGCCTCCGCCCCCTCCCCCGCAGCCGAAAATAAGAAAAGGCGACGGCCCCTCGGCGCTGCCCATCTTCATGTACCACCAGGTAAGGAACGACAAAGCGGGCGACATGATAATTTCTAGAGGAAAACTCGAGGAAGAGCTCGCCTACCTGAAGAGGGAAGGCTACTACTCCATCTCGCCGGGAGACTGGCTCGACTACTGCGAGGGGCGCATAGGCCTTCCTAAAAAGTGCGTGATGCTTACTTTCGACGACGGCTGGAAGTCGCAATACCAGAACGCCGTCCCGCTTTTGGAAAAATACGGCTTCCGGGGCGTCTTCTACGTCTACCCCGACTTCGTGGGAGGAAGCGCCGCCATGAACTGGAAGCAAATCAAAAGCCTCGCCAAAAGAGGCCACACGGTAGGCTGCCACTCCATGACGCACCCGAAGCTGACAAGAACCCGCGGCGAAAGCGACAGAGCCTACGCCTCCAGGCTAAAAGAAGAGATCATAGAAGCGAAAAACACCATAGAGGACAAAACCGGCCTAAAGATAACGGACTTCTGCTACCCCTACGGCTACTACAGCGAGGAATGCTTCAAGCTTCTTGACAAAGCCGACTTTGAAACCGCCACGACCGTCAACGCCGGGCAAAACTCAAAAGACTGCGATCCCTACCTCCTCTCCCGCTATCAGGTCAACCAAAGCACCTCGCTTTCCACTTTCGCCTCCTGGCTCACTGAGCCCTGCGCGGAAGCAAGCTTAGAATCTCCCGGCGACGGGGGATCAGCCAGGATCCAGGGAACGGAATGCCGCCTTACGCTCAGCGACGAAATGCTCCAAGCCTGGCGCCAGGGCGGGGAAATGACCATCCGCTGCAACCACGAGCATCCCCAGTTCCGATTGGACGGCAGCACGCTCGTATTCCAAGCCCCCAGAAACGACGCCCACGTCACCTGCGCCATAAAAATAAAAGCCCGGGACGGCAGGACCTACCGCCGCTCCTTCTTCTTCACGCAGGGGAAATAAATGACCCCGGAACGTTTGGAAAAAATAAAAGCCGTCCTCGACAAAAGGACCGACTACTGCGTTCCCGTCCTGGACAACGTTTACGACCCTTATAACTTCGCGGCGGTGCTTAGAAGCTGCGAAGCCTTCGGCCTCCAGGAAGTCCACATCATCACCACCAGCGAGAAATTCGAGCTGGAAAGAAAGATCTCCAAAGGCTGCGAGCGCTGGCTCGACCTCAAATTCTGGCACTCGCACAAGGAGTGCTTCGATTTTCTCCGATCTGAAGGCCGCCTCATCGTCGCCACCGCGCTTCCCAAGGACGGGGAAACCGCCTTCCCTCTTCCCGAACTCCCTCTCGACAAACCTCTCGCCATAATCTTCGGCAACGAGCACCGCGGCGTAGGGGAGGAATCCTTAGCGGAATGCGATTTAAAGGCCTTTCTGCCCATGTACGGGTTCGTAGAGAGCCTGAACATCTCGGCGGCCTTCGCGGCCTCGCTAGGGGCCCTCTTGCCCCGTTTGCGCAAAGAGCAGCCAAACTGCGCGCTCTCCGAGGCGAAAAAGACCGAGATCCTCTCCCGCTGGATCGCTGACGAGCCCAACCGCAACAAGCGCAAATAAGCAAACACCCCCCCGTAAATCTAAATCGTAAATCACCAAACACCCCCCATAAATCTAAATTGAAAATTGCTAAATGTTGCCCCGCCAACAACATGGCAATAAAAAAAGGCTCTCCTGTGAAGGAGAGCCTTTTTTAGAACTGAAAATCAAGATAATTTCGGTATTCTATGCCGCTTTTCCCGGGAGGAATATTCTTCCCGGCATATATAAGGGTTGGCTTGACAGCTTTGGGAAAAATGTCCATAAAGTGTGACAAGGAATTCTCCAATGACGGATTGTAAGTCATGGTCGATTTAATTTCAATTGGTTGAAAACCGTCATCGCAAAGGCGAAGCAGATCGACCTCCAAGCCATTCGTAGTCCTGAAGAAAAACAGACCGCCATCGTTATCAGAGTTTTTTTCATGACGCAAAACATCACCGACAACGAGGTTTTCAAAAAGATTGCCCCTAAGCGGATGGCTGCTGACTTGCTCAGAATTTTTGATACCCAAAAGGTAGGCAGCAAGTCCTGTTTCGGTAAAGTAGATCTTTGGGGTTTTAATAAGTCTTTTCCCGATATTGGCATAATATGGCTCTAAGCGAAAAACTATGAAAGACGCTTCCAAAATATTAAGCCATGAATTAAGCGTAGTATGGCTTACCCCAACTTCTCCGGAAAGAGTGTTGAGATTTACCAATTGCCCGATCCTTCCGGCTAGCAGAACCAAAAAACGGTTGAAGGAAGATGTGTTCTCAATGTTGGAAATAAGCCTGACATCTCTTTCAATATACGAATTTACATAGTTTTTGTAGTATATAGACGGTTTTATGACCCCGTTCGTCAGTTCCGGCATTGTGCCGGTCAAGATTAGATCGTCGACATCAGCCTCTTTTTTGTTCCTGCCTTTGTATAGTTCGGAAAAAGTTAAAGGCAATAATTCCAGAAAGGCGCTTCTGCCAGCCAGAGATTGCGTGACGGTCTGTTTAAGCACGGGCTGATGGGAGCCGGTAAGAATATATTGCCCCGTTTTATTTCTGTTTTCATCGACTTTAACTTGTATCGCCGAAGCCAGTTTCGGTACTCTCTGAATTTCGTCAATTATTAAAGGCGTTTTATACGTAGAGAGGAATCGTTTGTAATCCGTTTCGGCCAAATCACGGGTCTCAGGATCTTCCAGATTGGCGTAATTGTAATTTGGGAAACATGATTTGACCAATGTGGTTTTTCCTGACTGCCGCGGACCGACAACAGTTAGAACAGGGTATTCCTTGGCCCTTTTTTTCATAACTTTGGTCATTTCGCGTTGGATCATAATAAACTCCTTCTTGATTTTGAACGGCACCATATTATCATAACCACCATGATATTTGCAAGTCTAACTTGCAAATATCATGGCAATAAAAAAGGCTCTCCTGCGAAGGAGAGCCTTTTCATTTGCTGCGAATCGCAATGCCCCTTGATTTACAGAGATGACAAATCTTCTTCAAACATTTGGCTTTTTTAATTCAAGTCGTCTTTTATTATGAAAATATGCTTGTTTGTATTAACGACATCTTTCTCAGCAAGCACGACATAATTGGTAAACCATCCCGCTTTGGCGGGTTTTCCAATAAATCCCACGGCGATTGTTTCCGCTTTTGTAACTTTGTTGGTACAAAAGGGAATGTCCCCTACCGTAAGTCCTGGAGGAAGCTTGCCTATAAATCCAATCCTGACGTTCTCAACGAAACTACCATATTTTTCCAATCCATTGTATCTTAGAAACGCATCGTGATACACAGGATATTTGAAGTTGAGTCCAACATAGGAAACATGATAAATAAGGTTCGTGCCCTCTATGTAGTATGCTGTGCGTTTTTCCTTGAGCCCTTGAAGTTTATTTTCAATTCCAAATGCAGGCTCTCCGATATCCTTTATCCGAAACACATGCTTTTCCTTCACTTGGTTCCCAGCTTTCGAGAAAACAAGATCAAGTTTGAAAACGCCTCCTTCAAGCGGCACACCCTTAATTTCCAGATCATCTCCTTCTTCTGTCCTCTTTACAGACAAACCTTTAGGCAAAGCTTCGCTGAATTCTATTTTCAAATCATCATCCCAAGACATGTCGTCCTTCTTTGAAAACGTCTCATAGAATTTTCTTTCTTTGTAATCAAACGGAACGTTCACGAAAAGGTCATGGGTTATGGTCTTGTCCTCAAGATAATAAAACGATCTAACGTTCTTTTCCGCCGAAGGATTTCGAACAACGAAAATATACAACGATTTGTTTGTTTCCCCTTCTCTGCTTATATTGAACCAGGTATTAGTGTACAAGCCGGCTTTTTCAAATACTCCTCTGACACGGAAGCAGTTTAGATGGTAAGCGCCGTTGGTTTGATAATAGACCTCCTGATTTTTAAGCAAGGGTTCGAGGAAATGTGAATTAAGTGAAGATTTCTTGTCAATAGGCAAGTCATATTCTTTACCAACGACAGCAAATATAACGTCAGCCCCATTGTGCCCCTCAACATGCGCCTGGTCGCTTCCCCTGCCTTTAGCCTTCTGAGGTGCTACCTCTCTCCCAATGTTAAACCAACTCCAATCTGAACTTATGGGATCTGAATATTGGTTCTGCTTGTTCACGCGCCAAATATAATTTCCCGGTTCAGGTCTGTTATAGACCCAATCTCTTTTATCCATCAAAACAATCGGTTTTTCCTC
>JAGCTE010000011.1 GCA_017963805.1 bacterium | reverse complement strand
GGGGGCGTCCTTTTCGAAGACGGAGTTCGGTCCGCCGGAGAGGATGATGCCCTTGGGGGCTTCCTTTCTGAGTTCCTCGGCTTTGGTGTCGAAGGAGATGATCTCGGCGTAAACTTCCTGCTCTCTGATCCTGCGGGCGATGAGCTGGGTGTACTGGGAACCGTAATCTAGGATTAGGATCTTCTGCATAGCTTTATTTGACCTTGTACTGCTTAATGTAATAGTTGATCATTCTGGATGAGATGCCCAAAGACTTGGCGGCTTCTTTCTGGGAGCCATTGTTTTCGTCCAGGGCGTTCTTCACGAAGACTTTTATGGCTTCGCCGATCTGCTCGTTCAGAGTTTTGTTCTGCCTGATCTGGTAGGGATCATCAGAATATTTCTCGCGCTGGATCTGCTTCGGCAGGTCGTAGGTGTGGATTATGTTGTCCTTGGCGGTAAGCACGGCCCTCTCCACGCAGTTCTCCAGCTCCCTGACGTTGCCGGGCCAGGAGTAGCTGCGCATATTGCTGTCAGCCGCCGTGGAGAAAGCCGAAATGTTCTTGGAATATTTGAGATTGAATTTCTCAAGGAAATATTTCGCCAGAAGCATAATGTCGTCGTAGCGGCGGCTTAGATCCGGCATGGTGATGGGGAAGACGCAGAGACGGTAGTAGAGGTCCTCGCGGAAGCGGTTCTGACTCATCAGTTCCTCAAGGTCGCGGCTGGTCGCCGCGATGAAGCGGACGTTCGATTTTATCTCCGCGTTGGAGCCGAGACGCGAGAAAGTGCGTTCCTGCAGAAGCCGCAGGATCTTCACCTGCATGGGGAGGGAAAGGTCGCCGATCTCGTCCAAAAAGAGCGTGCCGCCGTCCGCTTCCTCGGCGCGGCCGATGCGGCGCTCGAAGGCGCCTGTGAAAGAGCCCTTCTCATGGCCGAAAAGCTCGGACTCTATGAGCGTTTCCGGAAGCGAGGCGCAGTTGACGATGATGAAAGGTTTGTCCTTACGGGCGGAGAGGCTCTGGATGGCCCGGGCGACCAGCTCCTTGCCGGTGCCGCTGGCGCCTCGAATCAGGACCGTCACGTCGCTTTGCGCCACCTGGCGGATCTGTTCGTAAACTACCCGCATTTCCTGGCAGTTGCCGATCAAATTGCCGGGATTGTCCACCACCAGCATGTTGCGGAGCTTTTTGTTCTCTTGAATGAGCTTCTCACGCTCTTCGCGCTGGTCTTTCCTGACGGCGGCCGCTTCGCCGACGATGTTGGCGATGATAGAGAGAAGGGCCGCGTCCTTTTCAAGGTCGAAGGAGGCGTTCTTGCTGACGTTCCTGTCGACGGAAAGCGTGCCGATTATCTGTCCGTGGAGGATGATGGGAACGCAGATGAAAGCGATGGCTTTTCCTTTCGGACGCGCGCCGGTCTTGTTAAGGAAGCGTTTGTCCTTCCTGACGTCCGGGATGATTTCCGCTTTGCCGGTCTTGGCGACCGTTCCGGTTACGCCTTCGCCGATGCCGTAGCGGCCCAAAGCTTGCTCCTCGGCGTTCAGCTCCTTGGCGGAGGCGGCGATCTTCAGTTCGCTGCCCTCTATGAGCGTGAAGGTGCCCCTTAACATGCCGAGCCTGTTCTCAAGGATCTCTATGACCTTGTCCAGGAGCGTCTGCGGGTCGTTTTCCCAGACGAGTACGTTGCTTATTTCACGCAGTATCTCTATTTCGACCGATAATTTTTCGCGCATTTTTAATGTCCATTTACATTTTCTGTTAATTTTACCCGATTGGTCCAAATTATTCAAGGGAAAAACTTAAATTCAGCGTTTTTAAAGGGGATGACGCCGCCGTCGTTTTTTTGATAAAATAAAGAAAATAACCACAAAATGAGGTAAACTATGCCAAAAAACACGTCCCTTTTCCTTCCTGTCCTGTTTTTTATGGTTAGCCTTGGCTTACAAGCCAAGCTTACCTGCGACAACTTCACTCCCAACGAGGAGATCCACTACTCCATGCCTCTTTTGAAGGGCGAATGCCCAAAGGACACTCCTGTTACGATCGTCAACAAGACAACGGGCGAAGAGGGCGACGCGACCTGGCACGACGGCCGCTACAAAGCTTTGGTCGATCTTCATTACGGCGTGAATGAAGTGGAATTGAAGTGCGGGGAAGAGACGCTTGCCGTTCCTATCGTCTTCACCAAGCTCGACAGCGAGAACATGGTGAAATTCTTCTACGTGGTGGGCAAAGACGACACCTCGGACTTCTATATTCCGCCCGGATACGAGGGCGAGAACACCAACTACTGGGACCGCATCGACAGAGCCGCCAAGATCATGCAGACCTTCTCCGCCCACGACCTGGACGAGAATCCGCTGCATTACGGCAAGAAGACCTTCCAGCTGGAACTGGACGACAACTATCACGTGGTGGTCCATGTGGTGACCAGCAAGTACACCAGGGCGGAGATCCAGAGTTATCGCAAGGCCAACGGCACGTACGACAACTACAAGTTCCACGCCAAGCTTAGGGAAGCGGCCGGCCACGATGAGAGAAGCTACAGCTCCAAAACGCAGTACGTGGCCATCGGCAACTTCTCCGAATTGAAAGACGGCCTCTGCGTCGGCCATACCGCCACGGGCGGCGGCAGCTTCGGCGCCTTCGGGTCCGGCGCGGTCTACACCTGGCCCAGGAACATCAAGGAAGTCATACCCTGCTTTTTGGACAACACGGTGATGGACCCCAAAGTCGAGATCGACGACTCCTGCCACAGGCACCGCCGCTGGGCGCACCTTGCCACCACCCTGGGCGCCACGATCCACGAGAACGGCCACGCCCTTGGCCTCCCTCACTTCTACGGCAAGTACGTCATCATGAGCCGCGGCCATGACCAGCTGAACAGGATCTTCACCTTCTATGACCCCCCCACCGACCGCGTTCCTTACACGAACTATTTCGAAGCTTCGGAAGTGGGCCGCTGGAGCGATTCCGCGGCGGCTTTCCTAAACGAGCATCCTTTCTTCAACCCTAACCGCCCGGCCGACGGTAAAGGCCCCGTGATCAGGGAAGGCAGGCAGAACAGCACCATCGTGATAGAGGACGAATCCGGCATCGTGTGGTACGCCTACAAGGATTCCGACGCCTACCATTTCAGCGACACCGTCTGCTTCGAGAAGCCGTACCCCAAGAAAGTCTCCATCACGAGACTGCCCTCCGACGACAAGCAGTCCGGCGCCCTGCACATCATCGCCAGCAACGGCAACGGCTACGCCAGCAGAGTGGACAGGGATTATCCCTATCCCGTCAGGACCTCCTACGTTTCCGCCTTCACTCCCGAAAAAGGCTACAAGGAAGGAGTCCAGCCGCAGGGCATGATCAAAGGGCTGAAGGATCCCAATCCTCCCATCGTGCGCTCCGAATCCGAGGCGGTCTTCGAGAAAGCCCAGAACGGCGACCTCTTCGATGACGAGCAGGAATTCCAGCTGAAGGTCAGGGGCGACGGCAACGGCGTCAAGATCCCCGTCTCCGTCGGCAAGGAAGCCAAGGGCGAAATAGAATCCCTCATCAGCGTCAGCTGCGAAGTGAAACCCGTTCAGGGCGGAACGATCATCGACCTCAAGGACGTCGAGGGAGTTTCCTTCTTCTACCTGGAATACATGGAAGACGGATCCCTTGTTATTCACACCAGCGACAAGGACGGCAAAGCCGTGTCCAAGAAGTTCAAATCAGACGCCGGCAGCGCCTGGCAGAACGTCAAGTTCACGCTTGATCTGAAGGACAGAGTGATATCGGCTTTCACGATCAACGGGACCGACATCCTTGGCTCCGAGATCGTTCCTCTCGGCACCGCGGCCAACACGGTTGCCAGCGTCTGGCTGAAGAACAAGGACGCCAAGAACTACGCCACCTTCCGTTCCCTCAGGCTTAACGTCGAACCTAAAACAAAATAACCATAAATCCAAACAATAAGGATCAAAAAAATGCGCAAGTATTTACTGATCGCTTTAGTTTTTTCCATGGCGCTGGCGGTCAACGCCGACTTTGTCCAGGGGCTTAGGCAAGTCAACAACGTTTTAATGCAAGTCGTCCCGCCCGAAGAGCAGGCTAAGACTGAGCAGCAGCAGCCTCAGGCTGAAACGGTGAAGAAGCCGAAGTACATCTTCTACTTCATCGGCGACGGCATGGGCATCAACCAGGTCCAGATGGGCGTGGACTACATGGCCCAGACGACCGACGGCAAAGAGGAGCTGAACCTCCAGAAATTCCCCATCATGGGCGCCAACAGGACTTACTGCGCCAACGCTTTCGTGACTGACTCCTCCGCTTCCGGAACGGCCCTGGCCACCGGGTACAAGACCAACTACGGCGTGGCCGGCATCGACGTTAACGGCGACGCCGTCGACTCCATTGCGGTCTTCTGTCACGACCACGGCATGAAGGTCGGCATCGTCGCCACGGTGACCTTGATGGAAGCCACGCCCGGCGCCTTCTTCATGCACCAGGGCTACCGCGGCCGCTATTATCCCGGCGCCTACGACCTCGTCGATTCCGGCTTCGAGTATTTCGCCGGCGGCGACGTCTGGGACAACGACGCCAGCGACTTCAACTCCAACATCACTCCTGAAAACTACCAGGCCGCCACGAACATCTTCGCCAGCGGCGTCAAGTCCTGCCTTCTCGACAAGGACGGCAAGCCGGTCATCGAATGGAAGAAAGCCCTGGACGTTATCAAGGACGGCGGCTACAAGTACGTCGACACCGAAGAGGGCTTCAACGCTCTGCAGCCCGGCTGCGGCAAAGTCTACGTTTCCCACCCCTGCAAGGGCTGGGGCATCCCTTACCGCGTGGGCTACAAGGAAGGCCCCTTCCTCAAGGATTTCGTCAAGAAAGGCATTGAGCTTTTGGACAATGAGAACGGCTTCTTCATGATGTGCGAAGGCTCCTTCATCGACCACGGCGGACACTCAAACGACGCCCCCAAGACGCTCTATGAGCTTCTCGACTTCGACGACGCCATCGGCGTGGCGCTGGAATTCTACAAGCAGCATCCGGATGAGACTCTCATCGTCGTGACCGCCGACCACGAGACGGGCGCCATGAGCTACGGCTACGTCGGCGACCGCGTGCAGGACATGAAGTACGCCAAGTGCGAGTTCTCCGAATTCAAGAACAAGTTCAAACAGTACCGCGACAAAGTCCGCGAGTGCCAGGAAAATCACAGCGCCCAGCTGAAGGGCGATTTCTCCGAAGTCAAGGCTCTCATCAAGGAATGGTACGGCGACATTCATCTCAGCCAGGGCAAGAAGGACAGGCTCAAAAAGGCCTTCAAGCTTTCCATGGATCCCAACTACGATCCCAAGGGTGAGAACGCCGATCCCGAGTATGAAGGACATGATCCCTTCTGCTTCGCCGTCCAGCGCGAGCTGAACGCCCACTTCGGCGCCAAATACAACACCGGCGGCCACTCCGCGGCCCCCTCCCCGGTCTTCTCCATCGGCGTCGGCGCCGTTGAGTTTGGCGGCTTCAAGGAAAACACCAACAACGCCATCAGCATGGCGAAACTTGTCGACCCCGAAGCGGAGTTCCCAAGAAAGCCCTATAAGAAAGCCATCCTGCAGTACTGATGGTCGAAAAGAAAAACATTCTGGCCGAGCTGCCCGACGCGCTTAAACGCGAGGTAGGGGAGACGCTCCTCAGGTACGAAAACTGTCGTATCGAAAGGATCGTCTCCCACGGCCAGGCCAGCCCCGATGGCTTCTGGTACGACCAGGAGGAAGGGGAGTGGGTGCTGCTTTTGAAGGGCAGCGCCGTCATTACCTTTGAGGACGGGGAGCTTGAGCTTTCGCCAGGCGACCACATCTTCATCCCACCGCACGCAAGGCACAGGGTGAAATACACCCCGCCGGATACGGATACAGTCTGGATCTGCGTTTTCGTGAAATAAACAAGCGGCCCTGAGGGGCCGCTTGTTTTTCGCTTACTATTCCGTCGCGGTGATCGTTATGTTGACCGGATCGCTCGACCGGATGCCGTCTATAACGAAGAGGTCGATCTTTTTCATTTCGCCAGCCTTGTCCGGCGCTTTGTAAGTCTGCACCTGTCCGGTTCTGAGGTCGGTGGAATACCAGTTGCCGCCGTCGTGCCAGCGGTACTCTAAGGGCTGGCCTTCGGGGTCTGAGCTTTCGCCTGCGTCGAGCGTGATCTCCTGGCCTTTCTTGACGGAGAATTCCGTCTTGCCGCCTTTGAGTTTGGCTACAGGCTGCAGGTTCTTTTCGCGGCAGGCTTCCGGAAGCTCTTTGGTTTTCACGCTCTGCCTTTCAGAGTTGATAAGGTTGGTCCTGATCTTGTAGGTGCCGCGGATCTTGTTTCCGCGGAAAAATTCCTCGTTGAAGACGGCCATGGAGACGTTGCAGAACTCCACTCCGCTGGAGGCGACGATCTTGATGAGCAATAGGCCTTCTGTGGTCCAGACGTTGGGCGTGAAGGCGGTGTCGACGGTCGCGTTGGATTCCTCGCTGATCATGCCGAAGGGATTCCAGACGGAAGTGCGCCTTTCCGTGCGGTCGGTCGTCGGGCAGTCCCAGGAATCAAGGGTGTCGCCGCCGACGGTGAAGGAGCCCTCCTCGTTGGTATTGCCGGCGAACTTCGGCCAGTCGGAGTAATATTTGTCGGCGAAGGAAGAGGTCTTCGTGTTGGTGATCTGATAGATGTAGACGGCCGCGTCTTTCAAGGGCTCGTCGTTCCTGTCGAAGAATTGGAAGATGTTCTGTTTTATGGGGAACATCCTGCCTTGCACGCCCCAGAATCTTTCGCCCCTTTGTCCTTTCATGTATTCGACCTTGCCGGCGTTGGAGGGATTGATCCACATGTGGCAGCCGTCCATCAGCGGAGAGTACATTGCGCCGCAGGGAACGTTGATGCCCAAGGCGTTCATGATCGAACCGCCGATGTCGGGCATGGCGGGCGTCCTGGCGTAGAAGCAGCCGTTGTCGTCCCTGACGAGCACGTTCTCAATCCTGACAGGATAGCTGTAAACGTCGGGCAGGGCCAGGCAGGTATGCCCGAGTTCGTGCACAACCGCCGCGGAGATGCCGTCCAATGAGAGGTCGTGAGTGTAGATGGGGAAGCCGCCGTCGAACCATTCGTCGACCTGATAGTAGGGCTGATTTTCGTTCTTCTCTTTGTATATGTAGTACATCCTGTCGATACGGTAAGTGTCCGTAATGCCGTCAGGGCATATCCCGGGATACTTGGTCTCGCGGAGCAAAAGATCGAGGCGGTACTTGTGCGAAGAAGTCCAGTCGAAGAGGTTGAAGGAGCCGAGGCTGTTGATGGTCCTCTCGGTATAGAGGTTCGTCATGGTGCCGGGCTGGAAGCCGAAGCGCAGGGGACGGGAGACGTTGCGGTCCCTTATGACGTTGTTCATGGGATCGAGGTCGCCTTCTTTGTCCGCTTCAACTTTCGATTCCATCCAGACGGCTTCCTCGGGCCATTGCCAGACGAACTGGAATTCCGCCTTGCCCATGCCTTGAAGGGCTGGGACTTTCGCTTTCTTCTGATAGAGCACTTCCGCTTTGGGATCAAAGTCGAGGCCCGCGTTCTTGTAGAGCGTGAAAGTCACAACAGTACCGGGTGTGCTCTCCTTGTAGCCGTAGTTGGCGACGTGCACGATGGAGGTCACGATGTCGCCGGGCTCATGGAACCACTTCACGGAGTTGCTCGAGAGACGCGGCAAAACCGAAGTGTAGAGGACGCTGAGGTCAGGCTGCTCTATGGGGGTGACCTCCAGGTCATATTTGGCAAGCTGCCCCCTGTATTCGGCCGTCAGCGACGTTTTGCCGACCTTTTTGCCCAACACGTTGGAAAGTTTTTTAACTTCCGCGATCTCCTGATCCTGAACGGTCCACTTGATGTAGGGCTTGGCGTCGAAGTCCGACCAGTTGCCGTAGCGGCGCATTTCGTCCGTCACGCGGATCCAATTGCCGTTGAATTTCGCTTCCAGGGCGAAAGTTTTCTCCTTGCCTTCCACGACCAGAGGATTGGCGTCGACGCCGCACATCTTCGAGGTGATCCTGATCTCCTCAGCCGGCAGGCCCTTGAAGAAGTCCTTGAAGACCATGCTGAAAAGATTGTAGACGTCGGCCTGGTTGCCGCTCCAGGCGCCGCTAAAATACTTGACGTCGGAGAATTTCACGTTCTTGGCGAAGATGGGAGGAGTTTCCCCCTCTTGTTCAAAGAAAGAGTTTTTGTTGGGAATGGGGCCGTCCTCGCAGATCGTGTCGATGTAGAGGGGAAGGCCTATGGGCATGCCTTCCTTGTTGGAATGCCAGGCGAAGGCGACGTGGTGCCATTCGCCCTTTTTCCAACTGCTGACGTCGGCTCTGGCCACTCTTTCGCCGTCATGGGAAAAGTTGGAGAGGCGGAGCATGTTTTTCGCGCTTTTTATAAGGCAGAAGCCGTTTTCAGCGGTGCCTATGGCCATTATTGCGTGCTGCTTGCCGTCATTGCCGTCCCAGGGGGCCTGCATCCAGAAGCTTATGTAGCCGTTAGTGGGGTCCAAAAAGGCGGTCGTAAGCTGCTCTTTACCGGCGGGGAGCGAGTCGGAGGCGAAAACGCCGAAGGTCAGCGTTAGCAAAAGCAGGAAGGCTTTTTTCATGTTTTGTCCTTATTGCTTGTTATTATAAGGGGTTGCAACTCATGGTACCAAAATCAAGGGAGGGATAAAATTTCCCTGTGAAACATTGCTATTTGTATAAACCCCTCTTTTAACCGCGACGGATTTGTGCTAGAATATCCAGCATAAATTTAAAAAAGGAGCACTTTCATGAGTTACTACACTCTTATTACGGGCGCCAACGGAGAATTCGGACACGGTCTGATCTCCAAGCTCTATGCCCAGGGCACTAAGATCATCACTTTAGACCTCAACGATCTCGACCCGACGCTTGTCCCGATGGTCGAAAAAGCCTACAGGCTTGACCTCATGGGCAAAGAAGGCGTCGACGAGATCTTCGAGAATTACGACTTCGACCAGATCTATCATTTGGCCGCGCTGCTCTCCACCAGCTCGGAACGCATTCCCGCCAAGGCCTGCAACATTAACGTTATGGGCACCGTGGGCGTTCTTGACCGCGCTGTGAAGCAGGCCGAAAAAAACCACATCCGCGTGAAGGTCATGTTCTGCTCGACCATCGCCGTGTACGGTCTGCCGAATTTGGAAGTGAAGGCCGCGAACCCCTTCGTTAGTGAAGACCAGTTCGTCACTCCGACGACCATGTACGGCTGCAACAAGCTCGCCTGCGAACATCTCGGCAGCTACTATACCTTCAACTATATGCAGCTCAAAGACGATCCCAGAAAGCGCGACTACGGTCTGGATTTCCGCTGCATCCGCTTCCCGGGCGTCATCTCCGCTTTCACGCTGCCCACGGGCGGCACCAGCGACTACGCCCCCGAAATGATCCACGCGGCCGCCAAGGGCGAAAAGTACAATTGCTTCGTCAGGGAAAGCGCGAAGATCCCCTTCATCACCATGCCGGAAGCCATAGACGCGCTTATGACTCTGAGCCAGGCTCCCGCTGAGAAGCTGACGAGGCGCGTTTACAACATCGGCGGTTTCGCGGCCACGGCCGGCGAAATTTACGCGCTGGTGAGGGAAAGCTTCCCCAACGCGCCGGAAACGACCTTCAATCCCGACGTGGCGCGCCAGGGCATAGTCGACACCTGGCCCGAGGACGTCAACGACGAGGCGGCGAGGAGAGATTGGGGTTACAAGCCGACGCACACGCTGCGCTCCGCCTTTACGGAATATCTCCTCCCGAACATCAAGGCTTTTTACGCCAACAAGAAATAAATCGGCTGATTTGGCCTTGAAAAAGCCGGCGCGCGAGCGCCGGCTTTTTTTGTTCGGCGGTAAAAGGTATAATAGAGATATATAAGGAGAGATATGATTAGTTTTACCAACACGGAAACAAGAAGAAAAGAAGAGTTCAAGCCGCTGGAAGCCGGCAAGGTGACGATGTACACCTGCGGGCCGACGGTCTATAATTTCGCGCACATCGGCAACTTCAGGGCCATTTTGACCTACGACCTGGCCAAACGCTGGCTGAGGTCAAGGGGTTACGAGGTCAAGCACGTCATGAACATCACCGACGTGGACGACAAGACCATCCGCGACTCGAGGAAAGAGGGGACGGAACTCCGGGCCTTCACGGAAAGGTACGCCAAGTGCTTCTTCGAGGACTGCAAGGCGCTCCGCGTTCAGCCGCCGGAAGTGACGCCTAGGGCCACCGACCACATAAAGGAGATGCTCGAGCTTATCCAGATCCTGATGGACAAGGGCATCGCTTACCAGGGCGAGGACGGCAGCGTTTACTTTTCCATCGAGAAATACGAGCCATACGGCAAGCTCTCGCACCTAAAGGAAAGGGAACTGAAAGTTGGCGCTAGAGTCCAAAGCGACGAGTACGACAAGGAAAGTGTCAGCGACTTCGCGCTCTGGAAAAAGTGGGTGCCGGCGGACGGCCCGGTCAAATGGGACAGCCCCTGGGGCGAAGGACGCCCGGGCTGGCACCTCGAGTGCTCCGTCATGGCGAGGAAATATTTGGGCGACACGATAGACCTGCACATGGGCGGCGAGGACCTCATCTTCCCGCATCATGAGAACGAGATCGCGCAGAGCGAGGCCGCGACCGGAAAACCGTTCGTGCATTATTGGGTGCACAACGGATACCTGATGGTGGAAGGCAAAAAGATGTCGAAATCCGCCGGCAATTTCTACACGCTTAGGGACATTTTCGAAAAAGGCTACACCGGCCGCGAGGTCAGGTTCCTTCTGCTCTCGACCTATTACCGCCAGGCCTTCAACTTCACCTTCGAGGGACTGCACGCCGCGAGGAGCGCGCTTGCGCGCCTGGACGACCTGAGGGAAGCGCTGGAAAAGGAAAAAGCTAATGGCGGCGACGCTTCTGTTTCCGAAGAATTGAAAGACATACTGTCCGTCTCTTACCAGAAATGGGAAGAAGCGTTGGACGACGACCTCAACACCAGCGCGGCTTTCGCGGCGCTTTTTGAAGCAGTGAAAGCCATCAACAAGATCAGGCTGGAGAATCCTCTGGGCAAAGCCGGCGCCGAGGCGGCGCTTGCGTTCCTTGACAAGACCGACGAAGTTTTGGCTGTCGCGGAAAAGGACGAAGACTTCCCGCAGCGCGCCAAAGAGCTGGCCATAGAGAGAACGGAGGCCAGAAAGGCCAAGAACTGGGCCAGGGCGGACGAGATCAGAAACGAACTGGCCGCCATGGGCCTAACCGTCGAGGACACCAAAGAGGGTCCCCGCCTCAAGAAATTAGGCTGATGGCTAAAGGATTTTTCATAGCGATAGAAGGCCCCGACGGCTGCGGCAAAAGCACGCAGATAAATTACCTGGCGGAAAACCTAAAAAGCCTTGGCTACGACGTCGTGCTGACGAGGGAGCCCGGCGGAACCAAGCTCGGCGAGGAAGTGAGAAAACTCCTGCTTCTCAGTAAAGAGGGAAACGTTTCGCCTTACGCGGAATTGTTGCTTTTCGAGGCGGCGAGAGCCCAGCATGTCGAGGAAGTTTTGAAGCCCGCTTTGGAGGCCGGCAAGATCGTGATCGCCTCGCGCTACGCCGACGCGACCAGAGCCTATCAGGGCGGCGGAAGAAAGCTCCCCATTTCGGAAGTCAAAAGGGCGAACGCGCTGGGCACGCGCGGCCTTTGGCCGGACCTTACGATAATAATCGACATCGACAGCGAGGAAGGACTTAGGCGCGTCAAAGGCTGCGCCGACGGTTCCCCCGGCAAAGACCTGCCTTCCGGCAAACTCGACCGCATAGAATCGGCCGGCTTGGAATTTCACAGAAGGGTGCGCGCGGAATACCTCGCCCTCGCGGAAAGGGAGAGCGACAGGATCTGCCTCGTGGACGGCAGACTGAAAAAAGAAGAGATCGCTGAGATCATAAAAAAGCTTGTGCTGGAGAGGCTGAATGCTTGACATTTCCCTTGTGAAAGATTGGCAAAGCTTGGCCTACGCCTCCCTTGAGCAGGCTTTGAAGAGCGACCATCTGCCGCACGCGATCGTTCTCATTTCGCCCGGCGACGTCGGGGAAAAAGAACTGGCGGAAGCTTTGGCGGACCGCCTTGTCTGCGAATCTCCCGGCGAGGGCTTGGCTAGCTGCGGAAAATGCTCCGGCTGCCATCTGCGCTCCCAGGGAACGCACCCGGACGTTTATTACGTCCGCCCGGTCGGCAGGATGCGCGCCATAAGCCCTGAAGCGATGGGCGAAATGATGGTCAGTCTGCAGACGAAATCCCTCAAGGGGCGCGCCAAGGTCGTCATAATCGAGCAGGCGGAAGCGCTGACAAGGGAAAGCGCCAACAAGTTTTTGAAAACACTGGAGGAGCCTTCCTCCAAAACATACTTCATCCTTCTGACCAGCAGGGGGGAAAGGCTGCTTCCGACCATCAAATCGCGCTGTCAGATCATAAGGCTCGTGCCTTTAAGCGAAAGCGCCATGCGCAATGTCTGCAAGGATGAGCTGAAGCTTGGCGAAGCGGAGACAGATTTCGTCGTGAAGCTGAGCAGGGGACGCCGCGCCAAAGCCTTGCAGCTGGCGCCCTCCCTTTCCGAATACAAAAAGGACGCCGCGGACCTTCTCGAGATCTACGGCTTGAGGGAAAGGGCGCTCCCGGCCATCAGGGAATTCTCCGTTCAGAAATACCGCGCCATGCGGGAAATCAGGGACGGTTGGGAACTTGAGATCACGAAGGCCAAGAAGAAACTCAGCGACGACCTCAAGGACGCCGACCCGAGCGTTAAGAAAGTGGAACTCCAGAAGCTGGAGGACGCCATGGTGATCGAGAACGCCGAGCTTCTGCAGGACATGAGGGCCGACTGCTACGAGCTTCTGACGGATATCTGGCGCGACATCTGGATCGTCAAATCTGGCGCCGCATCAGATTCTGTGCTTCACGCTTTCCTGCTTCCGCAGCTGAAGCGGGTGGCCGACATATACACGGAAGAGGAAATAATCAGGAACATAGACGAGATCAACCTGGTCCGCGGACCCGCGGTCTTCCTGACCATGCAGTTCGACATAGTTTTGCAGGGGCTTCTGTCAAGGCACATAGCGCCGGCCGAGACCAGGGTGTTTTTACGCAACGCCATAAAGGCCACAGGACTATAAAATGGAAAACAAGGAAAACGAAATAAACGCCGCATCAGTTCCCAAGCAGCTGATCGCGACCGTAAGGCTTAGGCAGTACGGCAACACTGACTACTACAACATCGACGTTCCCGGCGCGAAGACGGGAGACTGGGTCATAGTCGGCGCGGAAAGGGGAATAGACTGCGGGCGCATCATGGCCCTTGAAGAAATGGAGAATATCCAGCTCCTGGAGTACCAGAGAGTCGTGAGGATCTGCACGGAGGAGGACATGGCCGTGATCAGGCAGAATCATCTGGACGCCGTGGCGCAGATGAAGTTCTGTCAGGATTCAGCCAACGCGCTGAATTTGACGATGAAGATCATAAACGCGGAGTACGTTTACGACCGCACCAAGATAATCTTCTATTTCGCCGCGCCGGAAAGAGTGGACTTCCGCCAGCTCGTGAGAGACCTCGCCAAGGAGCTGCACATCAGGATCGAGCTCCATCAGGTCGGGATCCGCGACGAGATGCGCATCTCAGGCTGCATCGGCTGCTGCGGCAGGGAAGCCTGCTGCGCCAACTGGATCCACGAGTTCGTGCCGGTCAACATCAGGATGGCGAAACTCCAGCAGATCCAGCTGCACCCCGCGAAACTTTCAGGCGCCTGCGGCCGTCTCAAATGCTGCTTGGCTTACGAGCAGCGCAATTACCGCGACCTCGAGCAGCAAATTCCCAGGAAGGGCCAGATCGTCAGGACGGAAAACGGCACAGGCGAAGTCGTCGACAATTCGCTTTTGGCCGGCACCGTCACTCTCAAGATGGACGACGGCTCCATCGTCACGCTGCCTTTCGCCGACGTCACCGTTGTTTCCCGCACCAAGAGCAGAGCCAAAGTTAGAACGCAGAAGCGCCGTCGCAGGGAAGACGAGGAGAACATGAGCGACAAAGATTACGAGCAGGATCTTCTGCGCAAGATAGCCGACCTCGAAGAGGAAGACGAATAAGGCATGCGCAGCGGGTGCGTTTTGACACTGGGCTTTTTCGACGGCGTTCATTTGGGGCACCTCGCCCTTTTGAAACGCCTGAGGGAACTTTCCGAAAAAATTGGGGCGCCTAGCCTTGTGCTTACTTTCGACGCGCGTCCCGCTTTCCGTTCGGAATTGCTGCTGACCAGCATCGAGGAACGCGTGGCGCTCCTTAAGTCGGCTGGCGTCGACGAAGTGGTGGTGGAGCCTTTCACCGAGGAATTCGCCTCGCTTTCCCCTGAGGCGTTCCTTAAGGAAGTGGTATGCGAAAGGTTCAACGCCAAGCTTGTTTTGGCAGGCTACGACTGCCGCTTCGGGAAGGACAGGGCGGGGGACATCGCGCTGTTGAAAGCGCTCGCCCCGAAACTCGGCTTTTTGTGCGAGGAGGAGCCGCCTTTCCTGCTTGACGGACAGATCGTGAGCTCGACGCTCTGCCGCGAGCTCTTAAAGGAAGGCAAATTTTGTGAATTAGCGTCGGCTCTCGGGCGCCCCTGGGCGCTCACGGGCGAAATAAGGCCCGGAAAGGGTCTGGGGCGCAAGCTTGGATACCCGACCGCCAATCTGGCCTTAAACGGGCTCCTGACGCCGCCCAAAGGCGTTTACAGCGCCAAATACGAACTTGAAAACAGAAGCGGAAAAGCTCTGATGTACCTGGGGGACAGGCCGACTTTCGAAGAGAAGGGGGAAACGATGGCGGAAATTTATCTTCTCGATCTTTCCGAGGACATTTACGGAAAGAAGCTGAAAGTTATGCCGGAAAGATTTCTGGGGGCGGAAAAGCGCTACGGAAGCGCCGAAGAATTGAAAGCGGCCGTCGCCGGTTTCGTCGAGCAGGCGAAAGGCTAGCGTTTCGCGCCTTTGCGCTCCATTAGGTTCCCGCACTGCGGGCAGCGCACGAATTTGTCCTCTTTGTCGGCCGTGAAGTGATAAAGGCAGATGTCGCATTCGCACATCGTCTTCTTTGTCGGCACGATCTTCCCGAAGGAGCGCTTCTCGTCGTCATAGAGCCACAAGATCATGATTATGGTCAAAGGGACGCTAAGAAAGTAAGCAATCAAAGATATGAGCGAAACGGAGATCATTTCAGGATGATTATCTGCAAGGGAGGCCTTTCGGCAGGAGCTTCCCGCTTCGGCTCCTCGACCTTAAGTCCGAGAGCGAGCATTATTATGATGATGAGAGAAACGGCAAGCGAAAGCGCCAGTATTTTCCCCTGCCTTCTGGTCCGGACTTTCGGGATATAAAATTTCAGCTCCCGCATCAGAAGGGCTCGCGGTTGAAGAAATTCCAGACGGTCTCGTTGCTCTTGTCGTTCTTGAGTTCCTGCGGCGAGGCCAGGGCCGTCATGGTCTTCTTTTCAACGTCAAGGAAGAGGACGCGCTGCGCCACGGTGAAGATGCTGTCCAGCTCGTGGGTGACTATTATTATGGTCGTGCCAAGGGAGGCGTTGAGGTCGAGTATCGTCTGGTCAAGCGAGGCGGAAGACCTCGGGTCCAAGCCGGCTGAAGGTTCGTCGAAGAAGAGCACTTCCGGGTCCAGCGCCATGGCGCGCGCCAAGGCCGCCCTTTTTTTCATGCCGCCCGATATTTCGGAAGGCAGGAAATGCTCGAAGCCGGAGAGATTGAAGAGCGCGAGCTTGAAGCGGGCCGAGCGTTCCAAAAGCTCCGGGGAGAAATCGGTGTATTCCTGCATGGGAAGCATGACGTTCTCAAGGAGCGTGTCGGAGCCGAAGAGGGCGCCGCCCTGGAACATCACGCCCATGTCCCTTAACATTTCGGCAACTTCCCCCTCGCTGGAATTCACCATGCTCTTGCCCTTGAAGAGAATGTCGCCGGACATCGGCGCGTAAAGCCCGAAGAGGTGCTTTAAAAGAGTGCTTTTGCCGCAGCCAGAACCGCCGCATATGACGAAGATCTCGCCTTTTTTCACGCTGAAATTAAGGTTTCGCATGACGACCCTTTCGCCATAACCTATCGTGAGATCTTTCACTTCTATGATCGAATTTTCAGCCATGGCGGTCAGAAGGGCGGGTGGAAGAGAATGGTGAAGAGGGCGTCTGTCAATATCGTGATGAAGATGCCGCTCACGACGGCGGCGGTGGTGTAGCGTCCGACGCTCTCGGCGCCGCCTTTCACCTGCATGCCGCGCATGCAGCTTATGCCGGCTATCAATACGGCGAAGAAGAAGGCTTTGATAAGGCCTTCGGTGAACATTGAGAACGAGACAGCCTTGTACACTTCCCTAACGTAAGCGGGGAGCGTGACGTCGGTGGTCAGAAGGCACATTATGATGGAGCCCACCAAAGCCACGATGTTGCCGAAAATAAGCAGGCATGGCATCGCGATGCCGGCGGCCAGCATCTTCGGCAAAACGAGGAAATGGCCGGGCTCGAAACCCATTGAACGGAGGGCGTCTATTTCCTCCGAGACCTGCATCGTGCCTATTTCGGCGGCGTAGGCCGCGCCGGAACGGCCGGCCAAAACTACCGCGGTGATCAGCGGGCCCAGTTCCTGAGCCAGCGCGATGGCGACCAAGTCCGGGATGAAGGCGGTCGCGCCGTACATGCCGAGAACGCTTTTGCCGAGCACGGTAAGGATAACGCCGATCATGAACTGGATCATGCAGACGATGGGCAGGGCTTCGACGCCCGTGGACTCAAGCGTCGTAAGGACGGCGCGCCAGCGGATCTTGGAGGGGGAGAGGACGGCTTCCCAGATCATGATGGAGCATTCGCCGACGAAGCGGACGATCTCTTTCAGGTCCTCGCAGAGGGCGACGGTCGCTCCGCCGATCTGCTCGAAAAGGCCCTCGTGCCTGCGGTAAACGGGAAGCTCGGGCAGGAGTTTGTCGGTGTTTACAAGGCCGAGCATCTTTTCGCAGACCGCGCTTTTGGATGCGATCTCGAAGCCGGCTTTCCTCGCGGCGCAGCGCGCCTTCAGTTCGATCATGACGGCGACGCCCTGGCCGTCGATGTAATCGACGCCGCCCAGATCCAAGGAAAGCTTTTCCCCGCTCTTTATGAGGGAGGAAAGATCGGAAAGGGCCTTTTCGGCAGTTTGAAGGTTCAAAGCGCCTTGCAATTTCAAAAGAAGGCCCTCGGGAGTTTTCTCCCGGGTAATCACAAAGGAGCTTTCGGACATCTAGCGATCAGGGAATGGTGATGACCTGGCCGGGTTTGAGCTTATCGTCGCCGCCGTTGGCCTTCATCAGCTTAAGGTAGTTTACGCCGAGCTTCTTGCCGATCGTGTAATAGGAGTCGCCTTTCTTGACGGTGTAGGTGCTGCCGCTGGCCGCGCTCTTGGAGGAGGCGCTGGAGGAGCTGCCGCCGGGGATCCTGAGCTTGGTGCCGATCTGCAGGACGCCGTTGGCGTTGAGTCCGTTGGCGTCGGCCAGAGATTGGACCGTGCAGCCGTTGGCGCGGGCGATCTTCCAGAGGGAGTCGCCTTTCTTGACGGTGTAGGTGCCGCCGCTTGCCTTAGCGGAGGAGGAGCCGCCCTTCCAGGAAGAGGAGGAGTCGATGTAGCCGGTGCCGCTGGAAGCGGGGTAGGAGTTGCCGCTGTAAGAGAGGGACGAGGAAGAGTACCCGCCTCTCAGAGGCACGAAGCCGTCGCTTCCGGCGCGGTAGGAGTAAGAGGAGTCGACAGCCGGAGCGGAGGGATCGATGAAGACGTCGTCGCCGGATCTTCCGCCAAGGACTTCCTGGTCAACCTGTTCGCCGAGACCGAAGGCGCTTCCGCCGTCGTCGCTGATCGCGAAGTTCTCGCTGCCGCTCGACGTGCCGCCGAAAGAATCGTTGGAATAACTGCTGTCCTCAGTGGAAGAGAGTTCCACGTCGGATGAGAAAGCGGAATCGTTTTGTTCCGGAGCGGATTTGCAGCCGGCCAAAGCTATGACTGCCGCCAGAGCGGCAAGGAAGAAGAGATCGGATTTTTTCATGCTCACCTCTTGATAGTTAATTATATAAGAGATTTTACCACAGAATCCTCGGTCGGTCAAGCACGGCTGCCGCTTTTCCTTCGGCCTCGGTTGACTTTTGAGGGCCGAAATAATAGAATGTTCCCCGTAATTTTGTGCCGAGGTAGCTCTGTTGGTAGAGCAAAGGACTGAAAATCCTTGTGTCGCTGGTTCAACTCCCGCTGGAGCCACCATTTTTATGAATTATCCACAAAAGTGGGTTTTTTATTGAAAAGTCAAAAAGTTACCAAAATCTCAAAAAAATGTTGATTTTTATAAGATTTTAAGGTATATTAAAAACGTCTTGTTAAAAGACAACCGAATTGGTGCTGCCCAAGTGGCGG
>JAGCTE010000004.1 GCA_017963805.1 bacterium | reverse complement strand
CTATTCCGACGCGAAAGCCGCTTTCGAGGCGGGCGCCGATTACCTGGGCTTCATCCTGATCCCTGGAGCAAGGCGCGCCATAGATAAAGCGGAGTTCGACAAGATCGCTTTCGGCAAAAAGGCGGGCGTCTTCCTCAACGCGCCCATCGACTACGTGCTCTCCTTCAAGCTGGACGTCATCCAGCTGCACGGAACCGAGAGCGAGGAATACATTGCCGAACTGCGCTCCCAGACCGCCTGCGAGATCTGGAAGGCCCTGCCAGTTGTGGACAAAGCGAGCTTTGAGTTCGCGAAGAATAATTACAAGGATCTCACGCTCCTCGTTGACAGCGAAAAGGGCGGGCGACAGTGCGACCGCGTTCTGGCTGGCGAACTGAGCAAATTTAGGCCTACGATATTGGCGGGCGGACTTACCCCTGAAAACGTGGGAGAGGCCATAGCGCTGGGAGACCCCATTGGCGTGGACGTAGCCGGCGGAGTGGAAAGCGCCAATCCGAGAATCAAAGACACAGATAAAATCAAAGCATTCATAAAAGAAGCAAGGAAAAACTTATGAGCAAAACTCACTTCGGACCTTACGGCGGACAGTTTGTGGCGGAAACGCTGATGCCCGCGCTGCATGAACTGGAAAAAGCTTACGCCGAGGCCAAATCCGACCCGGCTTTCAAAGCGGAATTGAAATCGCTTTTGAGAGATTACGTCGGAAGGACTTCCCCTCTCTACTTCGCCAAACGTCTTACCGAAAAAGTAGGCGGCGCGAACATCTACCTTAAGCGCGAAGACCTTAACCACACCGGCGCGCACAAGATCAACAACACCATAGGCCAGGCCCTTCTGGCCAAGCGCATGGGCAAGAAGCGCCTTATAGCCGAGACGGGCGCCGGCATGCACGGCGTCGCGACGGCGACCGTGGCGGCGCTTCTGGGCTTCGAGTGCGAAGTCTTCATGGGCGAACTGGACATCAGGCGCCAGGCCCCGAACGTCCAGCGCATGCACGCCTTGGGCGCAAAAGTCAGAAGCGTCAGCTCCGGCACGGGAACTTTGAAGGACGCCATGAACGAAGCCTTGCGCGACTGGGTCGCCACCTTCCAGGATACCTTCTACGTAATAGGAACGGTGGCCGGCCCGCACCCCTACCCCGCGATGGTAAGGGATTTCCAGTCGGTCATCGGAAAGGAAGCGAGAGCCCAGTTCAAGAAGCTCTTTGGCAAACTGCCGGACCAGGTCATAGCCTGCGTGGGCGGAGGCTCCAACGCCATGGGCATCTTCCACGCCTTCCTTCGTGACAAGAACGTCGCGCTCTTCGGCGTGGAAGCCGGCGGCAGAGGCTTGAAGACAGGATCGCACGCCGCCAGCATTTCGGGAGGCGAAGTTGGCGTTCTGCACGGCTGCAAGACCTACCTCCTGCAGACCGGCGACGGCCAGATATTGGACGCCTACTCCGTTTCCGCGGGCCTCGATTACCCGGGCGTCGGTCCGGAACACTCCTACCTTCACGACATCGGGCGCGTAAAGTACACCGCCATAAACGATAAGGAAGCGCTTTCGGCTTTCCATTCGCTCTGCCTTTATGAGGGCATCATCCCGGCCTTGGAGAGCGCGCACGCCCTGGCCCAGGCGATAGTAAACGCCAAACGTTTGGGCAGGGGCAAAAACATCATCGTCTGCCTTTCCGGGCGCGGCGACAAGGACATGGACAACATCGTGAATTACGAAGCCAAAATGAAGGAGAATGAAAAATGAGCGGCAAACTGAGAAAGATATTTTCGGACGGGAAAAAGAAACTGGTGGGCTTCGCTTCCGCGGGCTGCCCGACGATAAAAGAAAGCCTTGAATTCATGGACGCGATGCTCATGGGCGGCGTCGACGTGCTCGAAATAGGCGTGCCCTTTTCGGACCCGATGGCGGACGGCCCGACGATCCAAGCCTCCTCGCAGAAGGCCCTTTCTTCCAAAACGACCCTAAAGGACGTGCTTTCCCTCTGCGAGAAGCTGAGCAAAAAACATCCCGAAAAAGGCTTCGTGCTTTTCAGCTACTACAACCTTATCTTCCACATGGGGCCGGAAAAATTCGCGAAGGCCGCCAAAGCAGCGGGCGCGGACGGAATACTTATCGTTGACGTGCCTTTGGAGGAAAGACGCGAGATCAAGCCCGTCCTAGACAAATTCGGCCTCGACCTTATCCCGCTCGTTTCCCCCGCCACGCCCAAAGAAAGGGCAAGGGAGATACTGAAAGGGATAAAAGGCTTCGTCTATTACATTATCTACAAAGGCGTGACCGGCACGAGAACCAAGCTGCCGAACGATCTCAAAGACAAGATCGGCGAACTTAAGGAAACGTCGTCCCTTCCCGTGGCGGCCGGCTTCGGCGTAAGCGACCCCGTAATGGCGAAGCGCGTCGCCAAAACAGCCGACGGAGTCGTCATGGGCTCCGCCTTCGTCAGGATCCAGCTGGACGGGGATCTAAGCTCCGCAAAGAAGGCCGCGAAGGCCCAAAAGCTCGCGGCCGACTGCAGATCCGCGCTCGATCAATAACGGTTGTTATTGCCGCGGTAGTAATTGTTGCGGTAGCGCGGCTGAAAATTGCCGCCGCCGCCGTTGTCGTTTGAGAAACGGTTGTAGCGGTAGTTCTTCTGGACGTTTTCCTTGAAGAAGATGACTTTCGTCCCGGCGATGAAGTCGCCTATCCTTCTCAAGCCGATCAAAGCGAGGAAAGCCTCGATGATCATGACCGCGTAACCGGCTATTATGACAGCCTTTTCCGCCTCGTTGCCGAGCGTGCCTTTTTCATTCAGCGCCATGGCGGCGAAGATGACGACGACCGGGACAAGGATCGTCAGGTTTCTCAAAAAGGAGTGGAAGAAGCGGGGCTTCGGAGAGCGCACCGTGAAGATCTTGAGATTGCAGAAACGTTTGCCGACGCTGCGGCTGTATCCCCAGGCGTCGCGCATGATGACGGAGAAGAAAAACCACAAGCCGATGACGAAATACTTCAGCTGCATAACGAGCGCGGGTTCCTTTTCCAACGTCACTCCGTTGACAACGCTTTCATCCTTGAAAAAATCAGCAACGTAAAGCACAAGCGTAACGCCGCCCAAAAAGAGCAGAAAATCGATCATGCCGGCGTTCAAACGATTGAAGAAATCACTGATGAAAAAGCTCTTGCGGGGCTTCTCAACGTTCGATGCGGTCTTGCTTTCGACCGCCTGTTCCTCGGAGAAAGATTCTTCAGTAAAATTATCCGTGTTTGCCATAGATTATGTGTTAATTAACTTTAAGATTGATTATTGAATAAATAATGAAACCAGTCATAATTGTGTATATGGTAGCAATTTCCGTTTTCTAATGCAAAAGCGGGTAAAACGCTTGGGATTTTTCCCTTCCTCCGCGGACCCAAAAATTGCTATAATATCCTCCAATAATGTAAAAATATCGTGATAAGCAATTCTCAACAGAGGAAATGATGAACAAAGCGAAACTATCCATCCTTGTCTTTTTGACCAGCCTCGGCCTTTTGGCCGCGGAAGCGCCGGGCGCTGCGAAAGCTTACGTTTCCGTCGGCACCGTCGGAACCACTGAAAACATCACCCAGCACCGCTACACCGGCCGCGTCACAAGCCCGGCCAAGGTCGACCTTGTCGCCAGGGTGAGCGGCGAACTTAAGGAAGTCGGCTTCGAGGAAGGCACTTTCGTTACGGAAGGTCAGATCATGTACAAGCTCGACGACGTCCCCTACAAGGCCGAAGTGATGGCCGCGGAAGGCTTGCTCGCGGAAGCCAAAGCCAAAGCGGAGTACGCGGAGCAGACGTTCAAGAGAATGGAGGACCTCTACAATAAGCAGGTGACGAGCAAGGACAACTACGACAACGCGAAAAGCCAGCTCGCGGTCGCCAACGCGGCGGTCCAGTCCGCGGAAGCGAACCTCATAAAGGCGAAGGAAAACCTTAGCTACACCGTCATCACTTCCCCGATAAACGGCAAGGTCGGCACGACCGCCATAACCAAAGGCAACTACGTCACGCCCGCGTCCGGCATCCTTGCCTCCGTCATCCAGCAGGATCCTTTGAGAGTGCGCTTCGCCATCTCTAACAAAGATTTCCTGAAGGATTACGGCAGCGAAAACGAGCTGAAGGAAAAGGCGGAAGTGAGCGTCAAGCTTGGCGACGGCTCCCTTTACCCCCTTACCGGCAGGGTGACCATTACGGAAAACCAGTCCAACGAAGCGACGGACACGGTGATCCTCTACGCCGTTTTCGCCAACCCGGACAACAAGCTCAGCCCCGGCTCCACGGTCTCCGTCATTTTGAGAAAGAACGAAAAAGAAATATATCCTTGCGTAACGCCTAGCGCCGTCATGCACGACGGAGCCGCCTCCTACGTTTACGTCCTGGACGAAAAGAACATTCCCAGCCGCCGCAACGTCAAAGAAGGCGTCCAGAAGGGCGACAAGCAGATCATTTTGGAAGGCTTGAAGGCAGGCGAGCGGGTCGTCACCGACGGTATGCTCAAAGTCGTCCCCGGATCAGAAGTCGTGCCTGTCGAGGAGTAAGACATGTTTTCCGAGATCTTCATCGAAAGGCCGCGCCTGGCCATGGTCATCAGCCTTGTTTTGCTTTTCGCCGGCGCCATATCCATTCCGAACATCCCGGTAGCGGAATACCCTGAGATCGCTCCTCCCCAGATCTTCGTCGGCTGCAACTACGCCGGCGCTTCCGCCCAGGCGGTCCAGGAGACCGTCGCGGTGCCCCTGGAAGCCGAGATCAACGGCGTCGAGCACCTCCTCTACTTCACGTCCTCCTGCGACGACAACGGCTCTTACAGCTGCTCCATCGTCTTCCAGTCCGGCATCGACTACGACATGGCGATGGTCAACGTCCAGAACGCCGTGAAAAGGGCGGAGGCGAAGCTTCCCGAGGAAGTGAAAAAGGTCGGCGTCAACATCCACAAACGCTCGGGCGACTTCCTTACCATCTACGCCTTCCTGAGCGACGACGACTATTCGCTCCTGGACCTCAACAACTTCGTCAACACGACTATAAAGGACGGCATCTCCCGCCTGGAGGGCGTCTCCTCCGTCGCCGTCTTCGGCGAGCGCGTCTACTCCATGCGCATCTGGCTCGATCCTTTCCGCATGGCGGGATTGGGCATCACTACCGCCAACATAATCGCCGCCATCCAGAGCCAGAACCTGCAGGCCGCCGCCGGCACGATCGGCTCGGAATCGAGCAACGAATACGTCGAATACAAGATCGACATGAAGGGCCGCCTTCTGACGACGGAAGATTTCGGCAACATCGTTCTGAGAACGGGTTCCGACGGCTCCATGGTGAAAATATCGGACATCGCGAGAGTGGAATTGGGCTCGCGCTCTTATTCCGGCATGGGTCTCCTTGACGGCAGGCCCTGCGTCGGCATGGCCGCCTTCCGAACCAGCGACGCCAACGCCCTTGACACCGTCAACAACATCAACAAGCTCTTAGAGGAATACAAGCCCCGCTTCCCGGAGGGCGTCCATTACGAAGTGGCCTACGATCCCACCAAGTTCATCAAGACGACGATCAAGGAGATCGTGGAAACGCTGGTCATCGCGCTCATCCTGGTCATCGTCATCACTTACCTCTTCCTGCAGGACTGGCGCGCCACGATCGTTCCCGCGGTCGCCATCCCGGTGTCGCTGCTCGCGACTTTCCCTGTCATTTACATTCTCGGATATTCCATCAACGTTTTGACGATGTTCGGCTTGATCCTTGTCATAGGATCGTTGGTGGACGACGCCATCGTCGTCGTCGAGAACTGCCAGTCGCTGATGGAAAGGGAAGGCCTTTCCGCGCGCGACGCGGCCTCGAAATCCATGCAGCAGATAACGGGCGCCATTATCGCGACGACTCTGGTGACGGTCGCCTGCTACGTGCCTCTGGCTTTTTACGGCGGCATGGTCGGCAACATCTACCGCCAGTTCTCCGTCACGATGTGCGTGTCGCTGTGCTTTTCGACGCTCGTCGCGCTTACGCTCTCGCCGGCTCTCTGCTCTTTGATCCTGAGGCCGCCGAGAAAGAAGGCGCTTTGGGTCTTCGCGCCCTTCAACCTTATCCTCAACTGCTCCCGCGGCGTCTACCTTTTCGTCGTGAAGCTTCTGGTCCGCAGGGGAATCATCACGATAATACTTTTCGCCGTCTGCTGCTGGCTCGCTTTCAAGGTGCACGGCATGATCCCCTCCGCCTTCCTTCCGACGGAGGACAAGGGCGTCATTCTCTGCAACCTCGAACTCTCGCCGGGCGCCACGTTGGCCCGCACCGAAAGGGCCCTGACGGAATTCAGGGACAAGGTGAAAGACATCGGCGGCATCAAGTCCTGCTTCTCCGTTTCCGGCCAGAACATCATAAACGGCAACGGCGAGAACTACGGCATGCTCATCGTCCAGCTGAAAGACTGGAACGAGCGTGAGAGCAAGGAGCTGAGCCACACCGCCATTCTGGGGACTATCCAGAAAGCCGCCGCCACCATACCATCCGCCTCCGTCAACTGCTTCATTCCGCCGGCCATCATGGGCCTTGGCGCCACGGGCGGCGTTTCCTACAAGATCTGTTCGGACTCCGACTCCGACCCGGTGAAGCTTTCCGCCGTCGCCCAGAAGATGTCCTATGAACTCACCATGCGCCCTGAAACTCTCTACGTCATGTCGAGTTTCAACGCCAACACGCCTCAGATCTACTTCGACCTCGACAGGGAGAAAGCCCAGAGCCTGAACGTCTCCGTCGCCAACGTTTTCGCGACGCTGCAAAGCAAGCTGGCTTCCTTCTACATCAACGACTTCACCATGAACGGTGAGAACTATTACGTCAAGATCCAGGCGGACGCGGCGGAACGCAGCTCAATAGAAAACATCGACGAACTGATGATCCCCAGCAACACCGGCGCCGAAGTTCCGCTCTCCTCTCTTGGCACGATGCGCTACACGGTCGGCCCGAAGGTCATCCAGCGCATGAACAAACTGATGTGCGCCGGCATGAACGGCATGGCCGCGCCCGGCGTGACGAGCGGCGAACTGATGAAGGTCATCGAGGAAACGCCTTTGCCCAAGGGCTACCACATCGAGTGGGTGGACTTAAGCTACCAGGAGAAGAACAACGAGAACCAGCTTGGCCTGCTCATCGGCCTGGCCTGTCTTTTCGCCTACCTCTTTTTGGTCGGCCAATACGAGAGCTGGTGCATTCCCGTACCCGTCATGCTCTCCGTCGTCATCGCGCTTCTTGGCGGCCTTATCGGCCTTAAGGTCACGCATTCCGAACTCGGCATCTACGCTCAGCTAGGCCTTGTCATGCTGATCGGTCTGGCCGGCAAGAACGCCATTCTTATGGTGGAATTCTCTAAGCAGGAACACGAACTTGGCGTGCCCATCACGGAAGCCGCCATCAACGGCGCCAACATGCGTTACAGAGCCGTGCTTATGACCGCCTGGTCGTTCTTGTTCGGCGTCTGGCCTTTGGTCGTCGCCAACGGCGCCGGCGCCGCCAGCCGCCAGTCCATCGGCATCACGACTTTCTCCGGCATGCTTTTGGCGACGATAGTAGGCATCTGCTTCACTCCGGCACTCTATGCCGTCATGCAGAGAATTAGGGAATTCATCAAATACCGCATCTTCAGGATGGAACATTAATGTATTCGCCTTTGTCTTTTGAGAAAGAGCTTGGCATCGAGCCCGGCAATCACGAATTGAGGCTGCCGAAAGTAATCAGCGACCACATGGTCCTGCAGCAGGGAAAGCCCGTCCCGGTTTGGGGCCTTTGCCAAAAAGGCGCCAAAGTGACCGTCGTCTTCCAAGACCAAACTCTGGAAACGACCGCCGACAGTTTCGGCTCCTGGATGGTAAGGTTAGATCCTCTTACAAAGACTTTCGTCCCGCAGACCATGACTATCAAGGCTTCGACCGGCGAAGAGATCGTCGTAAACGACATACTGATCGGCGAGGTCTGGCTCTGCTCCGGGCAATCGAACATGGAGATGGGCATCAAGGCCTGCTACAACGGAGACGAGCTTGTTAAGAACGCAAACCATCCTTATCTCAGGATCCTCACGACGGTCAACAAGACAAGCTATACGCCCCGCTTCGACATCGACCGTCCCTGGGACGTCTGCACGCCGGAAACGGCGGGAAGGGGCACCTTCGGCGGCTTCTGCGCCATCGGCTACTTCTTCGCCAGGCGCCTCATGGAAGAAATAGACGCTCCAATCGGCGTCATCAACTCCTCCTGGGGCGGCACGCCGATCAGGTCTTACATCGCGCCCGTGGGCTTTGAAAAAGTGAAGGGCATGGAAGGCAACGTCTGCGACGTCAAAAAGCAAAGGAAACTTTACGAGGCCTCCCTTCTCAACACCTACAGGAAAAACCAGGAATGGGCGGAAAAGCTTAAGGCTTCCGTAAAGGAAGGCGAAATAATGCCTCCCCCTCCCAAGCCTCCCAAATATCCCACGCCTTACGAGAACTGCTCAATATTCAACACGCAGATCCACCCTCTCGTGCCCTTCGCCATAAAAGGCTTCCTCTGGTACCAGGCGGAGTACGACGTGATAGACCGTCCCTGCGCCGAATCCTATTACCAAAAGATGCACGCCCTCGTCGAGGGCTGGCGCGAGCTTTGGAATGAAAACCTGCCCTTCTACTACGTTCAGATCGCCCCGTGGCACTACGTCGCCATATACACCCACCGCAACGAAATAATAGACGCCCAGACGCGCTCCCTCGACATTCCCAATACCGGGATGGCTCTCGCCTACGACACCGCGGACGACCTTACGAACATCCATCCGATGGACAAGAAGCCGCTGGCGGTGAGACTCGCTAACCTCGCGCTCAAAGAGCAGTACGGGAAAAATGACATCAAGCCTTATTTCCCGAAAATAAAAAGCGTGGAACTAGAGGGCGCCAAGGCTAAGCTTACTTTCGACAACGCTTGCGAAGGGCTCACCACCTCGGACGGCAAAGCTCCCGACTGCTTCGAAGTCGCGGGCGCGGACAAAATCTTCCATCCCGCCCAGGCTGAGATCACCTCAGCCGACACTGTGACCGTCTCCTCCGAAAAGGTCAAAAATATTCTTTACGTCAACTTCGGCCGCGGCCTCCTTGACCGCCCGAACCTCAGAAATTCCGAAGGCCTTTCCGCCAACACTTTCACAACGCTCGATGATCGTTTGATCGAAGGCAACCTTGCTTTCGGAAAACCCGTCACCTCCAATTATGAAACATATCTGGACTGCGGTCCGGAATATTTGACGGACGGCGTAATTGACAACGGCAGCGCCTGGGAAGGCACGAGGTTAGGCCAGACCGCCACAATTGACCTTGAGACGCCGACCGTCTGCGACACCGTTGCCGTCTATCCTTACAGCGACGGTTTAAGCGCCCAGCGCTACACCATAGAGATCTCCCTTGACGGCGGGAATTGGGAAAGGGTCGCCCTTAAGAACGACGGCATCCCCAACAGGCCTTGCGAAGAATACTCCTTCACAGCCAAGCCCGTCCGCTATGTCAGGTTCAAGATCCTTTACACAAACAGAATGCGCCCCGACGAATTCGCGGAGAACAATCTTGGCTTGAGAACTTACGAATCCAGGGAACGCGGCGCGAGGATCAACGAGATAGCCGTCTATTTCAGAAGCGAGCGCAATCTCTAAGTCCCCTTCCGCCAACCGATTTTATTTTACGGTTGCTTTAAAAAGTTGTTTTTGGTATAATTCCTTTGCTTTTAACACTGAAGAAAGAGAAGTCGTTTTTTTAACCCAACAACAGTAACCCCACACCCGCGGTAAAAGACCCGCGGTATGGCTGATGCCAAATTCGCGGTATAATGGAATTGGAGAAAAGATTAAATACCGCGCGAACTAACTAACTGAGGAATTATCGTGAACAGAAAAGCTCTATTTTCGCTTCTATTGACCGCGGCTTTTG
>JAGCTE010000003.1 GCA_017963805.1 bacterium | reverse complement strand
GTAGTTCACGCAGTCTCTGGCTTTGAACTTTAAAAGCGGACGGCAGACGGTTACGCCGCAATCGATCTCCTTGAAAAGCTCGTTTAGCTTCGCGCTCTCGTTGAGCCCGGACAAGCCTTTCAAACCGGAGCCGCGCATAAGGTGCATCAGCATCGTTTCGGCGACGTCGTCGGCGTGATGGGCTGTCAGAAGGCAGGGTATTTTTTCTTTTTCGCAAACCTGCGCGAACCAAAAGTAGCGCAGCTTCCTTGCCAAGGCCTCCTGGTTCTCGCCTTTGGGAGGATCGGAAAGCAGCCCTGGTTCCGCCTTGCCAAGGAAAAACTTTACGCCGAGATCTTTTGCGAACCGTTCGCAGAAAGCGGCGTCCTCGGCGCTCTCAGATCCCCTGATACCGTGGTCGAAATGCAGCGCAATGACTTTTTCCGGCCCGAAGCAGGATATGGCGGCGTGGAGCAAAGCCAAAGAGTCCGCTCCGCCGGAACAGGCCACGGCGTAGCGCTCGAAATTTGGCAAACCTAAAAGCGCTTCCCTAAAGTCCATCAGAACAGCTCCATTTGGGACGCTTCAGGGGGAGCGGGCGCTTCCTCGGGCTCTTCGACCTTAAGCTCCTCTTCCTTTTCCGGAGCGGGAGGGGCGCTCTTGCCTTCAAGGCCCTCCAGGATCCTTTCCGCCCTCTCTATGACCGGCTTGGGAAGGCCCGCCAGCTTCGCCACGTGGATCCCGTAGCTGCGGTTGGTGCCGCCTCTCACGATCTCGTGCAAAAAGGAGATCGTCTTGCCGTTCTCCCAGACCGCCACGTTGTAATTCACGACGCCCGGCATCGTCTCCTCGAGCTTGATGAGCTCGTGATAGTGGGTGGCGAAAAGCGTCCTGGCTTTTACTGACGGATCCGAATTCAAAAAGTCCACGACCGCCCAGGCGATGGCAAGCCCGTCGTAAGTGGAGGTGCCGCGGCCAATCTCGTCGAGGATGATAAGGCTCTTTGGGGTGGCGTTGTGCAGAATGTTGGCGGTCTCCGTCATCTCGACCATGAAGGTCGACTGTCCCCTGCTAAGCTCGTCGCTGGCGCCGACGCGGGTGAAGATCTGGTCGGCCAAGCCTATCTCCGCCTCCTCGGCGGGAATGAAGATGCCGCTCTGCGCCATCAGGACGAGCAACGCCACCTGGCGGATGTAGGTCGATTTGCCGGCCATGTTCGGGCCGGTCAAAAGCACGATCTGGTCGCTCCCTGTGTTCAAAAAAGTGTCGTTCGGCACGAAGCGCCTGTCGGGCAGCAGCCGTTCCACAACGGGGTGCCGCCCCTTCTTTATGACGAGCCTCGTGTCGGTGAAGATTTTCGGCCTTCTGTAATCCCTTTGCAAGGCTATCCAGGCTAGGGATTGGAAAACGTCTAGGGAAGCAATCGCCGACGCGCCTTCCTGGATCCGTTTATGGTTCTTCAAAACTTCCCGGCGCAGTTCCTGGAAAAGCTCTCCCTCGAGTTCGAGAGCCCTCTCCTCCGCGTGCAATATGCGGTTCTCGAGTTCCTTCAGCTCCGGCGTGATGAAGCGTTCGCCGTTCACGACCGTCTGCTTCCTGATGTAATCCTCGGGCACCTGGTCTAAGAACGACCGGGAGACTTCGATGTAGTAGCCGAAGACTTTCGTGTAGCCGACCTTCAGCTTCTTGATGCCCGTTCTCTGGGCTTCCTTGTTCTGAAGTTCCGCGATGTAATTCTTGGTGTTCGTCGAAAGTTCCCTGACTTCGTCGAGCTCCGCGTTGTAGCCGTCCCTTATGATTCCGCCGTCCATCAGGCGCAAGGGAGGATCGTCGGAGAGCGCGCGGTCCAAAAGCTCCGTCAATTCCGGCAGAGGAGTCAGTTTCTCGCAGATATCCTCCAAAAGCGCGTAGCGGTCCTCTTTGGGGAACAGTTCTTCGGAGCGCGCCTTCGCAACAGACTCCGTAACGCGCCCGCGTAAAGTAGGCAGCTGGTGCAGGCAGTAGCGCAAGGCGAGAAGGTCCCTCGGCGTTCCGTAGCCGGTGGAGAGCCTGCTGACAAGTTTCTCAAGGTCGCCGAAATTTTTGAGCGCTTCCTTGATCTCCATCAGTTCGCCCTGGCGCGACATCAGAAGTTCCGTGGCGTCGTAGCGGGCTTCGATCTCTTTCTTTTCAATGAGAGGCGCCAGAAGGAAAGAACGCAGCAGCCTCGATCCCATGGGCGTTTCCGTCTCGTCCAGGACCGAGAAAAGCGTGCCCTCCGTCCCGCCCTCGCGCATGGAGCGGACCAATTCGAGGTTTCTCCTTGTGTGCTCGCCCAGGCGCATGAAATTGGACTTCTCGTAAAATCTTAGCCCCATGATGTGATCAAGGGGCAGCATGGCGAAATTTTCCTTGATGTAGCGGAGCGCGGCGCCCGCGCACATCACGCCGCAAACTTTGTCGGCGCATCCGAAACCGTCAAGCGACGCGACCTGGAAATGAGACAGGAGCACGTTGCAGCCGTCGTCGAAGTAAAGGTCGTCGAGCCCCATGACCAGCGCGTTCTGGACATTGCTCAAGGCGGGCTGCCAGAGGCTTTCCCCGCTCTCGGGATAGATGATCTCCGTCGGCTGCAGGCGCCTGAGTTCTTCCACGACTTCCTCGCAGGAGCTCATCTCGGTCATCTCGAAACTGCCGGTGGCCACGTCGAGGAAGGCGGCGCCGAAAACTTCCCTGCCCTTAGTTTTGACGGAGCAGACCGCGGAAAGAAAGTTGTTCCCCTGCTTTAAGGCCTGCTCGTCGTCCAAATTGGTGGACGGCGTCACGATCCTTGTGATCTCCCTTTTCACCAGGCCCTTCGCTTTCTTGGGATCTTCCATCTGGTCGCAGACAGCCACTCTGCGCCGCATCTTGACAAGCTTTCCTATGTAGCTTTCCGCGGCGTGGTAAGGCACGCCGCACATCGGCATGTTGACACGGTGCGTCAGAGTCAGGCCGAGAAGCGTCGAGACTTCCCTGGCGTCGTCGTCGAACAGCTCGTAGAAATCGCCCAGCCTGAAGAAGAGCAGCATCCCGGGATACTTGCGCTTCATCTCGAAATACTGGCGCATCATGGGCGTCTCGCGATCGGCCGGCATCGGCGTTCTGTTTTCTTTCTCTTCCATTTTACAAACTGATGACGTAGCTGTCGTTCTTTTCTGATTTCCTCAGCTTCGCGCAGACCGTCTGGGCCTCGCTTTTGCTGGCGTAGTCACCCACCAGCACGGAGTATCCTTTAGAGCCTTTCCTGACGTAGGCCTTGTAGCCTTTCTTCTTGAGCTGGGCGGCGTAATTGTTCGCGAGATCCTGCTTCGGCGTATAGGAGACCTGCACCGCGAATTTTGTCTTCGGCGCGCTCGCGGTGGTCTTCGCGGCCGGTTTAGTGCCGGTGCTGGTCTTCGCGGCGGTCGTGGTCCTGGAGCTAGAGCCCGCGCTCTCGGCCTTGACGACTTTTGTCGAGGAAGAGGCGCTTCCCTTCAGCAGAAGCCTCGCTTCCAGGCTCCTGGGATAATCCTTCAGGATCTTTCTCTCGCACTCCTGGGCTTCCTTCGCGTTGCCGAGATTCTTCTGCGTCTTGGCGATCTTCAAAAGCACCCTGGACCCGCTGCGCTTCATGAAAGTTTCCGTCTGGCTGCTGCGGTACTGCTTCAGAGCCTCGGAATATTTCCTTCTCTTGTACTCGATGTCCCCCAATCCGACGTAGGCCTCCGGCAGCCAGTCCGTGTTGGAGTAGAGGTTCACGATGTTCATGAAGCTGATCTTGGCGTCGTCGTAACGGCCTAGCTGGGTATAGGACTTCCCGACCATGTACCAGCAGAGCGCCCTGTTGTTGTCGTTCAGTTTTGACTCAAGGGCCTTGCGGTAGCACTCCAGCGCCTTGGCGTACTGCTTCTGGAGATAGAAGGCCTCGCCCTTGTCCATCTCTCCTCCGAAAACGGAAACGGCGAAGAGCGCCAGCGCGAGCGCGCCGGCGAAAACTTTCGCTCTTTCTGTTCTCGATATGTTTCTCAATTTTTCAGTAAGCCGGCTCCCAAAAGTGACGTGAAGCCGGACCTTGTGACTATCAAATGGTCAAGCAGCTTTATGTGAAGTATCTTCCCGGCCTCGGATATCTCTTTGGTGACCGCCACGTCCGCCTGGCTCGGCGCCGTTTCCCCGGAAGGGTGGTTGTGCGCCAGGATGACGAAACTGGCTCCCATCTTCAGAGCCGGCCGAAAGACCGTTGCCGGATCGGACAGGCTTTGCCTAGCCGTGCCGACAGTCAGGACTTTCGAGCCTATCACCTTCGAAGCGGCGTTGAGGTAGATCCCCCTCAGCTGCTCCTGCTCCAGGTCCCACATGTCTTTCGTGAGAGGATAGACGTCGCCTGGCTGAGTCACCCGGATCATCTCCTCGTCGTCCCCTTTGCCGCAAAGCCGCCTGCCAAGCTCAAGGCTGGCTAAAAGCATGGCGCTTTTCACAAAAGGCATACCCGTGACTTCCCTTAAGGAATTGATCTCCTTTAAGTCCTTCAGTCCCGCCGCGCCGTAATCCATGACGATCTCGTGGGACAGCTGCATGACGTTTTTCCCTCCGTAGCCCGTCCCTATCACCAGGGCCAGAAGTTCGGGAAGAGTCAATTCCTCGATGCCGTACTTCATCAATTTTTCCCGGGGCATCAGTTCCGCCCCGTTCGCTTCAAGATCAGCCGCTCTCCTTTTCATTGGTTAATTCCTCATCTCCGGGCAAACGCTCAAAACTCCCGTACAGCGTAAGCGGCGTCGCGGACTCCATCTTAACGGAAACGAACTTTCCGATAAGACTTGGATCGCCCTCGAACACCACGTTCGCAAAGTGGGTAGTCCTGCCTTGCAGCACTGCCCGGTTGCGTTTACTATGACCCTCGACCAAAACTGTCTGGGTAGTACCCACCAAACTCTTCAAATGCTCGTGCGTAAGTTTTCCCTGCAGAGCCATCAGCTCCGCGTGCCGCCTTTTCTTCTCCTCAAGAGGAACGTCGTCGGGAAGCTTAGAAGCCGCCGTTCCCGGACGCTCGCTGTACTTGAAAAGGAAATTGTTGGCGTAATCTATTCTTTCCACAGCCGCCAAAGTAGCCTGGAAATCTTCCAAAGTCTCGCCCGGGAAGCCGACGATAAGGTCTCCCGCCAGCCAAAGATCCGGCATGGCGGATTTCAGTTTCGCGACCTTTTCCAGATACTGCTCCAGGGAGTACTTCCTGTTCATCATCTTAAGGATGCGGTTCGAACCCGACTGCAGCGGAAAATGCAGATACCGGCAGATCTTCGGCTCTGAGGCCATCAGATCGATCAGCTCATCCGAGATGTCCTGCGGGTTGGAAGTGACGAATCTCAGCCACTTCAGGCCTTCTATTTTCGCGGCCTCAGCCAGAAGCTCAGGGAAACTGATGCTTCCCTTCGGCAGATCTTTTCCGTAAGAATTGACGTTCTGTCCTAGCAAAGTCACTTCCACGCAGCCGCTCGAAGCCAAAGTCTTAAGTTCCGCAAGTATCTCGTCCGCCGGCCGGCTGACTTCCGGCCCTCTGGCGTAAGGCACGACGCAATAAGAGCAGAAATTGCTGCAGCCTCTCATTATCTCAACAAAAGCCTGCCAAGGCCTGGGGCGCATGGCCTCCAGTTCGTCAAGGCTGTCTTCGGCCTCGTCTCTGCCCACGGCGAAAAGCTTCCTCTCGGCGGGAAGACATTCATCCATGTACGGCGCCAGCGCGATGCCCAGCCTTTCCAAAGCCTCCGCGTTGACGGAAGTGACCTCGGATTCGGCCACGCGTTTGCACAGCGCACGCAGTATCAGTTCGGGGATAAGATGGCGCTTGTGCGTTCCGGCCACGAAATCGAAAACGTTCTTGCCGCCCAATAGCGTCTCGCCTTTAAGTTCCGCCATGCAGCCCGTCACGCCCAGAACCACTTCGGGCCTGCGGTTTCTCTTGACGTTCAGTTTCCCGGCCTTTCCCAAAACTTTCCTTTCCGCCAGGTCCCTCACGCTGCAGGTAATGAACAAAACGACATCCGCTGCGGTCTCGTCTTCCGTAACGACGAAACCCTGGCGCGCAAGGTTGCCCGAAAGGATCTGGCTGTCCAGAATGTTCATCTGGCAGCCGTAAGTCAGAAGACAGACGTAAACGGGCGCTTTCAGTTTGGCGGAAAAATCAGCCATAGACCTTCTCCGCCATTTCGCCAGCCCTGTACGAACTTCTGACCAGCGGCCCGCAAGCCGCCCCGGCAAAGCCCAATTTCATGGCATAAGCTTTTATTTCCGCGAATTCCGCTTCGGAATAATATTTCTCGACGGGATGGCACGAATCATCCGGAGCCAGATACTGCCCGACCGTCAGGATGGAGCAGCCAGCCTCGCGCAGATCGCAGAGAGTCTCGAAGACTTCCTCCATGCTTTCCCCGCATCCGACCATGATGCCGCTCTTCACAGGTATCTCAGGGAACATCCTAGCGGCGTAATTCAGGACCGCCAAGGACCGCAGATACGTCGCCTTCGTCCGCAAAACCGGCGTCAGCCTTCTGACCGTCTCAAGATTGTGGTTGAAGACCGCCGGATCGGCTTTCAAAACTTTTTCCAGGGCGGAACTGTTGCCCGCGAAATCCGAAGTCAGTATCTCGACCCTCGTTTCCGGGGAGGCCGTCTTTATAGCCTCTATCGTTTTTACGAAATGATCCGCCCCGCCGTCCGGCAGGTCGTCCCTTGTCACGCAGGTGATGACCGCGTACTTAAGCCCAAGCTCCTTTATGGCGGAAGCCAAACGGGCCGGTTCCTTTGGGTCCAGTGGCGCGGGGCGCCCTGTCTTTACGTTACAGAAACGGCAGTTCCTAGTGCACGTGTCCCCCATTATCATGAAAGTCGCGGTATGGCGCTGGAAACATTCCCAAATATTGGGACACGCCGCCTCTTTGCAGACGGTGTTCAAACCCAGTCCCTCGATGAGAGACCTGACTTTTTCGCGCTCCGCTCTTGCGGGCACCTTTATCCTTGGTTTTTCCGGCATAATAAAAAATGCATATATTTACACACTATTTTTTATTATACCATAGCCAGCGCATTATTCTCTAACCCCTATTATTCCGCCGCGAAAATTAAAAAAGTGTGGTCGATTTCACCCCCTTTTTTACCCAACCGAATTCGGTAGGTTTAGAGTCTTTTTTATGCTTGTCTCCTTTTTACTATAATGTGATATAACTTTTAATAGCATTTGCCAAAAACCTTGTTTTCATTAAGTGTTTTTCATATCATGCGGTTGATTTTATTAAAACTAATTCAACCATTCGCAATATGAAAAACGAGATAATTATTTACCAACCCGATGAAACGATAAAACTTGATGTTCGTTTAGAAAACGAGACAGTCTGGCTTACACAGGAACAGATGGTGACCTTATTTGGAAGAGACCAATCAGTTATTGCCAGACATATTGGTAACATTTTTAAAGAAGGGGAACTAGACAGAAATTCAGTTTATGCAAAATTTGCATATACTGCCGCTGATCAGAAAACATATAACGTCGCTTTTTACAATCTGGATGTAGTTATATCTGTGGGCTATCGTGTCAAATCGATTCAAGGAACAAGATTTAGGCAATGGGCTACCAAAGTTCTTAAAGATTTTCTTCTAAAAGGCTACTCCTTAAATCATAGATTTGATCTGCTTGAAAATAAGATCGAAAAGAAATTTAATGAACAAGATTTCAGAATTAAAAACTTGGAAAATAAAATGGAGTTCTTCATCAACGCTTCGCTCCCTCCGTGGCAGGGAGTTTTTTATGATGGGCAGGTCTTTGACGCCGATGTCTTTTTGACCAAACATATTCTGTCAGCTAAAAAGTCTATTCTCCTTATAGATAATTACGTTAATCTAACTGCTCTTGAAATGCTTGCTAAAAAAAGGAAAGGAGTGAGCCTTGAAATCGTAACTTCTAAACGCGGAAACGAACTCGCTGCCAGCGATGTCAATAAATTTAATGAACAATACGGAAATTTGATTGTTAGGGAGAGTTCCAAATTTCACGACCGTTTCCTAATAATCGACGACAAAGAGCTCTTTCTTGTTGGTGCGTCAATAAAAGATCTAGGCAGGAAGTGTTTTGCTTTTACAAAACTTGATTCAAAAGAAATTCCTGGGCTGAAAAGAAGAATATAAATAAAAAAGATTTGGCAACAGCTTGTTGCCAAATCTCCCTACCTAATAAATTAAAGGAAGAGCGAGGAATTCCTCGAAGAAGAAGGGGTAGGATTTGGCGCAGCAGGATGCGTCGTCGATGGTGATCGGGCTTTGAGAATTGGCAGCGGCGACGGCGGCGGACATGGCGAGGCGGTGGTCGCCGTAAGTTTTGATCGTGGTTTGATTGGGAGAGAAGGGGGTGCCTTGGCCCTGGATTCTGAAAGCATCTTCGGCGATCTCATGTTTGACGTTGAGACTCTTGAGCAGGTCGGAAGTTGATCTCACGCGGTCGGATTCCTTAAGGCGCAGCCTTCTGATGCCGGTTATTGTGGTGGTTCCGGGTTTGCCGGCAAGAGCGACGGCCAATGGCGGGAAGATGTCCGGGCACTGAGAGACGTCGATTACTTCGCCCTGCTTTTTCAGAAGCTCGGGAAGAGCGCGGTCGGGCTGCAAGGAACCATCGTTTAAGCCGTTTATTTTGATCTCGGAGCCAAGATAGTTCATGGCAATGAAGAAGGAGGCGCCGGACCAGTCGCGCTCGGGCTCGACGTTTACGGGTGCTGTGTAAGTCTGATTCCCGGGAACGAGAAAGCCTCTTGGCGTTTCGGTTATGGTGACACCGCTTTGCCTTAAGACCTGGAGCGTCATGTCAACGTAGCCGCGGGATTCCAAGGGCGTGGTGAAACGGATCTCGGAATCGCCCTTGAGAATGGGCAGAGCGAAAAGCAGGCCGGTGGCGAACTGGGAGGAAACGTTGCCGGGAAGCTCGTGGAGGCCGCATTCAAGTTCAGGGTAGTCGATACCAGGGCGCTCGGCTAAACGGCCCTTGGTGACGTACTGGGGGCGTTTGTTGAGGGCCGCGGCGACGGGTTTCAGGAAACGCAGAGTGGAGCCGGATTCTCCGCAGTCGAGTATAGGCGTTTCTGTGTCTTCACTGAGAGCCAGGAGACAGCGCTTGGTGGCTCGGATGTCCTCAGGATCGTCTGAGTTGATCTGGAGACGAGTGTAGTCGCCGCCCAGGAAGTCGGCGAAGAGCAGCCTGTGCAGATGGGACTTGGAGACGGGAGGTGTTATCTCCCCTCTTCTTTTGCCCGCGGTTATCCTGAAGATCTCTGCCATAAATTTTATTTCGCGTCGAGAAGAAGGTCGAGGGCTGTGAGGGCGGCGATGGCTTCCACAACGGGGAGCGCCCTGGGAACGATGCAGGCGTCGTGGCGGCCTTTGATTTCAAGGGAGGCGTCTTTCTTCTTGTCAAGGTCGACGGTCTGCTGCTCTTTGGCGATGGAAGGCGTGGGCTTGACGGCGACTCTGAAGGTAACGGGCATGCCGTTGGTGATGCCGCCTAATATTCCGCCCGCGTTGTTGGTCTTGGTAACGGGCTTGCCGTTCTGGTAAGTGAATGCGTCGTTGTTCTGCGAGCCCATAAGCTTGGTGCCAGAGAAGCCGCTGCCGAATTCTATGCCCTTGACGGCGGGAATGCCGAAAATTGCCTGGCTCAGCTTGTTCTCCACGCCGTCGAAGATGGGAGATCCAAGACCCATGGGAAGGCCTGTTATGGCGCACTCGATAATGCCGCCTACGCTATCCCCTGCTTTTTGGGCTTCCTCGATGATTTTCCTGGCTTCCTCGTCGAGACCGAATTCGTCTCGGTTATCCGAGATCTGATGGTCTTTGATGGAGCATATGCTGGCGTTGACGGCGACGCCTTGGGATTCCAGGTACTGCTTGGCCAGGGCGCCGGCGAAACACATGGGCGCGGTGAGTCTGCCGGAGGCGTGGCCGCCGCCGCGATAGTCGTTGGCGCCATTCGTCTTGGCGTTCCAGGTAAGGTCCGCGTGTCCGGGGCGGGGGCAGACGCTGAGGTTGGCGTAGTCAGAGGATCGGGTGTTATTGTTCCTTATGACAGCGGCGATGGGTGTTCCGCAGGTCTTTCCCTCGAAGAGGCCGGAGAGAACTTCCGGAAGGTCTTCCTCGGATCGGGCGGTGGCGCCGGCCTGTCCCCGGGAAGCTCTTCTTTGCATGAAGGCGGCTACTTTGTCCATGTCCGGGGCAAAGCCCGCCGGGAAGCCCGTGAGGACGCAGCCGATGGCCGGTCCGTGGGATTCGCCGAAGATGGTGACCTTGATATTTTTGCCGAAAGAGGAAGACATAATTTTAGTTAGTGTGGAAGAATAATTGATGCTGAAGCTTGGCCTGCTCTATGAGCATGGAAAGGCCGTTGGAAGCAAGGCAGCCCTTGGCCTGGGCTCTCTGCATGATTGGCGTCGCTTCGGGCTTGTAGATTATGTCGTAAAGGACCTCGCGGCCCTGGAATTCGTACTGCGGGATGGGGTCCATGCCTTCCGTGGCTGAGCCTTGCAGGCCCACGGAAGTGCACTGCACGATGATGTCGGGCTTGAAGTCGGAAGTGAGATCCGTTAGGAGCGCGGAAGCGAAACCGTATTTGTCCGCGACAGTTTTGGCCTTGGCGAGGTCGCGGGCGAAAACGGTTGTTTCCGCTCCTTCTTTGCAGAGGGCGCAGGCTATCGCCTTGGCCGCGCCTCCGGAACCGAGGACGGCAGTGCGCAGGCCCTTCAAGGAGTCTTTTTGTATTAAGGTCTTCAGGGCTTTGGCGAAACCAGGAGCGTCGGTGTTGTATCCGATCTTTCTTCCATCCTTGAAAACCACCGTGTTGGCGGCGCCGATAATTTTGACGGTCTCGTCGGCTTCGTCGAGATGCGGGAGAAGCGCCTCCTTGTGCGGAATGGTGACGGCCAGGCCTTTCATTTCGAGAGTTTCAGCGAGCTTAAGAGCATCTTCGATCTTTTCCGCGGGCATGGGAAGCATGAGGGCGTTCAGTTTTTCCTCCTCGTAAAACTTCCTGTGGACTTCGGGGCTGGAGGTGACGGTCAGAGGCCAGCCGGTCACGCCGCAGAGAGCCGTCTTGCCAGAGATGTTTTTGAAATCGTAGATCTGCTGGAGGCTTATGGGATCGGTGTGGCCGAGTGTCGCCGTGTTGGCGCTGAGCTTTCTGGGGGAAGTGAAAGTTAGGAACGAGCCGAGGCGCTGGGCGAGAACTCTGGAGGGGAAACCCACGCTGCCCATGGCGCAGATGATCCTGTCGCGCTTGGGCAGCTGTTTTACCAGTGTGAAAAGTTCCGCCATGTCCGCGGCGCTCCTGGGCGTGAATGCGATTTTCGGGATATCGCTTTCGGTTCTAGCTTGTCCGTCTATCGCGGAAATAATATCTGCTGACGTTGGCTCGAAATAATGCGCGCTCCTGATGATCCTGGTGCCGGAAGTCTTGGCGAGCTGCTCAAGTTCGGGAGCGGCTGTGTCTTTTTCCAGATCGACGAAAGCGAAATTGGAAAGCTCTTTCAGCAAGGACTGCCGTTCCTGTTCACTACCCTCGAAGACACCGCCGTCAATTTTTCTGCGGACGGTCAGGATGCAGGGACGGTCTACCTGCTTGGGAAAATTCAAAATGTTGGCACGCTCCCCTGCCTTGAGATGATCAGCCCTTAGCTCTATGAGGTCGATGAAGGGCGCGTATTTGCGCGCCAGCAGGATCGCTTCCTCGAGCGTTTGGGCAGTGATGGTCAGGCAAACTTTGGGAGTGGACATAGCGTTACTTCAGTTCGATGGGTACGGCGCGCACGTCTCCCATGGCGCAGGGAAGGGCGAAGGTGACGGTTTTGCCCTGGTGCTTCTTGTCTTTTCGCATTATGTCTCTCAGGCTGGCAAAGGTGACGTTTGGGGGAAGCTCGGTGGGAAGATTGGCGGCGGCGAAGCGTTCTTTCACTTCCGTTACGAATTCCGGTTTCGCGAGCCCGAGTTTTTGGGCCAGCTTCGCCTCCACAACGCAGCCTATGGCCACGGCCTGGCCGTGGGAGAACGAAAAGTTGGTGGCTATTTCCAGGGCGTGGCCAACGGTGTGGCCGCAGTTGAGAAGCAAGCGGAAGCCTTTCACTTCGTAGGGGTCTTTCGTCACCATCTCGACTTTCACGGCCAGGTTGTTTCCTATTTCCTCCGCGGTGGGGATATCCTTGTAGTTGCCGGGAGAAAGGCCTTTTATGATCTCGTGCTTGATCATCTCGGCGCGGCCGTTTTTGAGTTCCTCTTCCGGCAGGGTTTTAAGGTAGGCGGCGTCGATCATAACCAGCCTCGGGAAATGGAAGGCGCCCACTAGATTCTTGCCGCAGGGCAGATCGCAGCCGGTCTTGCCGCCGGTGGAGGCGTCCACCATGGAAAGCAGCGTGGTGGGAATGTTGATCCAGTTGATGCCGCGCATAAAGGTCGCGGCCGCAAATCCGGTCAGATCGCCCGTCACGCCGCCTCCGAAAGCGGCCAAGGTGTTCTTGCGGCCCAATCCGTGGGAGAGGGCGAATTCCCAGATCCTTTCCACGGTCTTAAGATTCTTAAACTGCTCGCCGCTGGGGATAGTCTCTATGGTCGCGTTGGCGAGGGCGGACTTGTTGGCCTTGGCGGCGTTTTCGTCCGCGATGACAAGATCGGCGAACCCCTTGAGAGGGCCAAGGGCGTCCCCCACCACGACAAGGGAATCCTTGAGGAAGAATTTCTGGGCGACGCGCCTTGGGAAGGCGGCGTAGTGGGCCTTGCGTTCCTCGGCCTTGTTGCCAAGGGGACGGGCGCCGGGCTTGGCGGCGAAACGTCTGTCCAACTCTTCCGGCGAGGGAGCCTCAAGGCACCAGACTCTGCCCTCTTTTTCCGCCAGTTCGCGGTTGGAAGCGTCAAGGAGCGTGCCGCCGCCCAGGGCGATAACGGCGCCCTGGCTGTCGGGCCTCTTGACGAGCACTCTCAGAGTCTCGCTCTCGGCTTTGCGGAAGGCCGCTTCGCCGCCCGCTTCGAAGATCTTGGGGATGCTTTTCCCTTTGGCCTTGATTATTTCATCGTCCAGGTCGAAGAAAGGACGCCTCAAGGCTTCGGCTAGTTTTTTGCCCAGGGTCGTTTTGCCGCTGGCGGGAGGGCCGTAGAGGAAGAGAGTGTTCATTTCTTTTGCGAGGTGAGTTTTTCTTTCATTAGGGTTCCCTCCCGGAGCTGGGAACGCATGGCTTCTTCGTCTTTCTTTTCCAGGGCGGAGCGGAAATCGGAAAGCCTTTCCATAAATCGGTCGATGATCGGGAGCAGGGCTTCCCTGTCCATTATGAAAAGCTCCGTCCAGAGCTTAGGGTCCGGGGCGCCCACTCTGGTGAGGTCGCGGAAGCTGCCGCCGGCGAAACCCTTTGACTTCAGGGCCAGCTCGTCCCTTAAGTAGGCGTTGGAAAGGATGTGGCAGAGCTGGCTGGTGTAGGCAATCATTTCGTCGTGCTTTTCCGGCGTGGTCAGAATGACCCTGGCGAAGCCCAGTGACTCGAAGAAAGGTCTTAAGCTTTCCGCCGCCTCCGCTTCCTTTTCCGTCTGCGGCGTCAGGATCATGGAGGCCCCTTCGAAAAGCGCGGCGCTGGAATTCTCGAAGCCGCTGACTTCTTTTCCGGCCATGGGGTGTCCTCCCAGGAAGGTCCAGTCCTTCTCCAGTTCCGCGGCCGCCTTGCACAGGGCCGCTTTCACGCCGCAGACGTCCAGGACAAGGGCTCCCGGCTTGATCTTTTTGTTGTGCGCCTTGAGCCAATCGATCGCGAGTCCCGGATGCAGCGCTATGATCACAAGATCGGCGTCCCCCACCTCCACGGGATCAGATCTGTCTATGCCCGTGACGGCGAGGCCCTTTTCCTTTACGGCCTTGTAAAAGGAGCCGCCGATAAGTCCCATTCCGACTATCGCGATCTTTTCAAAGTCAAATTTCAGCATAAGCCCCAAGGAAGGTGAATTGTTCGATCTCAGGATCGGTGGAAAGTTCGGACAAAAGCTTTATGGCGTCCTGGTCGTTGGGCTTGGCCTCGAACTCGAAGATGAAGCGGAATTCGAATTCCATGCCGGGTATGGGCCTGGATTCCAGTTTGGTCAAGTTCAAGCCGATGGTGGAGAACTTCGCAAGGATATTGGCAAGGGAGCCCGGCTTGTGCGGCAGGGTAAGCATCAAAGAGATCTTGGCGGCGTCCCTGTAGATCTCCAGCTCCCTTGAGATGCAGATGAAGCGCGTGAAGTTGGAAGGCGTGTCGCAGATGTTCGGTTCAAGGACTTCCAGGCCGTACAATTCGGCGCAGCTTTTCGAGGCTACGACCGCCAGGTCGGTCCTGCCGCTCTCCCTGAGCTCCCTGGCGGCCATGGCCGTGTTGGCGGCGGGAGTCTGCTTGACGCCCTTCAGGCCGTGCAGGAAGATCGAGCACTGCGAAAGCGCCTGGGGATGGCTCTTCACTTCCTTGATGTCGCTTTTCGTCACGCCCTTGTTGACCATGAGCGCGTGCGACACGTGGAGCTTGACGGCCCTGACGATCCTGAAGTCGTGGCTCCTCATCTGGTCGTAGACCGCCGTCACAGAGCCGGCCGAGGAGTTCTCGATCGGCAGGACGCCGTACTGGCACATGCCTTTTTCTACGGCGCTGAAGATGTCGGCGAAAGAATGGAAGAAAAGGATCGCGGGAAATTTGAACAGCTCGCTGGTCGCCTGCTGGCTGAAAGCGCCTTCCGTCCCCTGGCACGCGACGGTGGCGTGGGAGGGAAATTCCTTGGGGGCGGTGGCGAAAGCCCTGTTTATCTCCCTTTCCAGTTTGCTTTCTTTCAGGATCATGCGGCGCTCTTTGGCGCGGGAGAGGCTGAAGAGATCCGTAAAGAGCATGGCGACCTCGTTTTCGAATTCCGGTCCGGCCTTGAGGGCGACCCTTTTAAGGATCTCCCTTTCCCTCGCCGGATCGCTGACGGGAACGTTGTTCTCCTCTTTGTACTTGGCGATCTCTTTGACAAGCTCGAAGCGCTTCAGGTAAAGGTCGACGAGCTTATCGTCGACGGCGTCGATCTCGGTTCTTATGTTTTCCTTGTCCATAATCTTCCATTTAGGTTTCTTATATTATACCCTTAACGGCAAGCGTAGGGCCTGACAGCCTTTATCGCCTTCATGGTCTCGGCGAACATTTGGGGCGTCTGGCTCTGGGCGCCGTCGCATTTGGCCTTCGGGGGATCGTTGTGGACCTCGATTATGAGGCCGTCGGCGCCGATGGCCGTGGCGGCCACCGCCACGGGGTGCACGAGCCTGGCCACGCCGGTGGCGTGGCTGGGGTCGACCACCACGGGCAAATGAGAGAACTGGTGCAGCAAAGGCACCACGGAAAGGTCTATGGTGTTCCTGGTGGCCGTCTCGAAGGTCCTGATGCCGCGTTCGCAGAGGATGACGTTGGGGTTGCCGGAAGCCATGATGTACTCGGCGCTCATCAAAAGCTCCTGCAGAGTGGAGGAAAGTCCCCTCTTCAGAAGGATGGGCTTTTGGGTGTTGTGGCCGACTTCTTTAAGGATGTCGAAGTTCTGCATGTTGCGGGCGCCGATCTGGATAACGTCGACGTCGTTGAAGTATTCGAACTGCGAGAAGTTCATCAGCTCGGTGACGATGGGCAGCCCGGTCTCCTTCTTGGCGGCCACAAGCATCTTCAAGCCTTCCACGCCCAGGCCCTGGAAGGAGTAGGGGCTGGTCCTGGGCTTGAAGGCGCCGCCCCTGAGGAGCGTCGCGCCGGCGGCCTTGACCGCCTTGGCGACCTCTATTATCTGCTCTTCGCTTTCCACGCTGCAGGGTCCGGCGATGACCTGGAAGTGGCCGCCGCCTATCAATTGTCCGCCGCAGTCTATGATCGAGTCGTCTGGGTGAAATTTGCGATTGGCGGCCTTGTAGGGGTCGCCCACGCGCTGCACGCTCGCCACCACGTCCAGGGCGGAGACGAGATCGATGTCAAGGTGAGCCACGTCGCCGACGCAGCCGATCAGGGTTTCGTGAGAACCGACGGAGATGTGCGGATCGATATTGTGAGCCTTCAGCCAGTTGATCAGATTGTCGACCTGACTTTTCTCGGCGCCTTGCTTGATAAGTATTATCATAGTTTTTCCTTAATTGTTGTTTATTGTTCGCTTAAAAAAGAAAGAGCCCGGCTTTGCTCAAGCCAGGCTCTCTTCGTGTTCTGAATCCTCTTCTATTCGACTACGACAAGGTTCCCCCAGCTTGAGAAAGCTCGGTAAAATAAAAGTAGAACCAATAGCCGAAATTGAAATTCATGTTCAGTTTTCCGTGATTGTTTGAGGACTATGGTAGCACTTTCGTTTTCATTTTGCAATAGCCGCCCCCCTGAGGAAAAGATTAACCGGTAGATTTTTATCCGGATATTTTGCTAAACTTGTAGAAAATGTTTTCCCAAACAACCCAAAAGGAGACTTACATGAAAACCGCCAAACAGCTTTCCGTTTTTCTGGAGAACAAGCCCGGCCACGCCTACAATATCTGCAAGACTTTAGGCGACGCCGGCATAAACATCTTTACGCTGTCCTTGGCCGACACGAACCAGTTCGGGCTTCTGCGCCTTATTGTGGAAAAGCCCGAAGCGGCCGGCGAGATCCTTAAAAAGGCGGGAGTGATCGTCAACATAACCGAAGTCCTGGCGGTCAAGATCGACAACCGCCCGGGCGTCCTGGCCACTATCTACGAGCTCCTGTCCAAGGAAAACATCAATCTGGAATACGCCTACGCCTTCGCCATGAGAAGGATCTTCCTCCTCCGCGTCAGCGACAACGAGAAAGCCTTCCAGATCCTGAGCGGCAACGGGTTCTCGCTCCTTTCCCACGAGGAACTCTTCTCCAATGAAAACGAAAACTAAAAGATAAGACAATATGGAAAGATCAGCTTTACAAGCCCTAGCGCAAAAAGATTTCATGAGCCGCGACGAACTGGAAAGCATCCAGTTGAAAAGGCTCAAAAACATAGTCTCCCACGCCTACAAGAACCAAGCGCTCTTCAGATCCCGCATGCAGGAGAAAGGCCTTGACGACACCTGCATCAAGGAGCTGAAAGACATCCAGAAGCTCCCCTTCTTCAAGAAGGTGGATCTTCGTGACACCTATCCCTTCGGCCTGCTTTCCGTTCCCATGGAGGACATCATAAGGCTGCAGGCAAGCTCCGGCACCACGGGAAGCCCCATCGTCATCGCCTATACCAAAGAGGACGTGGCATGCTGGCAGGAAGCCACCATGCGCGCTTTGATGATCGCGGGCATCGGCTCCGGCGACATTCTTCAGAACGCCTACGGCTACGGCCTTTTCACCGGCGGCATGGGGCTTCATTACGGCGCCGAGGGGCTGGGCGTCACCGTATTGCCCATCTCCAGCGGCAACACCGAGCGCCAGATAAAGCTGATGAGCGACTTCGGCGTCACCGCGATCAGCTGCACGCCAAGCTATTTCCTCCACATTATTGAAAAAGCCAAGCAGCTCGGCTACGACTTCAAGAAGATGAAATTAAGGCACGGCATCTTCGGCGCCGAGCCCTGGACAAACGAGATGCGCCAGAGGATCGAGCAGGAAGCCGGCATCAAGGCCTGGGACATCTACGGCCTTACCGAGATCAGCGGTCCGGGCGTCGCCATGGACTGCCCCGCCAGGACCGGGCTGCACATGTTCGAAGACCTCTTCTATCCCGAAGTGATCGACCCCGAGACCGGCGAGGCGCTGCCCGACGGCACGGAAGGCGAACTGGTCATCACCACGCTGAACAAGTTCGGCATGCCCATGATCCGCTACCGCACGAGGGACATCTCCGTCATCGTGAAAGGCACGTGCGAATGCGGCCGCACCATCAGAAGGATAAAACGCATCGACCACAGGAACGACGACATGCTCATCATAAGGGGCGTCAACGTCTTCCCGAGTCAGATTGAGGCGGCCCTGCTTACGATCCCGGGCGTCCAGCCGCACTACCACATCATAGTCAGGCGCCACGGCGACCTCGACACCCTGGAAGTGCAGGTGGAACTCTCCGCGGAACTCTTCGGCGACACCATCCGCTCCATCGAGGTAATCCAGAAAAAGATCGGCAACGCCATCAAGAGCATAATAGGCCTGGCGGTCACCGTCACCCCTGTGGAACCCGGAAGCCTCGAGCGCTCCATGGGCAAAGCCAAGCGCGTGACCGACCTCAGGAACAGCTAAGCGCGGCCGGTTCCACTCCCTCAATACCGGGCAAGGGCACCCCCCTTGCCCGGTATGTTATTATATTAGGTTAGAAACATATCTTCTTAACGAAAAGGAGACTTTTTCTATGGAAACCGTAAAACAGCTTTCCCTCTTTTTGGAGAACAAGCCCGGAAACGTCTATGGGATCTGCAGCACCCTTGGCGAAGCCGGAGTGAACATCTATACCCTGACCTTGGCCGACACGGCCCAGTTCGGCATCTTAAGGATGATCGTGGAAGACTCCGAAGCCGCCAAGGCCCTGCTTGAAAAAGCCGGCTACGTGGTCAACATCGCGGACGTCCTGGCGGTCAGAATCGACAACCAGCCTGGACGACTGGCCCAGGTGGCGGACATCCTGAACAAAGAAGAGATAAACGTCGAGTACGTCTACGCCTTCGCCAACCGCCACATCTTCCTCTACCGCGTGAGCGACACTGAGAAAGCCTATTCCAAACTCGTTTCCAACGGATTCTGCGTCTTGAGCTCGCAAGAACTTTTCAACACCAACAAATAAAGCCATAAAAAATGAAACTGGAAAACAAGATCTGGGACAAGTCGGAGTGCCTTTCCCGGGATGAGATCGAAAGTATTCAGGTCCAGAGACTGAGAGAGACCGTGAAAAGGGTCCAAAACGTCCCCTTCTACGCCAAAAAATTCAAGGAACTGGGCATCGGCCCCGAGGACATCAAAAGCGTAAGTGACGTAAAACATCTGCCCTTCACCACCAAGACCGACATGCGGGAAAACTATCCCTTGGGCCTCATGGCGGTCCCCAAGGAAAAAGTTCTGCGCTTCCACGGATCTTCCGGCACCACCGGAAAGCCGACCTTCGTCGCCTACACGAAAAACGATTTGGAGATGTGGTCCGACATGGTGGCCCGCTTTCTCTATTCCGGCGGCGCCCGCCCGGGTCACACCGCCCAGATCAGTTTCGGCTACGGCCTTTTCACCGGCGGCTTCGGGCTGCACTACGGCCTTGAGAAGATCGGCTCCTCCATCATCCCGGCCGCCAGCGGCAACACCAGGAGACAGTTCACGCTTCTGCAGGACCTCAAGCCGGAACTTTTGGTCTGCACCCCGACCTACGCTTTGAGGCTCATCGAATACATGGAGGACGAGAAGATCCCCAGGGAAAGTTTGAATCTGAAAGTCGCGTTTTTGGGCAGCGAGCCCTGGACGGAAGAGATGCGCCTCTACATCGAGGATAGGCTCCAGGTCAACACCTGCAACAACTACGGGCTTTCGGAAGTCATAGGGCCCGGCATCTCCGGCGAGTGCGTCTACCACACCGGCATGCACATCCAGGAGGACTACTTCCTGGTGGAATGCCTCGACCCCAAAACTTTGGAGCCCGTGCCCGAAGGCGAGCTGGGAGAACTTGTCATCACGCCCCTCAACAAGGAAGCCATGCCGATGATAAGGTACCGCACCAGGGACCTGGCCTATATCGTGAAAGATTCCCCCTGCCCCTGCGGCAGGACGACCAAGAGAATGAGCAGGATAAAAGGCCGCTCCGACGACATGCTGATCATAAGGGGCGTCAACGTCTTCCCGAGCCAGGTTGAAGAGGCCCTTCTGCAGTGCAAGGACGTCACCCCGAACTTCCTCATCGTCCTTGACCGTCCGGGATCATTGGACCGCTCCGTGGTCCAGGTCGAGATGAGCCCCGCCTTCTTCTCGGATAAGATGAGCGAGATGCAGATGCTGAAGACCAATCTGGAGGAGACCATCCGCTCCTACACCGGCATCCACTTCGAAGTTGACCTGGTACAGCCGCAGTCTATCGAGCGTTTCACCGGCAAAGCGGCCCGCGTAATCGACAACAGACCTAAGGAAAAATAAGAAATGTTATCCCTCAACGCAATTTTGCTTATCGCTTTCATAATCCTTCTGGCCTGCACCGGCGTCTACGCCATGCGCCGCACGAAAAGCCTTGAGGACTTCTTTCTGGGCGGCCGCAACGTGGGCCCCTGGATCTCCGCCTTTTCCTACGGCACCAGCTACTTTTCCGCCGTCATCTTCATCGGCTTCGCCGGAAACTTGGGCTGGAAGTTCGGCTGGCCGGCCATGAGCATCGGCATTGGCAACGCCATCTTCGGCGCGCTTCTGGCCTGGATCGTCCTGGCGAAGAGAACGCGCCGCATGACGCAGAACCTGGGCGCCATGACCATGCCGGAATTTTTCGCCACCCGCTATGACGCGAAATACCTCAGGCCGCTGGCCGCTCTCATAATCTTCATCTTTTTGGTCCCCTATTCCGCCTCGGTCTACAAGGGCCTCGGCTATCTCTTCCAGGAAAACTTCGGGATCCCTTACGAGGTCGCCTTGTGGCTCATGACCGGCGTGGCCGCCATCTACCTTCTTTTGGGCGGATATCTCGCCATGACGCTGACCGACTTCATCCAGGGCATCATCATGCTGGCGGGCTCCATTCTTCTGGTCTATGTATTGGCCGGCAAGGGCGGCGGCGGCGGCAGCGTCTTCCAGAACATCACCGCCGCCAGGATCGAGCATGTGGAAGTCTCCAGCTTCGGCTGGTGGACGCTGGCCTCGGCCGTTTTGATGACTTCCTTTGCCCCCTGGGGCCTTCCGCAGATGATCCAGAAATACTACGCCATAAAAAGCGAGTCGGTCATCGTGAAAGCCACCGTGATCACCACCATCTTCGCCTTCATAATAGGCTGCGCCGCCTATTTCTCCGGCGCCATGACGCACCTTTACTTCCAAGCCGGACTGCCCGACACCAAGGGCGTCTACGACACGCTTGTCCCCATCATGCTGAAGGCTTGGCTGCCCGGTCCTCTGATGGCGCTGTTCCTGCTCCTCATCCTCTCCGCCTCCATGTCCACGCTCTCCAGCCTTGTTCTGGTCTCCTCCTCCACGGTGGCCATCGACTTCTACAAGGGCTGCGTCAACAGGAACGTCTCCGAAGGCGCCAGCGTAACGCTGATGAGGATCATGAGCGCCCTGTTCCTCCTGACCTCGTACCTCATCGCGCACACCAACAGCAAGTTCATCGTCGACCTTATGAGCCTCAGTTGGGGCGCGGTGGGCGGCGCTTTCCTTGCCCCCTACATCTACGGACTCTATTCCAAAAACGTCACGAAAGCCGGTGCGCTGGCGGGAGTCATAACGGGCCTGGGCGTCCAGATCGTGCTTGTCATAGTGACGAATCTCCCGGCCACCATGTGCTCGGTGATCTCCATTGTCATCCCCTTCGCGGTGGTGCCGGCAGTAAGCTCCTTCACCTCAAAAGTCCCGCAAGAAGTGATCGACAAAGCCTTCGCCAAACCGCAGGAATAAATCCCAGCGCAAAAAAAGAACACATCCCCAAGTGAACTCACGGAGGACGCTGATCAAGGCAAGGCGCGCGTAGTCCGTGAACGGGGGATGTGTTCTTTTTTTGCGCTGAATGTGTTCCCGTCAGGGAAAAAATAAACCCCTCAAGATTTTGTTACGAAGTAAAATCAAGAGGGGCTTATTTTTTCCTGACGGGAAGAAAGACTACTTCGCGGGCTTCTTCTCCTTAAAAGCTATGCGGAAGCTAAGGTCGCTCTGGATAAGGTCGGTGCTCCTTTCCTTCTCGGCTTCCTCATACAGCTCCATAATGTGCCATATCCTGCCGCGCCAGGTGTAGGCTTTGCTGCCGCTCATGGTCGCCCATTCCCAGCAGATCGGCTGCTCGTTCTCGTTGATCTTGCCGGATAGGAAAGCGAAGTCCCACTGCTTGGCGCTGGGAAGCGAGAATACGACGTCCGGGTTTTCCTTGGAGAGCTTGTCAAGGACTTTCCCTATGCTGTCGAAAGGCACGGAAATGGCCGCGTTTTCGCCGTGCGCTTCGCCGATCAGGTTTGAGAGCTGCTTCTGGGTCACGGGCTTCGTCATGATGAAATAGCTTTCGTCGTTCACGGAGCTCAAAGTTCCTATCGTCACGGTTCCGGGATTTACCTTGACGAAGACCATGTCGCCGGGATCGTCGGCTTCGGGCTGTCCCTTTGCCATTTCCAGTTTGGTCTTGCCGTTTTCAGTCTTGATGACGGCGAAGGTGAAAGTCTCATTGGCCGGCTTCGCTTCTTTTTTGCCGAAGCAGGCGGAGAGGATAAGAGAAACGGCGATTAGAAAGATGATCTTTTTCATGGTTCTTTACAGAAGTTGTTGATTACAAAGGCGGCTAAATTTATTCCCGCAGCGGCGGGCACCATTCCGGAACTCGGAAGCGGATGCCCTTTCTCGACCTCGCAGGGGGTTTCTTTCGACATAACTACGGGAACAGCCTTCGAGGCCGGCTCTTCCCTAAGTAATTTTCTCAATTTTCTGGCTAGAGGGCAAGCGCTCGTCTTGCCGAGTGTTGTTACGGTGATCTTCGAGGGGTCCTTCCTCCTAGCGGTCCCCATGGAGGAAACGACGGGAACGCCGTTTTCAAGGGCGAACCGGATGATCTCCGCTTTCGCCGGGATGTCGTCTACGGCGTCGATTATGAAATCGGCGTCCTTGGGAACGATGCGTTCGATATTGTCTTTGGTGAGAAATTCCGTTATGGCTTCCGCTTCGATGGCGGGATCGATCAAGGCGATCCTGGCTTTGGCGGCTTCGGCCTTCCTTTGTCCCAAAGTTTCTCTTGTCGCGTAGAGCTGGCGGTTCAGGTTCGAGGGTTCGAAGACGTCTCCGTCTATGAGAACGAATCTCTTAATTCCGGCCCTGGCTAAATTTTCAAGCGCGTAGAGGCCGACGCCGCCCAAGCCTATGAGCACGATCTTTTTTTCGCGGAAGGCGGCGGTCTTCTCTTCGCTGTAAAGGAGGGCTGTGCGGTCGAGCGTCATCTCAGATCCTCCAGAAGCATGCAGTCGCCGTAGGAGAAGAAGCGGTAGCGCTCTTTTACGGCCAGCTGGTATATATCTTTCCAGGCGTCGCCTATAAGGGCCGCCACCAGCATGAGCAGCGTTGACTTAGGCAGATGGAAATTCGTTAAGAGCGCGTCGATGGAGCGGACTTTCAGGGGCGGATGGATGAAGATGCTCGTGGCGAGGAGACCGGAGCGGAACTTCCCCTCTTCGTCCAGGCAGGATTCAAGGACTCTAAGGGAGGTCGTCCCCACCGCGATTATCCTTCTGCCCTCGCTCCTGGCCTTGTTCAAAAGCTCGGCCTGAAGAGGGGTGAAGGTGAAGGTCTCCTCGTGCATCTCGTGCTGGCGGATGTCGTTCGCTTTCACCGGCTTGAAAGTGCCAAGGCCCACGTCCAGCGTGACTTCCAAAAGCGTGACGCCCAGATCTTTCAGAGCTTTGAGTATCTCGGGCGTGAAATGGAGCCCGGCTGTGGGGGCCGCCACGGCCCGGCCGCTTTTGGCGTAGACCGTCTGGTAGCGTTCCCTGTCGGAAGCCTCAGACGGCCCTTTCGGGCGCTCTATGTAGGGAGGGAGGGGAACTGTCCCCTCTTTTTCCAAAAACGCGTTTACGGCGGCGCTGGAGGCCTCGAAGCGCACCCTGCGCTGGCCGTCAGGAAGTATTTCCGTAAATTGGCCCCTCAATTCGCCGCAGACAAGCTTGACGCCCGCTTTGCAGGAGTGCCCGGGGCGGACGGTGGCTACGAATTCGCCCTCGCCCTCCTCCTTGGTCAGAAGGAGCTCTATCTTCGTCCCGGTGTCGGCTCTTCTGACGTAGAGCCTGGCCGGAATGACTTTGCAGTTGTTAAGGACAAGGACGTCGCCTTCCTTGAAATACGAGACGATGTCTTTGAAGACGCCCTCTTTTATCGTGTTTTTGGCCAAAGAATAGCGGATGAGCCGGCTTTGGTCCCTTTCCGCTGCCGGATGCTGCGCGATGAGCTCCTTGGGCAGATCGTAATCGTAGGCCCTTATGTCCCACCAGGGATATGTTTCCCTTTTTTCCGTCATCTAAGCTTGGCGTCCGGGTAGAAATGCTGCAGCATCTTCTCGTGATCTATTCCAGAATCGGCCATACCCTTGGTGCACCACTGGCACATGCCGACGCCGTGACCCCAGCCGTTGCCCTTGAAAGTGTAAAGGCTGCCGGAAAGGGAGACAGAAAAACGCGTGGATTTGATGACGTCGTAGCCCACGGCCTTCCTCAGCTGCTCGCCGGTCAAAACCGCGCTGCCGATCTTTATTTCGGCCACCCTGCCGGATTTGAAGCGTTTTGTGATCTGAAGGGGCGCGCCGCTGCCGGAATTGTAGCCCGCCGCTTTCAGTTTCGCGGCAAGATCGGCCGCGCTTACGGAATACTGCCATTCGTAATGCTTGCATCCTTTGCAGTACGGGCTGGTGACGCCGGACGGATAAGTTCTTACGTAGGTGAAGATCTTTTCGCCGTCTTCCGTCGCGCCGCCGCAGCAGGTGTGGAAGAAAGTGAGAAGCGTTTTACCGTTGTATTCGAGGTAGCTGCCGGCGGTGTCGTAGACCGCCTTCGTGGTCGAGGGCGCTTCCGCGCTGGCGCCGCCGTAGAGCTGGTCGCCGGGGGAAGTCAGGTCGAAATCCTTCTGGTAATTCTCATCGCACTTTGCTATGGCGTACGAACGGGAGCATATGGCCTGGGCCATAAGGGCTTCCTTCGGCCAGGAGGCGAACGTCTCTTTCGGCACCACGCCGCAGAGATATTCTTCCATTCCCAGGTGGTTGACCACTGTCAGCGTGCCGCCGTTGGAGATGAATTCCATCTGCCCGCGGTAATTGACGCCGTCAACGTTTATGAGGGCGCCCTCCTCCGGGATCATCATTATGCGGGACGAGCGGTATTTGCCCTGGCCTGTCTGGCCGTTAATGGCAAGGAGCCCGTTCTGGACCGTAATTTTCGCGTTCGCGACTTTTGCGAAGCGGCCCATGTACGTTCCGCTCGTCTGGTCGTAGTAGGAGCCGGCACCGTTTATGTTAACGGTGACGGAATTCACCTTGCTCTTGATGGCGACCCTTACGTTCTCCTGCTTCGTTATAGTCGCTCCCGTTATAGGGAAGATGACTTCGGAAGTGACGCCGCAGCCGGTCAGGAGGAGAGCGGCCAAAGCAAGCGTTGCGAGTAGCGGTGTTTTCATTTTCATCATCTGATGGCTCTTATTCTTTTAAGGGGAAGATAGACGCAGAGCGCGCGGCCTTTCAGAGTGTCGCGGTGGGCGAACCCCCAGTAGCGGCTGTCGGCGGAGTGGGCGGAGTTGTCGCCCAGCATGAAGTAGCAGTTTTCCGGGACTTTCACAACGGGCGTCACTTCGTCCTTTACGACGTGGACCTTTTTCGTCCCCACCATGACGTAATTGCGTTCGCCTTCCACAGGCCTTATCGAGCGGAAAGGCACGCCGTCGATGTAAAGGGCGTCGTAGATCTCCTTGTTCCCGGTCCTGCGTTCGACTTCCAGAAGCGCGTTGGCGATCGTCTGAAGCTGCCTGCTGAAGATGCCGTCGCAGGTGTATCTGACGTACGTCGCGGTCGCCGGACGATTGGTCACGATCTGATCGTTAACGTAAAGGCGCCCGTCCTTTATCATGACCGAATCTCCGGGCGTCCCGGCGCAGCGCTTGATGTAGTCGATGTTGCGGTTGGCGGGATGCTCGAAGACGACCACGTCCCCCACTTTCGGGAGATGCATGAAAGGAAGCATCCAGTAACCGTCCGGCAAAGGCAGCGTCCAGTCGACGAGCGGGATCTTCACTTTGCAGTTGAAGCCGTAGGCGCAGCGCAGAACGAAGATGTGGTCGCCGAAACCGCGGCCCATTTCCTTGGCGCCGTACAAAGTCGGCTCCATGCTGCCTGTGGGGATCTTGAAGAGCTCTATCGTGTTGGACTTCAGGAGCAGCGCCAGAAGGATCAGCGCGACGGTGCTTAAGACGCTTTTCATCGTTTTGCTCATGATCAGCGCTCCCTAAGCATCATTAAAAGCTCCGCGTTGGAAGAGGTGAGCTTGACCTGGTCTATCAGGCGCTCGATCTTCTGGAGCGGGGAAAGGCCGGAGAGCATGTTGCGCAAAAGCCAAACCTTTTTCAGCTCCTCGGAATCGAAAAGCAGCTCCTCTTTCCTCGTGCCGGAACGGTCGATGTCGATGGCCGGGAAGACGCGCTTCTCGCTGATGCGGCGGTCAAGGACGCACTCCATGTTGCCGGTGCCCTTGAACTCTTCGTAAATAAGGTCGTCCATGCGGCTGCCGGTCTCTATGAGGGCAGTGGCGATGATCGTCAGGCTGCCGCCGCCTTCGCAGCTTCTGGCCGATCCGAAGAAGCGCTTGGGCTTCTGCAGGGCGCTGGCGTCCATACCGCCGGACAATATCTTGCCGCTCAGATTGTGGCCGCTGTTGTAAGCCCTGGCCAGCCTCGTCAGGCTGTCAAGGAGAATGATAACGTCCTTGCCGTGTTCGACGAGGCGCTTGGCTTTCTCAAGGACCATCTCCGCGACCGCCAGATGACGGTCGCCGGATTCGTCGAAAGTCGAGCTTATGACTTCGCCCCTGACGGAGCGCTGCATGTCGGTCACTTCCTCGGGCCTTTCGTCAATGAGAAGCATGATGAGCTCGGCGCCGGGGTTGTTGTACGCTATGGCGTTGGCGATGTCTCTTAGGAGAAGCGTTTTTCCGGCCCTGGGCGGCGCGACGATAAGCCCGCGCTGGCCCTTGCCAATGGGAGAGATGAGATCCATTATGCGCGTCGAGACGCCGTCCGGCCTGTGTTCCAAAAGCAAACGCTCGGCGCTGAACTGCGGAGTGAGGTCGTCGAAGGGCGTTTTGTTCGCCTTGGAGTCGGGAGCGTCGAGGTTCACCGCCGCGACCTTTATCACGGCGCCGCTTTTTTCATTGTTTCTCGGCCTTCTGAAAACGCCGTAGATCGTGTCGCCTCTCTGGAGATGGAAACGCCTGATCTGGGTCGGCGAGACGTAGACGTCGTCGTCGCAGATGCGGTAATTGCGCTCGCTGCGCCTCAAAAAGCCGTAGTTGTTGAATTTCTGGATGTCGAGGACGCCCTTGCCGAAGCGGAAGCCGAATTTCGCGTATTCCGTCTTCATGATCTCGTAGATGAGTTCCGGGCG
>JAGCTE010000002.1 GCA_017963805.1 bacterium | reverse complement strand
TGAAAATCCTTGTGTCGACGGTTCGATTCCGCCCCTCGGCACCACTCATAAAAAAGCCCCGCTTTTTCGGCGGGGCTTTTTTTATTCAGCCTTAACTATTTGCGAGCAGGCTTTCAGCATACCCACAACGTCGGAGAGGTTCGCCGGCACGATCATGGTGTTGTTCGTCTTGGCGAGATGCCCGAACTGGTTGAGGTAATTCTGGGCAAGCTGCATGTTGACGGAGGCGAGGCCGCCGGGCTCGGAGAGGGCCTGGGCGACCTTCCTGATGCTCTCCGCCTGGGCTTCCGCCACCAGAAGGATCTCTTTGGCCTGGCCTTCCGCGACGTTTATTCTCCTGGCGCGCTCGCCCTCGGAAAGGGCTATGGCCTGCTGGCGTTCGCCCTCGGCGCGGTTTATTTTCGACTGGCGTTCGCCCTCGGACTCCGCGATCATGGCGCGTTTCTCGCGCTCGGCCCTCATCTGCTTCTCCATGGCGTCGCTGATCGTGCGGGGAGGAGTGATATTCTTGATCTCGTAGCGCGTGACCTTGATGCCCCAGGGGTCAGATGCTTTGTCGACGGCCTCGACGATCGCGGCGTTGACGGTCGTCCTTTCCTCGAAGCTGCGGTCGAGGTCTAGTTTGCCCATCTCGCTTCGCATGGTGGTCTGAGCCAGCTGCGTGGTCGCGAACATGTAGTCGTCGATGCCGTAGGCGGCTTTCGTCGGCTCCATCACCTGAAGATACAGAACGCCGTCAACGTCCACCATGATGTTGTCTTTCGTGATGCACTGCTGCGGGGGAACGTCGATGGCCATTTCCTTCATGGAGAGCCGGTAGGCCAGCCTGTCGATGAAGGGGATGATGATATGGAAGCCGGCTTCCAGCGTCATGCGGTATTTTCCCAGACGCTCCACGATGTAGGCGCTCTTCTGGGGGACGATCACAAGGGCTTTGCAGATCAAAATTATTACGAAAATGACTAGAATTGCGATGAGTGCGGGATGCATATGCTCTCCTCGAAGTTAATTATTGGTTATTTTTCAAGGGAAAAGACCCACTGGTGTTTTTCCCTGACGTTCAGATCGGGAATGAGAACGGAATAGCGCTTTTGGCTTTCGTCATAGCTTATCTCGGCGTTCCGGCAGCCTAGGACGGCGTCCGTCGGTTCGCCGGCGAAGTAGAGGTCTATCCTTATATTCCGCTTTTCGCTCATGCCCTTGAAGCCGCCTTTTATGGGCTCCTGCGTGACGACTACGGTCTTGCCGTCGTCCTCGAGCCTGATGGGAAGTCTTGAATAGTTCTTGTCGTAATCGAGCGATTCGCCGTCGTCCTCGTAGATCTCAATGTAATCGTTGCCGCCGGGGTAGACCGCCAAAACCAGAGGATCCGGAAGCGACGTTCCGACGCTCTCTCTGTAGTCCATGTTCGGGATGACTGATCCTGCGCGGACGAAGAGGTTGAATTCGTCGAGCGCCACCTGTTTCTTGACGGGCTTTCCGCCTTCGAATCTTTCGCCGGTCGCATAATGGTAATACGTTCCCCTTGGCAGCTTGAATTTCATGAATCCGCCCGGGGTCCCGGCCGGCGCGAAGAAGAGCTTGTCGCCGATGAAGTAGGAGTGCGTGAAGGAGTACGCCTCCTCGTCCTCCGGGAAGAGGAAATAGACAGGGCGGTGGATGGGCATGCCGGTTTCGTAGGCGTCCCTGGCAAGGTGATAGAAGTAGGGGACGAGCTTGAGGTGGAGCTGGTAGGCGTCCCTTATGATCTTTTCGGTCTCCTTGTTGTAGTTCCAGGCTTCCCTGATGCCGTGGTCGCTGTGCACTCTCATGATGGGGCAGAGCGCGCCCATTTGCACCCAGCGGATGAAAAGCTCGGGGGAGATGTGCCCGGGATGGAAGCCTGTTATTTCGCCCTTGAAGCCGCCCAGATCGTGCGAGAAGTAGCTCATGCCTTCGTGGGCGGCCCTTCTGTTCACGTCGAACTCGTAGTTAAGGACCGGCCAGTGCGAGGCGGTGTCGCCGGAGAAGTAGGCCGGGTAGCGCTGGGAGCCAAGCCCCGCGTAGCGGTTCAGGGCGATGGGGCGTTTGCCCTGCTTCAAGTGATGGCGGAACATCAGCTCGTCCATCCAGAGATTGAAGTTGAAGTGCGGCATGATGCCCTGCCAGTTGTCTTCCCACCAGAGATCCACGCCCATCGCGTCGTTGGGATCGTAAGTGAATTTTTCAAAGGCTTCCCAGACGTTTTTGTCGAGGTAGTCCATGGCGAAAGAATCGCTGCCGTGCCCGCGGTTCCAGATGGAGATGCCCATCTTTTCCCGGAACTCTTTCCAGTCTTTCTGGGCCAGCGGGGGAGGATCCTTGGGATCGATGCCTAAGCTTTCCGCCATCGCTTTGAAGGCTTGGTCGTTTTTCGGTATGCCTTCCGAGTGGACGTTCAGGCCGACCTTCACGCCGTTCTCATGGGCCCATTTGAAGAAGCCCTCGGGATCCGGGAACTTTTCCTTGTTCCATTCCCAGCCGGACCAGCCGTTGATGTGCCAGTCCATGTCCACGATGAGGACGTCCAGGGGCATTTTGCACTTCCTGTGCTTTTTTACGACTTCCTTAATTTCCTCGGCGGTGTAGGGATGGAAGCGGGAATACCAGGAGCCGTAGGCCCAGCGGGGGAGCATGGGGATTTTTCCGCAGAGCGCGGTGAATTCCTTAAGCGCGTTGCCGTAATTTCTGCCGTAGCAGAAGAAGAAAAGGTTCTTGTAGTTTTCCCTTATGTCGGTGTCGAGCCATTCCTTTTCGCGGTCGTACATGTACATCCAGCTTTCGTCCAGCACAAAGTAGCCGGCCTTGGAGACGGGTCCCGGAGGGGCGGTCTTGGCGACGTCGCAGATGTCCTGCATTTCTTTCGGCAGTTCGTCGTAATCCCTGAACATGCACCAGATGTCGTTCCCGACCGGCTTATAGTCAGATTTGTTGGCGTTCAGCCAGTCGTGGAGCGTGCTGGAGATGTACAGCAAAGGCAGTTCGCCGTAGCGCTCGTATTTCCAGTCGCCGCCGGGGAAGACTTTGCCGTTCCCTATCATGGCGTCGTAAACGTGGTCCATGCCGACGACGGCGCCCAGGTTTTCCGGATCGAGGTCGCCGCAGCGCCATTCGCCTTTCATGCCGCCGGCTTCCCATTCGATCTTCAAGTTTTCTTTCGTCAGCTCCGGGCCGTCTTTGTAGAAGATCTTGAGGCAGGGAGTCCTCAAGGCCACGCCGCCTTTTATGAACTTCACCTCGTCGAATTTTTTGGGTTCCGGCATGGAGAGCGTCCTTAAGGTCGGACGGTCGTCGAATTTGCTTTCGGTATCGAATTCGATTCTGACCATGGCGTCGGAAAGGCGGGAAAAACGGGCGTTGCCGCAGCGCACGCTTCCGTTGGGTTTTTCATTTGCCTCGCCGGCGTTCACAAGGCAGGGCGCCATGAGCATGAGAAGGCAGGGGAGATAACGCGGAAGTTTCAGCTTCATTATTTGTCCTGGTGGAATGTTCAAGGGGGGCGTTTAGAATAAGCTAAACATTTAATCAATGATATTGATTTATCGGTAAAAACGCAAGTTGACGGGAGGCGTGAAAACCTGACTCTTCCCTTCCGTGGCGAAGCGGTTTTTATGGTAAAATATTCTACTGTATGTTCGCGGGTAAGATCAGGGAATTTATTCTAAACTTTGGCCGGGCTTTTCAGTCCCGCAACTACCGCCTGTTCTTCATTGGGCAATTGGTGTCCTGCACCGGCGGCCAGATCCAGGCGGTGGCTATGGGCTGGCTCGTCTACGATCTTACGAATTCCAAGACCATGCTGGGAACGATCCTTCTCCTTTCCCAGGCGCCTGGTCTCGTACTGAGCCCCGTGGCGGGGATACTGATGAGCCGCTTCAACAAGCGCCGTCTTCTCATGACCGTTTTGGTCCTGTCCTCTTTGCACGCCCTCATCCTCGCCGTCCTTACCCTGACGGGTGTCATAACGCCGACGCTGCTTCTCGTAATGGCGGCCTTCATGGGCATCCTGACCTCGATCGAGATGCCCACCCGCCACAGCCTGATCTACTTCATGGTCAAGGAGCCGTCGCACCTTGGCAACGCCATCGCCCTGAACTCCATGATCTTCAACCTTGGAAGACTGGTGGGTCCCGCTATCGGCGGCTTCGCCATCAGCCTCATAAAGGACAACTGGGGGGCCGCCCTTTCCCAGGGGACTCTCCCCAGCGACGTTCCGGGCCACATCGGGGAGAGCTTCTGTTTCTTTTTGAATTCGCTTTCCTATTTCGGGGCCGTCATTGCGCTCCATCTTATGGATTTCGTGCTGCCGGTCTACGAAAAGGGCAAGAACGCCGCCCACGATTTCTTGGAGGGACTTAAGACGGCCTGGACCTTCCCGCCCGTCAGGGTCGTTTTGCTGACGCTTGCGATGATAGGCTCCACAGCCGTCACCGCCAACACTCTCACCCCCGCCATCGCAAGGGATATTTTGCACGGCGATTCGCGTTTTCTGGGCATGCTGCAAAGCTCTTTGGCCTTGGGCGCCATTCTTTCCGCCGCCTACATGGCGAGCCGCTCCACGCTTAAATATTTCAACTACCATTTCATCGTGGCGACGCTCTCCTGCGGCACGGCGCTTTTGATCTACTCGTATTCCTCCAGCCTCTGGCTTTCCTGCTTCGCCATGTTCCTTATGGGCTTGGGCCAGATCCTTTTGTTTTCCTCCACCAACACGCTCATCCAGCTTATCGCCCCGCACAAATACCGCGACCGCTTCATCAGCTTCTACGCCGGCATTCTTCTCGGCCTTGTTCCCCTGGGCTGCCAGTTCACCGGTTTCCTGGCCGACCACATCGGGCTTAGGGAAGCGGTCAGAGTCTGCGGCATCTGCTCCTTCTTAGTCATGATCTGGTATCTTTTCAACCGCCACCACATCAGGGATCACGAGTATCCCGCCACGGAATAAACTATGCCTGAACTACCCGAAGTACAAACCGTCGTAAACGAAATAAAAAAACAAAAGCTCGTGGGCGAAAAGATCAAGGACGTCGAGATCCTGGTCCCGAGCCTTGTGGCGCCCATGGACACAACTGCTTTCGCAAACGCCTTGAAAGGAAGGAAGATCACCGACCTTTCCCGCCGTGCCAAATACATCGTGGCGACGCTGGACAACGGCAACTATTTCATCTCGCACCTGAGGATGTCAGGGCACTTCGTGACCATCGACGCCAAGGAGGAGAGGGGGCGCTTCGAGCGCGCCAGGATAACCTTCGCCAACGGGAAGGCTCTCCGTTACGACGACATCAGAAAATTCGGCCGCTTCAACCTGACAGATAACAAGGAAGAGATACTTGGCAAGCTCGGCCCCGAGCCCTTGGAAAAAAGCTTCACGCCGAAACTGCTCTTCGATCTTCTGCCCAAAGAAAAGAAGATCAAACTCTGCATAAAAGCCTGGCTCCTGGACCAGACGAACGTGGCCGGCCTCGGCAACATTTACGTTGACGAAGCCCTCTGGCTCGCGAAGATCCATCCGGAACGCCCTGCGAACAGCCTAACTCTAAACGAAGCGAAATCCCTGAGGGACGCCATACAAAGCGTCCTTAGGAAAGGCATCGCCAATTCCGGCACCTCTCTCGGCCACACCCAGGGCAACTTCATCAGCGCTGATGGGAAACACGGAAACAACGCTGAAACGCTCAACGTCTTTCACCGCCAGGGCAAGCCCTGCCCCAGATGCGGAACCATCATAACTAAATCCGTCGTCGCCCAGCGCGGCACCCACGTCTGCCCCAACTGTCAGAAAAAGTGAAAGCCAAACTTTTCTTAACACTTCTAGCGCTAATAGGACTTATGGCCTGCGAAAAACAAAACGACAATTTTTACGGCGTGGTGGAAGGCTTCTACGGCCGCCCCTGGGGTACCGAGGGAAGAAAAAGCATGATAACCTTCCTCGGAGATATGGGACTGGACCTCTACGTTTACGGCCCAAAGGACGACCCCTACCACACCGAGAAATGGGCCGAACCGTATCCCGAAAAGGAAAAGGAAGACTTCAAAGCTCTGCTCGCCGCGGCAAAAAAATCAAACGTCAAATTCTACTGGGCCATCCATCTCGGCTCCGCTTTCAAGAATATCGACGACTACCGGGACAACAAGGAAAAAGTCTTCGCCAAATTCGAGGACATGTACGCCGTGGGCTTCAGATATTTTGGCGTCTTTTTCGACGACTTCGGGAACGCGGACGCGGAAATGCACACCGCGATCTGCAACGAGATAATAAGTGAATTCCTCAACAAGAAAAAAGACTGCGGCCCCCTTGTCGTCTGCCCCAACATCTACCACGGCGACGGCGCCAACGACTACGACCGCTATCTTGGCGAGCACATGGACCCCTCCGTCATGCTGGTCTGGACCGGGCAAAAAGTCTGCTGCGACATCGACCCCGAATATCTTAAAAAAGCGACGGAAAACTACAGGCGCCCTCCCTTGCTCTGGTGGAACTGGCCTGTCAACGACTATTCGAGGGAGAACCTCATCATAGGCCGCCTTTACGGGCTCCCTTGCAAGGCCTTTTCCGGCATCATGCTCAACCCGATGGAGAACTGCGAGGCCAGCAAGATCGCCGTATATTCCTTTGCCAAATGGGCCAAGGATCCCCAAAACTTTGATTCCCGAAAAGTCTGGGAAGGATCCTTCAAAGCCCTTTATCCGGAGCCTGTCGCCTCCGCCATGCTGACATTCGCCCGCCACAATTCCGGCACCGGCCCCAACCGCGGCTGGTATCAGAAGCTTGAATCCGAAGGAACAAGCGATTTCCCGCAGGCCTTCAGCGAACTGAAAGAAGCCTGCGAAACGCTGAAAAAGGAATTGCCCAAAACCGCCCCCAAACTCTTCTGGGAACTGGAAGGCTGGATCGACGCCTCCTATTACCTTGCCAAGATAGGCCTTCTCGCCGAGCAGCTCCCGCAAGCCTCCCCAGAGGAAAAGCAGATCATCCTTCAAAAAATTGCCGAGCTGGAAAAAGAAAAGCAAGCCAAAGGCGAGGAAGCGAAAAAGCGCTTTGCCGACGCCACCTTCGCCTTAGACAAAGACCGCTGCGTTGCCCCCAAGAGCGGAACGGAAGTTCTGCGTCCCCGCATAAGCAAACTCATCTCCGACGCCCGCTGACAAACCTTTTTGGCCTCTATTTTAAAAATCCGTAGAATTCTACAAAATATTAAAACAAAGAAGAGCATGATAATTTAACGTGACTTTCGTCTTGAAAGGCTGTGCCGTCTTAAGGGCAACTGCCGCGTAAAGGTCATCAATGGGATCCTTGATCGTTCAAGGCGCTTGTAAGATTAGACGCAATTTTTCTCGCTTTGCGACCGCTTACTCATTGAGTGGTAGTATTGCTTATAGGGCAATAAAATCATTTGAATGAGTTTGTATTGCAAATGTATGTATAATCTGCTATAATGTCCGCGAACAAATAATCGAAAAAGAGAGGGCAATTATGGCAAACGCTTTAATACAATTTCGTATGAGTGAGAAAGAAAAACAGCAGGCGGCTTTGATCCTGGATCGGCTCGGCTTGAACACATCCGTTTATCTTAGGATGTGCATGCTTCGTTTAATACAGGAAAACGGGCTTCCGTTCAGCATGAAGATAAGTAAGGAAGCGAAGGAAGGCTTGCTCGCTCTCTGGGAAATGGGCGAAACAGCAAAGAAAAACGGAATCTCAGAAATGACGCTCGAGGAGATCAACGCTGAAATTGCGGCGGCAAGAAAAGAGAAGAATGATATGCTTCGCGGTAATTGATACAAATGTCATCGTTTCAGCTGCCATAAAGCCTGATTCTATACCGGGCAGGATATTAGCGCTAGTATTATCAGGAGAGATTAGTCCTGTTTTCAGCAATGAAATTCAATGAGCGAATCGTCACCCCAAGGCAGATGGCGGACATTCTAAAGGCGTCGCTGGGACAAACAGGGGGTATTGACTTTTGGAAAATGGTTTAGTATCATTGTCGCCACTTGCCTGAAAAAACGGGAAAGCGAAAGAGAGAAAAGCTTAGCGCGCCCTTTTGAGGACAAGGAAGGCAAGCCCGTTTCCAAAGGGTCCCGAGGGGGCCTTGCGGAGGGGGGGTTGACTTTTTGAAACAGTATTTGATATACTACTCCTCACCATCGTCGAAAAAGGCGAAAGGTGAGACGGCGAGAGCCGGAATGAAATTTGATCTTTGACAGTTGGAAAGGTTTTATGATGTGCCAAAAGCAAGTGCGGAAGACACTACTCCAAGTGTCTTCAAAAAACTTGTCAATTGTGTAAACAATAAGTCAAGAACAACAATAGCGAAAAGCTAAGCGTGTCTCTGGATAAAAACAGAGACTACGAGCTAAGATTTTATATCTGTATTTTACGGAGAGTTTGATCCTGGCTCAGAACG
>JAGCTE010000010.1 GCA_017963805.1 bacterium | reverse complement strand
GTCCGTTTTGAAAGCCAGATAAAGCCCGTCCCCGCGCCAGCCGGCGTAAGCCGTCACACAAAAATTCGTAACGCCCTTGTTGCAGAGCGTCCCTCCGCCCCAATATTTCCACTCCCCTTCTTCTATAACGCCGTCGAACTCCGGTTCTTTGAGAAGCCGCGGGATCTTTTTGTTGTAGCCTACGATGGGATACGGATCCTCTCCGTCAACTAGCCCGTCGCCGTCCGTATCGGTATTGTTGGCGTCGCTGGGGAAATAGAGCCCGGCCAAGTATTCTTTGAGATCGCTCAACCCGTCGCCGTCCGTATCGCTCTCCGTGGGATCGGAATTCATCCTGACCTCATCGCCCGGAAGGAGGAAATCCTCGTCCCCTAATCCGTCGCAGTCGCTGTCGCGGTAAACATAGCGCCCATCCCAGGGTCCCATCATGCCGAAGTAATTAGTGAAGGGCCGCATGGCGTTGCCGCACCAGGAAAGATCCTCGCCGCCCGTCGCCCAGCCGTAAATGGAGTCGTCCGGATGACTGCTGGCGTATTCATGATGACCGCTGTTGGAATACATCTGGTCCACGGAGTGCATCATCTCATGCACCGTAACAAAAGTCGTGCCGTCGCCGCCCCAGTTGCCCACCTGGGCGCACATGATAGCGCCCATTCCGGTGTAATAAGCGGATCCGCCGCCCCAGTTGCCGCCGCAGTGGCTCCAGCCGTTTCCGTAAGTGAAGAGGAACATATCGTACTCTTCATTCCAGATCCCTAAGGTCTTCTTGAGATCCCTGGCCATGATCCTGCCGCCTAATTCCGACTCTCCGAATTCATTGGTGTTCATGCGGAAGAAACTCTCCGCCGGCGGAATGATGTTCCTGTAGATCGGATCGTACAAAAGCAAAAGCTGCGCGTTGGAATTGCGGTAATAGAATTCCTTGACCTGGGGATAATAAATGTTGGTGTAATTACTTGGAGGCGTATTGTTGCCGGCGCCCGTATAAGCCGTCATCAGAATGTCCAGGCACGGCACCACGCTGTAAACGATAGGCAGACTGTCCTGGGCGAAGAAACCCTTTACCGCAAAGACAGAATTCGTGTCTTGGGAAGTTTTGGCAAATTCGAAAGTCAAAGCGCCAAGCCCGCCCTCCGAAACGAAAACATCCGTAAAATTCTTATCCTCGCCGTTGCAGCCGAACTTCACCAATCTTCCGTTCTTCAAAAATCCGAAGGAAAAAACATTCTCTTCGCCGAAGACCATAACGTCCGCCAGACGCTCGTCACCTTTGAACAAGCCTCCGCCTTCCTTTACTTCAAGCGTAATGGGACCGACAGTCATCACGCCCTGGGCTTCTTTTGATACGGTCCTGAAAGTCACTTCCAGGCCTTCCTCGGCCGCGCTGCCGTCAACATTGAAGGAAGCTCCTTCCCCTTCTTCGTTGTCTTCCAAAATGACGCTGTGCTTATAACTCTCTTCCCTGAACTTTACGTTGTCGAGATAAAATTTCTCATGACTGTTCTCGACTTTGAATTCAAGATCTCCGGATCCCAAAACAGCCCCCAGCGCGAATCCCGCCAGCTCCGCGTCCTTATACGGCGTCTTGATTTTCAGCAGCCGGTCATGAGTTAAAAGCAGCTCGATATGCTGCCACTTCCTGTGAAAGAGCGTCGCCACTCCGGGAACTTCCTGCCAAGCAGGAGCGTCTCCGAAATAAGACCCGTAAACTTCCAAAGCGATCGCATTGGCGCCTGCTTCCCGCAAACGCAGGAGAGGAACGTCTCCCAAACTCACTACAGCGCTTCTTTCCGCCGTTTCCACCGGCAGCGCCGCGTAAAAATCAAAAACTATCCTCTGTTTAAATTCGCCTTCGAACGCCACCGTGCGATTTAGAGACGACTCCCCTGTCATCTCCGCTGAGCGTCTGCCATATTTGAACCAAGCCGCCACATTGATGCTGTTGGTGGTATAGACGACCTGCGTCTCGCTGACCAAAACGCTCTCAGTGGCGCTCCAGCCGTCCTTCCCATTCAAAGCGCCGGCATCCACAGCCTCAAAATTAAAATACGCAGCTTCGCCGAACGCACCCATCGCGCCAAAAACCAGCGTCATATAAAATAAGATCCTTTTCATCTGCCCCTCATTATCATTACATAACCAACATTCATTATAACAAAAAAAGAGCGCCGTTTCGGCGCTCTTTCGATGCGAAAAAAAATGTTTTTTACTGCGCCAGGAAGACTCGGAAGCCGTAGCCGCTGTAGTCGCCGAAATTGGGTTTGGCAAAGTCTCTCATTGCGGAGCGGCAGTCGGCCGCCGGGCTGTAGCATCCTCCGCCTCTGAGCGTGCGGTAAGTTCCCGTTCTCGGTCCTTTGGGATCGGTAGCTTCTCCCGTTCCAAGATTCGCCTGGTACCAGTCGAGGCACCATTCCCAAACGTTCCCGTGCATATCGTAAAGACCGTAATAATTCGGCTTGTACGTGCCAACGAAGTTATGCGCCTGGCTTATCGTCCCTTCCTCGGGATTGCCGCCGCCGTCGTACCAATAGCGGGCCAATTCGTCCAAATCAAGATCCTTAGTCGTGCTGGTAAGGTCATAGCCGCTGTTCAAGGCCGAATCAGTTATCGCCCTGCAGGCGAATTCCCACTGCGCTTCAGTGGGAAGGTCGAAGCTTAAACCGGTTTTGGCGCGGAGGATCCCGAAGAACGAATCCTCGTCGACTCTATTGTTGGCGGGCCAGTTGGCGCCTTTTTCAGCGCCGCGCAGCATATTGTAAGATACTCTCTCCACCGGACGCGTGACCCCTTTGAACAGAGAAGGATTGGCTCCTGTCACCAGTTCGTACTGCATCTGGGTTACTTCAAAAACGCCTGCGTAGATGATCGGTGTCAATACTACCTGGTGCCGGACTTCGTTATCATTTTTACCCAGCTCTTCACTGCGGCTGCCAATCATAAAGACCGCGGGATCGATCTTCTTCAAAACTAATTTAGTTTTCTTGTACTCCAGCGTCCAACCGCCTTCCGGTTCTTTGTCGAGACCGGTTACTGGGAAACTAGCCGCCTCGGGTCCTCCGGAAAGGTCTATCACAATGTAAGAGCCGTTTGGCGGAAGCGCCTGCTCGCTGGCCTCTACCTTGATGATCAGATCATAGGTGACTGTTTCATAGAAACTCTCGTCCGGAGACCATAAAGTCTCGTGCCATCCGGTTCCGACAACAGTTCCGTCGGCGCCTTCTTTGCTTAAGGTCCCTTTTTCAGACAAGTCAAAAAGCTGTTCCGCATCACCAATGCCGCCAAAAAACTTAACATTGAAAGTCGGATTGGCTTGATCGGAGGTAAGATAATAATGAATGATCACGCTTCTGTCGAAAGGCCAGTTCTGCAAACCAGTTACGCTTTCGACGGCTCCTTCGGCCTGGGTGCTGAAAAAGCCTAGCGAAGCGACTGTCAAGACGGCGATCAGGCCTTTCATCCGTTTGCGTAGGAAAAACGCGCCGATAACGGCGATCGCCAAAAGTCCAGCGGGCTCCGGCAATATCGTTATTATGCGGTCATATTCCTTGGTCTCGGTATCCGTTTTTATCGTTTCTTTGAGGACATATGTGTCATCGGTGGGAAAATCCTTGTATTTTTCATCAGTATAATCCCAACAAAAAGTGCCTCCCCAAGGTCCAAAGGAAGAAGCGTAAAGTTGGGCCCCTATTTCTGGATCTTCTTGGTCCTCCACGGTAATAACAAGAGACTTCGTTTCACCTTCCGCCAAGGAGTTGCTGTAGGTAATAGGATCGTCCGGCCTCAACAAGATCGGTTCATCCGTGATCTGACTTCCGTCAAAATGAATTCCATAACACCAACCGTCGGCGAAAGCCGAAACGCAGAAAAGCGCCGCGATGGTAAGTACAATTGCTTTTTTCATAATTCTATCTCCGCAAAGTGGTACATTCGCTTTATTTTATCAAAAACAGCAATTTCTTGGTTATGATATTAGCGAACAAAGCACATATCCCTAAGCGAACTCACGGAGGACGCTAACAAAGGCCATGCACGCGTAGTCCGTGAGCAAGGGATATGTGCTTCGTTCGCAGATTAAAGTTCTGTTTCGCTCTGCGGAAGCTTATGCCCACCCATCAGCGCAGCGAAAAACTTCCAGAGGTACCAGGGATTGTACTTGAAGTAGCGGACGAAAAGGCGCCTCGGCTCCATCAGCAGGCGGTAGAACCACTCCATGCCGATCCGTTGGAGAAAAGCCGGGGCTTGGGAAGTCTTGCCGGCGTAGAAAGCGAAAGCAGCGCCCACGGCCGCCATAATTGGGACGTTAAGCTTGGGAGCGATCTCGTCTATGAAGACTTCCTGCTTGGGAGCGCCAAGGCAGACCCAGACGATGTCGGCTTCAGATTTGTTGATCTGGCTGATCAAAGCTTCCTTCTCTTCCTCCGTGAGAGGACGGAAAGGCGGAATGTAAGTGCCGGCGACTAAGAGACCCGGGATCTCTTTTTTAGCCTTTTCGAGGAGGGCCGCAACGGTCTCTTCCGTGCTGCCGTAAAAAAAGTGTTTTATTTCCCCGCTTCGGTGATTAAGCGCCTTTTCAAAGAAGGTGGGGCCGTAGACGCGGTCTTCCATCGGGATATTGCCGAGTTTTCTCAAGGCCCAGACAAGCGGCATGCCGTCGGTGACGGAGAGCGCTTTTGCGTGGTTCACGGCTTTTTTCAATTTCTCGTTTTCCAGCGTCATCATGACGACGTGGACGTTGCAGAAGTTGTAGCGGTACGGTTCAGCGGGCTTTTTCGCTATGAGCTCGTCCGTGATCTGAAGGAGCTCTTCGTAAGTGGTGACGGTAAGTTCCGCGCCGAAGAGGTTGGCTCTTTTTATTTTCATCGTCTGAGCTTCTCCTCCATAAGAGCCACGGCCTGCCGGAAGCCTTCGGCCATGTGATCGTAATCCCAAGTAGCGATCTTCGTTTTAGCGTTTTTGGAGAAGGTCTCCCTGAGCTCTTTGTCAGCGACCAGCTTTTCTATGGCCGCGGCCATTTTTTCGGGATCCCTTTCCGGGACTATGAAGCCGGTCTTCCCGTCCTCGACAAGGCCGCCCGCCGCCGCGCCGACAGATTCCGTCGCTATTGCCACGCAGCCCTGGTTCATGCATTCGTTGACCGTGAGGCTCCAGGCTTCCTTCAGTTCCGGCATGTCCACGGAAGGAATGACGACTATCGGAAGGGCGTTGTAATAGCGGTAAAGCTCCTCGTTGGCAACGTAGCCGGCGAAGGTGACGGGAAGATCATTCTCCCTGGCGAAATTCTCGCACCACTCTTTTTCCGGGCCTTTGCCTATCATTATGAGTTTGGGAGGATCTTTCACCAATTTCAGCGCCTTCAAAAGTTCCTTCGGCCCTTTCTCCGCGCTGAATCTTCCGACGTAAAGAAGCGCCGGCTCGTTTTCGGCGAGGCCGTATTTTTCGCGGAAGGACCGTTTTTCTTCCTCAGTCGGCATTTTCGCGTAGAGCTCGTTGTCGGCGGTGTTCTGGGCGATGAAGATCAATTCCTCTTTCATGCCCCGGGAAACGAGGTAGGCTTTGACGTGCGTCCCGTAAACGATGGCGAAGTCCGCGTGGCGGTAGATGAAGTCGGTAAGGGGCCTGGTTAGGTTGTGGAAGGTCGTTCTGGGATGGTACCAGAGGCCCGTCCAGATGCCGAAGGGAATGCCTCTTAACCTGGCTATAAGGTAGCCGAGGAATATGAAGGCGGCGCCGTTGAAGCCCTGGATCACGCCTTTCGTTTCGGAGCTGAAAAGGACTTTGACGTAGCGCCAGAGGATGACGAGCTTGTTGGCGCCGTCCTCGGCAAGGTAAATGTTTTGGGCTTCCTTTTTCCCCTGGGCGTTGCTGGCTTCCCAGTATTTTTCAGTGCCTCTGGAATAGAAGAGGATCCTTAATTTCAGTTCGTCGTTCAGGATCTTATAGAGCTTGATCCTGTAAAAGGGGCAGAAGTTGGTGACGAGCAGGAATTTTTTCATAGCTCGTCGTCCAGCATGCCGGGAAGCAGGAGAGGATTGCCGCCGTTCCTTTTGCTGATGGCGTAATTGTAGATCTCTATAAGACGGGCGAGGTTCGCCTCTTTGGAGAATTCCCTTTCGCCGTAGGCGGCGACCTTTTCGCGCATCGATTCGACCTCGTCCTTCCTGGCGTAAAGATCTTTTATGCGCTCTTTAAGTTCCTCGATGTCGCCGGGCGTGAAGAGCCAGCCGGCGCCGGGGGGAAGCAGAGCGGGCAGTCCGCCGATCCTCGAGGCCAGAACTGGCGTTCCGAGTCTCAGGGAGTCTATTACCGTCACGGGGCAGTTCTCATAGCATTCCGACGGAAAGACCGTGACCAGCGCCCTGGCCATGTAGTAATTGCAGACGTCGGGCGGCTGGTAGCCGAGGAAAGTCACGTTGGGATTGGGATGCTCCTTCATATAGGCCGCCACTTCCTCGTCCATGGGCCCGTTGCCGATCATCTTGACGGGAACGTTGAGGCCGCTCACGGCCTTCAGCATCGTCATAATGCCCTTCTCCTGGGAGAAGCGGCCTACGAAAAGGAAATAGCCTTCGCATTTCGCCTCCGGGTCTGGCGTGGCGTCCGAGCCGTTGGGCTTGGCGCAGACCGTGCCGAAGCCGGCGTGGCGGTAAAGGCGGGCGGAAAACTTGTTCAGGGTGATGATGCAGTCGATCTTCTTGAAGGTGCCGAGAATGTAGTGGAAGCGCAATATGAGAGCGTACCAGAGAGTGTACAGCTTGCTGTTTCTTAGGCAGCGGCGGGAAACGCATCTTAACATGCTCTGGTTAGGCTTCCTTTCGCAGGGTCGCCCGTAGCAGAAGAGCAATCCGTTCGGGCAGAAGAAACGGAAATTGTGCACGGTCTGGACGATCGGCACTTTTTTTACGTGCAGGACAAGATAAACGGTAGGGCTGAGCAGCGGGAATACGTTGTGGACCTGGGCGACGTCTGGTTTTTCCTTGTCGATTATGTCGCTCAGTTCGTGCGCCAGCTTCCAGTTGTAAAAACCCCCTAGGAAAGCGCAAAGCTTTTTCCAGGGGGAATAGTCGGCGATAAGGGCGCTGTCTCTCAGGAAGGGAACGACGGTGTGGCCGGCCTGGCGGAGCATCTCCAGCTCCTTCTGGGCCACCGCGTCCTCGCCTCCTCTTTGGGAATAAAAATTATGACAGAATAAGATCTTCAAAGCTTAGAGCTCGTCGGTCATTTCCAGTCCTTCTATCGTGGGAAGCACACCCATTTCGGGAGTCATCTGGGTTATGATGTCCTTTCTGGCCTGGACTAAGACTTTCTTCACGGCGTCGTTGAAAAGCTGCATGCAGTAAGCGTCGCCGGCTTCCAGATAATTCTTGTCCTTGCCTTCTTTCACCGCCTCGAAATCCTGCATGGCGTGGCGGATGACGAAGGAGTCCTTGTATTCGTATTTGCGGGCCATGACGCGCTTCTCGGCAAGCGTATCGATCATGTCGACCCTGACGGCCACCCTTACGGTGTAGCGCATCCTCTTCCAGAGATTGTCGTCGCTCACGCTGGATTCCGGCGTGCCCATGACGAAAGCGTGGTAGATCTCGCCGGCGACTCTGACGCTGCGCTCGGTCCCGGGAACGTAATTGGCGGAGTCGAAGACGTCTAAGCCGGCGTTGGAAAGCTCGAGCTGCAGCAGCCTGGTCATTGAGACGCTCAGCGGCTCCTCAAGGACGCCGTCTTCGCTGTAAAAAGCGCCGTCCAGAGGATCAGCCGGGCCTACGCGCTCCTGGCTCGGCCTGCGGTCCACCAGATCCCTCACGGTGACGGTGACCTTGTTCTTGATGTCAAGGTCGCCCGGAGGATCAAGCACGTACGTTACCGCGTATTTGTCGGCGCAGGCGCAAAGGAAAAGAGCGGATAGCGCCGCAAGGAGAAGTTTACTCATATTTTTTGGCCTGTTCTTTTAAGGTCTGCGCCATGTCGGTCTTCTCCCAGGTGTAGCCCTGGTTCTCAATTCCGAAATGACCGTACTTGGCGGTTTTTAGATAAATGGGACGGAGAAGGTCAAGCTTTTTGATGATGGCGGAGGGCCTCAGGTCGAAGTTGTCCCTCACGAGCTTTTCGATCTTTCTGTCGCTGATCTTGCCGGTCCCGAAAGTGTTGACGTTCAGGGAAAGCGGATCGGCTTTGCCAATAGCGTATGAGACCTGGACCTCGCACTGCCTGGCAAGGCCGGCTTTGACGATGTTTTTGGCCACGTAGCGCATCATATAAGCGGCGCTGCGGTCGACTTTAGAGGGGTCCTTGCCGGAGAAGGCTCCGCCGCCGTGGCGGCCCATGCAGCCGTAGGTGTCGACGATGATCTTCATGCAGGTCAGGCCGGCGTCGCCGTGCGGGCCGCCTATCACAAAGCGGCCGGTGGGGTTGATGTGGACGATCGTGTCTTTGTCCAGCATCTTCTTCGGAATGACTTTCTCTATCACTTCCTTTTTCAGAGCCTTGACTATTTCGGAGTGCTTGACCCTCGGATCGTGCTGGGTGGAGATGACGATCGTATGGACTCTCACGGGGCGGCCGTCAGCGGAATATTCTATAGTGACCTGGGACTTGCTGTCGGGCCTGAGCCAGGATAATTTGTTTTTCAGCCTGAGGTCGGTCAGCTTGTTGATTATGGCCCTGGCGTAGGAGACAGGCATCGGCATCAATTGCGGAGTTTCCGTCGTGGCGTAGCCGAACATCATGCCCTG
>JAGCTE010000001.1 GCA_017963805.1 bacterium | reverse complement strand
AGCTGAAGACGATTATGCCACCGGCAAGACTTACGCGGAGATGACGCATCAAGCGACCTTTGAAGGATGGGATTTTGACAACGTCTGGGATATAGAGGAAGGAGAGTCATTGCCGACTTTGCAGTGGGAAGCTCCGGAACCAGGATTTGCTTTATTTCTTTTAACTTTGCTACTTGTTCCTTTGGCTAGGAAAAAATGATAAGAAGAATCTTATTCCTTCTTTTTTTGCTTTTTGGAATGCTGTCTTTCGCTTGCGAAGAAGTGGACGGCGTTTATTACTTGAGCAAAGAATTAAAAGAAGAGGATAATATTCTTCTTGATGAACTGAAATCTATTGAACTTTTAGCCAGACAAAAGGAGTGGGCTGGCGCCGCTTTGAAGGTTATGGATCTTAAGAGCAGCGCCAGCACTGCTGATATCTTGGTTAAAGGGGATGTCCCTTTGACGATGGCTTTGGATGTTTTAAATATCGCCTATCTTTTCAACGCAAATTGTGAGGACACAAAAGTAATAGAAGAGATTAACAATGCCTTGAATAAATATTCAGTAATGTCTAAAGCAAAGAAAAATTTCTATTATGCGGAATTATATCGGCTTAAAATGGCTTACTTTTGGAGGCAAGGGAATAGATTGGGGCACGACGAAGCTCTGAAAGAATTGGCTCTTTATGATGTCGACGATCAGGAAGCTCTCCTTATATTAATGATTGCTTACAGGGAGAGGCTTGATAATTTCACAAATATTAGTCTTTTTCCCCAAGCTTACATTTCTAATGGCGGAGCCTCAAATGCCTTGTGGAAGACAGCTGAGATATTCTTGTCTAGCAAATCAGAGGACAAGAAGTGGGAAGAAGGTTTGCGATGGCTGAAAAGCAGCAATTCTCTAAATGATGAAGAACTGCGCAACCATTTGGACTTTATGGCTAAGATGTTAAGCGTTGCTAAGCCAGAAAGATTCCATGATTATTGCAATGCTCTGTTAAATCTTATAAGAAAGAATAGCGAAAAAGAATTCGATATTGATTTGGTTAGCATTGCTATGAGCGAATTCTATAGAGTGCTTTCCCTTATTGACACGCTTCCTGACCGTTGACAAAAAAGCCTCCTTTTGGTACATTATACGCCACACCATTAGAAAGATCTTGGGCCCATAGCTCAGTCGGTTAGAGCAGCGGACTCATAATCCGCGTGTCGAAGGTTCAAGTCCTTCTGGGCCCACCAACGATAATAATTGGAGAGATGCCAGAGTGGTCGATCGGGCTGCCTTGGAAAGGCAGTATACGGGTAACCGTATCCAGGGTTCGAATCCCTGTCTCTCCGCCACTTTAAACCGGCAAGACCACTGCCGGTTTTTTTTGCCCTCTTGCTATTATACTATTAAAGAAGTATAATATATAAAAATATACTTCTAAAAAAGTATATAAGGAGAAGTATGAAAACACTTACGCTTTACCACGGTTCCGCAGGCAGAGTAGACAAACCGACCTTCGGAAAAGGGAAGCCCTTTAACGATTACGGGCTCGGTTTTTATTGCACGGAGCACATAGAGCTAGCCAAGGAATGGTCCTGCGGCAGCTCCAAGGACGGGTTTGTGAACAAATATGAGTTCAACATAAGAGGCCTCAACTTTCTTGACCTTTCCTCTGATGAATACAATGTCTTGAACTGGCTTGCGATACTTCTGGAAAACAGGAAACCTAGGCTTTCCTCGCTTTTGGCCGTCAGTGGATGCGAGTACATTCTTAAAAATTTTCTGCCGGAATACAAAGATTACGACGTCATCAAAGGATACAGAGCGGATGACTCTTATTACGCTTTCGTAAGAGCGTTCGTAAACAATCAAATATCCGTCAGGCAGCTTAAGTTTGCCATGAGTCTTGGAAATCTTGGCGAGCAAGTGGTCTTAAAATCCAAACGGTCTTTTGAAAGGATCAAATTCATAGACTTCGAACAGGTCAAGGCCTCCGTTTATTATCTGAAGAGGAAAGAAAGGGACAAATTGGCTGAGGAAGCGTATCGGAAAGAATCCTCCGCTCTTGATATGAACGGAATCTACATTAGGGACATAATAGCGAGGAATATCAAAGATGACGATCAGATCTTACGATGAATTGTATCTTGAGGGCGCCATGTTCAACCTTGGCGAGGCTTTTGACTACGCCGTTAATTTATGCGGCCTGGACATAGACGAGTTTGCGGATATCTTCATAACTGGAGAGTACGCGAAACGGTTCGCTTGTGGCGAACCTAAGATCGTCGCGGGCCTTTCCGGCACGGAGCTTGTTATGGAAATGCTTCTCTCCGTGGGCATAAATTTAGATTTTCCGCCTCCGTCATCGGACGGCAATTACTCAAGGGAATTCTGGGTGGGCTGGGTTATAGCCTACTATCAATGGAGAACCGGGGTTTCTTTCAAAGAGATATTCTCTTTTATCAAAGCCTCCAAAATAAGGGAAATGTACACGCCTTTCCACGAGGCGGGAGAAGACAACTTCGTGTGCGCGCTGGACGAGATGATGAGCAAGGAGCAAGGCTATAAGAAACTGGCTTTCCAAAGAAAAGTAGTCGGCTATTCCCAGCGGAAACTGGCCCAAAAAGCGGGAGTGAATCTTAGGACTCTTCAACAATACGAATCAGGAGCTAAGGACCTTAACAAAGCTTCAGTTGAGACTGTTCTCAACTTGGCCTGGGTCTTGGGATGCGACATAGAAGACATCCTGTACAGGAGATTCGATTAAAAAATTGTAATTCCTTCAAAACAAACCGTGGCTGTATGCCACGGTTTGTTTTTGTATTACAGAGTATAGTTGCTTTGGTAGAAACCACGGTATTTCCTTGCTTTTTTGCTCGGATTGTAATAACGTGATAAAAATATTATCTCGCCTAACGTTATTACAAAAAGGGAGCCCAATGGAAACATACATCGCGTATTTTGACGAAACCGGGGACGACGGCATCACAACGAAGTCAAGTTCCGAATTCGTTTTGTCCAGCATTTACATGCCATCAGAAAAATGGCAGGAGAACTTTGACAAGTTCAAAAGCTTTAGGAAGGACCTGAGGAAATGGACCGGCCTAAATGTTTTGGAAGAGATTCATACAATGCATTTTTTAAGAGATAAGGATCCTTATAGAAATTTTGGTTGGACCAGGGAGCAAAAGCAAGAAATACTATTTTACTATGCTCAAGCCATATCCTATTTAAACATAAAAGCAATAAACATAATAATTGACAAGGAACGTATTACAAATGAACATTATCCGATTTTGGAGAGAGCTTTGACTTACAATATTAAAAGGATTGAAAATGATAGTAATGGCGATTGGAAATATATAATTATTTCTGACAAAGGAAGGATTCATACAATGCAAATGACTGCAAGAAAAATAAGATCAATCAATTTTTTCCCATCGGATTTAGATATTTCTTTTGATAAACCAATACATAATTTAATTGAAGACATTTTAGAGAAGGATTCAAAAGAAAGTTATTTCATTCAAATATCAGATTTCATATCATGTTTTGTTTATTTGTTTTACAGACATGTGTTAAAAAAAGAATCACTTCCCAAAAGAATTAATAATATGGTTGATGAAGCATTTATAATTAAAATATTAGAAATATTCAAAGAGAGCGGGATATTGAAAACTAGTGTGGGAGATGACAACGAATATGGCTTGGCCATATATCCTAGATGTTTGGAATAAAAAAGAGGCAGTTCCCAAAATGGGAACTGCCAACCACCAACTACGAGGCATTCGCCTTTTCACTGGTTCGGGGATATGTTATTAAATTTCGGTTTGAAAATCAAGGGGGATGTTTGGGCTGAGCGGTCAGGACGCTGGTTCGATCTTGACGAACTTGGGGCGGTAGTTGCTCCAGTCTTTGATGATCTTTTCCGCGTTGGCTGAGCCCGTCCTGGCGAAGTGCTCCCAGAGGATGGCCAGGAGTTCCTTTTCGTCGGGGCTGTCTTTTTCCACGTTGGCCAGCTCGATGGTGGCGAGGTTGCACTTGAGGTCCAAATCGCCGGAGCGGTCGAGGACGTAGGCGACGCCGCCGGTCATGCCGGCGCCGAAATTAGAGCCAGTGGGGCCCAATACGACGACTTTCCCGCCCGTCATGTATTCGCAGCCGTGGTCGCCCACGCCCTCGGCTACAAGGAGCGCTCCGGAGTTCCTGATGGCGAAGCGTTCGCCGACCTGGCCCCTGATGAAGATCTTGCCAGATGTGGCGCCGTAGCCGATGACGTTGCCGGCGATGAAGTTTTCCTCGGCGGGGTAATTGGCGGCGCCGGGGGATATGGTGATTATGCCGCCGGAGAGGCCCTTTCCAAGGAAGTCGTTGGCGGCGCCCTTAAGGTCTAAGGTGAGGCCGGAAAGGAGGAAGGCGCCGAAGGACTGCCCGGCGCTGCCTTTGAATTCTATGGTCAAAAGGTCGTCGGGCAGATTCTGATCGCCGTAGCGTTCACAGAGTTCTCCAGAAAGTCCGGCGCCGATGGCGCGGTCACTGTTGGTGACTTTTCTGACGGTCTTTCTCTGGCTTTTGCCGGAGAAAACGGAGTCGAGCAAGGGCAGAAGTTTTTCTCTGTCGTAACTCTTGAAGACGTAGGGGGCGGCTTTTGTTTTCGGGGCTTCCTCAATGTAGAGGATCTTGGAAAGGTCCAGCTTGCTTTCTTTGGCGAGAACTTCGTCCGCAATGAGCAGGTCCGTCCTGCCGACTGCGTCTTTGAGGCTTCTGAGGCCGAGGGAGGCTAGGAGCTCCCTAGTTTCCCTGGCGAGGAGCTCGAGGTAGTTGACCAGGTATTCCGCCTTGCCGCTGAATTTCTGCCGCAAACATTCGTTCTGGGTGGCGATGCCGACGGGGCAATTTCCGCAGTGGCACTGGCGGTCGTAAACGCAGCCTAGGACTATGAGGAGCGCGGTGCCGAAGCAGAATTCCTCGGCGCCCAAGATGGCGCCCACAACGATGTCTTTGGCGGTCCTGATCTGGCCGTCCACCTGCAGCGTAACGTTATCTCTGAGACCGTTCTTGAGGAGAGTCTGCTGGACTTCGGCAAGTCCCAGTTCCCAGGGGATGCCGGCGTGCCTTATGGAGGAGGTGGAGGCGGCGCCAGTGCCGCCGTCGAAACCGGAAACGAGGATCTTGTTGGCTTTGGCCTTGGCCGCGCCGGCGGCTATCGTACCGATGCCCGCTTCCGAAACGAGTTTTACCGAGATCGTGGTCTTGGGATCGACGTTCCTTAAGTCGTAGATAAGTTCCGCTAAGTCCTCGATGGAATAGATGTCGTGGTGGGGAGGAGGCGAGATGAGCGTCATGCCTTGCTTGGCGTAGCGCAGTCTCGCGATCAGCTCGTTGACTTTCTCGCCGGGGAGCTGGCCGCCTTCGCCGGGCTTCGCGCCCTGGGCGAGCTTTATCTGCAGTTCCTTGGCGCTTTTTATGTAGCTCGTGGTGACGCCGAAACGGCCGGAGGCGATCTGCTTGATGCCGCAGTCCGTGTCTTTGCCTATTCTTACGGGATCAAGTCCGCCTTCGCCGCAGTTGGACATGGAGCCGATGAAGTTGAAGGCCTTGGCGATGGCTTCGTGGGCTTCCGGGGAGATGGATCCCAATGACATGGCTGCGCCGTAGAAGCGTTTCAAGATCTCCTCCACGGGCGTCACTTCCTCTACGGGTATGGCTTTCGTCTTCTTGAATCTCAGAAGATCCCTCAAGGTGTGGCAGCCTTCTTCCGTGCTGTTTATGAGTTTCGAGAATTCCAGGAATTTGTTGTAGTCGTTCCCTCTGGCGGCTTCCCTTAAGGCGATCTGGACTTTGGCGGTCCAGCAGGGGCGTTCCTTTATCTCCGTTTTGCTTTCGTGGGCCGCTTTGATCTGCTTTTCAAGATCGCTTATGTCGATACCGCCTATTCTGGAAGGCGTGCCGGAAAAATAAGCATTTATAAGTTTTTCGGAAAGGCCGAGGGCTTCGAAAAGCTTGGCGAAGCGGTAGCTTCTCAAGGTCGAGATGCCGACCTTCGCCATGATCTTCAGAAGGCCTCCTCTGATCGCTTTGACGTAATTGGAGGACGCTTTGACTGGATCATCCGGGAAGATGTCGGCAATGGTCTCGAAAGCCAGATACGGCGCGATGGCGGTGGCGCCGTAGCTTAACAAAACGGCGAAGTGATGGACGTCCCAGCACTCGGCGGTCTGAAGGATGATGCCAACTGGCGGCCTGAGTCCGGCCTCGTTAAGGGCTTTGTCAACAGCGGCGGCGGCCAGAAGCGAGGGGATGGGCAGTTCGCCGTCTTTTTTGTTTTCCAGCCGGTCGGATAGGATGAGGATCTTCACTCCCTCTTTTACGGCGGCGAGGCAGTCATTGGCGAGTTTTTCAAGGGCGGCGGAAAGGTCGTTCTTAAAGAAAAGCGGGAAGGTCTTGGCTTTGTAAGCGGAGAGCCTGTCCAGTTCGTCTTCCGTAAGGATCGGTCTTTTAAGCTTGATCAGTTTGGCGCACTCTGGCGTTTCCACGAGGATGTTGCCGCTGTTGCCGATGTAGGTCATGATCGACATGACCTGCTCTTCTCTTATGGAGTCGATGGGAGGATTGGTGACCTGGGCGAAGCTCTGGTGGAAGTGGTCGAAGAGGGGATGGTACTTTTTGGAGAGCGCGGCCAGGGGGCTCGTGCAGCCCATGGAGCCCACCTGCTCTTTTCCGTTTTCTCCCATGAATTTCAGGGCTTTTATGACGTTCGCCTTGTCGTAATTGAAGAATTCTTGCTTTTCAGACAGGTCTTTTGGAACGTTCGAGGGAGCGACTTCCGTGAAGAGGCCCTGGATCTGGACGTGGTTTTCATCCACCCAGCGGCGGTAGGGTCTTAGCCTGGCGTACTTGGTCTTGACTTCCTCGTTCTCCAGTATGCGGTGCTCGTCGAGGTCGAGGAGGATTATGGAGCCGGGGTTGAGGTGTCCTCTGCGGGCGACGTCTTTGGGCTGGATGTCCAGGACGCCGGTCTCGGAGGCCAGAACGAAGAGCCCGTCTTTTCTTAAGGTCCAGCGGGCGGGCCTGAGGCCGTTCCTGTCCAGAGCCGCGCCGGCCGTGATACCATCGGTGAAGGCCAGGGCGGAGGGGCCGTCCCAGGGTTCCATCAGCGCGGAGTGGTATTCGTAGAAGGCCCTGATATCGTGCCCCATATGATACTTCGCGCCCCAGGCCTGGGGCATGAGCATCAGTATGGCGTGGGCGGGATCGTAGCCGGAATTGATGAGGAGCTCGAAGATGTTATCGAGGCAGAAGGAGTCCGAGGCGCCTTCACTAAAGAGCGGCAGGACTTTTTGAAGATCGTCTCCCAGAAGCGGGGAACTAAGAGAGGGAAGCCTGGATCTCATGGCGTTCAGGTTTCCCTTGATGGTGTTTATTTCGCCGTTGTGGGCCAGAAGCCTGAAAGGATGGGCGAGTTCCCAGCTGGGGAAAGTGTTGGTGGAGAAACGCTGGTGGACCAGGACCAGGGAAGTCTTAAGCTCCTCGTCCGTAAGATCGGGATAGAACTTCTCCAATTGCGTCGCGATGAAAAGACCTTTGTAGACGATAGTGCGAGAAGAGAGGGAGCAGAAGGAGGAGCTTTGGCATTTCTTTTCCAGCACTCTTCTCAAAACGAAGAGTTTTCTCTCCAGTTCCTTTCCGTCGCCGACGGGATCGAAGGTTATGAAAAGCTGCTTTATGGCGGGCATACCGGATCTCGCCACGGTGCCTATGGCCTCGGGCTTTACGGGGACGTCGCGCCAGCAGAGGACTCGGTAGCCGTTCTCATTCAATGTTTCTTCGATCAGCGCTTTTTCGTTCTTCTTTTCGAAGACCATGGCCACGGCGTACTGGCCGAGCGGCGGAAGGCCCGGGATCTCTTTTCTGAAGAAGGCATCCGGCAGCTTGAACAAAAGCCCCGCGCCGTCGCCGGTCTCGGGGTCGTTGCCGGTGGCGCCGCGGTGGATCAGGTTCTTGAGGACGGACAATCCCGAAACGATCACCTCGTGGGAAGCGACATTGTTAAGATCGGCTACCAGGCCTACGCCGCAGGCGTCATGCTCGAAACTTTGATCGTAAAGTCCTTTCATTTTTCTTTTCGCTCAGAAAATATAAACGGGGTAGGAGTCGGGGTTCTTGCCGAAAAGCGTTACGTCGTCGATCTTTTTGATGACGGGTCCCTTCAGGAGCGCGTACAGGAATCTTTCCACGCCTATGCCGCCGCCGAAAGTCGAGGGGAAGAGGGGAGCGCCGTCCGGTCCCTTCATGCCGGCCACCGCCAGGAAGGGAGCGTATCCGCTCAGCTTTTCGATGTTGGTGATCTCTCCACTGCGGTCAAGTTGCGGCGCTTCGGGGATGATCTTGTTGTCGATGAGTCTCGCGATGATCGGCTCATAGAGCCATTCCCTGACGGCGCCGGACAAAACTTCCAAGGCTCCGCCCATGCCGCCCTCCAGGAGGGAGCTCTGGGCGCAGAGGTCGTAGTTGTAGATGTCGGTGGAGGGGATGTCCTCCGGATCGCGCTTGCTGCCGTCGGCTTTAAGGTAGGGGTAGACCAGGTCGTAGTTCTCGCGCAGGATGCCCTTGATCCAGAAGAACTGGCTGCCGCAAGTTTCGCCCAAAAATTTTTCCACGGAGCCGCCCGCGGCTTTCTTCTTAGCGTCGTCGAGGAAAAACGAGGGGAAAGGCTTAGTCGGGACTTCAAGCTTGACGCCCAGGGCGGAAAGATCCGCTTCGTTCTTTTCCTTCAGGGCTTTCACCGTGTGGATGATGAGGCCCTCGAAGAAACCCAGGGCTTTATCAAGATCTTCTTTGAGGATCTTTTTGACTTTCTCGACTTCATTGAAATATTCCTCCAGGGAAACGAACTTGTCTCTTCTGACTTCGATATCCATTTGCGAAAAGTCGATGAGGTAGCGGCCCCTCTGCTCACCAACAGGGCTTTCCAGTTCCAGCCTGATGTTAGGGGAGTCGATGTAAACGCCTTTCAGGTGGGGGTTGGAGCAGGCCAGGAACTTGGAGTAGATCATCGAGTGGGTGGTCTTGTAAGGCTGGCCTTTGTAGCTTAAGGTGGGGGAGTATTCGATATCGTGGGCCAGCGGGTCGGTGACAGGGCTAAGGGAGACTCTTTCCAGATTCAGGATGCCGTTATTCACCAAATATTCCTGCATTGCGTTGATCGCGGTGGTGCGGATCTTCAAAACGTGAAAGATCGTTTCACTTTGCCATTTTTCCATATACTGGCTTTTGGCGAAGGCGGTCAGTCCGCTGCCGGACTGCTTGAGGGCGGCGTGAAATCTGGCTAGGCTTGCGCCGATGTCGTCTCGTTCCTGCATGGTTGTCTCCTTGTTTTGCAGTAGTTAATGGTTATAGAGCAACATATATAAGCAAAAGGTGTGCCAAAGGCGGCAAACAGCCTTTTTAAGCGGAAATTCCGTGCTTTTGTTACAGATTGTGTACCGCTGCGCGGCCTTCGTGTACAAAAAATGTAATCAGAGAGCCGACATGCCTTTTTTAGGCCGGGCCGGACTGAAAACCGCATTTGATAAAATATAATCCGAATTGTTCAATATTTTCCCATTCCGAGAAGCTTCTTAATGCGAACCCAAAAAATAAAATGAAAAAACTAATCGCTGTTTTGTTTCTGGCATCGCTTGCCATGGCGGATACTTCCCTCTGGTCCGACTCTTTCCATTTCGACGGGAACGCGATCACGGAGGAACCGATCCTTCTTAATCCCACCGATCCTCTGGCCTACAGCAGCGCCATGACGGAAGGAGAACCCAAGTCTCTGAAGATCATTGTGGAGGACACGCTTAACCCGGAGATAGCAGCCAGTATTTTCACGGACTACTCTGCAACGCCGGTTGAAGGCACTGCCACCTGGGACTACACCGCCGAAGATTACAAGGATTTCCCGACCGATGACACCTACCTTCTTGTTGAAACCGTCGTAAGCGACACAGAGCACAGATTATTTTCCAGGTTGGTGACGATCCTGCCCGAACCGGCCGGACTATTGCTGCTTGGTTTGGCGGCGGTTTTCTTCCTGCGCAAACGCGCGAAGAATTTGCTCGCGGTCGTCGCGCTGCTCTCCGTGAGCGCTTTGAGCGTCAAGGCGGAAAGTTTCGTTACGGAAGTCAAATGCATGCAGATGTGGCCCTTCGACAGAAGCGTCATTATCAATTTCACTATCGATAGCGATAACCCCTACGGCCTTGAAGTGAAATTCTACGGCTCCACCGACAACGGCGAGACTTCCTTCGACTTAATCGAGAAGGGAACGCTGACCAAAGACGGCTCCGACGGCACCCTCCCCGGAGCAGGAAAATACAAAACCATCTGGATGCCGAACGAAACCTTCTACGGACTTGTGACCGACGACATGAAGGTCAGAGTGGAGATCGAGGAAGTGCCTCCTCCTCCTAGTGATCTTTATATGGTGGTCGATCTCACAAGCGGCGACATAAGCTATCTTGATTCTGTGCCGGAAGGCGGATGGACTTACGAGTACAAGACCACAAAAATGGTCCTGAGAAAGATCCAGTCAGGCAAATTCATCATGGGCTCTCCCATCGACGAGTTGGGAAGATACCCTGATGAGCTCCAGCATGAGGTCACTCTAACAAAGGACTTTTTCATTGGCGTCTTCGAGACTACTCAGGGGCAATATGAAACGATCACTGGCAGCAATCCTTCATATCGTTCCGGCAATACGCGGCCTGTGGAATGCGTTTCCTTCAATATGATCAGGGGAGCGGAAAAAGGCGCCGGCTGGCCGGCCGACAGCGATGTCGATGAAGAATCCTTCCTGGGCAAGCTCCGTGCCAAGACAAGCAAAGATTTCGATCTTCCCACGGAAGCACAGTGGGAATACGCTTGCAGAGCGAAAACGACCACCGCGCTGAACGATGGAAGTAATCTTACCAACAGATACGAAGACGGCAACATGAACAAACTCGGCCGCTATTCTTATAACGGCGGTGAAAACGAAGGCACGGCGGCAGTCGGTTCATATCTGCCAAATAAATGGGGATTGTACGATATGCACGGCAATGTCTGGGAGTGGTGTTTGGATTGGTGGGACTACAATTCAAAATGGTCCAGCGATCCGGTCACGGATCCGGTAGGACCTGCTGAAGGTACTCAGCGCTATCTTCGCAGCGGCAGCTGCTATTACGGCGCGGGCGATTGCCGATCGGCCTACCGGGGCGCCAACGACCCGTCGTACAACACCAACAGCGGCTACGGCTTCCGTGTGGTTCTAGTTCCTTAACGAGAAGTTAAGCGTTAAGGTTTCAAACCGGCCGGCCGCATTCCGCGGCCGGCCGGTTTGTTTTAGCGCCGTGAAACTTCTATTCTCTTTTTAGGGTCATTGCCCCATTTTTGAAAGTTTAGCTTTCTTCATTTTTTAAAAGCTTCTTTTTCTCCCTGATTAAACGTCGCTCGACTTTTTTAACATCCTCTTCAGGCGGCAAGTTTTCCGGAATGATATTACGGTTAATAAGAGTTTTACGAACTGCTGCGTTGTTATCAACGTGCTCTTTGGTAATATTTGTTTCATCCCGAAGGTTTTTGCTTTGGACGTTTATGCTGGTCATTTCGGCAGCAAAATCTTTTGCTTTAATGCTGATCGTAGGGAGAAAATCAGCCAACGGTCTGTTTTGAGGTATTTGGTTTTTCCTCTTCATCATATTCGTGCTAATTTGGAATAACGCTTGATCCCCCTTGGAGCGTATTATGGCGAATGTTTTCTCGTTAATTCCTCGTTCATACAAAATGCCGGAAAGCTTTTTTTCTGTTTCTTGAAGTTTAGCGCGGGCTCGTATTCGTTCAACCTCTAACAACCTTTGCTCAATAAGTTCTGACCGACGTGTTTGCACAGCAAAATAAGTTTGTGCAAAAGCTATTTCTGTTTTCCTGGGATCGCCATTTTGCGCAACGAGATAACATGCATACCTTGTTAGCAAAATATCGTCGACGTTTCTTTGCGCTCCTTTTGCCAAATTTATCATTTTGCTGACGTCGGCAAAATGATCGGAAACAGATTGGGAAGCGTTGCCGCATGCTTCCTTTGCTTTGTCGATTACTTTTACAAAATTCCTCCATTGCTGATATCCAAGAAGAATACAAAGATCTCTTGCGCTCCAGCATTCCGTTTCCTCAATAAGGCAGACGGACTTTTCAAAGCGTTTAAACAGTTCTGTAATTTTTTCTTTATCTGTCATGATTACCACGTTTTTTGTGTTGTTTTTGTGAAATTGATTTAATGATTAATGATCTCATCATACGTTATAATAGATAAAAGTTGAAATAAACACAAGGATATTTGCTTCTGCTACAAATATTTATAGTAGATGTAATCTAATTTTTATTCTGTCATCTGGCGATAATCAAGCGCGTAGCGAGGCACGCTTGCTTTTTGCTTGCGTGTTTGCCGATTTACATTTGATGTATGAGTGGGTAGAGGTTTATTACAAAAAATGTAATGGCAGGACGGGTGCGGAGGGCTGAAAGGCGGAAAAATGGGGACTTTTGGAGTTTGGCACACCTTTTGCTTTATGTATGGCGACAGCTATTTTTCATCAACCATCAGGAGAAAAAAATGAACAGTTGCGCCAGAAAAGCTGCAGTTTCCAAAGTCGCGGGCCTCAAGGGCTGCGCGCCCTTCGCGGGTGAGGCTTTCAAGGAAGCCGATTACGCCGCGGACGTTTTCACTAAATCCGCCATGAAGGAATATCTTCCTCATGACACCTACGCGAAACTGCTGCAGACTATAGACCAGGGCCAGCCTTTGGATCCCTCGATCGCGGGCGAAGTGGCGCACGCCATGCGCCGCTGGGCCAGCGACAGGGGAGCCACGCACTACACTCACTGGTTCCTGCCTCTGACGGGCTCAACGGCGGAAAAGCACGACGCCTTCCTTGAAATTAAGAACGGCCTTCCAATACAGACCTTCTCAGGAAAGAACCTGATCGTGGGCGAACCGGACGCCTCCAGCTTCCCCTCCGGCGGCATCCGCTCGACCTTCGAGGCCAGGGGCTACACCGCCTGGGATCCGACCTCCCCGGCCTTCATCAAGCGCCACGGCAACGGCGCCACGCTCTGCATCCCCACGGCCTTCTGCGCTTACACCGGCGAAGCGCTGGATAAGAAGACGCCTTTGCTTAGGTCCATGCAGGTTTTGTCCCAGGCCGTCAAGCATCTTATGAAGTGCTTCGGCAAGAAGGACGATAAGGTGACCATAACGCTGGGCCCCGAACAGGAGTATTTCCTGATCGACAAGAATTTCTACCTTTCCCGCCCCGACCTGCTTCTGACGGGCAGGACTTTGTTCGGCGCGCCGAGCCCCAAGCATCAGCAGCTTGAGGACCATTACTTCGGCACAATAAAAAACAGAATTTTGAATTTTATGACGGAAGTGGAGGAGGAACTGTGGAAACTTGGGATCCCCTCCAAAACGCGCCACAACGAGGTTGCGCCCGCCCAGTTCGAGCTGGCTCCCATGTTCGAGGAACTGAACCTCTCCTGCGACCACAACATGCTGGTCATGGAAGTGCTCAGACAGGTGGCGGACCGCAACGGCCTTGTCTGCCTTCTGCATGAGAAACCCTTCGCGGGCGTCAACGGCAGCGGCAAGCACAACAACTGGTCCATCGCCTACGGCGGCGTGAACCTCTTCGACCCGGGCACGGATCCTCATCAGAACGCCATCTTCCTCACCATGCTCTGCGCGGTCATCGAGGCGGTCGACAAGCACGCCGACCTGATTCGCGCCGCGGTGGCGGGCGCCGGCAACGACCATAGATTGGGCGCCAACGAAGCGCCGCCGGCGGTCATCTCCATCTACCTGGGCGACCAGCTGGCCGACATCGTGCGCCAGCTTGAGGAAGGCAAGCCGAAACGCTCCAAGCACGCCTCGGCCATGAAGATCGGCGTGGACACCCTGCCGCCTCTGCCGAAGGACGCCACGGACCGCAACAGAACCTCGCCCTTCGCCTTCACCGGCAATAAATTCGAGTTCAGGGCGCCCGGCTCCTCCGCCTCCTGCGCCGGACCGAACATCGTCCTTAACACCGTGGTGGCCGAGGCCGTGGAACGCATCGCCTCCACCATGGAAAAGGAAGACGTGGTCGGCAAGAACGAACCCGGCAAGCACACGGTGCGCTTCCATGAGGTCCTGCAGGACATCCTGAAGAAGATCATCAAAGAGCACAAGAAAGTCCTCTTCAACGGCGACGGCTACAAGTCCGATTGGCTTTTGGAAGCGGAGAAGAGGGGACTGCCCAACACCGCCAAGACTCCGGATGCCCTGAAGGCCTTCACCAAGAAGGAGAACGTGGAAGTCTTCGCGAAGGCGGGCGTCTTCAGCGAGCGCGAAATGACCTCGCGTTACGAGATCGCCCTCGAGGATTACAAGACCAAGATCATGATCGAGGGCAACTGCGCCCTGGAGATGGTGGACACCATGATCATCCCGGCCATCAAGTCGGAATACAAGGAAAGCCTGGAAGCCCTGAAGAAAGCCGGCGACTGCGGCGTGGCCTGCGGCACGGAATCCTTAAGAGACCAGGCGGTTCTGTTCGGCAGCGGGCTCGACACCCTAAGACGCCAGAGAGACAAACTCGAGGAAGCGATCTCCCAGGGCAAGAGCTGCGAGACTATCTCTTCCATGGCGGCTTTGAGGGCCACGGTGGACAATCTCGAAAAGCACGTTTCCGACGAAAAGTGGCCGCTTCCCAAATATCGCGAGATGCTCTTCATCTACTGAGGACAAAATGTCAGACCAAATCAAGCATGAGTGCGCGGTAGCGCTTCTTTGCCAAAGAGAGAGCGGACTTGATCCCAAGTCCGCTCTCAATAAACTAATAATCCTCCTGGAAAAACAGCACAACCGCGGACAGGACGGAGCGGGAGCCGCGTTGATAGACCCGGCTCCCGTTCCCGGGAAAGCGGCCTATCTCTTGAAAAGATCCGCTTCGGAAAACCCGCTGGGCGACTTGGTCAGCTATTGCCACAAATTCAATAGCGACCTTAGGCCCAGCGTTTTTTTAGGACACTTGCGCTACGCCACCTACGGCCGCCACGACGAGAACTTCTGCCATCCCTTCCTGCACAAGGAGGCGGAGCTTAAGAAGACGCTCTTTTTGGCGGGCAACTTCAACTTAACGAACACCAAGTTGCTTTTCGAGGCTTATGCTAAACTTGGCAAACATCCCGACAACATGGCGGACGGCTACCTTATGTGCGAGTGGCTCTCCTTTGAAATGGAGAAGGCGAGGTGTGCCGGCGCGAAAGGGGAGAAGGCTATCCTCACCGCCGCCCTCAAGGATCTTCTGCCGAGGCTGGACGGCGCTTACACGCTCTGCGGCGCTTTGGCCAGCGGCTGGAGCTTCGTCGTGAGGGACGCCAACGGGATCAGACCCTGCTTCTATTACCTCAACAAGGAATACGCGGTGGCCGCTTCCGAACGTCCCGCCATCCAAGCGGCCTTCAACATCCCGAGCGCGGAAGTGAAGGAACTGCCTCCCGGCAAACTGATGCTCGTTTCCCCGAAGGGCCAGGTCTCTTTCGTTCAGATATTGGAGCCTCTGGAAAAGAAGAGCTGCGTTTTCGAGCGCATCTATTTTTCCCGCGCCAACGACGCCCTCATCCACAAGGAAAGGAAGGCGCTGGGCGCGGCTTTGGCCAAGCCTATACTTGAGGCTGTCGATTACGACCTCGAGCACACCTTCTTCAGCTACATTCCCAACTCCGCCCAGGTCGCCTTCCACGGGCTTCTGGAAGCGCTCTTCAACGAGGGCCTGGCGGAGGGACGCCCGGTCAGGTTCGGCCAGATCGCCGTCAAGGACGCCAAGTTCAGGACCTTCATCGCGGACGCCGCCAGCAGGGCGGAATTCTACCAGCACATCTACGACGTGACCTACGGACTCATTGAGCACGACGTGGACACGCTTGTGGTGCTGGACGATTCCATAGTAAGGGGCAACACCATGAAGAACGCCATACTGCCCATGCTCGACAGGCTCAGGCCGAAAAAAGTCATCATCGCTTCCAGCGCGCCGCCGATTGCTTTCCCGGACTGCTACGGCATCGACATGAGCTCCCTGGAAGAGCTCATAGCCTTCCGGGCGCTCATCAAGCTAAGGAAGGGGAAAGCGCCCCTGACCCCGGACAGTTTGAGAAAAGCCTATAATAGTATACCGCTTAAAAAACTTTCCCAGACGATTGCGGACCTTCTGAGACCGGAGGGCATGAAGGCGAAAGTGGAGGTCATTTTCCAGACTTTGCCTGACCTTAAGAAATGCTGCCCGGACGCCGCGGGGGACTGGTATTTCACCGGCAATTATCCCACGCCGGGCGGGGAGAAAGTTTTGCAGCAGGCCATAAACAATTATTTGGAACACAAGCATGAACGCTCCTACTGACCTCATAGAGAAATGGCGCGCTGAAAGAGAACGCAAAGCCTATTTGGCTCTGGAAGACGGCACCGTGTTTCACGGTGTCTCTTTTGGCTATAAGTTGGACCGTGTGGGCGAGGTGGTCTTCAACACCGGCATGTGCGGATACCAGGAGATCGTGACCGACCCTTCCTACGCCGGGCAGTTCGTGACGCTGACCACCGCGGAAGTCGGCAACTACGGCGTGAACGGCGACGATCGGGAATCCCGCTCGCTCTTTCTGAACGGCCTCGTCCTGGGCGATCTGACGGCGCCCAGCAACTACCGCGCCACATCGTCCCTAAGAGCCTACCTCAGCAAGAACAAGATCCCCGGGATCTACGGCGTGGACACCAGGTCGCTGACGCTGCATCTTAGGACCTACGGCAACAAGAAAGCCTACCTCCACGTTGAGGACGAGTCTCTCCCTGAAGAGGAAGCGATAAAGAAGGCTCAGGCCTGGGAAGGCTTGGACGGCCAGGACTACGCCGCCAAGGTCTCCTCCAAGGACGCCTATAATTTCAACGAGGGCAAAAGCGACGCGCCACTGGTCGTCTGCTACGACTTCGGCGTGAAAACAAACATATTGAGAAACCTTGCCCGCTTCGCCAACGTCACGGTGGTTCCCGCCCAAACGCCGGCTGAGGACATCATCAAGATGAAGCCCGACGGCATTTTCCTTTCCAACGGCCCGGCGGACCCTGCCGCGCTGCCTTACGCCGTCAAGAACATCAAGCTCCTTTTAGGCCTGGCTCCCGTCATGGGCATCTGTTTGGGACACCAGCTGCTGGCGCTTTCCCTTGGCGCCGAGACTGGCCGCCTCAAGTTCGGCCATCACGGCTGCAACCATCCCGTCAAAAATCTTGTGACCGGCAAAGTGGAAATAACCAGCCAGAACCACAACTTCGCGGTGAAAATTGAAAGCGTTCCCAAGACGCTGGAAGTGACGCATATCAACCTGAACGACCAGACCATCGAGGGCCTGAGGCACAAGAAGCTGCCGGCTTTCTCCGTGCAGTATCATCCCGAGTCCTGCCCCGGCCCCCACGATTCCAACTATCTTTTCGAGGAATTTAAAAAGATGATATTGGGGAAATGAGATGAAGAGAAAAGACCTTAAGAAGATACTGCTTTTGGGCGCCGGCCCCATCGTCATAGGCCAGGGCTGCGAATTCGACTACTCCGGAGTGCAGGCCGTCAAGGTCCTGAAGAGGGAAGGCTACGAGGTCATCCTTGTGAACTCCAATCCCGCCACCGTCATGACGGACGCCTTCAAAAGGAACGCCGAGGAAGCCGACAAAGTCTACATCGAGCCCCTGCTTCCGGAATACGTGGAGAAGATAATCGCCAAGGAAAGACCGGATGCTCTCTTACCGACCTTAGGAGGACAGACCGCCCTGAACCTCGCCATGGAACTGGCCAAGTCGGGCGTCCTCAAAAAATACAAGGTGGAAATGATTGGCGCCGATGACAAGGCCATCGACCGGGCCGAAGACCGCGACCTCTTCAAGCAGGCTATGGCGGAACTGGGCCTGGACATGCCGAAGAGCGACTGCGCCCACGACCTTGAGGAAGCCAAGGCGGTGGCCAAAAAGATCAACTCCTGGCCCCTCATCATAAGGCCCGCTTTCACCTTAGGCGGAACCGGCGGCGGCATCGCGCACAACGAAAAGGAACTTCTCGAGATCGCCAAAGAAGGCCTTGAAGCCTCCCTTAAAAGCGAGATCCTGATAGAGGAATCCCTGATTGGTTGGAAGGAATTCGAGATGGAAGTCATGCGCGACAAGGCCGGCAACGCCGTCATCGTCTGCTCCATCGAGAACTTAGACCCCATGGGCGTGCACACCGGCGACTCCATCACCGTCGCCCCGGCCATAACTTTGACCGACGTGGAATACCAGGCCATGCGCGACGACTCCATAAGAGTCTTGGAAAAGATCGGCATCGCCACCGGCGGATCCAACGTCCAGTGGGCCGTTGATCCAAAGAACGGCAGGCGTGTCATCATAGAGATGAACCCCAGAGTCAGCCGCTCTTCCGCCCTGGCCTCCAAGGCCACCGGTTTCCCCATCGCCAAGATCGCCGCGCTCTTAGCGGTAGGCTACACCCTTGACGAACTGAAAAACGACATTACGGAAAAAACGCCCGCCTGCTTCGAGCCGGCCCTGGATTACTGCGTCGTAAAGATCCCGCGCTTCACCTTCGAGAAATTCCCCGGCGCCGACACCAAGCTCGGCACGCAGATGCACTCTGTTGGCGAAGTGATGGCCATCGGCAAAACTTTCAAGCAGGCCTACCTCAAGGCCGTGCGCTCTCTGGAAGCGCCTCTCAAGTACCATGACGAGGATTCCTTCGACCCCTGGTTCAGAAACGAGCTGAAGGAACTGAAGGCCTTCAAAAAACTTTTGGGCATCTTCGAACTTGACACCATTCCCGAGGACGTTTTGCTCCAGGCCAAGGTAATGGGCTTTTCTGACAAAGAGATCGCCCGCGAACTGAACGCCAAGGAAGAGGATGTCAGGAAGAAGAGAAACGAGCTGAACATCCATCCCACCTTCGGTGCCGTGGACACCTGCGCCGGCGAATTCGAAGCCAAGACGCCCTACTACTACTCCTACTATTCCTACGACAAGCAAACGGAAGAGCAGAAACCCAAGACCAAGAAACGCATCATGGTCTTGGGCGGCGGCCCCAACCGCATCGGCCAGGGGATAGAGTTCGACTGGTGCTGCTGCCACGCGGCCTTCGCCCTGAAGGAAAAAGGCTTCGAGGTGATCATGCAGAACTCCAACCCGGAGACCGTCTCCACGGACTACGACACCTCCGACAAACTCTACTTCGAGCCTCTGACTTTCGAGGACGTCATGGAAGTCTACGAGAAGGAAGATTGCGACGGCATCATCGTCCAATACGGCGGACAGACGCCCCTTAACCTCGCCGCCAGATTAAAAGCCGCCGGCGCCACCATCGTCGGCACCACGCCCGAGGACATCGCCCTGGCGGAGGACAGAGACTTCTTCAAGAAGCTCGTCAATGAAGTCGGCATGAAGCAGCCTGTGAGCGGCATTGCGCATTCCGTCAAAGACGCCAAGAAGATCGCCGACAAGATCGGCTATCCCGTCCTTGTTCGCCCCAGTTTCGTCTTAGGCGGACGCGGCATGGCCATCGTCTCCAACGAAAAGGAACTCGACCGCTATGTGGCCGAGGCCGTGGCGGCCTCCGAGGGCAACTCCATCCTCATCGACAAATTCTTAGAGAACGCCGTGGAGCTCGACGTGGACTGCATCTCCGACGGCGAGACCGTCGTTATTGGCGCTATCCTTGAGCACGTGGAAGCTGCCGGCTGCCACTCCGGCGACGCCGCGGCCATTACGCCGCCCGTCTCTTTAAAACCCCAGGTCATCGAGGAAATAAGAAAATTCGCCAAGATCTTCGCAAAGAAGCTCAACGTCGTAGGCCTCATGAATCTCCAGCTGGCTGTGAAAAACGACGAACTTTGGATGATCGAAGTGAACCCCAGGGCCTCCCGCACCGTGCCTTTCGTCTCGAAGGCAATCGGCGTTCCTTTGGCCGGCTACGCCGCCCTCTGCATGGTTGGCTTCAAGCTGACCGACCTCGGCTTCACCGAGGAAGTGGCTCCCAAATGCTACTGCGTAAAAGAAGCCGTCTTCCCCTTCATAAAATTCAAAGGCGCCGCTATCGACCTCACTCCCGAGATGCGTTCCACCGGCGAAGTGATGGCCATCGGCTCCGACCCTATGGAAGCCTACTACAAATCCCAGCAGGCCGCCGGCAGCCCGCTTCCCAAGCAGGGTAAGATCTTCGTCTCCCTAAAGGACGAGGACAAAGAGGAAGCTATTCCTCTCGTTCAAAAACTCGTCGACATGGGCTTCTTCATCTACGCCACCCTTGGCACCTCCACCTGCCTCTGGAACAACGGTATCAAGAGCACCGGCGTCTACCGCGTCTCCAAAGGCCGCCCCAACGCCATAGACTACATCAGGGAAAGGGAAATAGGCTGGGTGGTCAACACCTCCGAATCCGGTATGGAACCCGCTGACGACCACTTCCGCATCCGCGCGGAAGCCGTACTTGCCGGCGTCCCTGTCACCACCACCATAGACGGCCTCCGCTACGCCGTCTCCGCCCTGGAACGCGAAAAAGGCGAAGCCGACATCCCAGTCCGAAATCTCTAGGAAAGCCTCAATCGTTTTCGCGACCGAAAAATAAAAAAAGAAAGAGGAGCCCCGCGAGGAGCTCCTATTTTTTCTATTCCTCAAGATCAATATTTTTTCGAATTTGGGGAATAGAGAGCCTGAGATGAGCCCTCTTGACTTTTTGGGGGAGGGTTGGTAGGCTATTAGTTAGTTATGACTAACTAGGAGAAAAAATGTCTGATGAAATGATAATTCACTGCTGCGCCCCGACCATGGCGGCTCTCAAGACTGGCAGCGTTTTCAACTGTCCTTTCTAGAGCGAAGAGGAGATGCGAAATAGCCTTTCCGAGATAAATGTCTGCTTGAAAAGGAAAGGCGTGAGCGTCGTCGCGCTCCGCTATCGCAAAGGCCGGGGACTGGTCTACTTTTACCGTCCGAAGATGCTGGAAGAAGATCTGAGCGGAAATCTCGCCAATGAGCTCCTTGCTGATTACGGCTATCCCGAAGAGGGGACGGAAGAGAAAATAGTTCACTTGAGGCGGCGGTTTGATTCGTCTAGGGATTTTCCCCACGAGCTGGGATTGTTCCTGGGGTATCCGGCGGTGGACGTCAAAGGCTTCATCAACGGGAGCGAGTGCGTGTACACGGGGCTCTGGAAAGTCTACGAGAGCGACTTGAGGAAAGCCAGGGAGCTTTTCGAGCGCTGCCGCGACTGCACCAAGTGCTTCCTCAGGCTGAGCAAAGAAGGCTGGAGCCTCTACAATCTGACCATAAACAAATAACCATAAAAAATAAGGAAAACAAAAATGAGCAAAGTAGCAGTTATCTATTGGAGCGGCACAGGCAACACCCAGGCTATGGCGGAAGCCATAGCGGAAGCCGCGAAAAGCAAAGGCGCGGAAGTCGACGTATTGACTTGTTCCGAAGT